>NZ_JBWKJU010000001.1:0-94945 GCF_056432025.1 Streptomyces sp. NPDC045695
GAAACGCCCGGTTACATTCCGAACCCGGAAGCTAAGCCTTTCAGCGCCGATGGTACTGCAGGGGGGACCCTGTGGGAGAGTAGGACGCCGCCGAACAATCATTGCGGAAGCCCCGCACCAGCCCTTACGGGTTCGGTGCGGGGCTTTTCTGCGTTTACGGGCACGTGTGCGGTCTCCTGTAGGGTCAAGGGGCATCGAACGACCGATTTCTACAGTCACAGTGGAGGCCCCCGGGTGGAGGTCCAGGAGACTCGGGTTCAGACTGACCGAATTTTCACCATTCCGAACGTCCTGAGCATGGCTCGCCTGGCCGGCGTGCCCCTGTTCCTGTGGCTGATCCTCGCGAAGCACGACGGATGGGCTCTGGCCGTCCTCATGCTCAGCGGGATCAGTGACTACCTCGACGGGAAGCTGGCCCGGCGCTGGAACCAGATCAGCAACCTCGGCCGGCTGCTGGATCCGGCCGCGGACCGTTTGTACATTCTCTCGACGCTCTTCGGGCTGACCTATCGGGAGATCCTGCCGCTGTGGGTCACCGGAGCCCTGCTCGCGCGTGAGCTGATGTTGCTGGTCATGGTGTGGATCCTGCGCCGTCACGGCTATCCGCCCCCGCAGGTCAACTTCCTCGGCAAGGCCGCGACCTTCAACCTGATGTACGCGTTTCCGTTGCTCCTGCTCAGTGACGGGAGCGGCTGGTTGGCCTGGACGGGGTCAGTTTTCGGATGGGCGTTCGCCGGATGGGGTACAACCCTCTATTGGTGGGCAGGAGTCCTTTATGTGGTTCAAGTCCGCCGTTTGGTGAAGGCTGACGCCACAGCCGATTGAGCTCGCCCCGGGCGGCCTGATGACGCGGTGGAGTTGCCGAGTCACCGACCGAGACGGGTGATGTCGGTACGACTGTCATCTCTCAAGGAGGACTCTTCCGACATGAAGGCCGTCGTGATGGCCGGTGGCGAAGGCACACGTCTTCGTCCCATGACCTCGAGCATGCCCAAGCCGCTCCTGCCGGTGGCGAACCGGCCGATCATGGAGCACGTGCTCAGGCTGCTCAAGCGCCACGGGCTCAACGAAACCGTGGTCACCGTGCAGTTCCTGGCGTCGCTCGTCAAGAACTACTTCGGGGATGGCGAGGAGCTCGGGATGGAGCTCACCTATGCCAACGAGGAGAAGCCACTCGGCACCGCCGGCAGCGTGAAGAACGCCGAGGAGGCCTTGAAGGATGATGCGTTCGTCGTCATTTCGGGCGATGCGCTCACGGACTTCGACCTCACCGATCTGATCCGTTTCCACAAGGAGAAGGGCGCCCTCGTCACGGTGTGCCTGACGCGGGTGCCGAACCCGCTGGAATTCGGCATCACGATCGTGGACGAGGAAGGGAAGGTCGAGCGCTTCCTGGAGAAGCCGACGTGGGGGCAGGTGTTCTCGGACACCGTCAACACCGGTATCTACGTCATGGAGCCCGAGGTCTTCGACTACGTGGACCCGGACGTCTCGGTCGACTGGTCCGGCGACGTGTTCCCGCAGCTGATGAAGGAAGGCCGGCCCATCTACGGCTATGTGGCCGAGGGCTACTGGGAGGACGTGGGCACGCACGAGAGCTACGTCAAGGCCCAGGCCGACGTGCTGGAGGGCAAGGTCCAGGTCGAGATGGACGCCTTCGAGATCTCGCCCGGCGTATGGGTCGCCGAAGGGGCCGAGGTGAGCCCGGACGCGGTGCTGCACGGGCCGCTGTACATCGGTGACTACGCCAAGGTCGAGGCAGGCGTCGAGATCCGCGAGCACACCGTCATCGGGTCGAACGTCGTCGTCAAGAGCGGCGCCTTCCTGCACAAGGCCGTCGTCCACGACAACGTGTACATCGGGCCCCACAGCAATCTCCGCGGCTGCGTCATCGGCAAGAACACCGACATCATGCGGGCCGCGCGGATCGAGGACGGGGCCGTCATCGGTGACGAGTGCCTCGTGGGTGAGGAATCGATCGTCCAGGGGAACGTGAGGGTCTACCCCTTCAAGACGATCGAGGCCGGAGCCTTCGTCAACACCTCGGTCATCTGGGAGTCCAGAGGACAGGCCCATCTGTTCGGTGCGCGGGGAGTCTCCGGCATCCTGAACGTGGAGATCACGCCCGAGCTGGTGGTCCGGCTCGCCGGAGCCTATGCGACGACCCTGAAGAAGGGGGCGACCGTCACCACGGCGCGTGACCACTCCCGAGGCGCCCGAGCGCTCAAGCGGGCGGTGATCTCGGCGCTCCAGGCCAGCGCCATCAACGTACGCGACCTGGAGAACGTACCGCTGCCCGTGGCGCGGCAGCAGACCGCGCGGGGCAGTGCGGGCGGCATCGTCCTGCGGACCTCGCCGGGTGTGCCCGACTCGGTGGACATCATGTTCCTGGACGAGCGGGGAGCGGACCTCTCGCTCCAGCAGCAGCGCAAGCTCGACCGGGTGTACGCGCGCCAGGAGTACCGGCGTGCGTTCCCCGGCGAGATCGGTGACCTGCAGTTCCCGGGCAGTGTCTTCGACGCCTACACCGGCTCGCTGCTGCGGCGGGTGGACACCACGGGGATCAGCGACGCCGGGCTCAAGGTGGTCGTGGACGCCTCCAACGGCAGCGCCGGGCTGGTCATGCCGAGCCTGCTGGGGCGGCTCGGGGTGGACGCCCTGACGATCAATCCCGGGCTCGACGAAACCAGGCCGACGGAGACCGCGGAGTCCCGACGCGCCGGGCTGGTGCGGCTGGGCGAGATCGTCGCCTCGGCCAGAGCGGCCTTCGGGGTGCGGTTCGACCCGGTGGGCGAGCGGATCTCGTTGGTGGACGAGCGCGGGCGGATCATCGAGGACGACCGGGCCCTGCTGGTGCTGCTCGACCTGGTGGCAGCGGAGAAGCGCAGCGGCAAGGTCGCGCTGCCGGTGACCACGACGCGGGTCGCCGAGCAGGTGGCGGCGTACCACGGCACGCAGGTGGAGTGGACGACCACGTCGCCCGACGACCTGACGCGGGTGGGGCGTGCGGAGAACACCATCTTCGGCGGGGACGGCCGCGGCGGTTTCATCGTTCCGGAGTTCAGCAGCGTGTTCGACGGGTCGGCGGCCTTCGTGCAGCTCCTCGGGCTGGTGGCGCGGACGCAGCTCACGCTGAGCCAGATCGACGCCCGGATCCCGCGGGCGCACGTGCTCAAGCGGGACGTCCCGACGCCGTGGGCGGTGAAGGGGCTCGTGATGCGGCGGGTCGTGGAGGCCGCCGGCGACCGTCAGGTGGACACCACCGACGGGGTGCGGGTGGTCGAGGCCGACGGGCGGTGGGCGCTGGTCCTGCCGGATCCGGCGGAGGCGGTCACCCATCTGTGGGCCGAAGGCCCCGACGACGCCTCGGCGCAGGCCCTGCTCGACGAGTGGGCGGCCGTGGTGGACGGGCACTGAGTGCCGGGCGGCTGTTGACGTAGGACCGAGTCCGGCGGGCCGGGTGCGGGGGGACGACCCCGCCCCGGCCCGCCGGACGGGTGCATTCGGTGTGCAGGGCGCCGACATGCGACGATGTGCGGCATGTCGCAGCCGCCCCCCAGCCGGAGTTCGGCCTCTCCTGTGCCGCCCGCGCGCCCGGACGCCTCCATGTCGCTGCTGACGCACGTGATGGACCACAGTCTCGACGAGGGATACGCGGAGGCGTCCGCCCGGCGTGAGGCCCAGGGTACGGCGGGTCTGCCCCGCACCCTCAAGGCGAAACTGGGGCTGGCCGCCGGGCTCGTGCTCGCCGCCATGGTCGTCACCCTGGGCGCAGCCGAGGCGCGGATAGCCGCGCCGGTGCTGGCCAAGGAGCGTCACGAACTGATCGACCGGGTCGAGCGGGCCGACGAGCGCGCGAACGGTCTGGAGCGGGACATCGACCGCCTCAGAACCGATGTGGCCGCCCGCCAGCGCGCGGCGCTGCAGCAACCCAGTGGTGGTCAGGGCGAGCTCGTGGCGCTGTTGTCCGGTGCCACGGAGGTCCGCGGGCCCGGCGTCAAGCTGGTGGTGGACGACGCGAAGGGTGCTTCCTCCAAGGGTGGCGGACCGCGCGAGAGCTCCGGTTTCTCGGACACCGGCCGGCTGCGCGACCGCGACATGCAGAAGATCGTCAACGGGCTGTGGCAGTCCGGGGCGGAGGCCGTCTCCATCAACGGGCAGCGGCTCACGGCGCTGTCGGCCATCAGGGCCGCGGGTGACGCGATACTGGTCGACAACAGGCCGCTGGTGCCGCCGTACGAAGTGCTGGCGGTGGGGGACAAGAAGCGGCTCGGCACGGCCTTCCAGGACTCCGCGGACGGCCAGTACCTGCACGTGCTGCAGGAGAGCTACGGGATCCGCTACACCCTGTCCCCCGCGGACGAGGTGCGGCTGCCGGCCGCGTCGAGTCTGACCGTACGTACAGCTACAGCAGCAGAGCAGCAGAAGGGTGCATCGTGATCGCGGTACTGGGCCTCTTGGCCGGAGTGGTGGTCGGGCTTCTGGTCCGGCCCGAGGTACCGGCCGTGGTGGAGCCTTATCTGCCGATCGCCGTGGTCGCGGCGCTGGACGCGGTGTTCGGCGGTCTGCGCGCGATGCTGGACGGGATCTTCGTGGACAAGGTCTTCGTGGTGTCGTTCCTGTCGAACGTGGTGGTGGCCGCGCTGATCGTCTTCCTCGGTGACAAGCTCGGCGTCGGCTCGCAGCTGTCCACGGGTGTCGTCGTGGTCCTCGGCATCCGCATCTTCTCCAACGCCGCGGCCATCCGCCGGCACGTGTTCCGGGCGTGAGGCCGATGAGTACGAACGACAGCCCCGAGGAGCCGCAGGGCACGGGGGAGCCCGCGCCGCCCGAGGAGACCGGCCGCCAGCGGCTCGCGGCGGGTCTCTGGCCGCCGCGGGTGAGCCGCGCCCAACTGATCGTGGCGCTGCTGCTGTTCGTCCTGGGGCTGGGTCTGGCCATCCAGGTGCGCTCGAACAGCGACTCGAGTGCGCTGCGCGGGGCCCGTCAGGAGGACCTCGTGCGGATCCTCGACGAGCTCGACGGGCGGACCAAGCGCCTGGAGGACGAGAAGCAGAAGCTGGAGGATCAGCGCAAGGAGCTGGAGAGCAGCTCCAACCAGGCCGAGGAGGCGCGCAGGCAGACCGTCGAGAAGGAGCGTCAACTCGGCATCCTGGCCGGTACCGTGGCGGCGCAGGGGCCGGGCATCACGCTGAAGATCACCGATCCCACGGGTCAGGTGCGGGCCGATCAGCTGCTGGACACGCTCCAGGAGCTGCGGGCGGCCGGCGCGGAGGCGATCCAGATCAACGGTGTGCGGATGGTCGCGGGCTCTTACTTCTCGGAGGAGAGCGGCGGGGTCGGGATCGACGGTAAGAAGATCACACAGCCGTATGAGTTCAGGGTGATCGGAAAGGCCCAGGATCTGGAGCCCGCGCTCAACATTCCCGGCGGTGTCGTCCAGACGCTGGAGAAGGAGCAGGCGACCGTCGTCGTCACACGGTCGGCGAAGATCGTTGTGGATGCCTTGCGGGCTGCGAAGCAGCCTGACTACGCTCGGTCGTCATCGTGATGATGCGGAGTGAAGAGTGGACCGGCTCACGCGGGCGGATGCCTGCGGGGGGTCGGCGCACCGAAGTCGCGGTGCGTGGTGGAAACTGTCTGGTGGTTACGGACGTTGTGTTGATGTCAGGGTCGGCAGGTGTCTGCATTCGGAGTTCGTCCTGCCCCACGGGCGGGTCTGTTTCGGTCAAGGGGAATCGCCCGTGAAGTTGTTTGAGAAGTTGTTCGGCAAGAAGAACCGCGAGGAAAGCGGCGCGGCGAGGCACCGTGCGGGGCACGGCGACGTGGAGGGGCAGGGCGACCGGCCGCTCTTCCGCGACGAGGTCGCCGGTGCGGGGGATGTTTCCGGCGCGCCCGGCGCGTCGGCTGTTGACCCTGCCGGTACCGGACGCATAGGTTTCGGTGAACCATCAACCTCAAGTACGGGTGGAGGGTTTGCCCCCGACCCGTATGCCACCCATGCCTCCGCGGGGCAGCCGCGGCGCGAGGAGCCGTCCATGTCGGCCGAGCAGATTTGCAGCAGGTGCGGACACCGCAGCGATGCGGCCAGTCGGTTCTGCTCCAACTGCGGCGCGCCGCTGCGGGCGGGCCTGACGCCGGAGCGTGCTTCGGAGACCACGTCCACCATCTCGATCTCTGGCCTGGAGGCCTACGAGGCCGAGGTGTCGGGACAATCGCACGTGTCGTCGTCGCTGTCCCCCGAGGCCCAGGCCGCGGTGGAAGCGCTGCCCCCCGGTTCCGCTCTGCTCATCGTGCGGCGCGGACCCAACTCCGGTAGCCGCTTCCTGCTGGACGGCGAGCTGACCACGGCGGGCCGGCATCCGCAGAGCGACATCTTCCTGGACGACGTCACCGTCTCCCGGCGCCATGTCGAATTCCGCAGGAGCCCGGACGGCGGTTTCACCGTCAGCGACGTCGGCAGCCTCAACGGCACGTACGTGAACCGTGAACCGATCGACTCCGTCGCCCTGCACAACGGCGACGAGGTGCAGATCGGCAAGTACCGGCTGGTCTTCTACGCGAGCCTGCGGGGCGTCTGACCCTTCAAGGGAAGGTCCCATGCTGCGTACCCCGACCGGCGGTGCCCCGAAGGGCGGCACCGCCGGCAGTACCGGCTCGGCCGGGCGGCTGGTGAGCATCGGCACGGTGCTCACCACGCTGCGTGACGAGTTCCCCGAAGTCACGATCTCGAAGATCCGTTTCCTGGAGGCGGAGGGGCTCGTCGAGCCGCGGCGCACCCCTTCGGGATACCGCAAGTTCAGCACCGAGGACGTGGAGCGCCTCGCGCGCATCCTGCGCCTGCAGCGCGACCACTACCTGCCGCTGAAGGTCATCCGAGAGCAGCTCGACGCGCTCGCCCGCGGTGAGCAGATCCGCATCCCCGCCCCCTCGGCGCACGGGGAGTCCGTCGATCCCGAGAGCCCCGCGGCCGTCTACGGCGAGGTGGGCCGGGAGCGGCCCCCCGTGGCCCGTGTGGGCCGCGCCGAGCTGCTCGCGGCCGCCGGAGTGGACGAGGCCCAGCTCGTCGAATGGGAGTCGTACGGGCTGCTCGCGGAGGGTCCGGAGGGCGGGTTCGACGCCGAGGCGGTCACGGTGGCCCGTCTCGTGGCCGATCTGGGGCGCTTCGGACTGGAGCCGCGGCACCTGCGGGCGATGAAAGCCGCCGCGGACCGGGAGGCGGGCCTGGTGGAGCAGGTCGTGGCGCCGCTGCGCCGGCACCGCAATCCGCAGACCAGAGCGCACGCCGAGGCCACTTTGAAGGAGCTCGCGGGGCTGTCCGTACGGCTGCACGAGGCGCTCGTACAGACCGCTCTCGGGGTCCGGCTGAGGTGACCAAGGGGGCCCCGACTACCCAAACCTGCCGGGCAGGTCCTAGGGTTGCTGTGTGAACGAGCTCGACGTTGTGGGTGTCCGGGTGGAAATGCCCTCCAACCAACCGATCGTGCTCCTGCGTGAAGTGGGAGGCGACCGGTACCTCCCCATCTGGATCGGTCCTGGGGAGGCGACTGCCATTGCCTTCGCGCAGCAGGGGATGGCCCCTGCCCGTCCGTTGACGCACGACCTGTTCAAGGACGTGCTGGAGGCGGTCGGCGAGGAGCTCACCGAGGTCCGGATCACGGATCTGCGGGAGGGCGTCTTCTACGCGGAGCTCGTCTTCGCCAGCGGGGTGGAGGTGAGCGCGCGGCCTTCGGACGCGATAGCGCTCGCCCTGCGGACGGGGACGCCGATCTACGGCAGTGACGGTGTGCTGGACGACGCCGGAATCGCCATTCCCGACGAGCAGGAGGACGAGGTGGAGAAGTTCCGCGAGTTCCTCGACCAGATCTCGCCCGAGGACTTCGGTACCGGTCCCGGCCCGCAGTGAGGGTGTCGGCCGCGTCGTCCCCGAGGGCTTCCGGCCCATTCGAGTAGCCTTTCCCCGCAAACGGATACGTGAAACCACTCTCAGGGTGATTATCACTCGGCGTGCCGAGTGTGGCGATCGTTGACGCACCCCTGGTGACTGCCTACCTTCAAGGTGGGCAGGTCAAGGACGGAGGGTCGGCGTGAGGATCACGGGCGACGGTACGACCGGGGGCACCCCCGTACGGAGTGATGCTGGACCGTACCCGCTGCACGGCGGTGCGGTCGGTTCCGCGCGCCGTCAGCCGGAGTCGACGCCGGTCGGCCCGGTGGACGGTGAACCGGCGCCCGAGCAGATCGGATACCGCGGGCCGACGGCGTGCGCCGCGGCCGGCATCACCTACCGGCAGCTCGACTACTGGGCGCGGACCGGCTTGGTGGAGCCCAGCGTGCGGCCCGCGTACGGTTCGGGCACGCAGCGCCTCTACAGCTTCCGCGACGTCGTGGTCCTCAAGATCGTCAAGCGTTTCCTGGACACCGGGGTGGCGCTGCAGAACATCCGTACGGCCGTCCAGCACCTGCGTGACCGCGGGATCCAGGACCTTGAGCGGGTGACGCTGATGAGTGACGGCGCCTCCGTGTACGAGTGCACCTCGCCGGACCAGGTCGTGAGCCTGCTCCAGGGCGGACAGGGCGTCTTCGGGATCGCCGTGGGCGTGGTCTGGCGCGACGTCGAGAGCGCGCTGTCCCAGCTGCACGGCGAGCGGGTGGACACCGGCGAGACCCTGGTCGGGAAGAATCCGGCGGACGAGCTGGCGGCCCGGCGCAACCGCGCCGTCTGACGCCGTCCGCCCTGGGGAATGTCAGTGCCGTAGGGCAGCATCGGTGCTGTGAGAGCCGCGCCGACCATTCTGCATCTGGACATGGACGCCTTCTACGCCTCCGTGGAGCAGGCGTCGAAGCCGAGTCTGCGCGGCAAGGCCGTCATCGTCGGCGGGCTCGGGCCGCGCGGGGTCGTCGCCACGGCCTCGTACGAGGCCAGGCGGTTCGGGGTGCACTCGGCGATGCCCATGGCGCAGGCCAGGAGGCTCTGTCCGAACGGTGCCTGCCTGATCCCGCGCTTCAGCCTCTACCGGCAGGTCAGCGACGTGGTGATGGCCATGCTGCGGGAGCTCTCCCCGCTGGTGGAGCCGCTCAGCCTGGACGAGGCCTTCGTGGACCTGGAGGCCGGCGGGGTCGCGTTCGACTCGCCGACCGCGCGGGAGGTCGGGGAGCGGCTGCGGGCGGACATCAGGGCCGCCACCGGGCTCAGCGGGTCGGTGGGGCTGGCCGGGTCGAAGATGCTCGCCAAGGTGGCCTCCGAGGAGGCCAAGCCGGCCGGGCTGCTGCTGATCGAGCCCGGGACCGAGCGTGAGCTGCTCGCCCCCATGTCGGTACGGACCCTGCCCGGGGTGGGGCCGGCCACCGGGGAGCACCTGCGCCGTGCCGGGATCACCACGGTGGGGGAGCTGGTGGAGGCCGGGGAGGACGAGCTGGTCCGGATGGTCGGGCGCGCGCACGGGGTGGGGCTCTACCGGATGGCGCTGGGGCTGGACGACCGGCCGGTGGTCGCGGAGCGGGACGCGAAGTCCGTGTCGGTGGAGGACACCTTCGACGTGGACCTGCACGACCGGGTGCGGATCCGGGGCGAGGTGCAGCGGCTGGCGGACCGGTGCGTCCAGCGGTTGCGGGCGTCGGGGCACTCGGGGCGCACGATCGTGCTGAAGGTGCGGCGCTACGACTTCTCCACGCTCACGCGGTCGGAGACGCTGCGGGGGCCCACGGACGACCCCGGGGTGGTCCGGGAGGCGGCGGGGCGGCTGCTGGAGGGCGTGGACACCACGGGCGGCGTGCGGCTGCTGGGGGTGGGGGTCAGCGGGCTCGCGGACTACACGCAGGAGGACCTCTTCGCGCAGTCGCTGGCCGCTGAGCCGGACGGGGCTGCGGGGGCGGTCGGGGCGGACGGAGCGGACGGGGCGGACGGCGTTGCCGGCGGCGCCGGGCGCTCGGAGGCCGCCGACGGGGCCGGCGAACCGCCGTCGGGGCCGGAGCTGCCCGGGGAACCGGCGCCGGATCCGGCTCCCGAGCGGCGCTGGACGCCCGGGACCGACGTACGGCACGCGGTGTACGGGCCCGGGTGGGTCCAGGGCAGCGGGGTCGGGCGGGTCACCGTCCGCTTCGAGCAGCCGGGATCGCAGCCCGGCCGGGTGCGCACCTTCCGGGTCGACGACCCCGAGCTGGAGCCCTCCGATCCGCTGCCCCTGGTGGGGGACGCCGCTTAGACGTCCCCTAGCCCTCGTCGCCGGCGAGGTTGCCGAAGTCGCGCTGGAACTCCGAGGGGAGGGTCGTGTCCAGACCGTAGTGGTGGTAGAGCTGCAGCTCCTGTTCGGGGGAGAGGTGGCGGCCGACGCCGAAGTCGGGGGCGTCCCTGATCAGGGAGCGTTCGAAGGGCACGCGCAGGGTCTCGCCCACCAGCTCGCTCGGCTCCAGGGGGACGAAGGCGTCCCGGCTGAAGAGCCCCGTACGGACGGCCGCCCACTCCGGGACGCCCGTGGCATCGTCGAGGTAGACCTCGTCGACGGTGCCGATCTTGGTGCCGTTACGGTCGAACGCCTTGCGGCCGATCAGGCTGCGCGGATCGATGTCGGTCTGCACGGTCCCTCCAAATGGTCGCAACACTTCCGTAATGACTACAGAAGTGCATATTCGGACAGGAGGCCACTCGGGGAGTGTCCGGATCCTCGCTGGTAGGCTGGGTGATGGCTGTCGACCCTGTGCGGGAGAGTCCTCCGAGTGAGCAAGACGGAGGCGCCGAAGGAGCAAATCCTCCCCGGAATCTCTCAGGCATACGTACCGCACGGACGAGGCCACTCTGGAAAGCAGGGGCGGGTACCAGGCGCGCAGTGCCGGTCCCTCCCCTCACCGACGGTGAAAGCCGGAGCTCACGGGCAACCCCTGGACTCCGGTGAAACTCTCAGGTTGAGATGACAGAGGGGGAGGCCGTCCGGGTGCCCGCGCCGTGGTGCCCCTCGCAGGTCATACGACCAGGAGGCCTCCGTACATGACCGCCAACCGCATTCCGCTCTCCCAGCTGGAGCGAGGCATCCCCTTCGAGCAGCGCCACATCGGCCCTGATGCCGGGGCCCAGGCGAAGATGCTCGCGCAGGTGGGCTACGGCTCCCTGGACGAACTGACCGCCGCCGCGGTACCGGATGTGATCAAGACCGCCGAGGCGCTGAACCTGCCCGAGGCGCGGACCGAGGCCGAGGTGCTGGCAGAGCTGCGCTCGCTCGCCGACCGCAACCAGGTCCTCTCCTCCATGATCGGTCTCGGCTACTACGGGACCTTCACGCCGCCGGTGATCCTGCGCAACGTCATGGAGAACCCGGCCTGGTACACGGCGTACACGCCCTACCAGCCGGAGATCTCGCAGGGCCGCCTCGAAGCGCTCCTGAACTTCCAGACCGTCGTCGCCGACCTCACCGGGCTGCCGACCTCGGGCGCCTCGCTGCTCGACGAGGGCACCGCGGCCGCCGAGGCCATGTCCCTGGCCCGCCGCGTGGGCAAGGTCAAGGACGGCGTCTTCCTGATCGACGCCGACGCGCTGCCGCAGACCATCGCCGTGATCGAGACCCGCGCCGAGCCCACGGGCGTCGAGGTCGTCGTCGCCGACCTCTCCCACGGCATCCCCGCCGAGATCGCCGAGCGCGGTGTCTTCGGCGTGCTGCTCCAGTACCCGGGCGCCTCGGGCGCCGTTCGCGACATCAAGCCGATCATCGACCAGGCCCACGGGCTCGGCGCCATCGTCACCGTCTCGGCCGACCTGCTCGCCCTGACCCTGCTGACGTCCCCGGGTGAGCTGGGCGCCGACATCGCGGTGGGCACCACGCAGCGCTTCGGCGTCCCCATGGGCTTCGGCGGACCGCACGCCGGCTACATGGCCGTCCAGGCCAAGCACGCCCGCTCGCTGCCCGGCCGTCTCGTCGGCGTCTCCGTGGACGCGGACGGCAACAAGGCGTACCGCCTGGCCCTGCAGACCCGCGAGCAGCACATCCGCCGCGAGAAGGCCACCAGCAACATCTGCACCGCGCAGGTGCTGCTGGCCGTCATGGCCGCCATGTACGCCGTCTACCACGGCCCGGACGGCCTGCGGACGATCGCCCGCCGCACCCACCGCTACGCGGCCCTCCTCGCCGCGGGTCTGACGGCCGGCGGGGTCGAGATCGTGCACGGCGCGTACTTCGACACCATCACCGCCCGCGTGCCCGGCCGGGCGGCCGAGGTCGTCGCCGCCGCCCGTGAGGGCGGGGTCAACCTCCACCAGGCCGACGCCGACCACGTCTCCGTCTCCTGTGACGAGACCACGCTGCGCGCCGACATCGAGGCCGTCTGGGCCGCCTTCGGCGTCAGCGCCGACATCGAGGCGCTCGACGAGACCGCCGCGGACACCCTTCCCGAGGGGCTGCTGCGCTCGGACGAGTACCTGACGCACCCCGTCTTCCACCAGCACCGCTCCGAGACCGCGATGCTGCGCTACCTGCGCAAGCTCTCGGACAAGGACTACGCGCTGGACCGCGGCATGATCCCGCTGGGCTCCTGCACCATGAAGCTCAACGCGACCACCGAGATGGAGCCGGTGACCTGGCCCGAATTCGGCCAGCTGCACCCCTTCGCCCCGGTGGAGCAGGCCGAGGGCTACCTCACGCTCATCACCGAGCTGGAGGAACGTCTCTGCGAGGTGACCGGCTACGACAAGGTCTCCATCCAGCCGAACGCCGGCTCCCAGGGTGAGCTCGCCGGCCTGCTGGCCGTGCGTGCCTACCACCGCGCCAACGGCGACGAACAGCGCACCGTCTGCCTCATCCCGTCCTCCGCGCACGGCACCAACGCCGCCAGCGCCGTCATGGCCGGCATGAAGGTCGTCGTGGTCAAGACCGCGGACGACGGCGAGGTGGACGCGGACGACCTGCGCGCCAAGATCGAGCAGTACCGCGACGAGCTCGCCGTGCTGATGATCACGTACCCGTCCACGCACGGCGTGTTCGAGGAGCACGTCGCCGAGATCTGCGCCCAGGTGCACGAGGCCGGCGGCCAGGTCTACGTCGACGGCGCCAACCTGAACGCCCTGGTGGGCCTGGCCAAGCCGGGTCACTTCGGCGGCGACGTCTCGCACCTGAACCTGCACAAGACCTTCTGCATCCCGCACGGCGGCGGCGGTCCGGGTGTCGGCCCGGTCGGTGTCCGGGCCCACCTGGCCCCGTACCTGCCGAACCACCCGCTCCAGCCGACCGCGGGCCCCGAGACGGGCGTCGGCCCGATCTCGGCCGCGCCGTGGGGCTCGGCCGGCATCCTGCCGATCTCCTGGTCGTACGTGCGCCTCATGGGCGGCGAGGGCCTCAAGCGCGCCACCCAGGTGGCGGTGCTGGGCGCCAACTACATCGCCAAGCGCCTGGAGCCGCACTACCCGGTGCTCTACACCGGCCCGGGCAACCTGGTCGCGCACGAGTGCATCATCGACCTGCGCCCCCTGTCGAAGAGCACGGGCGTGAGCGTGGACGACATCGCCAAGCGCCTGATCGACTACGGCTTCCACGCCCCGACGATGTCCTTCCCGGTCGCGGGCACGCTGATGATCGAGCCGACGGAGTCCGAGGACCTCGCCGAGATCGACCGCTTCTGCGACGCGATGATCGCCATCCGCGGTGAGATCGAGCGGGTCGCGGCCGGCGAGTGGCCGGTGGACGACAACCCGCTGGCGAACTCCCCGCACACCGCGGCGGCTCTGGGCGGCGAGTGGAACCACCCGTACACCCGCGACGAGGCCGTCTTCCCGGGCGGGGTCACGGCCGCCGAGAAGTACTGGCCGCCGGTCCGCCGCATCGACGGCGCGTTCGGCGACCGGAACCTGGTGTGCTCCTGCCCGCCGCTGGACGAGTACGACAACTGAGCGCGGACGCGTGAGCTCGTGCGTGCGTGAGCGCGTGACCTCATGAAGGAGGGGCCGGTCCGGGATGTTCTCCCGGGCCGGCCCCTTCGTCGTGGTCCGGGTCGCTCACGCCGCCGCGAGCGGGCGGTGCGGGGCGATGATCTGACCGTCCGGCAGCAGTTCACCGGTGTCCTCGAAGAGCAGGACGCCATTGCACAGCAGGCTCCAGCCCTGCTCCGGGTGGTTGGCCACCGGGCGTGCGGCCTCCCGGTCGGCGGATTCGGCTGACGGGCAGGCAGGCTGGTGCTGGCACATGGATGCGTTCTTTCGCTGCGGTGTGGTCTGCGTGCTACGGCTCGACGGGTGGTTCATGGCCGTCCCCCTGGGTCATCCCCGCACCCGCGGGGAGCTTGTCCTCAGTCTTCCCCCACGACAGCCGCTTCGCAGGTATTTCCCGGCAGCTGTCCTCATAGAGTGAGGACGCATCACTCGTGCGGGCGGTTCAGGCCAACTCCCCTGTCATTTCGGATGGTTCGCCGATGGCCCAAGCGGGCTAGGCCGAATGGGTCATCTGAGCCGGGCGGCCACCCGGGGCCTACGCGGCGGGCGCGGCCAGCGTCGGCGGGGCCGGGGGCGCCGCGGGGGTCAGTCGGTGGGTCAGTACGGGCAGCAGCTCCGACACCGGGTGCGGCCGGTACGCGGCGATGCCGGGCGGGGCCGGTGCCAGCGGGACCAGAAGGTCCTCGCCGGCGGGCAGCCCGGCGGAGGCGTCGGCGCCCACCGCCCCGTGCAGCCACAGGGTCAGCATGTAGAGCTCCGGTACGGACAGCAGCCGCGGCTGGTAGTTCCCCGGGAGCGACTCCGCCTGGCGCAGGGCGCGTTCGGTGGCGGCGACGTAGGGCCCTTCGAAGAAGTGGGAGAACATCCACCCGTCCGGTGTCAGCCGGGTGTCGGCGGCCGCGACGTGGCGCTCCCCGCTGCGGATCAGGAACCGCCAGCCGGTGAGCCGGGTGCGCGGCGGCCTGCCGCCCGCCGCGAGGCCGGAGACGTTCAGCCCGTCGAGGACGTGGACCGGCAGGGGCAGTTCGGGGGTCAGCGGCCCCTGGATCGCACGCAGGGCCGGAGTGCGTGCCTCGTGCACCGCGGTGGGGGAACCGAGGGCCGCGAGGACGCTGCGCAGGGCGGGCGCGGGAGCCGGGGGGACATGCAGCGGCATGGTGGGTCGCCTCTCACTTGGGAGACCTGTGGATCGGGGGCAGGTGCGGACGGAGCTGTCGCATTCTGGGGCCAGAGGGGGGCCGAGGGGCAATGGCCGCGCGCCAACTCTCTGCCTCGTTTGCGGAGTTTATACGACATGTGTTCACACAGTGTTTCGGCTAGCTGTCCCGCCTATTGCCGACAAGGTGCTTACCGGTCCCACTGACATGGCATTCATGCCGGATGTGCGCGGACATGCCGCGCTGACCTCGGAGGTTACCGGACGGGGGCTCGGCTGGAAAGCACCGGTTATCCAGAAACGGCAAAGTCGGAGCGGAATTTGCGCGGAGCGACTTGCCAGGTGAATGTGCCGAAGCGCCCTTCGGCCAAACCGGCGCGCGCTCCGCGCCACGCACGCCCCCCGGGCGTTACGGATCACGCTGCCGGGGCATCATCGACCGTAATGCGTGCCTGGATGTTCCGAGCCGGGCCCACTCGAGGAGGGGACGCTTCGATGGGGGAGAAGGTCGTGGCGGGCGGATTCGACCTGTCCGATCGGCAGCGGTATCGAAGGAAACTTCACGAGTGTCTGGAGGGACTGGAGCGGCTGCTGGCGGAGAAGAGGTTCGATCGCCCGAAGAACATGATGGGGCTGGAGATCGAGTTGAATCTGGCGGGCGCCGACGGGCTGCCGAGAATGCTGAATGCGCAGGTGCTGGAGCGGATTGCGAGCCCTGATTTCCAGACCGAACTCGGAATGTTCAATCTGGAGGTGAACGTTCTCCCGCACCGGCTCGGCGGCCGGGTATTCGACCAGCTCGCAGAGGAACTCAGTGCGGGGCTGGGCTATGCCCACCGGCAGGCCGCGGAGATCGACGCCGGAGTCGTGATGATCGGTATTCTGCCGACGATCTCCCGCGCGGACCTGGTCACCGCGAACCTCTCGGCGGTGGACCGCTACTCCCTGCTGAACGAGCAGATCCTGATGATGCGCGGGGAGGACTTCGCGCTCGACATCGACGGGGTCGAGCGGCTGGTGTGGAGCTGCGGGTCCATCGTGCCGGAGGCCGCCTGCACGTCCGTACAGCTGCACTTGCAGGTGACGCCCGCCCGCTTCTCCGACGTGTGGAACGCGGCGCAGGCGGTGGCCGCCGCCCAGATAGCCGTCGGCGCCAACTCGCCCTTCCTGTTCGGGCGCGAGCTGTGGCGGGAGTCGCGGCCGCCGCTGTTCACGCAGGCCACCGACACCCGGCCGCCCGAGCTCCAGTCCCAGGGGGTGCGGCCGCGCACCTGGTTCGGGGAGCGCTGGGTCGACTCGGCGTACGAGCTCTTCGCCGAGAACGTCCGCTACTTCCCGGCCCTGCTGCCGATCTGCGACGAGGAGGAGCCCCTGCGGGTGCTCGCCGGCGGCGGGGTGCCCGGGCTGCAGGAGTTGGTCCTGCACAACGGCACCGTCTACCGGTGGAACCGGCCCGTGTACGGGGTCGCGGACGGGGTGGCGCACCTGCGGGTGGAGAACCGGGTGCTGCCGGCCGGGCCGACGGTCGCCGACGTCGTCGCGAACGCCGCCTTCTACTACGGGCTGGTACGCACCCTCGCGGACGAGCCGCGCCCGGTGTGGAGCCGGCTGCCCTTCGCCGAGGCGGAGGCGAACTTCGACGCGGCGTGCCGGTACGGGATCGACGCGCGGCTGCGGTGGCCGCGCCGGGGCCGGGCCGGGGGACTGGCCAGCGTGCCCGCCGTGCGGCTGGTCCTGGACGAGCTCCTGCCCATGGCGGCGGCGGGCCTGGACGCCTGGGGCATCGAGCCCGCGGACCGGGACCACTACCTCGGCATCATCGAGGAGCGCTGCCGACGGCGCGTGAACGGGGCGACCTGGCAGGTGGACACCTACCACCGGGCCCTGGCGACCGGTCTGGAGCGCGACGAGGCGCTGGCGGCGACCACCCGGCGGTACAGCGAGCTGATGCACAAGGGCGACCCCGTGCACACCTGGCCCGTCGGGCTCGGGGAGGTGAGCGCCCCGGTGCCGGCGGCGCGCTGAGGCGTCCGGAGCCGTCCGGAGTGGCCGGGGAGTCGTTCCTAGTCGTCCGGGAGCCGTCCGGGACCCCCGCAGTGATCCTCCGAGCCGCCCGAGGAGGCAGTATGGGGTGGTCGTAACGGGATGGCAGGACGGGAGTCGGGCGTGCGGGCGGAGCCGGAGCCGGTGGTCGTGGGGCTGGGCGAGGACGGGCGGCGGGGTGTCCTGGGCACCGAGACGCTGCTCGTCCTGGCGCTGTCGCTGGGCGCGAGCGCAGTGTCGGCCCTGATCAGCTTCATCGGCTCGCTCACCAAGCCCGGCGGTCTGAAGGACCAGGCCGCCACGCTCAACGGCTCGTACGCGCCCGGCCGGCCCTGGCTGGACCTGGCCTGGCAGCTGTTCGGGATGTCGACCGCGCTGGTTCCCGTCCTGCTGGTGGCGCACTTCCTGACCCGCGAGGGCGCCCCCGGCCTGCGGGCGCTGGGCTTCGACCGCACCAGGCCCGGGTGGGACCTGGGCCGGGGCGCGCTGGTCGCCGCCGGTATCGGCAGCGCGGGCCTGGCCTTCTACCTGGCGGCGCGGGCCACCGGCTTCAACCTGACGGTGGTGCCGGAGGCGCTGCCCGACGTGTGGTGGAAGTTCCCCGTACTGATCCTCTCGGCGCTGCAGAACTCCGTGGTGGAGGAGGTCATCGTCCTGGCCTACCTGCTGCGCCGGCTCGACCAGCTGGGCTGGTCGCCGACGGCCGCGCTGCTGGCCAGCTCGGTGCTGCGCGGCTCCTACCACCTCTACCAAGGCATCGGCGGCTTCATCGGCAACATGGTGATGGGCGTCGTGTTCGTCCTGGCCTACCGGCGCTGGGGGCGGGTGGGGCCGCTCGTCGTCGCGCACGCGCTGCTCGACGTCGTGGCCTTCGTCGGGTACGCCCTGCTCGCGGGCAAGGTGGGCTGGCTGCCGACGCCGTGAACGGCCCGGCCGCCCTCAGGGGGCGGTGAGCAGCTCCCCGTCGAGGACGGTGACCGCGTGACCGGTCAGCAGGGTGCGCTCCCCGGCCAGGGTGACCTTGACCAGCCCCTGGCGGGCCCCGCCCTGGAGGCCGGTCAGCTCGGTGCGGCCCAGACGTCGCGCCCAGAACGGGGCGAGCGCGGTGTGGGCGCTGCCCGTGACCGGGTCCTCGTCGATCCCGAAGGCGGGGAAGAAGCCGCGGGAGACGAAGTCGTACCCGCGGGAGGGATCCTCGGCGGGCGCGGTGACGATCACCCCGCGCTTGGCGAAGGCGCGCAGGGCGGCGTGGTCCGGCTCCAGTTCGCGGACGGTCCTCTCGTCGGCGAGCTCGATGAGCACGTCCCCGATGTGGGCGGCGGTGTCGTGCACGGAGAGGATCGGGGCCCCGCCGAGCGCGTGGTCCACGGCGGGCGGGACCGGGACCGGGGTCAGTGAGGACGTCGGGAAGTCCAGGGTGATCGCGCCGTCCGCGGCGGCCTCGGCGGTGAGGATGCCGCAGCGGGCGGTGAAGCGGATCAGCCCCGTGGCCAGGCCCTGTTCGCTCAGGACGTGTGCCGTGGCGAGCGTGGCGTGACCGCACATGTCGACCTCGGCGGCGGGGGTGAACCAGCGCAGCGCCCAGTCGGCGTCGCCGCCGGGCGGCAGCGGGTGGGCGAAGGCGGTCTCGGAGAGGTTCATCTCGGAGGCGACCTGCTGGAGCCAGGCGTCCGGGGGGAACGCGCCGTCCAGGAGCAGGACTCCGGCGGGGTTCCCGTGGAAGGGACGGTCGGTGAAGGCGTCGACGGTTCGGATGCGCATGCCCCGACGGTAGGGGGATTCCTTGATCGACGACAAAGGCCAATCCGGGGTGACTGGCCTTGGCGCGCATCCTTGCCCCCCGCACTGGCCGGGGCTGTTCGCTCGACTGGTTCCCGATATATCGTTGACGCATCGCGATGGATCATCGATAGTGGATACATCGGACAACCGATCGCGAGACGCAACGGCGAGAGGAGCGCAGGCATGCGTTCACATGGACAGCACGGACCGTCGGGACAGCCCGGACACGGTCACGGACATGAGCACGGGCGGGGCCACGGTCACTGCGGGCCCGATCGCCGGGAAGGGTTCAAGGGGCTGCGCGCCGCCTTCGGGCCGTTCGGGCCGCCCTTCGGGCAGGGCCCCTTCGGCGGGCGCGGCGGTCGCGGGGGACCGCGGGGCAGGGCGCGGCGCGGTGACGTGCGCGCCTCGATCCTGGCGCTGCTCACCGACCGGCCGATGCACGGGTACGAGATGATCCAGGAGATCGGCGAGCGCAGCGGCGGGGCCTGGAAGCCCAGCCCGGGCTCGGTCTACCCCACCCTGCAGCTGCTGGAGGACGAGGGGCTCATCACCAATGAGAGCGAGGGCGGCAAGAAGCTGTTCACGCTCACCGAGGCCGGCCGGACCGAGGCCGCCTCGGGTCCGGACGCCCCGTGGGCGGATGCCGGGCGCGGCTTCGACGTCGAGGCGATGCACGAGGTCCGCACGGCCGGCATCGGCCTGATGGAGGCCTTCGGGCAGGTCTTCAAGACCGGCTCGCCCGAGCAGCGGGAGAAGGCGCTCGGCGTCATCAACGACGCCCGCAAGAAGCTCTACCTGATCCTGGCCGACGAGCACTGAGGCCGCAGCCCCCCGTGCGTGACGGCGCGCCCCGCGAGTCCGCTCGCGGGGCGCGCCGTCATGCGCGCGGGCTGCCGCCGTTCCGCTGGGGTGGGGGCGGGACGGTCAGGCGACCAGGGCGGCCAGCTTGCGCAGGGACTCGTTCAGCGCGGCGGTGGCCGAGTCCTTGAGCTTGCCCGCCATCAGCGAGACGGCCGCGCCGGTGAACTCGCCGTCGATGCGGACCGTGGTGCCCGCGCCGTCGGGGGTCAGGGTGTAGCGGGTGAGGACGGCCACGCCCATCGGGCCCTTGCCGGTGATGGCGAAGAGGCGCTCGTCCTCCAGCTCCGAGACGGTCCAGAGCACTTCGGCCGGGAAACCCATCATCTTCATGTTCTCGGCGAAGGTGGAGCCGACCGCGAGGGTCTCGGGCCCGCCCTTCGGGAAATCGGTGTGGGTCATGCTCCACTGGCCGTACGCGTCCCAGTCCGTCAGCTGGGACCAGAGCTTCGCGGCGGACGCCTCGATGCGTGATTCCGCGGTGACTTCAGCCATGCGACCACCCCTTCTCGTCGGGTACGTGCGGCGGAAGGTAGCCGTGGCGGGTGCAACATTCAATACTGACGACCTGTCAGATGTAGGGTCCGGGCGGGCGGGATGACGCGTGCGTCTCAACAGGCGTCACCCTCGTGACGCTCCTGACTCGCCCTGCGATGATGGTCCGATGCAAGCGTCAGGGAGACATGCCGGACTGGGCCTCGCCCTGGTCTCGGCGTTCGCGTTCGGTGGTTCCGGCGTGGCGGCGAAGCCGCTGATCGAGGCGGGTCTGGACCCGCTCCACATGGTGTGGCTCCGGGTGGCCGGGGCAGCGCTCGTGCTGTCCCCGCTCGCCTGGCGCCACCGCGATCTCGTACGCCGCAGGCCCGCGCTGGTGGCGGGCTTCGGGCTGGTCGCCGTGGCGGGTGTGCAGGCCTTCTACTTCGCCTCGCTGTCCCGGATCCCGGTCGGCGTGGCCCTCCTGCTGGAGTACCTGGGCCCCGCGCTGCTCCTCGGTTACATCCGCTTCGTGCAGCGCAAGCCCGTGACGCGGGGCGCCGCCGCCGGCGCGGCCGTGGCCGTCGCGGGCCTGGCCTGTGTGGTCGAGATCTGGGCCGGGCTCAGCCTGGACCTGCTCGGCGTGCTCTTCGGCCTGGCCGCCGCCTGCTGCCAGGCCTTCTACTTCGTCTTCGCCGATCAGGGCGCGGACGGGGACGACGTCCCCGACCCGCTCGGTGTGATCGCGTACGGCATGCTCGTCGGCACCCTGGTGATGACGGTGATCGCCCGGCCGTGGGAGATCGACTGGCAGGTGCTCGGCGGGCAGGCGGCCATGGGCGACACGATGGTGCCGGCGCCGGTGCTGCTCGGCTGGGTGGTGCTGATCGCGACGGTCTTCGCCTATCTGACCGGCGTGGTCTCCGTGCGCAAGCTGTCGCCGCAGGTCGCCGGTGTGGTGGCCGTCCTGGAGGCGGTCGTCGCCACCGTGCTGGCCTGGATCCTGCTCGGCGAGCACCTGTCGACCTGGCAGATCGTCGGCGGCGGGCTGGTGCTGGGCGGCGCCTTCATCGCGCAGTCCTCCCGGTCCGGCCCCGCGGCCCAGGCGACCCCGGCGGCCGCCGCGACGCCTGAAGCCGCGGCAACCGGGGAAGCCGCCGCGACGCCGTCGGCCCCGGCGGACCGGGCTGCCGCGGCGGCCCTGGACCGCGAGACGACGAGAGCCTAGGGTGGCGATCATGCCTTCGACCGTGCTTCCGCCTCCCGCCGCCTAGCGCGGGCGGCGCCTCCACCTTGGTCCGACCCGGCCCGGGAGTCCCCGGGCGGGTCCGCGCTGCCCGCGAAGCGATGACCTGCTTCCCTCATCCTTCACGCATGCGCGGAGACTTCTCGTGTCGAACCATTCGCCCGCTGCCGGGCGCAGTCTGCTGTACCTCGTCGTCGCCGGAGCCGCCTGGGGCACCGCCGGGGCGGCCGCCTCACTCCTCTTCCTGGCCAGTGACCTCGGCCCGCTCGCCCTGTCGTTCTGGCGGTGCGCGGGCGGGCTGGTCGTGCTGCTGGGGGTGCTCGCCGTCCGGGGGACCCGCCCCGAGCCCGGGCGGGCGCGGCCCTCGGCGGGCTCGCTGATCGTGACCGGGCTGCTGTTCACGCTCTTCCAGGCCGCGTACTTCGCCGCCGTGCGCGAGACCGGCCTCGCGGTGGGCACCGTGGTCACCCTGGGCGCCGGACCCGTGCTCATCGCGCTCGGCGCCCGGCACTGGATGGGCGAGCGGCTCGGCCGCGGTGGCGCGGCCGCCGTCCTCGGGGCGCTGACCGGGCTCGCCGTACTGGTACTGGGCGGTGGCGGGGCCGAGGTGCGACCTCTCGGCATCGGCTGGGCGCTGCTCTCGGCCGCCGGGTACGCAGCGATGACCCTGCGTGCCCGCTGGCTCGGGCAGCGCGGGGCGGGCGGGGACCCGCTGGTGACCACCGCCTGGTCGGTCGCGGTGGGCACGGTCTGCCTGCTGCCGCTCGCCGCGGTGGAGGGGCTGCTGCCGCACACCGGCGAGCTGGGGCGGGTGCTGTGGCTGCTGGTGTACGTCGCCACGGTGCCGACGGCGCTGGCGTACGCGCTCTACTTCACGGGGGCCGCGGCCGTACGGGCCGCCACCGTGTCGGTGATCATGCTGATCGAGCCGGTGAGCGCGGCGGTGATCGCCGTACTGCTCCTGGGGGAGCGGCTTACCGGCGCCGTGGTGCTCGGCACCGTACTGCTGCTGGCGGCGGTGGGCGCCCTGATCGTGGCCGAGACCCGCCGTCCCGCGCGGCGGCCGGAACGGGAGCCCGCCGCCGCGCGGTCGCGTCCTCAGAGCGCGGTGAGGTAACCGGGGACCTCGGTGCCGGGGGCGAGGTGCGCGTCGGGCACGGGGGTCCCGTACGCCGGGGCGACCGGGACCAGGCCCGCCCAGTAGGGCAGGTCCAGGTCCTCCGCGTCGTCGTTCACCGGGCCGTTGCGCAGCTTCGCGGACACCTCGGTCAGGTCCAGCCGGATCACCGCGGTGGCGGCGAGTTCCCTGGCGGAGGCGGGCCGGACGTCGGCGGAGCGGCCCGGGACGGCCGAGTCGACCAGGGCGTCCAGGGCCGTCCGGCGCTCCGCCTCGTCGGTGACCTCGTAGGCGATGCCGTGGGCGACCACCGAGCGGTAGTTGAGCGAGTGGTGGAAGGCCGAACGCGCCAGGACCAGTGCGTCGACGTGGGTCACGGTCACGCACACGGCCAGGCCCGGGTCGCTCTGGCCGGCCGCCAGGAGCGGGCGGGAGCCGGTGGAGCCGTGGATGTAGATCGATTCGCCGACGCGGGCGAAGAGCGTGGGCAGGACCACCGGGGCGCCGTCGCGGATGAAGCCGAGGTGGCAGATGTAGGCCTGGTCGAGTATCGAGTGCACCGTCTCGCGGTCGTAGCGCGCCCGGTCCCGGGAACGGGTCGGCACCGTGCGGTCGGTGGGCGCGTACGCGTCGGACGAGGTGGTCGGCCCGGACGACGCGGGCGCTTGCGTGGCGGGCGTAGCGGTCATGATGCGAACTCCGTTGTACTAGTGCATAATGTGGTTTGTGCTAGGAGACTATCGGATTGTCGGACGCCGTGCAGCGGATATCGCGGCCAGTGTCGAAGCGGGCGTCGGAGCGGGCGCGCTCGCGCCGGGCGCGCTGCTCCCGCCCATGCGGGAGCTGGCGGCCGAGCTGGGGGTGAACCCCAACACCGTGGCGGCGGCGTACCGGACGCTGCGCGAGCGCGGGGTCATCGAAACCGACGGGCGGCGCGGCAGCCGGGTGCGCGCCCGCCCGTCGAGCGCGCCGCGCGACGCCCTGCGGATGGCCGTGCCGGCGGGCGTGCGGGACCTCACGGAGGGCAACCCGGACGTGTCCCTGCTCCCGTCGCTGGAGGGGCCGCTGGCGGCGGCCGCCCGGCGGTACGCCCAGGCCCCGCCCCTCTACGGGCAGGACCCGGTCGACCCGGACTTGGCCCGGCTGGCCCGGGCCGACCTCGACGCGGACGGGGTGCCGGCCGGGCCCGTCGCGCTGACCTCCGGCGCGCTGGACGGGATCGAACGGGTCCTGGCGGCGCACCTGCGCCCCGGGGACGCCGTCGCGGTCGAGGATCCGGGCTGGGGGAGCGTGCTGGACCTGGTCCCGGCGCTCGGGCTGCGGGTGCTGCCGGTCGCCGTGGACGACGACGGGCCGCAGGTCCACGCGGTGGCGCGGGCCCTGGAGGCCGGGGCGCGGGCGCTGGTGGTGACCTCACGGGCCCAGAACCCGACGGGCGCGGCGGTGAGCGCGGAGCGGGCGGCGGAGCTGCGCGCCCTGCTGGCGGGCCACCCCGAGGTGCTGGTGATCGACGACGACCACGGGCACGCGATCGTGGACCTGCCCCTCCAGCCGCTGGGTGGGGTCACCCGGCACTGGGCGCTGGTCCGGTCGGCGGCGAAGGCGTACGGGCCGGACCTGCGGCTGGCGGTGCTGACGGGGGACGCGGTGACCCTGGACCGGGTGCGGGGGCGGCAGCGGCTGGGCCCCGGATGGGTGAGCCGGCTGCTCCAGTACGCGGTGGTGGAGCTGTGGACCTCGGGCGCGGTGGACCGCTCCGCGGTGGCCCGCTCGTACGGGGAGCGGCGCGACGGGCTGGTGGCGGCGCTGCGCGAGCGGGGCGTACAGGCGTACGGGCGCAGCGGGATGAACGTGTGGGTGCCGGTGGCCGACGAGACGGGAGTGGTGACGCGGCTGCTGGCCGCGGGCTGGGCGGTGACCGCCGGAGCCCGGTTCCGGGTCGAGTCGCCGCCGGGCGTGCGGCTGACGGTGTCGCAGCTGGCGGCCGGGGAGGTGCTGGGTCTGGCCGACGCCGTGGCGGCGGCGGTCCGGCCGGGGGCGGCCGGGGTCCGGTACGTGTGACCCCGGCCCGGCCGGGGCGGGTACCCCTCATCCCGGGCCGGCCCCTCGCCGGAGTGTCAGGCGGCTTCCAGCAGCCCGCCGAGGACGAAGACGCACCCGCACAGGGCGATCAGCGTGCCGACGAGGCGGTAGAGGCGGACCGAGAGCCGCCGTTGCACCGGGCCGAGGTCGCCCCGGGCGTGCATGCGCAGCTCGGCGTTGCTGTCGGCCCAGCGCTCCAGCGCCCGCCCTTGAGGCGTAGCCCTTGGCAAGGGCTACGCGGGCTTGCGTGCGCCGGGGCGGGCCTGGGTGAGGGCGGCGCCCGCCAGCACGATGGCGGCGCCGACCGGGGTGTTCCAGTGCAGTTGCTCGCCGAGCACCAGGACGCCCGCCGTGGTGGCGATGACCGGGATGAAGTAGGTGACCATCTGGGCGGTGGTCGGCCCGACCTCCGTCACCAGTCCGTACTGCATCTGCAGGGCCATCCCCGTGCCGAGCGCCCCCAGCGCGATCACCGACAGGGTCGGCCAGAGCGGGAACGAGCCCGGCGCCGTCGTGAACAGGGCGCTGACCAGGGCGAGCTGGAGCGTGGAGACCATCAGCTGGCCGCCGGTCAGGGCCACCGGTGAGCCGGGGGTGCCGGCCAGCGTGCGGCGGACGTAGATCCAGCCGACGGGGTAGCAGAGCGAGGCCAGCAGGGCGAAGGCGGTGCCCTTGGCGTCGACGCCGGAGAAGCCGTGCCAGGCGCCGAGGACGGTGAGCACGCCCAGGAAGCCCAGGCCCAGGCCGGCGAAGCGGCGGCGCGTCGGGCGGTCCTCGGACAGGGCGACCATCGAGAGCGCCATGCCCCACAGGGGCGAGGTGGCGTTGCAGATGCCCGCCAGGCTGGACGGAATGCTCAGCTCCGCGTACGCGAAGAGCGAGAAGGGGGCGGTGTTGAGCAGGAGCGCAGCCACGCTGAGGTGGCCCCAGGTGCGCAGCCCCCGAGGGAGCGGCTCGCGGCGGATCAGCAGCACGGCGAGGAGGGCGAGCGCCCCGAACAGGACCCGGCCCAGAGCCACCTGGAAGGGCGCGTACGCCTCCGTACCCACCTTGATCAGGAGGAAGCTGAAGCCCCAGACGACCGAGAGGATCGCGAAGCGGACGCGCCAGTCGCAGAGACCGCCCCGCCGGGTGGGAGGAGGGGTGGGGGCGAGGGAGGGGGTGGCCGGGTGGGCCGGGCGGGCGGTCGTGGGTGCGCTCATGACCCTTACTGTGCTCGTATCAACTTCGTAGGACAAGCGAGAGTTTCTCGGGGTGTCGGCGTAGCATCGCTTACATGTTGAACCTGGAGCGCTTGCGCACCCTCGACGCCCTCGCCCGCCACGGCTCGGTCAGCGGCGCGGCCGACGGTCTCCACGTCACCACCTCCGCCGTGTCCCAGCAGATGGCCAAGCTGGAGCGCGAGGTCGGCCAGCCGCTGCTCGCCAGGAACGGACGCGGCGTCCGGCTCACCGACGCGGGGCGGCTGCTCGCCGATCACGCGGCCCGGATCATCTCCCAGGTGGAGCTCGCCCAGGCCGACGTCGAGGCGCAGCGGGGCTGCGCCGTCGGCGAGCTGCGGATCGGCGCCTTCGCGACCGCCATGCGCGGGCTGCTGCCCCAGGCCCTGGCCGCGCTGCGCGCCGGGCATCCGGACCTGCGGGTCCGCGTGCGCGAGGAGGAGCCCGAGGAGAGCATGGCGGCCGTCGTGCGCGGGGACCTCGACCTGGCCCTGGCGATCGACTGGTACAACAAGCGCATGCCGGTGCCCGCCGAACTCACCCGGACGCACCTGCTCGACGACTCCGTCGACATCGCGGTCCCGGCCGGCCACCGCCTCGCCGACCGGTCCGAGATCTCCCTCGCCGAGTTCGCCGACGACGACTGGATCTCCTGGAAGGAGGGACAGTTCTGCCACGAGTGGCTGGTCTTCACCCTGCGGGGTACGGGCAGCGAGCCGCGCATCGCCCACATCGCCGAAGAACACCACACCCAGCTGGCCTTCGTGGAGGCCGGGCTCGGGGTGTGCGTGGCGCCCCGGCTGGGCCGCGGCCCGGTGCCCCCGGGGGTGCGGCTCCTGCCGGTCTGCGACACGGTGCGCCGGCACGTGTACGCGGTCTGGCGCGCGGACGCCGACCGGCGGCCCTCCATCCGGGCCGCGGTCGAGGCCCTGCGCGAGGTGGCCGCACGGTAGCGGCCGCGCGTGCGGGCCGCACCCCCGCCGCACCCCGCCCGGTTCCGCGCAAGGCGCCTACAGCTTGCGGAAGTCCCAGGAGACGACCGACTCCGGGGTGAGGCGGATCCAGGCGTGCCGTCCGTCGTGCGGCATCTGCGGGATCCCGAAGTTCTTGGCCGGGAAGATCCGTTCGGCCTCGGCCAGCTCGGGGCACGGCTCGCCCGTGCGCGGGGCCTCGCCCACGAAGACGGCGCTGCCGGACAGTTCCACGCCGCGCAGTTCGCCGTACGCCTCGCCCGCGTCCACGACCACCGAGATCCGCGGATCCTTGCGCAGGTCGGACCAGCGGCGGCTGCGGGTGATCGAGTACAGCCACAGCGAGCTGCCGTCCCAGGCGAACCACAGGGCGCCCACGTGCGGGCGTCCGTCCGGGGAGACCGTCGCCACCCGGCAGGTCCTCTGCTCGCGCAGGAAGGCGTCCACTTCCGCGTCGCTCATCATGATGCGGCGGCCCCGCCGCTGCGTCTCACTCACCCGTGCCTCGTCCATCCGTCCCGCACCCCTTCACATCTGACTGTGTGTCAGGAATCATGAGGGCTCTTCCGTCGCCACGCCAGGGGGAGTCATGCCGGATCTGGACCCCGCCACCACCGCGCTGCTCACCGTCGAGTGCCAGAACGGCGTGGTCGGCGAGGAGAGCGCGTTGCCCGAGCTGGCCAAGGAGGCCCGGGACTCCGGGATGCTGGAGCGGGTGGCCGCGCTGGCCGACGCGGCGCGCGGGGCCGGCGTACAGGTGCTGCACGCGATCGCCGAACGGCGGCCGGACGGGCTCGGCGCGAACAGCAACGCGCGGCTGTTCCGCGCCGCCGGCAAGCTGCCCGTGCGCCAGCTGACCGGGAGCCCGGCGGTCGAGGTCGCCGCCCCCATCGTCGTGGCCGCACAGGACCTGGTGGTCCGCCGGCTCCACGGTCTCTCCCCGATGGCCGGCACCGGTCTCGACGCCCTGCTGCGCAACCTCGGCGTCCGCACCCTCGTCGTCACCGGGGTCTCCTCCAACATCGCCATCCCGAACACCGTCTTCGACGCCGTGAACCTCGGCTACCAGGTCGTCGTCCCGGCCGACGCCATCGCCGGGGTGCCCGCCTCCTGCACCGCCGAGGTGATCCGCAACTCCCTCGCGCTGGTGGCGGTGATCACTACGGCCGAGGCGCTGCTCAATCAGTGGGCTCCCGCGTCCTGATCGCCGTAACCTGGGCGGATGTTGTCCGAAGTGATCGCGACGCGCTACGTCACGCCCCTGCGTGAGGGCGGCTCGCTCCCGGGAATCGTCGAGGCCGACGACTACGGGACCTATGTCATGAAGTTCACCGGCGCCGGGCAGGGCCGCAAGACCCTGGTCGCCGAGGTCATCTGCGGCCGCCTGGCCCAGAGGCTGGGCCTGCGGGTCCCGCGGCTGGTGCAGATGCAGCTCGACCCCGTCATCGGGCTCGGCGAGCCCGACCAGGAGGTCCAGGAGCTGCTCAAGGCCAGCGGCGGGCTCAACCTCGGCATGGACTACCTGCCCGGCTCGATCGGCTTCGATCCGCTCGCGTACCAGGTGGACCCGGTCGAGGCGGGGCGCGTGGTCTGGTTCGACGCTCTGATCAACAACGTCGACCGGTCCTGGCGCAACCCGAACATGCTGGTCTGGCACGGCGACGTCTGGCTCATCGACCACGGCGCCACCATGATCTGGCACCACAACTGGCCGACCGCCGCGGCCGCGGCCGCCAAGCCCTACAACGCCTCCGACCACGTCCTGGCCCCCGTGGGGCCCGACATCGCGGCCGCGGCGGCCGCGCTCGCGCCGCTGGTCACCGAGGAGCTCCTCACGGAGGTCGCCGCCGACGTCCCCGACGAGTGGCTGGTCGACGAGCCCGGCTTCGACACCACCGACGCCGTGCGCCGCGCCTATGTGGAGGCGCTGCTGCCGCGTGCGGCCACGATCCACGAGAGGATCTCGCTGGAGGCCGAGGTCAAGGCCCCGGCCGGACCGCCCGGCTGGCTCACCGACCACCTGCCCGAATGGCCGCACAAGACCAAGAAGAAGAGCGACGACGAGTGACCGAGCGGGACGTGTTCGAGTACGCGCTGGTGCGTGTGGTGCCCCGGATGGAACGCGGCGAGTGCTTCAACGCCGGCGTGATCGTCTACTGCCGGGCGCACGCCTACGTCGCCGCGCGCACCCACCTCGACGAGGCGAAGCTCCTCGCGCTGGACCCCCGGGCCGACGTGGCCGGCGTACGGGCCGCCCTGCGCGGGGTCGAGGGGGTGTGCGCGGGCGGGGAGGCCGCGGGACAGGCGGCGGGTGACGACCCGGGGCGCCGGTTCCGCTGGCTGATCGCACCGCGCAGCACCGTGGTGCAGCCGGGGCCGGTGCACACCGGCCTGACGGCCGATCCGGCGGCGGAGCTGGAGCGGCTGCTGGACCTGCTGGTGCGCTGACGTGCGGGGGCCGCGCCGTTGACACGGGGTGCCAGGGCTCCTAGCGTCTCCTCAGCTGAAGCTACTAAGCGGTTGCTCACCTCTGGGCGGCCGCCTCTCAAGGGCGAGGAGATCCAGCATGTCCACCACCGAGCAGCGCGTCGCGATCGTGACCGGGGCGGCCCGGGGCATCGGCGCGGCCACCGCCGTACGCCTGGCCGCCGAGGGCCGGGCCGTCGCCGTACTCGACCTGGACGAGGCGGCCTGCAAGGACACCGTGGAGGCCATCACGGCGGCCGGCGGCAAGGCCCTGGCGGTCGGCTGCGACGTCTCCGACGGGGCGCAGGTGGAGGCGGCCGTCGCGCGCGTCGCCGACGAGCTGGGCGCCCCGACCATCCTGGTCAACAACGCGGGGGTGTTGCGCGACAACCTGCTGTTCAAGATGAGCGAGACCGACTGGGACACGGTCATGAACGTGCACCTGCGCGGGGCCTTCCTGATGTCCAAGGCCTGCCAGAAGTACATGGTGGAGGCCAAGTTCGGCCGCATCGTGAACCTCTCCAGCAGTTCGGCGCTCGGCAACCGCGGCCAGGCCAACTACTCCGCGGCCAAGGCGGGCCTGCAGGGCTTCACTAAGACGCTGGCCGTCGAGCTCGGCAAGTTCGGCGTCACCGCCAACGCCGTCGCCCCCGGCTTCATCGTCACCGAGATGACCGCGCAGACGGCCGCCCGCGTCGGCATGGGCTTCGAGGACTTCCAGGCGGCCGCGGCCACCCAGATCCCCGTCCAGCGCGTCGGCCGTCCCGACGACATCGCCAACGCCATCGCCTTCTTCACGGGCGAGGCCGCGGGCTTCGTCTCCGGCCAGGTCATGTACGTGGCCGGCGGCCCGCTCAACTGACGTCACGAGAGGCAGGGCGCACGTCATGACGTACAACGGAACCGACAGCGGCAAGGTCGCGCTGATCACCGGGGCGAGCCGGGGCATCGGCTACGGCATCGCCGAGGCGCTGGTCGCGCGCGGTGACCGGCTCTGCATCACGGGGCGCAGCGAGGAGGCCCTCAAGGAGGCCGTCGAGCGGCTCGGCGCGGACCGGGTGATCGGTGTCGCGGGCAAGGCGCACGACGAGGAGCACCAGGCCGTCGCCGTCGAGCGGACGATGGAGGCCTTCGGCCGCGTCGACTTCCTGGTCAACAACGCGGGCACCAATCCGGTCTTCGGGCCGATCGCGGACCTGGACCTCGGGGTCGCCCGCAAGGTCTTCGAGACGAACGTGATCTCGGCGCTTGGCTTCGCCCAGCGGACCTGGCACGCCTGGCAGAAGGACAACGGCGGTGCGATCGTGAACATCGCCTCCATCGCCGGCGTCTCCGCTTCGCCCTTCATCGGTGCGTACGGGATGAGCAAGGCCGCCATGATCAACCTCACGCTCCAGCTCGCCCACGAGATGGCACCGGGTGTCCGGGTCAACGCCATCGCCCCGGCGGTGGTCAAGACGAAGTTCGCGCAGGCGCTCTACGAGGGCCGGGAGCAGGAGGCCGCGGCCGCCTATCCGCTCGGGCGGCTGGGGCTGCCCGAGGACATCGGAGGGGCCGCCGCGTTCCTCACATCCGCACAAGCGGAATGGGTGACGGGCCAAACTCTGGTCGTCGACGGAGGGATGTTCCTCAATGCTGGAGTGCATTGACCGATAATCGGACACATCCGCCTCCAAAAGGGAGGTAAATGTGTATCGAATATGCACGGAACCGGTCAAGTGCCTCACGAAGCCACCCCATTGGATTCGTGAGGCACTGCGGTAGGGTCTGCCGCACCCCTGGCTGATCGAGGAGCGTGCACGTGTTCAACCGGACCAGATGCCTGCAGATCTCTGCGGCCGTTGCGTCCATATCCCTGCTCGCCGGATGCGGCCTGCTGTCGGAGGACGACGGCGACGATATGAAGAGGATCGTCGTCGGTACCACCAGCGCACCGAGCACCCTCGATCCCGCGGCGGCCTGGGACGGCTCCTGGGAGCTGTACCGGAACGTCTACCAGACCCTGCTGGCCTTCCCCACGGGCTCCACCAAGCCCCAGCCGGACGCCGCCCAGAGCTGTGACTTCACGGACGGGGCGAGCCAGGCGTACCGCTGCACCCTGCGCAAGGGCCTGAAGTTCTCCAACGGCGAGCCGCTCGACGCCAAGGCCGTCAAGCACTCCCTGGACCGGATCCGGACCATCGGGTCCAAGGTCGGCCCCAAGGACCTCTTCGGCAGCCTCGACAAGATCGAGACCCCGGACGCGCTGACGGTCGTGTTCCACCTGAAGACCTCGGACGCCACCTTCCCGTACGTCCTCGGCTCGCCCGCCGCCTCGCTGGTCGCGCCCAAGGACTACCCGGCCGACAAGGTGCGGGAGGACGGCAAGGTCACCGGTTCCGGCCCGTACGTGCTCGACTCGTACAAGGAGGGCGGCGAGGCCGTCCTCAGCCGCAACGGGAGCTACGCGGGCTTCGCCAACCGCCGCAACAACGGGGTGACCATCCGCTACTTCGCGGACTCCCCGAAGATGGTCGCGGCCCTGAAGGCGAAGGAGATCGACGCCACCTACCGAGGCCTGTCGGCTCCGGAGATCACGGACCTGCAGACCCCCGCCTCGCACGCGCTGGGCGTCCAGGTGGTCGAGAACGTCGGCGCCGAGATCCGCTACCTGGTCTTCAACCCGCAGGACCCGGCGGTCAACAAGCTCGCGGTCCGCCAGGCCATCGCCCAGGTCATCGACCGCGGGACGCTCGTCTCCAAGGTCTACCAGGGCACCGCGGAGCCGCTGTACTCGATGGTCCCCAAAGGGGTCGTCGGCCACAAGACGCCCTTCCACGACAAGTACGGCCCCGCCGACGTCCCCAAGGCCAAGAAGATCCTGCGCGACGCCGGGATCACCCAGCCGGTCGAGCTGACCTTCTGGTACACCACCGACCGCTACGGCTCCTCCACCGCCGACGAGTTCACCGAGCTCAAGCGGCAGCTGGACGAGAGCCTCCTCTTCAAGATCACGCTGCGCAGCCAGCCCTGGAAGGCCTTCCAGGAGGGGTACAAGAGCGGTCAGTACCCGGTCTTCGGCCGCGGCTGGTTCCCCGACTTCCCGGACCCGGACAACTTCATCGCGCCGTTCGTCGGGAAGGAGAACGCGGTCGGCACCCCGTACGAGCAGGCCGAGATCCTGAACGAGCTGCTGCCCAAGACCCGCCGCGAGGGAGACCGCTCGGCGGGAGTGCGCGAGTTCGAGAAGGCGCAGCAGATCTTCGCCGAGGACGTGCGGCTGCTGCCCCTGTGGCAGGGCAAGCTGTACGTCGCCGCACGCGAGGACATCGCGGGCGCCGAGCGGGCGCTGGACCCGCAGACCGCCATGCAGATGTGGGAGCTGTACCGCAAGACCAGCTGGTAGGCGGGCGGCCGGTGCGGCCGGCTGACCTGGGCGGCCGACGCGTTGTCAGTGCCCCCCGGTAGGTTCTGGAGCAGTCGCACGAACTTGTACCGGAGGTTTTCACCGTGACCCAGATGCTGCCCGAGTCCTGGCTCCCCGTCCTCGGCGGGGAGCTGGACCAGCCCTACTTCCAGGAACTCACCGAGTTCGTCGAGAAGGAGCGGGCGAACGGGCCGGTCTATCCGCCCCACGAGCAGGTGTTCGCGGCCCTGGAGGCCACCCCCTTCGACCAGGTGAAGGTGCTCGTCCTCGGCCAGGACCCCTATCACGGCGCCGGTCAGGGTCACGGCCTGTGCTTCTCCGTGCAGCCCGGGGTCAAGACCCCGCCGTCGCTGCGCAACATCTACAAGGAGATGAAGGAGGAGCTCGGCCTGCCCGTCCCGGACAACGGGTACCTCATGCCGTGGGCCCGGCAGGGCGTGCTGCTGCTCAACGCGGTGCTCACCGTCCGCGAGGCCGAGCCCAATTCGCACAAGGGCAAGGGCTGGGAGAAGTTCACCGACGCCGTGATCCGCGCGGTGTCCGAGCGCCCCGACCCGGCCGTCTTCGTCCTGTGGGGCGCCTACGCCCAGAAGAAGATCCCCCTGATCGACGAAGAGCGGCACGTGATCGTCAAGGGCGCCCACCCCTCCCCGCTGTCGGCCAAGAAGTTCTTCGGGTCCCGGCCCTTCACGCAGATCAACGAGGCCATCGCCGCGCAGGGCCATGAGCCGATCGACTGGCGGATCCCGGACCTCGGCTGACGCTCCACCGCGCCTCGGCGCCAATACCGGTACCTCCGGCTAGCGTCTGGATGATCAGACCGGAGCAGGTCTGGCAGAGCTAGCCGGAGGCCGCGGTGACGGAGCAGCAGGAGACGTCGGAGGACGCCGTCATGACCAGGATCGGCCAAGCGGTCATCCTGTTGCACGCCGGGGACCGCGAAGAGGCCCGCAACCGGCTCGGCGAGATCTGGTCCGAGATCGGCGAGGAGGGCGACTCCCTGCACCGGTGCACCCTCGCCCACTACATGGCCGACGCCCAGGACGATCCCGCCGACGAACTGGCCTGGGACCTGAGGGCCCTGAGGGCGGCCGACGTGCCGGGCGTCGGGGACGGCGCCGGGGCCGGTCCCGGCGAGGGAGCGCGCGCGCCGCGCGAACCGCATCCGGCGATGCGCGTGTTCTACCCGTCGCTGCACCTGAGCCTGGCCGCCGACTACGTGAAACTGCAGCGCCCGGAGGCCGCCCGGGTCCACCTGGCGCGGGCCCGCGCGGCCACCGGGGCGCTGTCCGACGACGGATACGGGAACGGCGTACGGGCGGCCATCGTCCGGCTGGAACGGCGCCTGGCCGCGGAACCGGACGGAGGTCCCCGGCCGTTCCCGGAACAGTCCCCGTGAGTCCCCGTGAGCCCCGTGGATCAGTTCCCCTGGACCCCGCCGCAGATACGGGCCTCCGGGCTGTCCGGGTGCCAGCGGCCGTGCCGGCGGCCCAGCGCGCACACGTCGGCCGGCCGCACCGGCAGCGTCCGCAGCAGCTCGCGCTCGACCTCGGCGTCGGGCCGGGAGCGCGGTGGACGGCCGTCGGGACGCCCGGAGGCGGGACCGGCGTGCCGGTGCGGCTCCGGGATGTCCGGCACCGGCAGTGCGTCCGGCGCCGACCCGTCGGGGGCGCCCCGTTCGGGGCGCTGAACGGAGCGCGGGGCGGGGGCGGAGGCCGCGGGCCGCGCGGGCTGCTCCGGAGCCGCCCGCAGCGCCTCCAGGGCGGGTGCCTGGACGACCACCGGGACGGACCCGGGCCCCGTGCGCGGCTCGTGCCGGGGCGGCACCCCGGCCGCGGGGGCGGCCGTCGGCTGGACGGGACCGGGGCTCACGCTCACACAGCCGGAGACAGCCGAGACGGCACAGGCGACTCCGAGCAGCAGCGTTGTCGTGGTTCGGGTTGGATGCACTCGCGCAACTCTGCTGTGCGAGCACCCCGTTGCGAAAACCCTGAGCGGATATTGACCCCGCACGGGTGACGGCCGATCCGCCGGACACCGCCGCGTACGCACGCCCAACCGCCGCTTACGCCCCGGCCGTCAGTCCCCCGTCGCGCCGTCGATCTGCTCGCGCAGCAGGTCCGCGTGGCCGTTGTGGCGCGCGTACTCCTCGATCATGTGGGTGTAGACCCAGCGCAGGCTGAACACCTCGCCGCGGTGGTGGTTCTCGGCCTGCGACAGGAGGTCGAGCGAACGGCCCCCGGCTGCCTGGCGCGCCAGCTCGACCTCGGTCTGCCACACCCGGTGGGCCTCGGTCCAGGTGTCCTTGTCGGTGACGTGGAAGTCCCCGTCCGGGTCCTCGCTCGTGCAGTACAGCTCGGGGAGGTCCTCGCCCAGCATGATCTCCCGGAACCAGTACCGCTCCACCTCCGCCATGTGCCGCACCAGGCCCAGGAGGCTCAACTCGGAGGGCCGCAACGGCGTCTGGCGCAGCTGCTCGTCCCCCAGCCCCTCGCACTTCCAGACGAGGGTGGAGCGGTGGTAGTCGAGCCAGCCGTCGAGCAGGTCCCGCTCGTCGGCGGTGGTGGAGGGTTCGCTGCGGTGTGATCCAGAACTGGTGGTCATGGGGACATCCTCGGGGAACCGGGCCCGTGCCACCAGGGATTAAGCTGCGGGAATCCCACCAGGCACGAACCAGGAGGCTCCCGGTGAAGGTCGGCTGCATCGGACTCGGCGACATCGCGCAGAAGGCGTACCTGCCCGTCCTCACCACGCGCCCGGGCGTCGAGCTGCACTTGCAGACCCGAACCCCCGCCACGCTGGAGCGCGTCGGGGACGTCCACCACGTCCCGGCCCGGCAACGGCACACCGATCTGGACGCGCTGCTCGCCGTGGGGCTCGACGCGGCCTTCGTGCACGCCGCCACCGTGGCGCACCCCGAGATCGTCGCGCGGCTGCTGGAGGCCGGCGTCCCGACGTACGTGGACAAGCCGCTCGCCTACGAGTTCGCGGACTCGCGGCGGCTGGTCGAACTGGCCGAGGAACGGGGGGTCTCCCTCGCCGTCGGCTTCAACCGCCGGCACGCCCCCGGCTACGCGCAGTGCGCCGATCACCCGCGCGACCTCATCATCATGCAGAAGAACCGCGTCGGGCTGCCGGAGGACCCGCGCACCCTGGTGCTGGACGACTTCATCCACGTCGTCGACACCCTGCGCTTCCTGCTGCCCGGTGAAACCGACCACGTCGACGTCCGCGCCGTGGTGCGTGAGGGGCTGATGCACCAGGTGGTGCTCCAGCTCTCCGGTGCCGGTTTCACCGCGCTCGGCATCATGAACCGCCTGTCCGGCTCCACCGAGGAGATCCTGGAGGTGTCCGGCCGGGACACGAAGCGGCAGGTCGTCAACCTCGCGGAGGTCATCGACCACAAGGGGCAGCCGACCGTGCGCCGCCGGGGGGACTGGGTGCCGGTCGCCCGCCAGCGCGGTATCGAGCAGGTCGTGGACCGGTTCCTGGAGTCGGTCGAGGCGGGCGAGGTGCTCAGCGCCCGGGACGCGCTCCTCACCCACGAACTGTGTGAGCGGGTGGTGCGCTCGGCTCTGGAACAGGCCTCCTGAGCGACCCTACTCCCGCCGCCGCGCAGTAGGCCGCCAGGACCGCCAGGGACGCGGCCACCGGCCAGTCCCCGAAGCGGACGTAGAGGGTCGTGCCACGGGCCAGCGGGACCTCGTACACCGCCGCCGCGGCTGCGGTCGTGGGCAGGGCGGAGCCGATCCGCTCGCCGGACGGGCCGTGGACCACGCTGACGCCCGTGAGGGTGGCGTGCACCATCGGGCGGCCGTTCTCGGCCGCCCGCAGCGCGGCCAGCGAGGCGTGCTGGGCGGGGGCCCAGCTGTCCTGGAAGGTCGAGGTGGCCGACTGGGCGACGAGCAGGGCGGCCCCGTCGCGGGTGAGGCGCCTGCTCATGTCGGGGAAGGCCGACTCGAAGCAGACCAGGGGACCGAGGCGCAGGCCGGGGCCGCCGTCGGCCCGCTCGGGCAGGTCCATCACCACCGGAGCCTCGCCGCGCATGCGGTCCTCGCCCGCGGCCTTGCCGACCGAGGTGGCCCAGCCGAGCAGCGCCCTGGCCGGCACGTACTCGCCGAAGGGGACGAGCCGCATCTTGTCGTACCGGTCGCCCGTGGGTCCCAGGGGGCCCGTGAGCACCGCGCTCTTGTAGATCCCGGGGCGGTCTGCCCGCCGCGCGTCCACGTTCACCAGGAGCGGAGCCCCGACCTCCGCGGACAGCGAAGCCAGCCGCCGGGCCAGGTCCGGGCGGGCCGTCAGGTCCTCGCCGACGCTGCTCTCGCCCCACACCACGAGGTCGACGGGCCGGCCGGCCAGGCTCCGGGTCAGCCGCTCACCGGCGGCGAACCGCCGCTCCGCACTGTCCGGTCCGTCCGCCACCGGGCCCGGCTGTACGACGGCCACGCGCAGCCAGCCCGACTGCTCCGGCCGCTCGGCCCACACCCACACCGCCCCCGTGAGCACCGCGCACCCCGTCATCCCCGCCAGCGCGGGGAGCCGCGCCCCCGGCGCCGCGATCAGCAGCACCAGCGCGCAGTTCACGGCCACGACCAGCAGGCTGACCAGCCACACCCCGCCCACCGAAGCCAGCCGCAGGGCGGGCGGCACCTGCCACTGGCTGGCCCCCAGCAGCCCCCACGGCCCGCCCAGCCCCTGCCAGGACCGGACGAGCTCCGACAGCAGCCACGCCGCCGGTACGAGGACCAGCGCGGCCGCCGCCCGGCCCGCCGCGGGCTGCCCGCCGAGCAGGTGCCGCACCAGCAGCGCCCAGGGGATCCACAGCAGCCCGACCAGCGCGGCCACCGGTACCAGGAACACGTGCAGGCTGGGCAGCAGCCAGTGGTGGACGGCCACGATGAAGGCGGCGCCGCCGAGCCAGCCCTCCAGGGCCGCCCGCCGCCCGGTGGGGGCCGACCGCAGCAGCAGCATCCACGGCGCGAGGGCGACGTAGGCGAACCACCAGAGCGCGGGGGCGGGGAAGGCGAGGGCGGGCAGCGCGCCGGCGGCGGCCGCCGCGGGCCCGCGCCACCGCCGCACCAGCCCCTTGTGCATCGAGACCATGGCGCCTCCGCTTCCAGTGTGTGCAGTCACGGTCGGCCGGGCCAGGCAGGTGGGAGCCGGGGCCGGCCGCACGGGCTCAGACGGCCAGGTGCCGCCATTTCTCGTGCACGGTGACGCGCGTGAGCCGCCAGCCCTCGCCGGTGCGGGCCAGGGCGAAGGCGTAGCGTCCGGCGGCGACGAAGTTGGGCGCGGTGACCGTACCGCTCTCGGCCCCGGCCCCCTCCAGGCGCATCGGATTGAGGAAGTCGGCCCGTACCTCCGCGCTGTCACCGGGCGAACCGCCCAGGTCCTCCAGCCGGATCAGCCGGTTGACGATCAGGTGCTGGCGCACGGGGAAGAGCCTCATGGTCTCCGCGAGCCAGTCGGCGACCTCCCCCACCGGGCCCTCGATCCCGCCCGCCGAGGTGTAGTCGACCCGCCCGGCGGCGGTGAACAGGGCGCGGTACGCGGCCCAGTCGCCGTCGTCGACCGCCACCGCGTAACCCGAGACCACCTCGTCGATCGCCAGCCGGTCCATTACCGTCGCGAGGTCCACACGCTGAGTCATCGCGCCAGTGTGGGGCTGCGCGGGCGTCAGGCCAAGGGGCGTGCGCCGGACGGATCCGCGCGCGGCCGGTCAGTGACCGGAACGGGACTCCCGCTGCCGGACCACGACGAGGAACGCGTCGCTGTCGAGATCCATGACCACCTCGGCCGCCACCCCCTCCCGCAGGCGCTGCGCGGCGTACTCCTCGGCGGGCCAGCTCCCCCGCGGACTTCCGGCCGGAAAACGCTCCAGAACCACTCGACCCATGGGACACCCCCTGCTTCTTGCCTTCCGGCCTCTTCCCGTCTCTTCAGGCACAACGACGCACGAGCCGCCCGGGAACGTTCCCGGGCGGCTCGAGGTTCACGCGGAGCGGTGAGGCGGGGGCGGGGCGGGGGCGGTGGCGCCTACTGCCCGGACTCGCCGGCGTGCGGGCTCAGCACGTCCGTGCCGACCAGCACGAAGAGGGCGACGCCCAGCACGATCCGGTAGATCACGAAGGGCATGAAGCTCTTGCTGGAGATGAACTTCATGAACCACGCGATGACGACGTACCCGACGAAGAAGGCGATGACCGTCGCGAAGACGGTCGGACCCCAGGAGATGTGACCGGGATCCTCGACCACGTCCTTGATCTCGAAGGCGCCCGAGGCCAGCACGGCCGGGATGGCCAGGAGGAAGGAGTAGCGGGCCGCCGCTTCGCGGGTGAAGCCCAGCAGCAGGCCGCCGGAGATCGTCGCGCCGGACCGGGAGACGCCCGGGATCAGGGCCATGGCCTGGCAGAGACCGAAGATCAGGCCGTCCTTGACGCTGAGCTCCTTGAGCGTCTTGCGCTCGCGGATGGCGCGGTGGCGTCCGCCCTCCTCGTCCCGGGCGGCCAGCCGGTCGGCGACGCCGAGCACGATGCCCATCACGATGAGGGTGGTGGCGGTCAGCCGCAGATCGCGGAACGGGCCCTCGATCTGGTCCTTGAAGGTGAGGCCGAGGACGCCGATCGGAATCGAGCCGACGATTACCAGCCAGCCCATCTTCGCGTCCTGCTCGGAGCGCAGCGCCTTGGTGTACAGCGACCGGAACCAGGTGGAGATGATCCGCGCGATGTCCTTGCGGAAGTAGATCAGTACGGCGGCCTCGGTGCCGATCTGGGTGATGGCGGTGAAGGCCGCTCCCGGGTCCTCCCAGCCGGCGAACGCCGCGGTCAGCCGCAGGTGGGCGCTGGAGGAGATCGGGAGGAACTCCGTAAGCCCCTGGACGAGACCGAGGATTAGGGATTCGAACCAGCTCATGTCGGGGTGCGCTCGTCCTTGTGATCGTCGGGCAGTTCGCGTCCGATGCTAGGGCCCGTGCGAAGCGCCGCTGACCACTGGGGGGTGCTGGGGCGCCAGTTCGCACGCCGGGGCGCCGGTGCGCGCGGGCGCCAGGCGGTGCCTCTTGCGCCAGGCGACGGCTCCGGCGCCCACCACGGAGACGACGATGAAGCCGAAGGACACCAGGAAGGCGGGCGATCCGGGGGAGGAGGCGCTGGCTCCGGCGATCACGTACGCCGTCGTGTTCGGGACGACGCCGACCGCCGTGGCGAGCAGGAAGGCACCCCAGCGGCAGCGGGACAGCGCCGCGCCGTAGTTGGCCACCACGAAGGGCACCCCGGGGAAGAGCCGGACGGCGAGCACGGAGCGGAAGCCGTGCCGGCTGAGCTGGCCGTCCGCCGCCTCCAGCCAGCGGCCGCGCAGATACGGGCGCAGCGCCTCCTGGCCCATGATCCGGCCGAGGCCGAAGGCGATCGCGGCGCCGAGGACGGTGCCGGCGACCGCCGCGACGAGGCCGAACGCGGTGCCGAAGACGGCTCCCGCGGCCAGGTTGAGCAGGGGGCGCGGCACGAAGGCCGCCGCGCACACCCCGTACGCGGCGGCGAACAGCAGGACCGCGGTCCCCACCGGGAGCCCCGGGGGCCAGCCCTCCGAGAGGATGCGCTGGGGCTCGTACAGCAGCACGCACACGCCGGCCGCCACCAGCAGCACGACGAGCAGCGACAGCCGGATCCACGGCGCCAGGAGGAGGGACACCCGGGGAGACTAGCCGACCCGTGTGACGGCGCACCGTAATCCGGGTCTCACGGGGTCGGACGGACGGTGATCCCCGCGCGCCGGCCGTCCGACCAACGGTCCCCGCGCGCGCGGAAGTTCCCGCGCGGAAATTCATTCGACGGCCCCGGCCCGGTCCGGCAGGATCAGGGACATGTCCCGGTTCGCCTTCCTCGCAGCGCCGTCCGCAGTCGCGGACGCGCCGAAGGCTGCCGTGGACGCAGCAGCGCTCCTCGCCGCACTGGCAGGCGCACCCGCCCCCGCCGCATTCGACGGCGCACGAAGCTGACCCTTCCCGGATCGTCCGGCGGACCCCGCAGGGGGAGGGTCGGTTCGGTCCAGGGGTCCCGTCCAGCTTCCAGCCACGGGAAAAGACATCATGGCCAAGACGGCCTTCGTGCGGACCAAGCCGCACCTCAACATCGGCACCATGGGTCACGTCGACCACGGCAAGACCACCCTCACCGCCGCCATCACCAAGGTCCTCGCCGAGGGCGGCGGCGCCTCCTTCGTGCCCTTCGACCGCATCGACCGGGCGCCCGAGGAGGCCCGCCGGGGCATCACCATCAACCTCACGCACGTCGAGTACGAGACCGACACCCGGCACTACGCCCACGTGGACATGCCCGGGCACGCGGACTACATCAAGAACATGGTCACGGGCGCCGCGCAGCTCGACGGGGCGATCCTCGTCGTCTCCGCGCTCGACGGGGTCATGCCGCAGACCGCCGAGCACGTGCTCCTCGCCCGGCAGGTCGGCGTCGACCACATCGTGGTGGCGCTCAACAAGGCCGACGCCGGGGACCCCGAGCTGACCGACCTCGTCGAGCTGGAGGTCCGCGAGCTGCTCACCGCACACGGTTACGGTGGTGACGCCGCGCCGGTCGTACGGGTCTCCGGGCTCGGGGCGCTGGAGGGCGACCCGCGGTGGACCGAGGCGATCCGGGCGCTGCTGGACGCGGTGGACACGTACGTGCCCACGCCGGTGCGGTACACGGACGCGCCGTTCCTGCTGCCGGTGGAGAACGTGCTGACCATCACCGGGCGCGGGACCGTCGTGACGGGCGCCGTCGAGCGCGGGAGCGTACGCCTCGGCGACCGCGTCGCGGTCCTGGGCGGCGACGGAGAGCCGGTGGAGACGGTGGTCACCGGCCTGGAGACCTTCGGAAAGCCGATGGAGTCCGCCGAGGCCGGGGACAACGTCGCGCTGCTGCTGCGCGGAGTGCCGCGCGACGGGGTGCGCCGCGGGCACGTGGTGGCCGCTCCCGGCAGCGTGACGCCGAAGCGGCGCTTCACCGCGCAGGTGTACGTCCTGTCGGCGCGCGAGGGCGGCCGTACGACACCGGTCGCCACCGGCTACCGCCCGCAGTTCTACATCCGCACCGCCGACGTGGTGGGCGACGTGGACCTGGGGGAGGCCGCCGTGGCCCGGCCCGGGCAGACGGTCACGATGACCGTCGAGCTCGGACGGGACGTCCCGCTGGAGTCGGGGCTCGGCTTCGCGATCCGTGAGGGCGGGCGGACCGTCGGCGCGGGGACGGTGACGGCCGTGCTGGGCTGATCCCGCCGGATCGGTCCCGACCCCCCTGTGGTGACGGCGGCCCGGCTGCGCCAGACTGCCGTCACCACAGGCATGCGCGGAGGGGCGGGCGGAGATGGGCGGCGACACGGCACTGGTGCTCGGCGGCGGAGGCCTGACCGGCATCGGCTGGGAGTGCGGAATCCTCTACGGGCTCGCCCGCGAGGGCGTCGACCTCACCACCGCCGACCTGGTCGTCGGCACCTCCGCCGGCTCGGTGGTCGGCGCGCAGCTGACCTCCGGCCTGCTGTCCGTGCAGGAGCTGTACGAGCGCCAGCTCGGCGACGCGCGGGGTGAGCCCGTCGCGAGGATCGGGGCGGGTGTCATCGCGCGCTACGCCCTCGCGATGGCGCGCTCGCGCTCGGCCACGGACTACCGGCAGCGGGTCGGCGCCCTCGCGCTGGCCGCCGCGACGGGCGAGGAGTCGCAGCGGCGCGAGGTGCTCGCGGCCCGGCTGGTCTCCCACGCGTGGCCGCAGCGGCGGTTCGTCGTCACCGCGGTGGACGCGCTGAGCGGTGACCTCAAGGCGTTCGACGGGGAGAGCGGCGGCGGGCTCGTCGACGCGGTCTCGGCGAGCTGCGCGGTGCCGGGCGTGTGGCCGCCGGTGACGGTGGACGGACGCCGGTTCATCGACGGAGGCGTCCGCTCCGCCACCAACGCCGATCTTGCCGCCGGTTACGCCCGCGTGGTGATCATCGCACCGGTCTCCCTCGGCTCCGGGCTCGTCCCGGCCCCGGCCGCGCAGGCCGCCCGCCTGCGGGAAGCGGGGTCGAAGGTTCTGCTGATCACGCCGTCGACGGCGGCCCGCAAGGCCATCGGGCGCAACGTACTGGACCCGGCCCGGCGGGACCCGGCGGCGCGGGCAGGCCTGGCGCAGGCCGCCGCGCACGCATCCGAGGCGCGGGCGGTCTGGGCGGGCTGAGGCGGCCCGACAATGGTGGGGTGAGCGACGAACAGATCCCGGTGATCCGGGACGTGGACCAGGGCACCGCCAAGCTGATGCCGGACGTGGACGGCGAACGGGCCTGGCTGCTGACCGTGGACGGTGCGCCGCAGTCGTACGTGGACCTGGACGATCCGCAGCACCTGGAATTCGAGTACGCACGCCGCCTCGCGCACGTCCTGGACTGCGCGGCGGAGCCGGGCCGGGCCCTGGACCTCCTGCACCTGGGCGGCGGCGCGCTCACCCTGCCGCGCTACGTCGCGGCGACCCGGCCGGGATCCAGGCAGGACGTGGTGGAGTTCGACGCGGGCCTGGTCGAGCTGGTCGCCGAGCACCTGCCGCTGCCGCAGGACTGCGGGGTGCACGTGCACACCGCCGACGCGCGGGCCTGGCTGGAGTCGGCGGCGGCGGGCAGCGCGGACGTCGTGGTGGCGGACGTCTTCGGCGGCTCGCGGGTGCCGGCGCAGCTGACCTCGGTGGAGTACGCGCGGGCGGCCGCGCGGGTGCTGCGGCCGGGCGGGCTGTACGTGGCGAACCTGGCCGACGGGGCGCCGTTCGACTTCCTGCGGTCGCAACTGGCCAATTTCCGGGCGGCCTTCACGGAGCTGGCGCTGATCGCCGAACCGGGGGTGCTGCGGGGGCGGCGCTTCGGGAACGCGGTGCTGCTCGCCTCGGACGCTCCGCTGGAGGTGGCGCCGGTGGCGCGGCGGTGCGCGGCCGACCCGTTTCCCGCCCGGGTGGAGTACGGGGACGGGCTGGCCCGGTTCATGCGCGGGGCCGCGGCGGTGGCCGACGCGGACGCGGCTCCTTCCCCGGCGCCGCCGGAGGGTGCGTTCAGCCTCGGGTGAGCGGCCGGGTCCGGGCGGTGCTGCTCGCGGCCGCGCCCCGGACCCCGCGCCTCACACGCCGGCGGGGCCGTCCTCGCGGCGGGTCATGCGGCGGACGTCCGGGACCAGCAGGACCAGGGCGGTGGCCAGGACGACCAGGGCCGCGCACCCCCACAGGGCCTCGGTGCGGCCGAAGGCCGATTCGGCAGGTCCCGCCAGGGCGGTGGCCAGCGGGAGCATCGACACCGAGCCGAACCAGTCGTAGGCGGAGACCCGGGAGAACTTCTCCTCCGGGATCTCCTGGTGCATCGTCGTCATCCAGCTGACGCCGAACACCTCGATGGCGGCTCCGCTGACGAGCATCACCGCGCACAGCCCCCCGACGGGCAGCGGCACGGCCAGTCCCGCCGACGGGAGCGCCAGCGGGAACACGCACAGGGTGGCGACCAGCAGCAGCCGGCGCGGTTTCCACACCATCATCAAGGCGGCCCCGGCGATGGTGCCGACGCCGAAGAAGGCCAGGGCCAGGCCCCAGGGCGCCGCCCCGCCCAGCCGGTCCCGGGCGACCAGCGGACCGTAGACCGCCTCCGCGGCGCCGACGACGGCCACGACGACGGAGAACTGGAGCACGATGCTCCACAGCCAGGGGCGGGTCCGCACCTCCACCCAGCCCTCGCGCAGGTCGGCCAGCAGGCCGCCGCCGGGAGCCCGGTCCTCGATGTGGCTCACGTCGAGGAACGCGCGCAGGGCGCCCCCGACCGCGAAGGCCGCCGCGTCCACGGCCAGCACCCAGCCCGGACCCATCAGGGCGATCATCGCCCCGCCGAGGGCGGCGCCGCCGATGCCGGCGCCGTTCATGGCCATGCGGAAGAGCGCGAAGGCGCGGTTGGCGTGCTCGCCGGAGACCGTCGCCAGCAGCATGCCCTCGGCCGCGGGGTTGAAGAACGCTGTACCGGTGCCGCACAGGGCGGTCAGCAGCATCATCTGCCACAGCTGGGGGTCGCCGGTCAGGACGAGCAGGGCGAAGGCCGCCTGGGAAAGGCAGTTGAGGGCGTTGGCCGCCACCATCACCCGGTGGCGCGGCAGCCGGTCGGCTATCGCGCCACCGACGAGCAGGAACAGGACGAGCGGCAGCGTGCGGGCGGCGGCGACCAGACCGAGGTCGCCGGCGCCTCCGCCGGCCTCCTGTACCGCGAAGGCGGCCGCGATGAGCGCTCCGTGGCTGCCGAGGTTCGTGACCACCGCCGCGCCCGTGAGCAGGCTGTAGTTGCGGCCGACCCAGGCGGGCCGACGAGGGCGTGCGGGGGTCCGGGGCGGTGCGGCGGGGGGAGTGGTCACCCCCGGACTATCGCCCGCCCCCGGGCCGGAATCCAAACGGACGAACGGATGGCCGGCCGGGGACGGAAGCCCGGGATCAGCCGGTGGAGAGCCGGATGGAGCTGAGCATCTTGTCGGAGACGTCGGTCGGCACCTCGTCCTTCACGCCCGCCGCTCCGACGATCACGAAGCTGGCGAAGTCACCGACGGCGTTCTTGAAGGCGAAGCCGACCGCCTTGCCGTCCGAGGAGCACTTGTTCTCCTTCTTCACGCCCGGAGCGGTGGCCACCACCGTGTGGCCCTTGAGGCCGGAGGCGGTGGTGTACTCCTTCGCCTCGGTCACCTTGACCGTTCCCTTGGGCTCCTTCTGGGCGTAAGCCGCCCAGACCCAGGTGCCCGTGTTGTCCGTTGCCGCCTGGGCCGTGTCCTTGGCGCCCTGGGCGCCCTTGACGCCGGTGTCCGCCAGCGAGTACTTCTCCAGGGTGCCGTCGGCGTTCTTGTCGACGGTGCACCACTCCTGCTTCAGGGTGGCGGTGCCGGACATCGTGATGACCGGCTTGCCGTCCTTTTCGTCGTTGAGGGCGAGGGACACGCCGGAGTCGTTGACGTTCCACTCGGCGGGTACGTCGTAGGCGACGTTGTACTTCGTGTTGACGACGACCTTCCAGCCCGGGATGACGGGCTGCATGGCGCCGCCCGCGCGCGGGTTGGCGCTGCCGCTGCCGGCCGGGGCGGGCGTCTCGGAGACCGGCGCGGAGGAGCTGGCCGCCGGCGGCTTGTCGTTCGCCTCGGTGTTCTTGTCGTCCCGGGTCAGGACGAACGCACCGGTCGCGGCGGCCGCCACGACGACCGCGGCGGCCGCGACGATGGCCACGGTCTTGGTCGAGTACGGGCTCGAGCCGCCGCCCTGCGGCGCCGCCGGAGGCGTCTGCTGGCCCCACGGCTGGCTGGGCGGGGGCGCCTGGTAGCCCTGCTGCGGGTACCCGTAACCGGGCTGCTGCTGGTACGGGTTCGGCTGTCCCGGCTGCTGCTGGTACGGGTTCTGATGCGCGTCCTGAGGGTTCTGTTCGCCCCCGGGCGGCTGCTGCTGTCCTGGCCACATGGCCGGTAACGATAGTGGGAGCGACCCCCGGCAGCCACGGCCACCCCCTGTCAGGCTCTGGCCAAGAACATCTACCCACGGGTAACATCGCGTTCCATGAGCGCAGACCAGATGAACGTGGGCGAACTGCTCGCCGCGACCGTGCCGATGGCCCGGACCCTGAACCTCCAGTTCCTGGAGACCACCCCCGAGCGTGCCGTCGTCCGGCTCCCGGACCAGCCCGACTTCCACAACCACGTCGGCGGCCCGCACGCAGGCGCCATGTTCACCCTCGCCGAGTCCGCGAGCGGCGCGATCGTCCTCGCCGCCTTCGGCGACCAGCTCTCGCGCGCCGTGCCCCTCGCCGTGAAGGCCGAGATCGGTTACAAGAAGCTCGCCAAGGGCGTCGTGACCGCCACCGCGACCCTCGGCCGCCCGGTGGCCGACGTCGTCGCCGAACTCGACGCGGGCGGCCGCCCCGAGTTCCCCGTCACCATCGCCATCCAGCGCGAGGACGAGGCCGTGACGGGCGAAATGACCGTCGTCTGGACCCTGCGCCCCAACGCGTAGGCGGTTCCCGGCCGGTCACGGCCGGACATCCCCTACAGTCCCTTCCACGACGATGGAGGGGGCACCCGTGGCCAAGGTCAACATCAGCCTCGACGCCGAGCTCGTGGTGGAGGTGATGGTGCTCGCCGGAGTCGGCTCCCCGCAGGACGCGGTGGAGGCCGTCGTACGCGACTACATCGCGCGCGGGCACCGCACCGAGGCGCGGGTCCAGCTCCAGGACGGGCCCCGGCGCAGCCACGACGGCCCGCCCGCGCTGCCGGAGGGCTGAACCGGGGACCGCGGTGGCGCGCCTCGCCGGGCACCAGCGGCCCGCGGTGCACAGTGGGGCGCGGGAGCGGTCCGGCGCGGGCCGCTCCCGCCGAACCACGCCGCCGCGGGGAGCGCCCATGAGCGAGGCCTTGTCCAGACGCTGCGCGCTGCGGCTGCTCGGCTCGGCCGGCGCGGTGGGCACGGCCCTCGCAGCGGGCTCCTGCGCGCCCACCCTGCCGCCGGGCGCCGGGCGGCGCACGGGCCCGCCCGCCGCGCCGGCCGCCGCCGGGCCCGGGAGCGCCGCCCGGATCGACTCCCTGCTGGAGCGGCTCACCCTCGACGAGAAGACCGCCCTGCTGCACGGTGCCCCGGACCCCGCCCCCCTCGGACAGGCCGGCTACGTGCCCGGCGTCCCGCGGCTGGGCATCCCCGCGCTGCGCCTCGCCGACGGCCCCGCCGGGGTACGCGTCACCGCCCGGTCCACCGCGCTGCCCGCCCCGGTCCTGCTCGCCTCCGCCTTCGACCCGGCGCTGGCCCGCGAGTACGGCAGGGTCCTCGGTCGCGAGGGCCGGGCGCTCGGCCAGGACGTCCTCCTGGCGCCCCTGGTCAACCTCATCCGCACCCCGTACGCGGGCCGCACCTTCGAGAGCTTCGCCGAGGACCCGCGCCTCACCGCCGACCTGGCCCGCGAGATGGTCCGCGGGATCCAGGACGAGGGACTCATCGCCGCCGTCAAGCACTTCGCCCTCAGCAACCAGGAACAGGGCCGCGACACCGTCGACGTGATCGCCGCCGAGCAGACCCTGCACGAGACCGAGCTACGCGGCTTCGAGGCCGCCGTGGCCGCCGGCGCGGGCGCCGTGATGGGCGCGTACAACAAGGTCAACGGCGTCTACGCCTGCGAGAGCAAGCCCCTGCTCGACGAACTGCTGCGCAAGCACTGGGGATTCGACGGGTGGGTGGTCTCCGGCTGGGACGCCGCCCACAGCACCGTCGCCGCCATCGGCGCCGGCCTGGACATGGAGATGCCCGGCGGCACCCACTTCGGCAGGCCGCTGCGCGACGCGGTGCGCGGCGGCTCCGTACCGCAGGCTGCCGTCGACCTCGCCGTCCACCGCGTCCTCACCACCATGGACCGCTTCGGGCTGCTCGCGGCCCGCCCCGCCACCCGGCCCGCGCGCGACGCCGCGGCCGGGGCCCGGGTGGCCCGCAAGGTGGCCACCGCGGGGGCGGTGCTGCTGCGCAACGAGCACGGGACCCTGCCGCTGTCCGGCGCCGCCGCCCGCTCGATCGCGGTGATCGGCCCCACCGGCCAGGTGCCCTTCGTCGGCGGCGGGGGCAGCGCGCACGTGGTGCCCGACGGGGCGGCATCCCCGCTCACGGCCATCCGGCGGCGGGCCGGGAAGGGCGCCACCGTGCGCTACGCACTCGGCGAGGACCTCTACGGCAGACCGCTGCCCGCCGGGCTGCTGAGCCCGCCCGCGGACCTGGACGACCGGTTCGTGGACGCCGGGCGCGGCTGGAGCCACGCGGGCGAGTTCCGCCTCGCGGCGGACGACGAGTGGACCCTGCTCGTCCACTACACCGGGCGGCAGCGGCCCGGTGTACGCCTCGACGGGCAGGAGCTGTTCCCCGTCCGCGAGGGCGTGGCCGAGCACTTCGCGGGCGGACTGCTCGGCTCCGCACCCGACGGAATGACCGTCCGCCGTCGCACCCTCGCCCTGAAGGCGGGCCTGCACCGGCTCGCCGTGAACGCCCAGGGCGGGGCCCGGGGCCAGCGCTTCCGGCTCCGGTACACCACCGGGGCGAGCCGGGCCGCGGACCTCGCCGAGGCCGTGAGGACCGCGCAGTCGGCCCGCAGCGTGGTCCTGTTCGCCTACGAGGACGCCACGGAGGGCAGGGACCGGACCTCCCTGGCGCTGCCCGGCGGCCAGGACCGTCTGATCGAGGCCGTGGCCGAGGCCAATCCCCGTACGACGGTCGTGCTCAACACTCCCTCCGCCACGGCCATGCCGTGGCTCTCCCGTACCGGGGCGGTCCTCCAGATGTACTACCCGGGCCAGGAAGGCGCGGGAGCCACCGCCGACGTCCTCTTCGGGGACGTGGACCCCGGCGGACGCCTCACCCAGACCTTCCCGGCCGACGAGCAGCGGACCCCGGTGGGCGGCGACCCGCTGCGCTACCCGGGGGTGGGCGGCCGCCAGGAGTACGCGGAGGGCGTCCACGTCGGTCACCGGTGGTACGACGCGCAGCAGGTGACCCCGCTGTTCCCCTTCGGGCACGGGCTGTCGTACACGAGCTGGCACTACGAGGGCCTGACGGTCCGGGACGGCGCCGCGGACGGCCGCAGCGGGGGCCTGCGCGTGGAGTTCACCGTCCGCAACACCGGCCGCCGCAAGGGCACCGAGGTGGCCCAGGTGTACATCGGCCCCTCCCGCGAGCTGCGGCTCGACCAGCCGGTGCGGGCGCTGGCCGGCTACCGGCGGATCACCCTTGCGCCGGGCGAGGCGCAGCGGGTCACCGTCGACGTCGACGCCCGGGCGCTGTCCTCCTGGGACCCCGAGCGGCGGGCGTGGGTGCTGGGTTCCGGCCGCCGGGAGGTGTTCGCGGGCCGTTCGTCGCGGGAACTGCCACTGAGGTCAAAGGTCGTGGTGGGCAGCCGCTAGGCTGCCTGTTCGGCGTGTCACAGGGGTCGCGCCGGCGACGACACGGGAGGACGTACCGGTGCACATCCAGGAATGGCTGGAGACGATTCCGGCGGTCAGCATCTATCTCCTGGTGGGTCTGGTCATCGGGCTGGAGAGCCTCGGCATCCCGCTGCCGGGAGAGATCATCCTGGTCAGCTCGGCGCTGCTGGCCTCGCAGCACGGGGAGATCGACCCCGTGGTGCTGGCGCTCTGCGCGATCACCGGCGCCATCGTGGGCGACTCGATCGGCTACGCGATCGGCCGCCGGGGCGGCCAGCCGCTGCTGGCGAAGCTCGGCCGGCGCTTTCCGAAGCACTTCGGCCCGGCCCAGGTGGCCGTGGCGGAACGCTCCTTCGAGAAGTGGGGCATGTGGGCCGTCTTCTTCGGCCGGTTCGTGGCGCTCCTGCGGATCTTCGCCGGCCCCCTGGCGGGCGTGCTGCACATGCCGTACTGGCGGTTCCTGATCGCCAACGTCCTCGGCGGGATCCTGTGGGCGGGCGGCACCACCGCCGTCATCTACTCGGTGGGGATCGTCGCGGAGCCGTGGCTCAAGCGGTTCTCCTGGCTGGCGCTCGCGCTCGCCGTGCTCTTCGGTCTCGCGGTCACCCTCGTGATGCGCAGCCGGATGAAGAAGGCGGCGCGGACGGTCGGCGTGCCGGCACCGGCCGGGCCGGCCGAGGCGCCGGCTCCGGCCGTCGCCTCGGACTGACCCGGCGAGACGGCCTCAGGCCGTCTCTTTCGGATCTTGCCTGGCCCGCGGCGCCCGGCGCCGCACCTCGCCGCGTTGTCGGGGCGCCCGAGTACGTCCCGTACACGGGCGCCCCTCCGCCTTGCGATGCACGGCACCGGCCGACGCGGGCCCAACCGACAAGATCTGAAAGAGACGGCCTAAGCCTGCGGGGTCACCGAGGCGCCGTGCTGCTTCGCGAGCTCCACGTACATCAGGGCGTTGACCTTGATGCCCTCGCGCTCCTCGTCGGTCAGCTCGCGCCGCACCTTGGCGGGTACGCCCGCGACCAGTGAGCCGGGCGGGACCACCATGCCCTGGGGCACCAGCGCCTGGGCGGCCACCAGGGACCCGGCCCCGATGACCGCGCCGTTGAGCACGGTCGCGCCCATGCCGATCAGGCAGTCGTCCTCGACGGTGCAGCCGTGCACGACGGCGTTGTGGCCGATGGAGACGCGCTCCCCGATCGAGACCGGGAAGCCGGGGTCCACGTGGACCGTGCAGTTGTCCTGCACGTTGCTGTCGGCGCCGAGGGTGATCGGGCCGCAGTCGGCGCGCAGCACCGCCGAGTACCAGATGCTCGCGCCGGCGCCGAGGGTGACCTCACCGACCACGACCGAGGTGGGCGCCGTGAAGGCCGTCGGGTCGATGTCCGGGTTCTTTCCGCCGACACCCGCCACGAGTGCCTGGGCCGCCTGGTGCATCATGTTCTCTTCCTCTGTCTCCGGTGCCACCGGTGTCTCTCCGGACGCCACTGCCATTGCGATTGCCGTGCCACTGCCGCGCTTACGGCACGGTAGGGCACGCGGTCCGCCGCCCCCGCGATGGGGTGAAGATCACAGGATCGCGGTCCGGCCGAGGGGCGCCCTGCCCATTACCGTGGCCGGGTGCCGAAGAACCAGAACACGTTCTCCTCTCTGACGGCCCTGCGCCGCCGGCTGGCGAACCGCGTGGTCCACACCGGCTGGCGCTGGATGCAGCAGGCCGGCGCGGTGACCGCGCAGACCCCGGGGCGGCTGCGGTTCGGCGCGATCGGAGACGGCACCCGGCTCGCCTTCCCGCAGGGCACGGTCTTCGGCGAGCAGTGGATCCGGCTCGGCGCGCACTGCATCATCGGCGAGCAGGTCACCCTCACCGCCGGGATGATGCCGGACCTGGACCTGGGCGCCGAGCCGATGCTGGTGCTCGGCGACGGCGTGGTCATAGGCCGCAACAGCCATGTCATAGCCGACGCCCGGATCACCATCGAGGCCAACACCTTCTGCGGTCCCGGGGTCTACATCACCTCGACGAACCACAGCTACGACGATCCGCACGAGCCCGTCGGCAGGCAGTGGCCGCGCAGCGCGCCCGTGGAGATCGGCCCCGGATGCTGGCTCGGTACCGGCGCGGTGATCCTGCCGGGCGCCCGGCTGGGCCGCAACGTCGTGGTGGCCGCGGGGGCCGTCGTACGGGGCGAGGTGCCGGACCACGCCGTGGTGGCGGGAGCCCCGGCGCGCGTCGTACGCCGCTGGGAGCCGGAGACGGGCTGGCAGCCGCCCCTGCGCACACCGCCGCCGGTGCCGATCCCGGACGGGATGACCCCGCAGCAGCTGCGTGGGCTGGCCGAACTGGCGCAAGATCGGCACCAGGCGGCCGAGACCGGCTGACGGGCCGCGCGGCACGGCCCCGCGGCGCGTCGTGCCGGGGCGCTCGGAGTAACCCCGAGTGCGCCCGCGGGGCCCGGCCGTGAGCCTGGGGTCATGAACAGGCCCAGAGTGGTGGTCCAGGGACCGGACGGCCGCGGCCTGCGCGCGATCACCATCGGCGGCGCCCCGGCGGGCAGCGCCTGGTCGCAGCGCGACCTGCGCAGGCAGTTGCGTCGCGCGGGCCTGGCGCCGGACCTGGACCTTGCGGACCGCGCGCTGGTGACCTGGCGCGAGGCGGGCAGCGACGTCTGGCCCGACCGGACCTGGCGCAGGCGCGGCACGATCGCGCTGCTGAGCGCCGGCCTGCTCGCGTCGATGGTCCTTCTCGTCCACATCGGCAGGGTGGACGCCTTCGGCGCGCTGACCTTCTCGGGACGCCTGACGGGAGTCCTGTTCATGCTCGCCGGGGCGGCCCAGGGCATCGCGGCCGCGGCGGTGTACGACCACTGGGGCAAGCGGGCCCTGCGCTACTCGGGCGCGCTGGTGCTCGTAGGCGTCCTCATCACGGTGGCCTCGCAGGGTCTGCTGCTGGGAGTCTGGTTCCAGGAGCGGGAGTACACGCCCTACCTCTGGATCTTCCTGCCGCTCTCCCTCTGGTCGCTTTGGGCGGGCTGGATCCTGTGGAGCGAGCGGGCCTGGACCGGGATCCCCCATCCCAAGAGCTTCACCGCGGGTCTGACCGTCACCGCCCTCCTCGCGTCGGCCAACTTCGCCTACTCGGCCCTCTACCAGCCCCAGACCGCGCTCTTCCACTTCGTCGTCGAGGCGAAATTCGGTACCCCGAGAAGGGATCCGAAGCGACCCCTCGTCCACGTCCCGGTGACGCTTCGCGTGGCGAACGACGGGGACGTCCCGGCCTATGTGCTCAACAGCGTCTACTGGGTGCAGGGGCGCGAGTCGGCCTTCGACGGGGGCAGGACGAAGCTGATGCAGGAGGAATGGCGGACCGACGTGGAGAGCGGGCGGGACGTCGAGCTCCACGCCAGGCCCACGGCGTACCGGACGCTCAACACCGGCGTGGTGGTGCACCCCGACTCCTGGGTCTATCCCGGCGCGGACTTCAAGACGGAGCGGGTGGTGCAGCTGCCCGCGAACGCCGGCTACGACCAGCTGGTGGCCGCGATGTCGGTCATCATCCTGAGGGGGGACCGCGGAAAGATCGACCCGAAGTACCGAACCCCGGTCTACTCGTGGCGGGAGAAGACGGACCGGTTCTTCGACTGTTCCGTCGTGGAGTGTCCCGACTACGTCATGCACCACGCGAGGGTGCGCCACAACAACAACATCCTCAATGTGACGCGCAGGCCCCGTTATGTGAGCTCGGACCGCTGGCTGCGGGAAACGGACAGTGGGATCACGGTGTGGATCTCACCGTTCAACACGAAGGGGAAGCTGTCGGCCCATGCGGAACCGGCCGAGAGGTACGGCGTCGACCAGTACGTTTCCGGACTTGCCGTGCTGCCCTTCCCCGCACTGCCGCTCCAGGCCGCCCCGTGACGGCGCAGGGGTTGGTGTCCGGGGGCGACGGGACCGGGTAACGTCTTTGTCATGTTCTTCCAGACCCCGATTCACGAGTGAGCGCGTGACGGGCCCCCGCTGACGTCCTTCGATGTCGCCCCGCCCGTCCCCCACCGATGAATCCCCACATCACTTCACATCATGACCGGGAGAACCCGTGACCGTCAGCAAGAACATCAACAACCCCGTGGGCATGGGCGGGGGCCAGCGCAAGAAGCTGTCCCGCGCCGAACGCCAGAACAACGGCCCGCACCGCAACCTCGACCGCCGAAGTGCAGCGGATCAGAAGGCGGAGCTGGTGCGCAAGATGCGTGAGAAGGCAGGCGCAGCCGAGGGCGCCGGGCAGACGGGCGCCGACACCGCGCAGGGCTGACGCGACCGACACCGCGCAGGGTGACGCGACCGCCGCCGCAGGGTGGCGCCGCACGGGCAGGGCCCGGACCGCGATGCGCGGGCCGGGCCCTGCTGCCGTATCCCGAACGGCTTTCAGCCGGCGGCCAGGAGAACCGTGCCCGCCAGGGCCAGGCCGGCGCCGGCCGCCTGGACGGCGCGCAGGCGCTCCTTGAGCACGGCGAAGGCGGCGAGCGCGGTGACCACCGGGTAGAGCGAGGACAGCACCGCGGCCAAGGTGACGGGGCCGTTCTGGGCCGCGAGGGAGTAGGTGCCGTTCGCCGCGACGTCCGCGAGGCCGACGAAGGCCAGCGCGGGCAGCAGCGTCCACAGGATCCTCGGGCCGGTGCCCGGCGGCAGGGCCGGGACCCCGCGCCGGGTCTGGGCCCACAGGGCGGCTCCGCCCACGCAGACATTGGTGACGCGCTGTACGAACAGGGCGAGGAACAGCCCGGTGAGGGTGGTGGACGCCTGCGCGATCAGGGCCATCACCGCGCCGAACCCGAAGGCGGCGACCAGGGTGAGGACGACGGTCTGCCGCTGTACGGGCGCGCCGCGCAGCTCCGGGCCGCCCGCGAGGACGATGCCGACGACCGCCACCGCGATCCCCGCGAACTGGCCGAGGCCGGGCCGCTCACCCAGCATCAGCCCCGCAACGACGGGCACGACCACCCCGAGGGAACCCAGCGGCGAGACCACGCCCATCGGGCCGAGGGCCAACGCCTTGTAGAAGCTGAGCATGGCGACCGGCCCGACCAGGCCCGCGCCGACCGCGAACCACAGCTGCGGTCCCGCCTCGCCCCAGGCGCCGGTGGCGATGACCACCACGCCGAGCACGGCGACGGCGAGGATCTGCGAGACGACGACCACCGTGAGGGCGGGTATCCGGCGGGTCAGCAGCCCGCCGCCGAAATCGGCGAGACCCCACAGCACGGCTGTGGCCAGGGCGAAGAGGGCGGTCATGGGGAGCCTCGCAGTACAGTGCGGTGAACGGTGGAGTGCAGCATCGAATACACAGCACGGTAGTGCAGTCCCTTGGACTGCGCCATCCAACATATTGGACGCAATGGTGTCGGATCTCGAACAGCTCAGCCTGGCGCTCGCCCGCAACCTCAAGAGGTGGCGCGGTGAGCGCGGTTTCACCCTGGACTCGCTCGCGGCCCGTTCGGGGGTGAGCCGGGGGATGATCATCCAGATCGAGCAGGCCCGTACGAACCCCAGCGTGGCCACCACGGTCAGACTGGCCGACGCCCTGGGGGTCAGCATCTCCGCGCTCCTCGACTACGACCGGGGCCCGCAGGTCCGGATCGTCGCGCCGGACCAGGTCGTCCGGATCTGGTCGAGCGACGCCGGCAGCTCGACGACCATGCTGATCGGCACCGACGAGCGCGGACCGATGGAGCTGTGGACCTGGCGCCTCGTGCCGGGTGAGGGGACCGAATCCGCCCCGCACCCGTCCGGCACCATCGAGATGCTGCACGTCACGGCCGGGGAGCTGACCCTGGTGGTCGGCGAGGAGGAGTTCCGCGTACCGGCCGGGGCCGCGGCCACCTTCGAGGCCAACCTCCCGCACTCCTACCGCAACGACGGTTCCGAGCCGATGGAGATGACCCTCGCGGTGTCGGTCCCGCCCATGTCGGCGCCGCGCACCCGCCATGAGCCACAAGACACCCCTTAGAGCGCAGGGATCTCGATCGCGGGGCAGCGGTCCATGACCATGGTCAGCCCGGCCTCGCGGGTGCGGTCGAAGGCGGCCTCGTCGATCACGCCGAGCTGGAACCAGACGGCTGCGGCGCCGACGGCGACCGCCTGGTCGGCCACCGGGCCGGCCAGTTCGCTGTTCACGAAGACGTCCACCACGTCCACATCGAACGGGATCTCCTCCAGCGAGGCGTACCCGGGCTCGCCGTGCACCGTCTCGGCCTTGGGGTGGACGGGGACCACGCGCTTGCCGAACCGCTGGAGCACGCGGGCCACCCCGTAGGCCGCCCGCTGCTGGTTGTTCGAGAGGCCCACCACGGCCCAGGTGTCACCGAGCTCGGTGAGGATCTTGCGGATGGCTGCCGGATCGCCGTACACGTGTGCCGCCTCTAGCTGGTGCTGGTGCTGGTGCTTCTGGTGCGGCTGTCCTCATCGTCAGCCGCTCAGCCGGATCAACCGAAAAGACACATGTCCGATTCCCCGTAGGGTGGTGCGGTGAAGGCAGACCAGTACGTGACGGTGGCCCGCGAGGGTGTGCACGAGTCCGAGATCAACCGCTCGCGCTTCCTGTGCTCGCTCGCCCCCGCCGCGACCGAGCAGGAGGCGCAGGAGTTCATCGCGCGCGTCCGCAAGGAGCACCCCACCGCCACGCACAACTGCTTCGCCTACGTCATCGGAGCCGACGCGTCCGTCCAGAAGGCCAGCGACGACGGCGAGCCCGGCGGCACCGCCGGGGTCCCGATGCTGCAGATGCTCACGCGCCGGGACGTCCGCTACGCGGTCGCCGTGGTCACCCGCTACTACGGCGGCGTGAAGCTCGGCGCCGGCGGTCTGATCAGGGCCTACGGCGGGGTCGTCGGCGAGGCCCTCGACGCGCTCGGGACCGTCACCCGGCGCCGCTACCGGCTGGCCACCGTCACCGTCGACCACCAGCGGGCCGGCAAGACCCAGAACGACCTGCGCTCCACCGGCCGGACCGTGGTCGACCTGCGCTACGGGGCCGCCGTGGAGATCGAGGTCGCACTGCCGGAGGCGGAGCTGCCCGCCTTCGAGGCCTGGCTCGCCGACAGCACGGCGGGAAGCGCCACCCTCACCCTCGGCGGAGAGACGTACGCGCCCTGAGGCCCGGTCCGTTCGTACGAGCGACCACGTGCCCGGTCCTGCCGGGCGGTGGCGCCCAGGTGCCGCCGCCCGGCTCACTGCTGCCCTCCGTGGTCAGCCGGCCCCGGCGCCGATGGCAGACTGAGGTCCGTGCCGGATCGGGTACCGGCGGGCGCTAGCGTGGGGGGTACCGACTGCGGGGCCCGTGCTGGTCCCGTGCTCGGTTCGGAGGTGGAGGAGCGGTAAAAGTGCAGGTCGGAGCGATGTTTTGAGAATTCTGCACACCTCCGACTGGCACCTCGGCCGGGCCTTCCACCGGGTGAACCTGCTCAGCGCCCAGGCGGCCTTCCTCGACCACCTCGTGGAGACCGTCCGCGAGCGCGAGGTCGACGCCGTCCTCGTCGCCGGTGACATCTACGACCGGGCCGTGCCCCCGCTGCCCGCCGTCGAGCTGTACGACCGGGCCCTGCACCGGCTCGCGGAGCTCGGCGTGCCCACCGTCATGATCTCCGGCAACCACGACTCCGCTCGCCGCCTCGGAGTCGGGGCCGGGCTCATCGACCGTGCCGGGATCCACCTGCGGACCGACCCGGCCGGATGCGCCGAGCCCGTGGTGCTGGCCGACGTACACGGTGAGGTGGCGCTGTACGGCCTGCCGTACCTGGAACCGGCCCTGGTCAAGGACGAGTTCGGCGCGCGGAAGGTCAGTCACGAGGCGGTGCTGGGCGCGGCCATGGACCGGATCCGGACCGACCTGGCGGCCCGTGCGCCCGGCACCCGCTCCGTCGTCCTGGCGCACGCCTTCGTCACCGGCGGGCAGGCCAGCGACAGCGAACGCGACATCGCCGTCGGTGGGGTCGAGGCCGTGCCCGCCTCCGTCTTCGACGGGGTGGACTACGCGGCCCTCGGCCACCTCCACGGCTGTCAGACGATCAACGAACGGGTCCGCTACTCGGGTTCCCCGCTCGCCTACTCCTTCTCCGAGGCCGACCACCGCAAGACGATGTGGCTGATCGACCTGGGCGCAGCGGGGGAGATCGCCGGGGCCGAGCGCATCGACACGCCCGTACCGCGCGCCCTGGCGCGGCTGCGCGGACGGCTCGCGGACCTGCTGGAGGAGCCGGCGTACGAGGCGCACGAGGACGCCTGGGTCGAGGCCACCCTCACCGACCCGGTCCGCCCCGACGACCCCATGGCCCGGCTCGCCGCCCGCTTCCCGCACACCCTCACCCTCGCCTTCGACCCCGAGGGCCGCACCGAGGAGGCCGGCGCCTCCTACGCCCAGCGGCTGCGCGGCCGCAGCGACCAGGAGATCGCCGAGGACTTCGTCGCCCACGTGCGCGGCGGCCACGCGGACGACGCCGAACGGGCCGTCCTGCAGAGCGCCTTCGACGCCGTACGGGCCGACGACAGCCGTCAGGAGACCCACCGATGAGGCTGCACCGGCTGGCGGTGACCGCCTTCGGGCCCTTCGCCGAGCCCCAGGAGATCGACTTCGACGCCCTGTCCGGCGCCGGGATCTTCCTGCTGCACGGACCCACCGGCGCCGGGAAGACCTCCGTGCTCGACGCCGTCTGCTACGCGCTCTACGGATCCGTTCCCGGCCCCCGCCAGGCCCCCGGCACCAGCCTGCGCAGCGACCACGCCTCCGCCGGGACCCCGACGGAGGTGACCCTCGAACTCACCGCGGGCGGCCGCCGCCTGGAGATCACCCGGCGCCCCGAACAGGAACGCCCCAAGAAGCGCGGCACCGGCACGACCAGGGACAAGGCCCAGAGCTGGCTGCGCGAGCACACCGGGGAGGGCTGGCAGGCGCTCAGCCGCTCCCACCAGGAGATCGGTGAGGAGATCGAGCAGCTGCTCGGCATGAGCCGCGAGCAGTTCTGCCAGGTCGTGCTGTTGCCGCAGGGGGAGTTCGCACGCTTCCTGCGCGCCGACGAGGCGGCGCGCGGCCGACTGCTCGGCCGCCTCTTCGACACCCGCCGCTTCGCCGCCGTCGAAGCCCTGCTCGGGGAGCGCCGCCGGGCCGCCGAGGCCAAGGTCCGGGCCGGCGACGAGAAGGTGCTGCACACCGCGCAGCGGCTCGCCCAGGCCGCGGGGGACAGCGCCGACCTGCGGGCCTGGCCGCTGCCCGCGCACCAGCCCGGGGACCCGGGGCTGGCCGAGGCGATCCGGGCCTGGGCGGCCGTCGCCCGGTGCGCGGCCCGTGAGCGGTACGAGGTCGCCGAGTACGCGCTGGCCGCCGTGGAGAGCCGGCACGCCGCCGCCCGGCGGGCCGCCGAGGACGAGCGCGAGCTCGACCGGCTCCAGCGCCGGCACGCGGAGACCGCCCGCCGGGCCGCCCTGCTCGCCGAGGCCGGGCCCGAGCGCGAGCGCGTGCGCGGCCTGCTGGACCGGGCCCGGCGCGGCGCCCTGGTGGCCCCCGCCCTGGAGCTGCGCGGTGCGGCCTTCGCGGCGCACCTGGCCGCCGCGCACGCCGAGTCGGCCGCCCGGGCGGAACTGCCGCCCCCGCTCAAGGAGGCGGGCGCCGAGCAGCTGGCCGACGTCGAGCAGCGGCTGCGCGAGGACCTGGGCGCGCTCGGCGCCGCCCAGCGGGCCGAGCAGCGCAGCGCCGAGATCGGCCGTGAGCGGGCCGACCTGGAGCGGGAGGCCCGGGCGGCCGAGGAACAGCTCCAGGAGTCCGCCGAGTGGCTCGAACGCTGGGAGGGGACCCGGGCCGCGCTGCAGCAGCGGGTGGACGCCGCCCAGCAGGCCGCCACCGAGGCCGAGCACTTCGCGGGCCGGCTGGAACCGGCCCGCATGCAGTTGAACGCCGCCCGGCGGCGCGACGAGTTCGCCGCCGCCGAGGAGCGCGCGGCGCGCGAACTGCTCGCCCTGCGCGAGGACGCGGCCGCCGCCCGGGAGCGCTGGCTGGAGCTCAAGGAGGCCCGGCTGCGCGGGATCGCCGCCGAGCTCGCCGAGGCCCTGGTGGCGGGGGAGGCCTGTACCGTGTGCGGGTCCGCGGAGCACCCGGCTCCGGCCCGCCCGGCCCCCGGGCACGTGGACCGCGCGGCCGAGGACGCGGCCCACGCCCGCTTCGAGCGGGCCGAACAGGACCGCGCGGCCGTCGAGCGCCGGCTGGCCGCGGCCCGGGAGGCCCGCGCCGAGGCCGCTGCCGCCGCCGGGGATGCCACCACCGCGGAACTCCTCGCCCTGACCTCGGAGCTGAGCGCCGGGCACGCCGCCGCACATGCCGCGGCTGCCGGGCTGCACGCCGCCCGGGAGCAGCTCGCCCGTGCCGAGCGGGAGCACGCCGCGCGCAGTGCCGACCGGCAGGGCGCCGAGACCCGGGCCGCCGCCCGGGCCTCCCGCCGCGAAGCCCTGGACCGCGAACAAGCTTCGCTGGAGGCCGAGCTGGTCCTCCTGCGGGACGGCGCGCCCACCGTCGCGGCCCGGGCCCGCACCCTGGAGGACCGGGTCCGGATGGTCTCCGCGGCCGCCGCCTCGCTGCGCCGGGCGGAGGCCACCGCGGCCCGGCTGAAGGAGGCCGACGACCAGCTCGCCGACGCCGCCTTCAAGGCCGGCTTCGACACCATCGAGGCTGCCGCCGACGCGGTGCTCCCCGAGTACGAACGCACGGCGCTCCAACACCGGCTGGACGCCTGGCAGGCAGAGGAAGCCCTGCTGGCGGACCGCCGGGGCGAGACCGGCGCCGCCGCAGCGGCAGCCCTGCCCCCGGCCGCACCGCAGGCGGCCGAGGCGTACGCCGCCGAGGCCGCGGCGAAGCTTCGTACCGCCGCGTCGTCGGTGGACGCGGCCCGCGTCCGGTGCGAGGAGCTGGACCGGCTCTCCCTGCGGGCCGAGCGGGAACTGCGCGCGCTCGGCCCGCTGCGCGAGGAGTACGAGAGGGTCGCCCGGCTGGCCGGACTCACCGCGGGCACCTCCGCCGACAACGAACGCAGGATGCGGCTGGAGGCCTACGTGCTGGCCGCCCGCCTGGAGCAGGTGGCCGCCGCCGCGACGGTACGGCTGCTGCGCATGTCCGGTGGCCGGTACACGCTGGTCCACTCCGACGCGCGCGCCGGCGGGCGGGGGCGTTCCGGTCTCGGGCTGCACGTGGTCGACGCCTGGACCGGAAGCGAGCGGGACACCGCCACGCTGTCGGGCGGCGAGACCTTCTTCGCCTCGCTCGCCCTCGCGCTGGGTCTCGCCGACGTGGTCACCGACGAGGCGGGCGGCATGCGGCTGGACACGCTCTTCATCGACGAGGGCTTCGGCAGCCTCGACGACCAGGCGCTGGACGAGGTGCTGGACGTACTGGACTCGCTGCGGGAGCGGGACCGCAGCGTCGGCATCGTGAGCCACGTCGCCGACCTGCGCACCCGGGTGCAGGCGCAGCTGGAGATCGTCAAGCAGCGCGGGGGTTCCGTGGTGCGCCACCGGACGGCGGCGCTCACGGACTGAGGCCCGCGGCGGTTGGGTTCAGTGGGCCGGGGTTCAGGAGCCGGGTTCAGTAACTGAGCGGCCTGCGCGGCAGCGGCGAGGAGTAGACGATGCTCGTCGTCACCGGGCCGAGGCCGGAGATGCGGCCCGTGACCTCTTCCAGGTGGGCCATCGAACGGGCGGCGACCTTGAGTACGAAGCAGTCGTCGCCGGTGACGTGATGGGCCTCCAGGATCTCGGGGGTGGCGTCCAGGAAGTCGTGGAACGGCTTGTAGTTGCCGTGCGGATAGCGCAGCCGCACGAGGTCGAGGATCGCCTTGCCGAGCTTCTCCGGGTCCACCACCGCCGTGTAGCCGGTGATGACGCCGACCTCCTCCAGGCGGCGGACCCGCTCGGTCACGGCGCTCGCGGACATGGACACGGAGCGGGCCAGCTCGGTGAAACTGGCGCGCCCGTCCCGCTGGAGGACTTCGAGGATCCGCCAGTCGGTGGCGTCAGGGGAATAGTCGGTCATGGGCCAGGTCTAGCAGGGGATTTCCCGGCTGGACAAGCGAAAGGCCGGGGAAAACCACTTCCGAAGAAGATCAACAGATCGTAGATTTTTGGTCATGACGACGACGCAGACGCACATGAACCAGCCGGGCCCGGCCACCGCGGCCGCCACTGCCACCGCCCCCGCCACCGCGAACCCCGTGCTCCGGGTGCCCCCTGCCTCCCCGGCCGCGGCGGCCGCGTACTTCGCGGCGAGCCTGGCCTTCCACGCGGACGTGTCGGACGTCGCCGCCGCCTTCAAGGCCCACCGCGAGCAGGGCGCCGAGCTCGGCTTCCAGTTGATCGACTCCCGCTCCACCCCGTCCTGGGACCAGGCCCACGTGCCCGGCGCGATCCACCTGCCGACCGCCCTCATCCCCGAGCAGGCCGAGCGGCTCCTGGACAAGAACATCCCCGTGGTGACGTACTGCTGGGGCCCCGGCTGCAACGGAGGCACCCGCTCCGCCCTCGCCCTGGCCGAACTCGGCTTCCAGGTCAAGGAGATGCTCGGCGGGATCGAGTACTGGATCCGCGAGGGCTTCGAGGTCGAGACCTGGCAGGGCAACCAGCAGCGCGCCGAGGCGGACCCGCTGACCGCGCCCACCGACTCCGACGACTGCGGCTGCTGACAACGGTCTTGAGTGCAGGACGGGCCGCTCACCTCCACGGGGAGGTGAGCGGCCCGACCTTCGCAGGCGGCGACGCGGTCCGGGTCAGAGCTTCGAGAGCTCGTCCACCAGGTCGTCCAGCCCCAGCGCACCCTGCGACAGCGCGGCCATGTGCCAGGCCTTGAGGTCGAAGGAATCACCGTGCGCCGCACGGGCGTTGTCCCGGCCCAGCAGCCAGGCGCGCTCGCCCAGCTTGTAGCCGATCGCCTGTCCCGGCATCGACAGGTACCGGGTCAGCTCGCTCTCGATGAAGTCCGCCGGGCGGCCGCTGTGCAGCCCGAAGAACTCCTGCGCGAGGTCGACCGTCCAGGTCTCGCCCGGGTGGAAGGGCGAGTCGTCGGGGATCCGCAGCTCCAGGTGCATGCCGATGTCCACGATGACCCGCGCGGCGCGCATCATCTGGCAGTCCAGGTAGCCCAGGCGCTGCTCGGAGTCCTTGAGGTAGCCGAGCTCGTCCATCAGCCGCTCCGCGTACAGGGCCCAGCCCTCGCAGTTGGCGCTGACCCCGCCGACGGTGGCCTGGTAGCGGGAGAGCTGGTCCGCCACGTGCGTCCACTGCGCGAGCTGGAGGTGATGGCCCGGAACGCCCTCGTGGTACCACGTGGAGACCAGGTCGTAGACCGGGAAGCTGGTCTGGCCCATCGTGGGCAGCCAGGTGCGGCCCGGCCGGGAGAAGTCCTCCGAGGGCGAGGTGTAGTACGGGGCCGCGGGGCCGCCCGGCGGGGCGATCCGCGACTCCACCTTCCGCACCCGCTCGGCGAGCTCGAAGTGGGTGCCGTCGAGGTTCTCGATGGCCTCGTCCATCAGGCCCTGGAGCCAGGCCTGGACCTCGTCCACGCCGATGCGGGTGCCGTGCTCGTCCAGGTGCTTCAGTGCCTCCCAGGGGCCGGCGCCCGGGAGGATCTTGGCCGCTTCGGTCTTCATCTCGCCGAGCAGCCGGTGGTACTCAGACCAGCCGTAGGCGTACGCCTCGTCGAGGTCGAGGTCCGTGCCGTTGAAGTACCGGGACCAGCGGGCGTACCGCTCGCGGCCCACGGTGTCGGGCTTCCCCGCGACGGCCGGGGCGTACACGTCCCTCAGCCAGTCGCGCAGTCCGACGACGGCGGCGGTGGCGCCGGCGGCCGCCTCGTCCAGCTCGGCGCGCAGGGCCTCCGGGCCGCCGGAGACGAAGTCCGCGAAGAAGGCGGGGCCGGAGCCGTCCTGGCCGGCCCAGGTGGTGAGCTGGTCGATCATGGTGGCGGTGGCGCGCGGACCGCCGTACAGGCCGCGCTCCAGGCCGAGTCCGAGGCTCTCGCGGTAGCCGGCGAACGTGGCCGGCACGGCGCGCAGCCGCTCGGCGATCGCCGCCCAGTCCTCGTCGGTGTCGGTGGGGGTCAGGCTGAAGACCTCGCGGACACTGTGCGCGGGACTGTGGATGTTGCTGACCGCGCGCAGGTCCTCGTCGGCCTCGTGGACGGCGAGCTCGGCGGTGAGGCGCTCGCGCAGCAGGCGCGCGCAGCGCCGCTCGGCGTCGCTGTCGGCGCCGGGCAGCAGCTCGGCGGCGTCGAGACGGGCGAGGGTGGCGCGGGCGAGCTCGGCGACGGCCGCACGGCCCGCCGGGGAGAAGTCCGGGAGCTTGGCGGAGCTCGCGGTGACTCCGAGGTAGGTGCCCGTGATCGGGTCGAGGGCGATGAGGTCGTCGACGTACGCGTCGGCCACCTGGCGGGGCAGCCGGGATGCGCTGCCGTTGTGGAGGATCTCTGACATGCGGCCATCTTCGTATGGGAGACCTGCTCCCGTCATTACAGATTGCCGTCAGCCTGCGGCCCTGGGTGGCCGAGGGGCTGACGGGTCGCCCCCCGGCCATGAACATCCTTGGCCTATACGGGAGTTGGTGTCGGGCCGGGTGGGAATCCGCGGGCCCGAGTGCCCGGAGTATGGCCGGATCCGGCCGGAGCTGCCTCCCGCGGCGCCGTGCAGCCCCGGTCCGGTCCGGGCGCTCAGTGCCGGTGGCGGGGCGCGGCCTGCTGCTCGTGCGAGAGCACCGGGGGGAGCACGCGGTGGACCGCGTGGGGGAGCTCGTACGGCTGCTCGTGGGGGAGCTCGTAGGGCAGCCGTGACGGGACCGGGGTCGCGTCCAGCCGGGCCGTGATCACCAGGGTGCCCTCCTCGATCTGGTAGTCGAGGGGGAGGCCGAGGCCGCGCATGGCGGCGACCATGCCGGTGTTGGAGGCCTGGGTGACGGCGTACACGCTGTCGCACCCGGCCTCGACGGCCATCGCGATGAGCCGGCGCAGCAGTTCGGAGCCGATGCCGCGGCGCTGCCAGTCGTCCTCGATGAGGAGCGCGACCTCCGTCTCGTCGCCGTCCCACAGCAGGTGCCCGAGGGCCACGAGCTTCCCGGACGCGGTGGTGGCGGCGAGGGTGCGGCCGAAGCGCGGGCTCAGCAGGTGGCCGAGGTAGCGGTCGGCGTCGGATACGGGGCCGTTGTAGCGCAGGCCGAGGGTGCGCTCGGAGCAGCGGTCGTGCATGGCGCGGGCCGCGGCCTGGTCGGATCCGTCGGCGCGGCGCACGGTGATCTCATTGCCCTCGGGCAGGGTCAGGACGTCCTGGCTGCGCGGGACGCGCGGGCCGAGCCGGGTGTCGAGCTCGACGAGGGCACGGGCGCGCGCGAACTCGGTCGGGGTGAAGGGCAGGTAGGGCCGCTCCACGGTGATGACGCCGCCCGACGGGTCGCGCAGCCGCAGGACCGTGGCCTCCAGGACGCCCTCGACCGGGGCGTCCGCGCCGGCGTTGGGGCGGCCGGAGAGGGTGGTCGCCGGGATCGAGTGGATCGTGCAGCGGCCGAGCAGCTGGCGCAGCGCGAGGGGGAGCTCCGCGGCGTCCAGGGCGGTGCGGGCGGCCAGGCCCAGGACGCGGGTCGGGGTGTCGACCAGGTCGTGGGCGTCCGCGCGTTCGATCCAGGTGCTGTGGCCGCCGGCCCCCGCGATGGCCCGGGTGAGGTCGGCGGAGGCCAGCTGCTGCGGGGCGCGCAGCAGGAACTCGTCGACCGTGCCGCCCTCGGGCAGCGGGTGGGTCTGGAGGGTCAGGATGTCGACGCTGTTACGGGCGAGTGCCGTGCAGAGGGCGGCCAGGGAGCCGGGCTCGTCGCGTACGGTCGTGCGCATCCGCCACAGGGTCGCGGTCGCGGTGGGGGTGGCGGTCGACGGCGTCGGACCGGCGGGCGGCGCCGTACCGCGCGGCGGCGGAGCATGGCTGTGGCGCCGCGCCCACCAGGTGTGGAAGGCCGCGGTGACCAGGAGTGCGACGGCCGAGGCGACCAGCAGGACGGGGCCCCTCGGACCGTGCACGACGAGATTGGCGATGGCGTCGGCGACCGCGACGGCGCAGAAGAGCGCGGCGAGTTCGACGAGGTCGCGGCGCCAGTGGTGGTGGTGGGGACGCTGGGCGGAGGCGTGGCTGCGGTCAGTCATGCACACCACTGTGGCGCAGGGGTGTTGCGTGATCACGAACGCTCTGTGACCGACTGGTTAAGTGTCCGTCTGGCCGATTTCGTCCAGTTTTCCTACCGGGTTCCTACCTGATACCGACCGGATTCCGCCCTGCTGGTCCGGCCGCCGCCGGCCTCGGTACGGACCTGGCGGCCGTCCTGCGGGCTGTTACTGGCCCACGCGGCCGGGCTGGAGGGTCTGGGTGAACAGGGTGTCGCCGCCCTGGCGCCGCAACCGCACGGTGAGCTCCCCGCTGGCGCCGTCGATGTCGACCTCGCCGTAGTACGGCGGGTGCTCCGAGGGGGACATGTTGGCGAAGGGAGCCGACTGCACGTACGCCGTCCGCGGGCCGAAGGTGGCGTCGAGCCGACCGGCCGGGAAGCCGCCCGCGCCGATCGGGCCGGAGACGAACTCCCAGAACGGCGCGAAGTCGGTGAAGGCGGCCCGCTCGGGCGCGTAGTGGTTCGCGGCGGTGTAGTGCACGTCCGCGGTGAGCCAGAGGGTGCCGGTGATGCGCTGGTGCTTGATGTGACGCAGGAGTTCGGCGATCTGGAGCTCGCGGCCCAGCGGAGCGCCCGGGTCGCCCTGCGCCACGGCCTCGAAGTTCGCCGCCCCGTCGGGGACGACGATGCCCAGCGGCATGTCGGCGGCGATGACCTTCCAGGTCGCGCGGGAGCGCGAGAGCTCGCGCTTGAGCCAGGCCAGTTGCTCGGGGCCGAGGATGCCGAGGGGGTCCTCGGTCTGGGTGTCCGGGGAGTTGGCGTTGCGGTGGGTGCGCATGTCGAGAACGAAGACGTCGAGCAGCGGGCCGCATCGCATCACGCGGTACATCCGGCCTTCGGCGCGGCCGCCGCGCAGGTCGGTGACGGGGAAGTACTCGCCGAAGGCCTGGCGGGCGCGGGCGGCGAGGACGTCGACCTCCTTGACGGTGTAGCGGGGGTCGTCGATCAGCTGGCCGGGGTACCAGTTGTTGCGCACCTCGTGGTCGTCCCACTGGGCCAGGACGGGGACCTGGGCGTTGAAGGCGAGCAGGTGGCGATCGAGCAGGTTGTAACGGAAGTTCCCGCGGAACTCGGCGAGCGACTCGGCGACCTTCGCCTTCTCCTCCGTCGTGACGTTGTGCCAGAGACTGCCGTCGCGCAGCGGTACGGAGGACTTGATCGGCCCGTCGGCGTAGATCGTGTCCCCGCTGAAGAGGAAGAAGTCGGGGTCGCGCAGCCGCATCTCCTCGAAGACGCGGTAGCCGCCGACGTCGGGGTTGATCCCCCAGCCCTGGCCGGCCAGGTCGCCGGACCACAGGAAGCGCACGTCGTGGCGACGGGACGCGGGTGTGGTGCGGAAGGTGCCGTGGACGGGCGCGGAGGTACGGCGGGGGTCGTCCGGGTCGGCGAGGACGACCCGGTAGTGGATCTGCCGCCCGGGCGGGAGGTCGCGCAGGACCGTGGTTCCGGTGAAGTCGCTGGACGGGCCGAGCAGCGGGCCGCGGTGGCGGCGTACGGCGTAGCGGAACGACTCGCTCGGAGAGGTCTCGACGTACATGCGCGCGAGACGGTCCGAACGGGTCCAGACGGTGGCCGAGTGGGCGGTGATCTCTCCGGACTGGACGCCCCAGAGCGCGTTCGGCCGGCCGGAGCGGGCGAAGGCGGGGGCGGCGAGCGCCGGCGAGGCGAGCAGTGCGGAGGAGAGGGCGAGGGTACCCCCGATGAGGGTCCGTCGGGTGTGCGGGCTCGATGCCATCGGTGCGTCTCCAGGGGGGGTGGCGAGAACGGTCGGACCAGCGTGCCCCCGCACACCGGCCCGGCCGCGTCGCCCACGCGAACCGCGAATGAACAGCCGTCAGCCGCTCACCCGTTCGAGATCGCGGCCGCCGCGAGGCGGGTGCTGCGGGCGGTGTCCAGCACGACTCGGGAGACGAGCGCCGGATCGTCGTTCATCGGGACGTGGCCGCAGCCCGGGAGGCGGACCAGCCGGGCGCCGGGGAGGGTGTGCTTGGCGCGTACGCCCTGGCGGCGCAGCAGCAGCCGGTCGCGGGTGCCCCAGGCGATGGTGACCGGCAGGCCGGGCACGTCCTCGGTGAACCGTACGGAGCCACCAGCGGCCAGGGTCTCCTCGAAGCCGGTGGCCCCGCGCAGGGCGAGGGTCTCGGCGACCACGGCCTCGGGCGAACGGCGCGCCGGGCGGGCGTAGATGCTGCCGGTGAGTGCGGCGCGGCCGGCGGCGGTGCGCGAGAGGCGTTCCATGGCGGACAGCGGCAGGGCCTTGGCGCCGGCGCGCATCGTGCGGAGGGCGGCGAAGGCGTAGCGGCGCTCGCCCTCCGTCCAGAACCCTGCGGGGGAGAGGGCGGTGACCGAGCGGACGAGGTTGCCGCGGCCCATTTCGAGGGCGAGGAGCCCGCCGAGGGAGTTCCCCGCGACGTGCGGGCGCTCCACGCCGAGGGCCGCGCAGAGCCCTGCGAGCGCGGTGGCCACGGTCCTCAGGGTGTACGTGACCCCTTCGGGCAGCGGCTGTGAGGCGCCGAAGCCGGGCAGGTCGACGGCGATCACGTCGTGCTCGGCGGCCAGGATGTCCATGACCGGGTGCCAGGCCTGGAGGTGGTGGCCGATGCCGTGCAGCAGGAGAAGCGGTTCGCCGGCGCCCTTGCGCTCATAGGTGGCGGTCGCGGTGCGGGGGCCGAGCGGCGAATCGATCGGGAAGGAGACCGTGGCGGTCATGCTGCTCCTCGTCGGTAGGACGTGCGAGACAGGCTGTCAGTAGCGCCTTCCCTCATGATTACCGTCCGGTAGCCCTTGACTACAAGCCTTTGGGGAGTACGAGAACATCCCGTGAACGGCTTGATACGTATGCCCGATCTGCCCGGCAAAGGCATGAGCATTGGTCTTGACCAAGGGGGTACGCCGTCCTATCGTCGCAGGCATAGTGCAGGAACCTTTAATAAACAAGGGCGCGGAACTGCCGCTGGAACACACGGCGAGTGCAGCGATGGCAGGAGGAGTCAGGGTGGGGACCACGCAGCTCGAAACGGTGCCGGAGCCGAAGTACTGGCACCTCAAGACCGTCCTCAGCGAGGCGCTCGACCAGGACTTCGCCGTCGGCGAGGTCCTGCCCAACGAGCGTGAGCTCGCTGCGCGTTTCGGAGTCGCCCGCGCCACCCTGCGTCAGGCGCTGGAGCAGCTGGAGCTCGAAGGCCGGCTGCAGCGGCGCCGCGGAGTCGGCACCACCGTCGCCCCGCCGCGCGTGGGCGTCGCCGTGGGCAGTGCGCAGCACAGCTGGCCCGGCGAGAGCGCCGACGGCTGGGAGCCGGTGGACGCGACGCAGACCCTGCCGTCGGCCGCGGTGCTGAAGCTCCTCGCGACCGGTGGCGGCTTCGCCTCCGACCAGCCGGTCCACACGGTGCGCCGGACCCGGGTCACGAACGGCCAGTCCGTCGCCGCAGAACTGCTCTACGTTCCGGCCGCATCGGTGCCCGCACTGCCCGCCATCGAGGCGCCGACCGGACCGGCCCGCGCCCGCGCCGTCCTGCGCGAGCTCCAGCGGCTGGTCCTCGACGGCCAGGACCGCTCGGTGGAGCTGGGATCCGCCCGCGCCGACGACGCCAAGGAGCTGGACCGCCTGCCCGGCGCGCCCGTACTCCTGGTCACCACGCGCTACTTCACCGCCGCGGGCACGGCCGCGCTCTCGGTGGCGACCTACCGCGCCGACACCTGCCGGCTGACCTTCGGCGACTCGGGTGGCGTGGAGATCGCCGACGAGCCCCGCGTCGCCTCCTGACAGCGCCGGGCGGGCCGCCGCGGCCCCTCATGGCCCGGCCTGCCTTGAGCGTCCCGGTACGGTCCGGGCCCGGCGGCTGCCGGGCCCGGGCCGTACCGGTTTCGGACGTCCGGAGCTCTTGCCGCGGGCTGCGGCGCCGTGCGGTGCGGTGCGGTGCGGGCGGTTGGTGCCGTGCGGTGAGTTCCGTACGGTCAGCTGCGGCGGGCCGTGACGGTCTTCTCCACCGCGAAGAGCTCTTCCTCGACGTGGTCCAGCGCGAGCCGGAGGGCGCCCGTCGCCACCGCGGCCTCGCCGAGCAGGGACAGGGCCACCCGCGGCGGGCGCAGGCAGTAGCGCTCCAGCTCCCGGCGCAGCGGTTCCAGGACCCCGTCCAGGCCGGCCGCCCAGCCGCCGACGACCACTAGCTCCGGATCCATGGCCAGCACGAGTGCCGCCACGTCGTGCACCAGCCGTTGCAGGAACCGTTCGACGGCGGCCACCGCCCGCTCGTCGCCCCGCTTGGCCATCGCGAAGACCTCGGCGACCGCTGGCTCGTCCAGCGGATGCAGCGGCTCACTGGTGGTCGAGAGCAGCCGCTCGGGCGTGACTTCGCGGCCCAGCAGGTGCAGGGCGCCGATCTCGCCGGCGGCCCCGCCGAAGCCGCGGTGCAGCCGGCCGCCGATCAGCGACCCGGCGCCAGGACTGAGCCCCGCCATCACGAACACCATGTCGCCGGTGTCCCGGGCGGCGCCCTTCCAGTGCTCGGCGACCGCCGCCGCGTTGGCGTCGTTCTCCACGTGGACCGGGCAGCGGAACGAGCGCCGCAGCCGCTCTCCGAGCGGCAGCCCCGTCCAGCCGGGCAGCGCGGTGCCGAGGCGGACCGTGCCGTCCGCCTCCACGATCCCGGGGCTTGCGACCCCGACGGCCCACAAGGAGTCCCGGGGCACGCCGGCGCGGCGCAGCAGATCGGCGACGGCCGCCCGCACCCGCTCCAGCCGCTCGTCGGCGGACGCGGTCTCCGCGACGTCCTTGGTGCCGGCGCCGATGATGCGGCCGTCCAGTCCGGACAGCAGCACCGCGATGCGGTGCGAGCCGATCTCGATGCCGAGCAAGTGCCCCGCTTCGACCCGGAACCGGAACCGTCTGGCCGGTCGCCCTTGGCGCCGCGCGCCCTCCTCCGCGTCGGCCTCGACGACCAGCCCGGTCGCCATCAGCCCCTCCATGACGCCCTCGACGGTCGGCCGGGAGAGGCCGGTCACCCGGGTGAGGTCGGTGAGGGTCGCAGATCCGGTCGCGCGCAGTGCGCGCAGCACCACGGCGGAATTGATCCGCCGGAGCAGAGAGGGATCCCCGCCGGTCAGCTGCCCCAACGTGTGTCCTCCCAGCTAGCGAGCTTGTCAGCCGGATCGTACTGTGCGCGCCGGGCGGCGGCGAGAAGCAGCCCCCCGTAGGCCGCGAGCAGCCCCTCCCTCACGCCGGGGCGACGAACCCCGACTCGTACGCCGCGATCACCGCCTGGGTGCGGTCCCTCGCCCCCAGCTTCGCCAGAATCGCGCTGACGTGCGACTTGACCGTTTCCGTACCGATGATCAGCTCGGACGCGATCTCCACGTTGGTGAGCCCCCGCGCCATGAGCCGCAGCACTGCCTCCTCCCGCTCGGTCAGGGCGGCCCGCTCCAGCGCCGCCCGGGCCCGCCGGTTCCCGTACTCCGCGGCCAGGGCCCGCACGGCCGCCGGGAAGAGCAGCGTCTCGCCCTCCGCCACCAGCCGTACCGCGTGCACGATCTCCGAAGGCCGGGCCCTCTTCAGGAGGAACCCGTCCGCGCCGGCCCGCAGCGCCTGGTAGACGTACTCGTCGTTCTCGAAGGTCGTCACCACGAGGATCTTCGGCGGGCGGTCCACCGTCCGCAGGACCGCGCGGGTCGCCTCGATCCCGTCGAGAAGCGGCATGCGCACGTCCATGGCCACCACGTCGGGCCGCAGCTGTCGCACGAGCGGGACCACTGACGCCCCGTCGGCCGCCTCACCCACCACTTCGATGTCGGGCTGGGCGTCCAGGACGGCACGCAGACCCGCGCGCACCAGGGGCTCGTCGTCCACGAGCAGTACGGTAACCGGCATCCGGTCAGCGTATTCGCTCCAGCGGAAGCCGGGCGTGCACTCTCCAGCCGCCCTCATACGGTCCGGTCTGCGCGTCTCCGCCGAGCAGAGCGGCCCGCTCCCGCATCCCGCGCAGCCCGCTGCCCCCGCCCACCGTGACGGCGGGCCGCTGAGGCAGCGGATTCGTCACCTCCAGGTCCAGCCGGCCCGCGGCCATCTCCACCCGCACCCGAACCGGCACGGGGCCGCAGTGCCTCAGCACATTGGTCAGCGCCTCCTGCAGGATCCGGTACCCCTCCCGGGTGACGGGCCCCGGCAAACTCTCCAGGGGACCGGTCAGTTGTGCGTCCACGGCGGAGCCGGAAGCCCGCGCCGACTCCAGCAACCGGTCCGCCTCCACCAGCGTCGGCCGCTGCGAGGGCTGCTGCGCCGACTCCCGCAGCACCATGAGCACCCGTTCCAGGTCCTCCAGCGCGGCCCGGCCCGTCTCCTCGATCGCGCTCAGCGCCCGGTCCGTGAACTCGGGATCACCCGCGGCCCGCGCCGCCCCGGCCTGTACGACCGCCACCGTGAGCGCGTGCCCGATGGAGTCGTGCAGCTCCCGCGCGATCCGGGTCCGCTCCAACAGCTGCTCGGTGCGCGCCTCCAGGGCGGTGAGCCGTTCGGCCGCCGAAGGCCCGAGCAGCCGCCTGGCGATCCGGGTGATCACCTCACCGAGGAGCACCACGACGACGAGGAGCACGATCAGCGGCACCGGGGCGAGCAGAGCCGCGGCCCAGCGCGGCGGGGCGAACCAGATCGCCGGATCGCCGGCCGGCGTGTGTCCGAGCGCCCTCGCGATGAGCTCGACCGACGCCAACGGCAGGGTGACGGTGGCGAACATGGCCGCGCCCGAGACGACCAGCCGTATCTCCAGCCACAGCAGCGTCCGCCACCGGTCGCTCCACCGCTTCGACGGCGCGGCGCTGATACCGCTGTCGGCAAAGTCGCGTTCGTCCGGGGTCAGCAGGAACTGCGCCTGCAGACCCTCGGCCAGCCGCACCCAGGGCACGAACCCGAACGGTATGACGATCAGCAGCGGAACCCACGGCCATGCGGGGTTGATGAACATCCAGATGGCCAGCAGCAGGAGGGGAACGCACAGGTGCAGCCAGCGCGAGTACGTCACCGGGAGGAACGGAGCACGGAGCAGTCGGTACATGCCCCCATCGTGACAGCGGGCAGGTCAAGGGCGTCTCCCCCACGTGGGGGAGACGCCACCCTCGCATGGGGGAGGGAAGGGGGTGGGCCGGCCGGGACTCTGGAGTCATGAACCGCATCGAGCTCCGAGAACTGACCAAGGACTACGGCACCCACCGCGTCGTGGACCACCTCACCTTCGACGTCCTGCCCGGCCGTGTCACGGGATTCCTGGGACCCAACGGCGCCGGCAAGTCCACGACGATGCGGCTGCTGCTGGGCCTCGACCGGGCCACCTCGGGAACGGCCACCATCGGCGGTCGCCGATTCACCGAACTCCAGGCCCCCCTGCACGAGGTGGGAGCCCTGCTCGACCCACAGGCGGCCCACGGCGGGCGCACGGCGCGCGACCACCTCCTCGTACTGGCCGCCAGCAACAACATCCCGGCGGCGCGGGTGGACGCGGTACTGGAGCAAGCCGGCATAGCCCCGGTGGCCCGTCGGCGGGTCAAGACCTTCTCGCTGGGGATGCGCCAGCGCCTGGGCATCGCCGCCGCCCTGCTGGGCGACCCCGGGGTGCTCCTGCTGGACGAGCCGACCAACGGACTCGACCCCGAGGGCATCATCTGGATCCGAGGGCTGATGCGCGCACTCGCCGCCGAGGGACGCACGGTCCTGGTGTCCAGTCATCTGATGGCGGAGACCGCCTCGTTCGTCGATCACCTGGTGGTCCTCGGGCAGGGCCGGCTGCTCGCGGACACCTCGATCGGGGAGTTCATCGAAGCCCGCAGCAGCCCCAGGGTCCGGCTGCGGACCTCCGACCCGGACCGCTTGCGGGCCGCCTTGGAGGGTGAGGGCTGGAAGCTGAGCGCCGCGCGTGACGGGCGTTGGACCGTGGACGGCGTGCAGGCCGAAGCCGTCGGAGCCCTCGCCGCCCGCGCAGGGGTTCCGATGATCGAGCTCACCGACGAGAGGGCCTCGCTGGAGGAGGCCTATCTCGACCTCACGGCCGACCGCGCCCCGTTCTCCACCCCCGGCTGACTCCGTCCACCTCTGCCCTCTGCCACCCACCGCCTGACTCGACTTGGAGGCCCTGCCATGACCATAGCCGCCCTGCCCACCGTCCCCGTCCTGCGCTCGGAATGGATCAAGATAAGGTCCGCCCGATCGGTCCTCGGCTCCCTCATAGCCGTTTTCGTCGCCACGGCCGGCATCACGGTGCTCACCGCAGCGGCGATCGGAGCGGGGGAGGAAGGCGCCTTGGGGGAGGACCGGCTGCTCGGCGCGTTCTACGGCATCAACTTCGGGCAGATAGCGGCCATCACCTTCGGTGCCACCGCGCTGGCCGGTGAGTTCAGGGCGGGGGCCTTGCGGGTCTCGCTGACCGCCGTGCCCAACCGGACCCGGTTGTACCTCTCGAAGGTCGCCGTGGTCGGCGCGCTCGCCTTCCTCGTGGGGCAGGTCACCGGCCTCATCACGTTCCTCGCCGGGCAGGCCTTCATGGGCCCCGACGCACTCGGCCTGGGCGACCCGGGCGCGGTGCGGGCGGTCTTCGGCAGCGGTGTCTACCTGATGCTGATCGCGCTGCTCTCGGCGGGCCTGACCGCCCTGGTCCGCAGTGGCACGCTCGTGATGAGCCTGCTCATACCCTTCCTCCTGATCGTTCCCTTCGTCGTCGGCCAGGTCGTGGGCGGCGCCGGGCAGTTCATGCCCGACCGGGCCGGGCAGATGGTGATGCGGATGCACGCGCAGGGCTCCCTGGGGCCCTGGGGCGGGCTCGGGGTGGCCGCCCTGTGGGCGATGGCGGCGCTGGTGGCCGGCTGGTTCGCGGTGCGGCGCAGGGACGCGTGACGCCAGGCCAGTTGTCAGTGGTGGTCGGGATACTGACGATATGACCACGGCAGAGCACCTCGACACGATCGACCGGCTCCGGGCAGGGGAGTTCCCCGCCGAGCCGGTCCGGTCCGGCGGGCAGATCAGCGGCCCGGGCTATCACCTCGTCCAGCTGGGATGGACGCGGGACTTCTGGGACGACGACGGTTCGGGCCGGGCGGAGGCGGCCGATCAGATCGCCGCCGAGTACGAGGCGCTCACCCAGGCCCTGGCCGATCGGTGGGGGGACCAGCAGGTCTTCAGCGTCGCGTCGCTGCTGGACCGGGGGCTCGACGGGGAGGAGATACCGCAGCCGTGGGACCTGGTGAGCGACACCACTGACCATGTGCATCTGTGGCGGGCCGAGGAGCAGTGGCTGGTGGCCTATGTGGCGCGGTGGGACAGCGAGGACCCCTACGTGCTGATGGCAGGAGTCACGGTGATCGACCCGCCGTGAGAACCGGTGGGCACGCCCTACGGGATGTCGGGGGACTCGGCGGAGGCGCGGAGGCGGGCGTACTCCTGGGCCATGGACTCGGCGGTCCAATGGGCGTTGAGGCCGCTGGGGTTGGGGAGCGCCCAGACGCGGGTGGAGCCGATGGTCCGCTCCTGGGGGCCGATCTGGGCCTTTCGCTCGCCGAAGGCGGTGCGGTAGGCGGTGACGCCTACGACGGCGAGCCACTGGGGGCGCAGTAGTTCCACCTTGGCCGCCAGGATGCGGCCGCCCTCGCGGAACTCCTCGGCGCTCAGCTCGTCGGCGCGGGCCGTGGCGCGGGCCACGACGTTGGTGATGCCGAGCCGGTAGGTCAGCAGCTCCTCCTGCTCGGAGGGGGCCAGGCGGCGCGGGGTGAAGCCGGAGAGGTGCAGGACGGGCCAGAAGCGGTTGCCGGGGCGGGCGAAGTGGTGGCCCGTGGCGGCGGAGAGGAGACCGGGATTGATGCCGCAGAACAGCACGCGCAGACCGCCCGCGACCACGTCCGCAAGGACGCGATCACGGGCGGCGTCGAGCTCGTCGGGAGTCAGAGGATCGACCCCGGGGCGTATCCGGCGGCCGCCGGGTGGTGCTTGGCGATCGCCTCGATGCGGGAGATCACCGCCGCGACCTGGTCGCCCGCGGCGCCGGTGAAGGACAGCTTGTCGGCCATCAGGGCGTCGAGCTGAGCCCGGTCCAGCGGCATCCGCTCGTCGGCGGCCAGCTTGTCCAGCAGCTCGTTGCGCTCGGCACCCTGCTCGCGCATGGCGAGGGCGGAGGCGACGGCGTGCTCCTTGATGACCTCGTGGGCGGCCTCGCGGCCGACACCGGCCCGCACCGCGCCCATCAGGACCTTGGTGGTCGCGAGGAACGGCAGGTAGCGGTCCAGTTCGCGGGCGACGACCGCCGGGAAGGCACCGAACTCGTCGAGGACGGTCAGGAAGGTCTCCAGCAGTCCGTCGAAGGCGAAGAAGGCGTCCGGCAGGGCCACGCGACGTACCACGGAGCAGGAGACGTCGCCCTCGTTCCACTGGTCGCCGGCCAGCTCGCCCGTCATCGAGGCGTAGCCGCGCAGGATGACCATCAGGCCGTTCACGCGCTCGCAGGAGCGGGTGTTCATCTTGTGGGGCATCGCGGAGGAGCCGACCTGGCCGGGCTTGAAGCCCTCGGTGACCAGCTCGTGGCCGGCCATCAGGCGGATCGTCTTGGCGATCGAGGACGGGGCGGCGGCGAGCTGCACCAGCGCGGTGACCACGTCGTAGTCGAGCGAGCGGGGGTAGACCTGGCCGACCGAGGTGAAGGCCTGGGCGAAGCCGAGGTGGGCCGCGATCCGCTGCTCCAGGTCGGCGAGCTTGGCGGCGTCGCCGCCCAGCAGGTCGAGCATGTCCTGGGCGGTGCCGACCGGGCCCTTGATGCCGCGCAGCGGGTAGCGCCCGAGGAGGTTCTCCAGGCGGTCGTAGGCGACCAGAAGCTCGTCGGCCGCGGTGGCGAAGCGCTTGCCCAGGGTGGTCGCCTGCGCGGCCACGTTGTGGGAGCGGCCGGCCATGACCAGCTCGGCGTGCTCGCCGGCCAGCTTGCCGAGGCGGGCGAGGACGGCGACCGTGCGGTCCCGGGCCAGCTCCAGCGAGAGCCGGATCTGCAGCTGCTCGACGTTCTCGGTGAGGTCGCGCGAGGTCATGCCCTTGTGGACGTGCTCGTGACCGGCGAGGGCGTTGAACTCCTCGATGCGGGCCTTCACGTCGTGCCGGGTGACCTTCTCGCGCTCGGCGATGGAGGCCAGGTCGACGGTCTCCAGGACGCGCTCGTAGTCGGCGAGGGCGGCGTCCGGCACCTCGATACCGAGGTCCTTCTGGGCGCGCAGCACGGCGAGCCACAGCCGCCGCTCCAGCGTCACCTTGTACTCGGGGGACCACAGGACGGCGAGCTCCGCGGAGGCGTAGCGGCCGGCCAGGACATTGGGGATGCGGGGCTTGGCTGTCACGTGGAGTGATTCTACTTGGGCCCCGGCTGTGTGTTTACGCAGGTAGGGCCACCGCCCCGGATTGTGGCTTGCTACGAGACCGCGGGGTCCTCGTAGGGCATGTAGGGCAGCAGCTCGGGGCGCTTGGCCGGGCGGCCGTCACCGGAGGAGCGGCCCGTCAGGCGGCGGCCGATCCAGGGGAGCAGGTGCCGGCGGGCGAAGCTCAGGTCCTGCGTCCGGCGCACCGCCCAGCCAGGCGGCGCGGCGGCGGGCAGTTCCGTGCGCCACTCCTCTTCGGCGGGCAGGCCCAGTGCCTGCCACACTGCCTCCGCCACCCGGCGGTGGCCCTCGGCCGTCAGGTGCAGCCGGTCGACGTCCCACATCCGCGGGTCCCCGAGCGCCGGTGCCCCGTACAGGTCCACCACCAGGGCGCCGTGCCGGTCGGCGAGCTCCTCGATGATGACGAAGAGCTCTTCCATGCGCGGCCGGAAGCGTTCCATCACCGGCCCGTTGCGCCCCGGGGAGCGCATCAGGACGAGGTGTTTGCAGCAGGGCGCGAGGATCTCCACGGCGGACTCCAGGTGGGCCCGGACCCTGCCCATGTCCACCTTGGGGCGCAGCGCGTCGTTCAGCCCGCCCACCAGGGTCACCACGTCGGCGCCCATGGCCGCCGCCACCGGTGCCTGGTCCTCGGCGATCTGCCCGATCAGCTTCCCGCGGACCGCGAGGTTCGCGTAGCGGAAACCCGGTTCCCGCGCGGCGAGGCGGGCGGCCAGCAGGTCGGCCCAGCCCCGGTAGGAGCCGTCCGGAAGGAGGTCGGACATGCCCTCGGTGAAGGAGTCGCCGACCGCGACGAGACTGCTGTAAGAGGTGTTCATATCCATGGCGCCATGATGTTACCGCGCGGTACCCCGGCCCCGGAGGGCCAGGGACCACGCGTCCCGGACGGCTCAGGCGGACGCGGGCCTGCCGAACAGCTCCCGCAGGACGTCCTCCATCGTCACCAGCCCCGTCATGGTCCCGTCGGCACCGAGGACCGCCGCCAGGTGCGTACGGCTGCGCCGCATGGCGGTCAGCACGTCGTCCAGCGGGGTCTCCGCCCGGACCTGGGCGATCGGCCGCAGCGCCGAGACCGGGAACGGCTCGTCCTGTGCGTCCGCCTCCAGGGCGTCCTTCACGTGCAGGTAGCCGAGGATGCCGCGCTGCGCGTCGATGACCGGGAAACGGGAGTAACCGGACTCGGCCGCGAGCCGCTCCAGCCCGGCCGGCGTGATGCCCTCCCGCGCCGGCACCACCCGGTCGGCCGGCAGCACCACGTCCCGCACGGGTCGGCGGCCCAGCTCCAGGGCGTCGTGCAGGCGCTCGCTCGCCCGGTCGTCGATGAGCCCGGCGTCACTGGAGTCCTTGACCATCCGCGCGAGCTCATCGTCCGAGAAGGTCGCGGCGACCCCGTCCTTGGCCTCGACGCGCAGCAGCCGCAGCAGGGTGTTGGCGAAGGCGTTGATCGCGAAGATCACCGGCCTCAGCCCCCGCGTCAGGGCCACCAGCGGCGGTCCCAGCAGCAGCGCGGTGCGCACCGGCTCCGACAGGGCGACGTTCTTCGGCACCATCTCGCCGAAGAGCATGTGCAGGTACGTCGCCAGGGCCAGGGCCACGACGAAGGAGACGGCGTGCGTCACGCCGCCCGGCACCCCGACGGCGTCGAACATCGGGGTGAGCAGGTGGGCGATGGCCGGCTCGGCCACCACACCCAGCACCAGGGTGCACAGCGTGATGCCCAGCTGGGCCGCTGCCATCAGCGCCGACAGGTGCTCCAGGCCCCACAGGACGGCGCGGGCCCGCCGGTCGCCCTGCTCGGCGTACGGCTCGATCTGGCTGCGCCGGACCGAGATCATCGCGAACTCGGCGCCGACGAAGAAGGCATTGACCACCAGGGTCGCCAGACCGATCAACAGCTGGATCACGGTCATCGGGCGTCCCCCTTCGGGTCGTCAGCCGCTTCGGCCGGGGCGTGCAGCAGCACCCGCGCGGCCCGTCGCCCGCCCGCGTCCACCACGTCCAGCCGCCAGCCGCCCAGCTCCAGACGGTCGCCGACGGCCGGGATCCGGCCCAGCTCCGTCGCTATCAGGCCGGCCAGGGTCTCGTACGGCCCGTCCGGCACCCGCAGGCCGATCCGCTGGAGCTGATCGGTGCGCGCAGCGCCGTCGGCGGAGTAGAGCAGGCGCCCGGAGTCGTCCGTACCGGCCGGGGCCAGGTCCGAGGTCTCGTGGGGGTCGTGCTCGTCGCGGACCTCGCCGACCACCTCCTCGACGATGTCCTCCAGCGTGGCCACCCCGGCCGTGCCGCCGTACTCGTCGATGACCACGGCCATCGTCTGTTTGCCGGACAGCCGGTCCAGCAACCGGTCCACGGTCAGGGACTCCGGTACGAGCAGGGGCTCGCGCAGCAGCTGCGCCACCGGATAGCGGTAACGCTCCTCGGCGGGCAGCGCCAGCACGTCCTTGATGTGGACCGTGCCGACGACGGTGTCGAGGCTGCCGCGGTAGACGGGGAAACGGGACAGGCCGGTGGCCAGCGTCGCGTTCGCCACGTCCCCCGCGGTGGTCTGCACGTCGAGGGCGGTGACCTGGACGCGCGGGGTCATCACGTTCTCCGCGGTCAGATCGGCCAGATTCAGGGTCCGCACGAACAGCTCGGCGGTGTCCTTCTCCAGGGCGCCCGCCTTCGCGGAGTGCCGCGCCAGCGCCACCAGCTCCTGCGGTGTGCGCGCGGAGGCCAGCTCCTCGGCCGGCTCCATGCCGAAGCGGCGCACCATGTGGTTCGCGGTGGTGTTGAGGTGGCTGATCAGGGGCTTGAAGGCCCGGCTGAAGACCCGCTGCATCGTGGAGACGCGCTTGGCGATCGCCAAGGGGGAGGAGATGGCCCAGTTCTTGGGCACCAGCTCACCGATGACCATCAGGACGACCGTCGACACCACGGTGCCGAGCACCAGGGCGGTGGAGGACGCGGCTGAGGCCGACAGACCCACGGACTGCAAGGGGCCCTGGAGCAGGGTGGAGATCGAGGGCTTGGAGATCATGCCGATGACCAAGCCGGTCACGGTGATGCCGAGCTGGGCGCCGGAGAGCTGGAACGTCAGGGTGCGGACGGCTGCCAGGGCGCTGTCGGCCCCGCGTTCGCCGCGTTCGACGGCCCGTTCGAGCTCGCTGCGCTCGACGGTCGTCAGCGAGAACTCGGCCGCGACGAAGACCCCGCAGGCGACGCAGAGCAGCAGTGCCACGACGAGCAGGAGCACTTCGGTCATCGGTCGATCACCTCCGTCCCATGATCGGCCAGGAGGAGGGGTACCGCGCGATGTCGCGAACGGCTATGTCGTGGACTGGGAGGCTCGCCCATGGGCGGACGCTCACACCTTTCACCTGAGGGGACCTTTGCACCCATGGTAAAGGACGGGCAAAGGCGGCGGATCATTCTTTTGGGGGAGCGCGGCCGGGTGATGGGATCGGGACATGAGTGATCTTCATATCGGCCCCGCGTCGGCTGCCGACCTCGACGCCGTCCTGGACTTCTGGAAGGCCGCCGCCGAGGGCACGAGTATCAGCGACGACCTCGCCGGCGTCGAGCGCCTCCACGACCGGGACCCGGACGCCCTGCTGCTCGCCCGGCGCGACGGCGAGCTCGTCGGGACGGTGATCGCCGGGTTCGACGGCTGGCGCTGCCACCTGTACCGGCTGGCCGTGCACCCGGGGTACCGCAGGCAGGGAATCGCGGCGGCGCTGCTGGCGGCCGCCGAGCAACGGTTCACGGAGCTCGGCGGCCGCCGGGGCGACGCGATGGTGCTCGACCGCAACGAGCGGGCGCACCGGGTGTGGGACGCGGTGGGGTACAGCCCGCAGGAGCAGTGGACCCGCTGGGTCAAGTCGCTCGGTTGAGGGGCGTCTCGCGGCCGGGGTGCGTGGACCTGCCTCAGGCGTCCGCCGGGGCGCCGTAGGCCGGGGGAGACCAGGCGGCGAGGAACGCCTGCGCCGACCAGGTGCCCGACAGGCCGGGGGCCAGCCAGGTCGGGGCCGCGGTGCGGAACCGCTCCGGCGGCAGGGCTCCCGACCCCTCGGGGACGGCGCCCAGCAGGGGCAGGCCCGAGGTCCGGGGGAAGTCCGCCAGGTTGCAGCGGGCGGCCAGGTCCGGGCTCTGCGGCCAGCTGCCCACCACCACGCCCAGCGCCGCCAGATCGCGGGCCCGCAGGGCCTGCGCCGTGAGGGCGGTGGAGTTGAGGGTCCCGAGACCCGCCGGGGCGACGATCAGGGTCGGGGCGCCGAGGAGGCGGGCCGCGTCGGCCAGGGTGTTGCCCTCGTCGTCGAAGTGCACGAGCAGCCCGCCCGCACCTTCCACCAGGACCAGGTCGTGGTCCGCGGACAACTGCCGCGCGGCCTCCGCGACCTGCGCCGGGGAGACGGCCGCCAGCCCCGCCCGGCGCGCCGCGGTGTTCGGGGCCAGGGGTTCGGGGTAGCGGGCCAGTTCCACCGCCGTGACGGAGGAGCCGGCCAGCCGGACCGCCTCAGCGGCGTCCCCCGGTTCCTGCGGCCCGACGCCCGTCTGCGCGGGCTTGAGCACCGCCACCGTACGGCCGGCCGCCACCGCCGCGGCCGCGACCGCCGAGGTGACCACCGTCTTGCCGATCTCCGTGCCCGTCCCGGACACGACCCATACGGACATCTCAGCCTTCCTGCGCGGCCGCGCACACCGCACGGCAGATACGGGCCACGTCGGCGTCGCCGGTGACGAACGGGGGCATCACGTAGATCAGGTCGCGGAACGGGCGCACCCACACGCCCTCGCGCACCGCGGCCCGGGTCGCCGCCGCCACGTCGGCCTCGTGGTCGAGCTGCACCACGCCGATCGCGCCCAGGACGCGTACGTCCCGCACGCCGGGGACCGCGGCCGCGGCCGCCAGCCCCTCGCGCAGGCCCGCCTCGATCCGCTTGACTTCGGTCGCCCAGTCCTGCCCGAGGAGGAGGTCCACGGAGGCGAGCGCCACGGCGGTGGCGAGCGGGTTGCCCATGAACGTCGGCCCGTGCGCGAGCACCGGGACCTCGCCCTGGGAGATCCCGTCGGCCACCCGCTCCGTGCACAGGGTCGCGGCGAGGGTGAGGTAGCCGCCGGTCAGTGATTTGCCCAGGCACATCACGTCGGGGGTGATCCCCGCGTGGTCGGCCGCGAAGAGCGCGCCCGTGCGGCCGAAGCCCGTCGCGATCTCGTCCAGGATCAGCAGGACCCCGTACTCGTCGCACAGTTCCCGCAGCACCCGCAGGTAGCCCGGGTTGTGGAAGCGCATGCCGCCGGCCCCCTGGACCACGGGCTCCACGATCACCGCGGCCAGCTCGTCCGCGTGCGCGGCGACGAGCGAGCGCAGGTGGTCGGCGTAGGCCGGGTCCACGGGGGTGTCGAAGCCTCCGGGCGGCGCGTCCGCGAAGACCTGCCGCGGCAGGTGACCCTGCCACAGCTCGTGCATGCCGCCCTCGGGGTCGCACACGGCCATCGGCTGCCAGGTGTCCCCGTGGTAACCGCCGCGCCAGGTCAGCAGCCGGGTCTTGCCCGACCGCCCCAGTGAACGCCAGTACTGCAGGCACATCTTGACCGCGACCTCGACCGACACCGAGCCCGAGTCGGCGAGGAAGACGTGCTCCAGCCCCGCCGGGGTGATCTCGACGAGCCGCGCGGCCAGCCGGACGGCGGGCTCGTGGGTGAGTCCGCCGAACATCACGTGCGACATACGGCCCAGTTGCGCGGTCACGGCCTCGTTGAGTACCGGGTGGTTGTAGCCGTGGATCGCCGACCACCAGGAGGACATGCCGTCGACGAGCTCGTCGTGGCCCTGCCCCTGGGAGGGCTCGGCCAGCCGCAGCCGCACCCCCGAGGCGGAGGCGATGACCAGCGGTTCCTGCCGCCCGGGCATCGGGCCGTACGGGTGCCAGACGTGCTGGCGGTCCAGCGCGAGGAGTTCCGCGCCGGCCGACAGCTGGTCGTGCTGATCAGGCATTGGGGGCGACGTCCGTTCCCGCCCCGCGGCGCCGCACGGCCACCAGGTCCGAGCGGACCTCGCCGGCCTCGGCCTGAGCCCGTACGGGCGTCGCCTCCGCGTGCCCGTGCCCCGAGCAGCCGCCGCACGCCGAGCCGCAGCCCGCCGGGGCCTCGCCGGCCGCAGCCGCGTCCGCACCCGAACCGCAGAGGGAGGCGCCGCCGTTCGAGCCGCAACCGCCGCCGGGGGCCGCGGCCGCCGCGTCGGAGCGGTGCGAGGGCAGGGTCGTCGTACCGGCGCCCTCCACCTCGAAACCGGCGTCCGCGATCATGTCGAGGTCCGCCTGGCCGGCCTGGCCCTCGCTGGTCAGGTAGTCGCCCAGGAAGATCGAGTTGACCAGGTGCAGGGCCAGCGGCTGCATCGAGCGCAGGTGCACCTCGCGGCCGCCCGCGAGCCGGACCTCGACGTCGGGGCAGACGAAGCGCACCATGGCGAGGATCCGCAGGCAGCGCTGCGGGGTGAGGTTCCACTCCTTGGCGAGGGGGGTGCCCTCGAAGGGGATCAGGAAGTTGACCGGCACCGAGTCGGGGTCCAGCTCGCGCAGCGAGTAGACGACGTCGACCAGGTCCTCGTCGCTCTCGCCCATGCCCGCGATCAGGCCGGAGCAGGCGGACAGACCGGCGGCGTGCGCCTTTTGCACCGTGTCGACCCGGTCCGCGTAGGTGTGGGTCTTGGTGATCTGACCGTACGTCGCCTCGGAGGTGTTGAGGTTGTGGTTGTACGCGTCCGCGCCCGCGTCCCGAAGCCGCTCCGCCTGCCCGTCCGAGAGCAGCCCGAGGCACGCGCAGACCTCGATGCCCTCGTTCTGCTCCTTGATCGCCTCGATCGTCTTGCCGACCCGGTCCACGTCCCGGTCCGTCGGCCCGCGGCCGCTGGCGACCAGGCAGACGCGCTTCGCGCCGCCCGCGACACCGGCGGCCGCGGCCTGGGAGGCCTCTTCCGGCTTCAGCCACGTGTACTTGAGGATCTCGGCCTTCGATCCGAGGCGCTGGGAGCAGTAGGAGCAGTCCTCGGGGCACAGGCCCGACTTCAGGTTGACCAGGTAGTTCAGCTTGACCCGACGCCCGAACCACTGGCGGCGCACCTTGCCGGCCGCGGCCACCACGTCGAGCAGTTCGTCGTCAGAAGTCGCCAATACGGCGAGCGCTTCTTCGCGGGTCGGCAGCTCGCGCCGCAGCCCCTTGTCCACCAGGGTGTTCAGCAGGTCCATGAACCCGATCCTGGACCACACGACCGCTCCCGGCCAAGGAGAGATCGCACAACATGGCCGGATGGGTGTGTGTGTATCGCCACACCTGGCGCGGAGGTCGCGGCGGCTAGGGTTCGGGCAGGTCTGTGGACTGCCGACAAAACGCGAGGACATGCCGATGCCCCAGCACACTCCCGACCCGGTGGGTGTCTTCGACTGGATCGATGCCGCGGAGGCCGCGCGCGAGCGGGCCGGGCTGGTCCGCACGCTCCGCCCGCGGCCGTCGCCGTCGCCCCTGCTGGACCTCGCGAGCAACGACTACCTCGGCCTGTCCCGGCACCCCGAGACCATCCGCGGGGCCCAGGAGGCGGCCCAGCGCTGGGGCGCCGGCGCCACCGGCTCCCGGCTGGTCACCGGTACGACCGAGCTCCACGCGGAGCTCGAACGGGAACTGGCAGCCTTCTGCGGTTTCGAGGCCGCGCTGGTCCTGTCCTCCGGATACGCGGCCAACCTCGCCGCCGTCACCGCGCTCAGCGACCGGGGCACGCTGGTCGTGTCCGACGCGGGGAACCACGCCTCGATCGTCGACGGCTGCCGCCTCTCGCGCGCGGAGACCGCGGTGGTGGCGCACAGCGACCCGGACACCGCGCGCAAGACGCTCGCCGCGCACGAGGGCCGGGCCCTGCTGGTCAGCGACTCGGTGTTCTCCGTCGACGGGGACGCCGCCCCGCTGGCCGCGTACGCCGCCGCCTGCCGCGCCGAGGGCGCGGCCCTGGTCGTGGACGACGCCCACGGGCTGGGCGTCCTGGGCGAGGGCGGCCGCGGCGCGCTGCACGCGGCCGGGCTCGCGGGCGCGCCCGACGTCGTCGCCACCATGACCCTCTCGAAGTCCCTGGGCAGCCAGGGCGGGGCCGTGCTCGGCCCGGCGAAGGTGATCCGGCATCTCGTCAACACGGCGCGCACCTTCATCTTCGACACCGGGCTCGCCCCGGCCGCGGCGGGCGCGGCCCTCGCGAGCCTGCGCCTGCTCCAGCGCGAACCGGAGCGCGCCGGCCGCGCCCGCGAGGTGGCCGCCCTGCTGTACGGGCAGCTGACCGCCTCCGGCCTGACCGCGGCCCGGCCGGACGCGGCCGTGGTGTCGGTACGGGCCCCGTCGGCGTCGGCGGCACTGCGCTGGGCCGCCGACTGCCGCGAGGCAGGTCTGTCCGTGGGGTGCTTCCGGCCGCCGTCGGTGCCGGACGGCATCTCCCGGCTGCGGCTGACCGCCCGGGCCGATCTCACGGAGGACGAGATCGAGCGGGCCGTCGGGACGATCCTTCGGACCGCGCCCGCCGGCGCCACGGACCGCTAGTTCCTGTCGTCAACGCGGCGAGGTGCGGCGCCGGACACCGCGGGCCAGGCGGGACTTTGACGACAGGGCATAGGGTTCGGGCGGAGTTACGGAAGGGGCTGCGCCCGGACCGTGGCGAGGAAGCCGTCCCAGGCCGGCCCGGTGAAGAGCACGGCCGGGCCGTCCGCCCGCTTGGAGTCGCGGACGGCCAGCAGGCCGTCATCGAGGACGGCCGCCTCCACGCAGTTGTTCATTCCGGTACTGCGGCTGCTGCGCCGCCACCGCGCGCTGATCAGAGGTCCGCTGGAACTCGGGGGGGTTGCGGACACAGGGGTGCCTCCTTACGCGTCGCCAGCAAGTGAGCTGATGAGATCCGACGAGTCCTGGGGCGGGAGGGCGTGCGCCTGGATGGTGCGGAACGCGGCGCTGTACGCCTCTAGGTCTTCCTTCCGCTCCAGATAGAGGCTACTCGTCAAATGGTCGAGTACCACCACATCCAGATCGGCGATGTTCGGAAATGAGAAAATGACGAACGGCCCGGTGAGGCCGAGATGGCCCCCTACGCTGAACGGAAGCACTTGCAGCCGCACTTGGGGGAGCCGGGACACCTCCACCAGGTGCCGCAGCTGCTCCGCCATCACACCCGGCCCGCCGATCTGCCGCCGCAGCACCGCCTCGTCCAGCACCGCGCTCAGCTCCAGCGGCGGATCCGCCCGCAGGACCGCCTGCCGGGCCAGCCGTACGTCGACCAGCGCGTCCACCTTCGGTTCCGGGAGCCCGCCCAGCGCGGCCCTGGTCACGGCCCTGGCGTAGCCGGGAGTCTGCAACAGCCCCGGCACCACGGACAGTTCCACGGTGCGGGCCGACCGGGCCCCCGCCTCCAGGCTGATGAAGTCCCGGTACTCCTGCGGCAGCAGTCCCCGGTAGTCGTGCCACCACTGGCGGCCCCGCCCCGTGTCGCCGGGACCCGCGGCCGAGGCCGACAGCGCCTCCAGTAACGCGCGCTGCTCCGGGCGCACGATCTCCCCGTAGGCGTCGAGGAGCAACCGGATGTCCTCCGGTTTCACGCCACTGCGGCCCGTCTCGATGCGGCTGATTTTCGACTGGTGCCATCCCACGATCCGGGCGGCCTCACCACTGGTGAGCCCGGACCGGTCACGCAGAGCACGCAGTTCCTCGCCGAGCTTGCGCCGGCGCACCGCGGGACCGTGCTGCACGTCCGCCTCCTTCCACCGGCACAGCTCGCACCAGTCTGCCGTCCAAATACGCTCTTCCGTAGCGGAGTTCACCGCATCGAGCGACAGATATATGCACATCTTGGGAGAAGGGCTGATACGGCGGCACGATGGGTGGCACTCTGGCGTCCAGCACAGATCCGGGGCGGCTGCGTCCCGGTGGGAAAGGGACCGTCGTCATGGCAGATCACCAGGAAGCATCCGTCACTCTGCCGAGCGATCCCGCTTCGGTCTCCGCCGCCCGGCGCTACGTCGCGGAGGTGCTGAGCGAATGGGGACTCCCCGACGACGCGGAGACCGCGGACAGCGTCCGGCTGATCGTCTCGGAGCTCGCCACCAACGCCGTACAGCATACGTTCGGCCAGTCGCCCACCTTCACCGTCGACGTCCGGCTGGAGCGTCAGGAGTGGCTGCGCGTCGGGGTGACGGACAGTCACCCCCGCTGGCCCCGGCGGCTCCCCGCCGCCGTCCAGCAGGACAACGGACGGGGCATGGTCATCATCCGCTGGCTCGCCGCGGAGGCGGGCGGCCGGCTCTCCGTGAGCCCGACGGAGGACGGCGGCAAGACCGTGTGGATCGCCCTGCCCTGGACCGTGGGTGCGCCGGCCGGAAGCGTCACCGGCTGCTGACCCCTCCCACTACGGCCCCGCTCAGACGAGGCCGCGTTCCCCCGCGCTGCGCTCGACGCACAGCTCATTGCCCTCGGGGTCGGCGAGCACGACCCAGCCCAGCACCCCGTCCTGCGCGCGCTGGTCGTCCACGATCTTCGCACCGAGCCCGACCAGGCGCTCGACCGTCTCGTCCCGGGTACCCGTGGGCGGCTGGATGTCCAAGTGGACACGGTTCTTGACGGTCTTGGCCTCCGGCACCCGGATGAACAGCAGTCCGGGCACGCCGGGCTGCCCCGGATCCAGCAGGACCTCGTCGTCGCCCTCGACGCCGTCGGGGTGCACGGGATAGCCCGTGACCGCGGACCAGAACCGGGCGAGCCGGTAGGGGTCGTGAGCGTCGAAGGTGATGTGCCGGACGGGGTTGATGAACATGTCTCTCCTCGGTGGGGGCATCCGCTCGCGCCCCTGTATACGGAACCCCGGCCGGCAGAGGCAACGGAATTGAGCGCGGTGCCTGCCCGAAACCTGGGTTAACCCAACGGAAAAGCGCGGCGCCTAGCGTGGCGGTCACCTCCGTGGCCCCCGCTCCTCCATGATCCGGTAAAGCGGTGGTGGTGGGCACGGAAAGCCTTCCCCTGCGTTGGGCAAGACCTGCTTGGCACGGATACGCGCAGGTCAACACGGTGCCGTCGGCCCACTAGGGTCACCCTCGCCCCCTGTTGACCTTGTCCACGGAAACTTGGTGATACGCGTGCACTTGACACCGCACGAGCAGGAGAGACTGCTCATCCACGTGGCCGCGGACGTGGCCGAGAAGCGCAGGGCGCGCGGGGTCCGCCTCAACCACCCCGAGGCGATCGCACTGATCACGACGCACATCCTCGAAGGGGCCCGCGACGGCCGCACCGTGGCCGAGCTCATGGCCTCGGGCCGCACCGTCCTGCGCCGCGAGGAGGTCATGCCGGGGATCCCCGAGATGATCCACGACGTCCAGGTCGAGGCGACCTTCCCGGACGGCACCAAGCTCGTCACGGTCCACGACCCGATCGTCTGACAAGGAGGCCCCGCATGATCCCCGGCGAAATCGCCTACGGGGACGGCCCTGTCCTCCTCAACGAGGGCCGTCCCGTCACCCGCCTCACCGTGCTCAACGCCGCCGACCGCCCCGTCCAGGTCGGCTCCCACTACCACTTCGCCGAAGCCAACCCGGGCCTCGCCTTCGACCGCGCCGCCGCGCACGGGCTCCGGCTCCACATCGCCGCGGGTACGGCCGTCCGCTTCGAGCCGGGCATCCCGGTCGCCGTGGAACTCGTACCGCTGGCGGGCCTGCGCACCGTACCGGGCCTGCGCGGCGAGACCGGGGGGCCGCTGGATGGCTGAGCTCTCCCGCCAGGTGTACGCCGACCTCTTCGGCCCGACGGCCGGCGACCGGATCCGGCTCGCGGACACCGACCTCTTCGTCGAGATCGAGCAGGACCTCTGCGGCGGCCCCGGCCGGGCCGGGGACGAGGCCGTCTTCGGCGGCGGCAAGGTGATCCGCGAATCCATGGGGCAGGCCCGCACCACCCGGGCACAGGGCGCCCCCGACACGGTGATCACCGGAGTGGTCGTCCTCGACCACTGGGGCGTGGTCAAGGCCGACCTCGGCATCCGCGACGGCCGGATCTGCGGCCTCGGCAAGGCCGGCAACCCCGACACCATGGACGGGGTCGACCCCGCACTGGTCATCGGCCCCGAGACCGAGATCATCGCGGGCAACGGGAAGATCGTCACCGCCGGCGCCATCGACGCGCACGTGCACTTCATCTCCCCGACGATCATCGAGGAGGCCCTCGCCTCCGGGATCACCACCCTCGTCGGCGGCGGCACCGGACCGGCCGAGGGCACCAAGGCCACCACCGTCACCCCCGGGCCCTGGCACCTGGCCCGGATGTTCGCGGCGCTGGAGGCCTACCCGGTCAACATCGGCCTGCTCGGCAAGGGCAACACCATGTCCCGCGAGGCCATGCACTCCCAACTGCGCGGCGGGGCCCTCGGCTTCAAGATCCATGAGGACTGGGGGGCCACCCCCGCCGTCATCGACGCCTGTCTGAGCGTGTGCGACGCGACCGGCGCCCAGGTCGCCATCCACACCGACACCCTCAACGAGGCCGGCTTCGTCGGCGACACCCTCGCCGCCATCGCCGGGCGGACCATCCACTCGTACCACACCGAAGGCGCCGGCGGCGGGCACGCCCCCGACATCATCACCGTGGTCTCCGAGCCCAACGTCCTGCCCAGTTCCACCAACCCGACGCGCCCGCACACCGTCAACACCGTCGAGGAACACCTCGACATGCTGATGGTCTGCCACCACCTCAACCCGGCCGTCCCCGAGGACCTCGCCTTCGCCGAATCCAGAATCCGGCCCTCGACCATCGCCGCCGAGGACGTCCTGCACGACCTCGGGGCCATCTCCATCATCTCCTCCGACTCCCAGGCCATGGGCCGGGTCGGCGAAGTCGTGCTGCGCACCTGGCAGACCGCCCACGTGATGAAGAAGCGGCGCGGCTTCCTCCCCGGCGACGGACCCGCCGACAACCACCGCGCCCGCCGCTACGTCGCCAAGTACACGATCAACCCCGCCGTCGCCCAGGGACTCGCCCGCGAGATCGGTTCGGTCGAGAAGGGCAAACTCGCCGACCTGGTGCTGTGGAACCCCGCCTTCTTCGGGGTCAAGCCCGAACTGGTCATCAAGGGCGGCCAGATCGCCTACGCGCAGATGGGCGACGCCAACGCCTCCATCCCCACCCCGCAGCCCGTCCTGCCCCGGCCCATGTTCGGCAGTTACGGACGCGCGCCCGCCCTGAACTCGCTGAACTTCACCGCGCAGGCCGCGCTCGACGACCACCTGCCCGAGCGGCTGGGCCTCGGCAAGCAGTTCACGGCCATCGAGAGCACCCGCAAGGTGACCAAGACGGACATGCGGAACAACGACGCCATGCCGAGGGTCGAGGTCGACGCCGACACCTTCACCGTCACCATCGACGGGGAGGCCGTGGAACCGGCGCCGGCGGTGGAACTGCCCATGGCGCAGAGATACTTCCTCTTCTGATGGGCGGCCCCCCGCTGATGGAGGCAGTCCGATGAGCCTCGCCGCGCTGCTCGTCCTCGCCGACGGCCGCTTCCCCGCCGGCGGCCACGCCCACTCCGGCGGGGCCGAGGCGGCCTGCAAGGCGGGCCGGATCCACGACGCCGCCACCCTGGAGGACTTCTGCCGGGGCCGGCTCCACACCGCCGGACTCACCGCCGCGTCGCTCGCCGCGGCCGCCGCGCTCGGGATCGACCCGGCGGAACTCGACGCCGCGGCCGACGCCCGCACCCCCTCGCCGGCGCTGCGCACCGCGGCCCGGCGGCTGGGCCGGCAGTTGCTGCGCGCCGCCCGCGCCACCTGGCCCGCCGCCGAACTGGACGCGCTGGCCGCGGGCTTCCCGCGCGGCGCACACCAGCCCGTCGTGCTCGGCCTCACCGCGCGGGCGGCCGGGCTCGGGCCGCGCGAGGCCGCGCACGTGGCGGCGTACGAGAGCGTCAGCGGGCCCGCCACCGCGACCGTGCGGCTGCTCGGCCTCGACCCCTTCGAGGCGAGCGGGGTCCTGGCCCGGCTCGCTCCCGACCTCGACGCCGTCGCGGCCCGGGCGGCCGAGGCCGCGCTGCGGGCCCGCACGGAGGGCCCGCAGGCGCTGCCCGCCGCCTCCTCCCCCCTGCTGGAGATCACGGCCGAGGCCCATGCCGGCTGGCCGGTCCGCCTCTTCGCTTCCTGACCCCCGAAGGAGACACACCCCGTGCACCTCGACCACGCCGTGACCTACCCCCACCGGCACACCCACAGCGCCGGTCCGCTACGGCCCGACGGCACCCGGCGCGCCCTGCGCATCGGCCTCGGCGGACCCGTCGGCTCCGGCAAGACCGCCACCGTCGCCGCCCTGTGCCGCGCGCTCCGCGCCGAACTCTCCATGGCCGTGGTCACCAATGACATCTACACCCGCGAGGACGCCGAGTTCCTGCTGCGCGAGGCGGTCCTGCCGCCCGAGCGGATCACCGCCGTCGAGACCGGGGCCTGCCCGCACACCGCCATCCGTGACGACATCTCCGCCAACCTGGAGGCCGTGGAGGAACTGGAGGAGACCTTCCGGGAGAGCGGCCCGCTCGACCTGATCCTCGTCGAGTCCGGCGGGGACAACCTCACCGCCACCTTCTCCCGCGGACTCGTCGACGCCCAGATCTTCGTCATCGACGTGGCCGGCGGGGACGACATCCCGCGCAAGGGCGGCCCCGGCGTCACCACCGCCGACCTGCTCGTCGTCAACAAGACCGACCTCGCCCCCCACGTCGGATCCGACCTCGACCGGATGGCCCGCGACGCCGCCGCGCAGCGCGGTGAACTCCCCGTCGTCTTCCAGTCGCTGCGCAGCGCCGAGGCAGTGGCCCCGGTCGCCGCCTGGGTGCGCGAGCGGATGGCCGCCTGGACCGTACGGTGACCAGCGCGCCCCCCGTCACCCCGCCCGCGGCGGCCGTGCGGGCCACCGCCCGCATCCGCGCCGTCGCCGACGGGCGGGGCGGCACCGCCCTGCCGCTGCTGGCGGGGGAGGGGCCGCTCGCGCTGCGCCGCACCCGCGGGAGCGGCGCCGAGGCCGGAGTGATGCTGGTCGGTGCGATGAGCGCCCCGCTGGGCGGGGACCACCTCGCCGTCGAGGCCACCGCCGGACCGGGCGCCCGCCTCGCCCTCGCCTCGGCGGCGGCCACGCTGGCCCTGCCCGGACGGGGCGGCGAGAGCGCGCGGTACGACGTACACCTGACCCTGGAGGACGGGGCGTCAGTGCGGTGGCTGCCGGAGCCGCTGGTCTCGGTGCGGGGCAGCGACCTGCGGGCGCACACCCGCGTCCGGCTGGCCCCCACGGCGCGCCTGCTGCTGCGCGAGGAACAGGTCCTGGGGCGCACGGGCGAGGCCCCGGGCCTGCTGCGCAGCCGACTCACCGTCACCCGCGGCGGCCGTCCGCTGCTCGACCAGGAACTCGCCTGCGGCCCCGGCGCACCCGGCGGCTGGGACGGCCCGGCGGGCCTGGCCGGTCACCGGGCCCTCGGCCAACTCCTCGTGGTGGACCCCGCCTTCGCCGAGGACCCGCCGACGGCCGCGGTGCTGGGGGAGTTCGCCGCGGTGACGCCGCTGGCCGGTCCGGCCGTCCTGGTGACGGCCCTGTCCCCGGACGCCCTGCGGCTGCGGGAGTTGCTGGACGCGGCCTGCCGCACCTACCAGCGGTAAGGGGCGACGAATCGGGCACCGCTCAGCGGTACACGCCTTTCCGGTTATCGGGTTGGCAAAGAAGTAGGCGCCGCTCTGTCGCCGGGTCCGGTCAGACGACAAGATCCCCCCTGCGGGTCGATGACCGAAACCCGACCGAACCCGGCCACCCAGGGTGGCACTTGACGCAGGGGGAACAACCACGTGATACGCAACGCGGCGCTGGGGAGCGCCGCCACACTGATCACCGGAACGCTGGCGGCGAGCCTGCTGCTGGCCCCGCCGGCCGCGGCGGCCTCGTACGACAACGACTCCCGCCTCCCGGAGGTGCTGGGCGTGCAGATCGCCGCCGCCCGCGCCGCCCGCACCGGGGTCGACTGGAAGGACTGCCCCGCCGACTGGGGCTTCGAGAAGCCCATCCAGTGCGGCTGGGTGAAGGTGCCGCTCGACTACGCCAAGCCGTACGGCAAGACCATCGACATCGCCGTCGACCGGATCGGCAGCACGGGCACCAAGGAGGAGCGCCAGGGCGCGCTCGTCTACAACCCCGGCGGCCCCGGCGGTTCCGGCATGCGCTTCCCGCGCCGGGTCACCACCAAGAGCCCCCTGTGGGTCAACACCTCCAAGGCGTACGACTTCGTGGGCTTCGACCCCCGCGGCGTGGGCCACTCCGCGCCCGTCTCCTGCATCGACCCGCAGGAGTTCGTCAAGGCCCCCAAGGCGGACCCGGTCCCGGACAGCGAGGCCGACAAGCTCGCCCAGCGCAAGCTCGCCGCCTCCTACGCGGACGGCTGCAAGCAGCGCAGCGGCGAGATGCTGCCGCACATGACCACGCCGAACACCGCGCGCGACCTCGACGTGATCCGCGCCGCCCTCGGCGAGCAGAAGCTGAACTTCCTCGGCGTCTCCTACGGCACCTACCTCGGCGGGGTCTACGCGACCCTCTTCCCGACCCACGTGCGCCGCATGGTCGTCGACAGCGTGGTCGACCCCGCCCAGGACAACATCTGGTACGAGGCCAACCTCGGCCAGGACGTCGCCTTCCAGACCCGTTGGAACGACTGGCAGGACTGGGTCGCCAAGAACGACGCGGTCTTCCACATCGGCGACACCCGCGCCAAGGTCGAGGCCAAGTACCAGGAGCTGCGGGCCACGGCGAAGGCCAACCCGATCGGCGGGGTCGTCGGCCCGGCCGAGCTCATCGGCTTCTTCCAGGGCGCCCCCTACTACGACTCCTCCTGGGTGCCCGTCGCGAAGACCTGGGCCGCCTACGTCGCCGGTGACACGCAGGCGCTGGTCGACGCGATCGCCCCGGACATGTCCGACCTCAAGGGCAACGCGGCGTCGGAGAACAGCAACGCCGTCTACACCGCGGTCGAGTGCGCCGACGCCAAGTGGCCCACCAGCTGGACCAAGTGGGACAGGGACAACACCAAGCTGCACGAGCAGTACCCGTTCCTGACCTGGTCGAACGCCTGGATGAACCTGCCCTGCGCGACCTGGAAGGCCAAGCAGAGCACCCCGATCGACGTGCGCTCCAAGCGCGGGCTGCCGCCCGTGCTGATCGTGCAGTCCGAGCGTGACGCGGCCACGCCGTACGCGGGCGCGGTCTCGCTGCACAACCGCCTCGCCGGCTCGCGCCTGATCACCGAGCAGAACGCCGGCTCGCACGGTGTCACCAGCCTGCTGAATCCCTGCATCAACACGCGGGTGGACACCTACCTGCTGACCGGCAAGGTCGACGCCCAGGACGTGACGTGCGCTCCGCACGCCACCCCCGTCGCCCCGGCCGCGGCCACCGCGAAGGCCCTGACGGCCGACGCCCAGGCCGAGGCTTCGGCGCTCCCCGCGGCCGAGGAGCTGCCGGCCGTCCGCTAGGCCCCGTCGTCAAAGTCCCGCCTGGCCCGGGGGGGGGGGGGGGGGGGGGGGGGGGGGTGGGGGGGGGGGGGGGGGGGGAGGGGGGTGGGGGGGGGGGGGGAGTGGT
>NZ_JBWKJU010000001.1:94955-374209 GCF_056432025.1 Streptomyces sp. NPDC045695
CTCGGTTTTTCCGCCCCCCTCTCCTCCCGTTTTTCCGGGGCCCCCCGGTCCCCTCCCCCTCCCTCCCCCCCCTCCGCCTTGCGATGCACGGCACCGGACACCGCGGGCCTGACCGGCGCCACTTTGACGCCAGGGCCTACCGGCCCACGCGAACGGGAGGAGGCTCAGCGCGAGGTGCGCCGGGCCTTCTTCCGTTCGGCCTTCCTCCGCTCGGCCTCCTCCTCGGCCTTGACCTCGCCCGCGTACCGGTCGACGTACTCCTGGCCGGACAGTTCGAGGATGGCGTACATGATCTCGTCGGTGACCGCCCGCAGTACGGCCCGTTCCCCCTCCATCCCGGCGTACCGGGAGAAGTCCAGCGGCCGACCGAAGCGGATCGTCACCCGCCGGATGTTCGGGATCTTCTGTCCGGGCGGCTGGATCTCGAAGGTGCCGACCATCGCGCACGGCACCACCGGCACCCCGGCTCCCAGGGCCATCGCGGCCACGCCCACCTTGCCCTTGTAGAGCCGCCCGTCGTGCGAGCGCGTCCCCTCCGGGTAGATGCCCAGCAGCTCGTCCTTGGCCAGCACCGCCAGCCCCTCGCGCAGCGCCGCCCGGCCGGCGTCCTTGCCCGAACGGTCCACGGGGATCTGGCCGGCGCTCCGGAAGAAGAACGCGGTGAGGCGGCCCTTGATCCCCGGACCGGTGAAGTACTCGGCCTTCGCGAGGAAGGTGATCCGCCGCTTGAGGATCGCGGGCATCAGGAAGTGGTCGGAGAACGACAGGTGATTGCCCGCGATGATCGCGGCGCCGTGCGCCGGGATGTTCTCCAGGCCCTCGATCCTCGGCCGGAACAGCAGCCGCAGCAGGGGGCCGAGCAACACGTGCTTGAGCAAGTGGTAGAACACCAGGCCGCTCCCGTCGATGTCGCGTTGTCACGTCCAGTTTACGGACCGTGAGTCACGGGACGGAGGGGGCGGCGGGCATCTTCCCTGCTCCCTCAGACATTGCGGGACGCGGCCATCCCGGCGGTCAAAAGTCCCAGCACCACCCAGCCGAACCACAGCCAGCCGTTGCTGCCGAGGACCACGGAGTACGTGGCGACGGCCACCAGTGCGGCGAAGGTCATGACAGCCATCGCCTTAACGGATCCGGTCATGCCCCATGGTGGCGCGCGAAGACGGTTTTCCGCTACTGGCCACGCGCTCGGAGCGAGGCGAGATACGAGTTGTACGCCGCGAGCTCCTGGTCGCCGTTGCGGTCCTCGGCCCGGTCCGAGCGCTTCGCCGCCCGCTGCTCGGAGTGGTACCACTGGTAGACCAGGGCGATCAGGACCAGGACCGAGGGGATCTCGCTGAACGCCCAGGCGATGCCGCCGCCCCACTGCTGGTCGAGGAGCGGATCGATGCCGAGGGAGGCCGGCGGGTGGGCGTACGTCTTGATCATCGGCTCGCTCGCCATCATCAGGGCGATGCCGAAGAAGGCGTGGAAGGGCATGCCGGCGAAGAGCTCCAGCATCCGCATCACGTAGCCGGGGCGGTGCGGGCCCGGGTCGATGCCCATGATCGGCCAGAAGAAGATCAGGCCGACGGCGAGGAAGTGGACCATCATCGCGACGTGCCCGCTCCGGCTCTCCATCAGGAAGTCGAAGAGCGGGGTGAAGTACAGGGCGTAGAGGCTCGCGATGAACATCGGGATGGTGAAGGCCGGGTGGGTGATCACCCGCATGTAGCGGCTCTGCAGCAGCATCAGCAGCAGCTCGCGCGGCCCCTTGTGGCCTCGGGCGGCGGGCGGCAGCGCCCGCAGGGCCAGCGTCACCGGAGCGCCGAGCAGCAGCAGGATCGGGGTGATCATGCTGATCACCATGTGCTGGACCATGTGCACGCTGAACATGACCATGCCGTAGTCGTTCAGCTTGGTGCACATGACCAGGACCACGGTCAGCACGCCCAGCGTGAACGCGACGCTCCGGCCCAGCGGCCAGGAGTCCCCGCGCCGGCGCAGCCGCGTCACGCCCCACGCGTACAGGGCGAGCCCCACCAGTGAGCCGATCAGGAAGAAGGCGTCGAAGGAGAACTCCAGCCCGCGTCCGAGAGTGAAGGGCGGCAGGTTCATGTCCATGTCCATGCCGTGCCCGCTGTGGTCCATCTCTTCACTCCCTTGACTGTGGCGCTCCACCACAGTAGTGCCGCCCCCGTACGCTCCTGCGCGCGGGGGCGGCCGTAAGGGGCAAACGGCTACAGAACCGTCTGGGCCTCGTCGTACCGCTCGGCCGGGACCGTCTTGAGGGTCGAGGTCGCCTCGGCGAGCGGCACCATCACGATGTCCGTGCCGCGCAGGGCGGTCAGCATGCCGAACTCGCCCCGGTGCGCCGCCTCCACGGCGTGCCAGCCGAAGCGGGTGGCCAGGACCCGGTCGTACGCGGTGGGCGTGCCGCCGCGCTGGACGTGGCCCAGGATCACCGGCCGGGCCTCCTTGCCCAGGCGGTTCTCCAGCTCCACGGCGAGCGTGTTGCCGATGCCGGCGAACCGCTCGTGGCCGTACATGTCGGTGCCGCCCTCCTGGAAGTCCATCGAGCCGGGGCGGGGCTTGGCACCCTCCGCGACCACGACGATCGCGAACCGCTTGCCCGCCGAGAAGCGCTCGCCGACGATCGCGGTGAGCTCCTCTATGTCGAAGGGGCGCTCGGGCACGACGATCGCGTGCGCGCCGGCCGCCATGCCGGAGTGCAGGGCGATCCACCCGGTGTGGCGTCCCATGACCTCCACGACCATCACGCGCTGGTGGGACTCGGCGGTGGTCTTCAGCCGGTCCAGCGCCTCGGTGGCCACGCCGACGGCGGTGTCGAAGCCGAAGGTGACATCGGTCGAGGCGATGTCGTTGTCGATGGTCTTCGGGACCCCGACGATCGGCAGGCCGGCCTGCGAGAGCAGGTTCGCCGCCTTCAGGGTGCCCTCGCCGCCGATCGGGATGATCGCGTCGAGCCCGAGGTCGGCGACGTGCCCGCGGGCGCGCTCCACGCCGTCGCGCAGGTGCGCGGGCTGGACCCGGGAGGAGCCGAGAATGGTGCCGCCGCGGGCGAGGATGCCGCCGACGGCGTCGAGGTCGAGCTTGCGGTAGTCCGCCTCCAGCAGGCCCTTCCAGCCGTCGTGGAAGCCGATCACCTCGTCGCCGTGGTCGACGACGGCGCGGTGCACGACGGAGCGGATGACGGCGTTGAGGCCGGGGCAGTCGCCACCGGAAGTGAGCACACCTATGCGCATGGCAGGGGAGACCTTTGCAACGTGGGCCGGCGACCGGACCACGTCGTCCGGTGGGAATTACGGCCACCCTACAAGCGGTGGAGCGGTGACCCGAACCATCCTCCACATGCTGGTCGTACTCGTCGTACGAAACGAGGTCGGCCCGGTTCCCCCTAGGGAAAACCGGGCCGAACACATGATCGCGGGGCCGCCCCGATGAGCGGCCCGCAGGGCGCTACGCGGGCTGCGTCGCCGTCGCGATGCGCTCCGCGCGCAGGGCCTCGTACCACCGGTCGTCCATGGGGGGCAGCGCGTTCACATCGAGGGCCAGCTTCAGCAGCAGGTCCGCGATCTGCGGGTTGCGGGCCATCACGGGACCGTGCATGTACGTGCCGAACACCGTGTCGTTGTACGCGCCTTCGGTGCCGTCGCCGGTGCCGTTGCCGCGGCCCATGGTCACCCGGGCGAACGGCCTCGCCGTCGGGCCCAGGTGCGTGATGCCCTGGTGGTTCTCGAAGCCCGTCAGCTGCGGCAGGCCCAGGCGCGGGTCGATGTCCGCGAGGACGTCGCCGACGCAGCGCTCGCCCTCGCCGCGCAGGGTCACCACGTCCAGGAGGCCGAGGCCCTCCTGACGCTGTCCCTGGTCGTTGACGAACTCCTGGCCGAGGATCTGGTAGCCGGCGCAGACGGAGAAGACGATCGCACCGTTCGAGACGGCGCGCTCCAGACCGCCGTCGCGCAGCAGGCGCTCGGCGGCCAGCCGCTGGGGCCGGTCCTCGCCGCCGCCGATCAGGTAGATGTCGCCCGACGTGGGGATCGGCTGGTCGCTGCGCACGTCCACGCGCTGCACGTCCAGGCCGCGCTGGCGCGCCCGGCGCTCCACCACGAGGGCGTTCCCCTGGTCTCCGTACGTGCTCAGCAGGTCGGGGTAGACCCACACCAGACGCAGGCTGTTGTCGCTCATGCTCTTGTCCTTTATGGGTACTAGTTGCCGACGCGGCGGCGCACGTCCTGGAAGGCGGTGTAGTTGGCGATCAGCTCGATCTGTCCGGGCGGCGCGAGCTGCACGGCCTCGTCGAGGGTCTCGCACACCCGGAAGTCCAGGCCGGCGACTTCGAGGCGGACCGCGAGGTCCAGCTTGCGGTCACCGATCACGAAGATCGGGTGGCCGGCCAGGCGCGTGTAGTCCACGTCCCACAGCCAGGAGGTGTCGGTGCCGTCGGCCCCGCGCGCGTTCACCGAGAGGACCACCGGGGTCGGCGGGGGGTCGATCAGCGAAAACGTTTCGAGCCAGCCCGCCGGGTTCTTGGCGAGCAGCAGGCGCAGCTCACGGCCCTGGAACTGCACCACGTCGTAGCGGCCGGCGACGGCCTGCACCTGGTACATCCGCTCCAGCGCGACCTGCGGCGGGACGCCGAAGACGGCGGCCACGGCGGCCGAGGTGGCGGCGTTCGCCTTGTTGGCGCGGCCGGGCAGCTGGAGGTGGATCGGCCAGGCCGAGCCGTGCGGGTCGAGCACGTGGTCGCCGGAGAGCACCCAGCTCGGCGTCGGGCGCCGGAAGCCGCACTCGCCGCAGAACCAGTCGTCGCCCGGGCGCTGCATGACGCCGCCGCAGGAGGGGCACGACCAGGCGTCGTCCTTCCACTCCTGGCCGGCGGCGACCCACACCACGTTCTGCGAGGAGGAGGCCGACCACACGATCAGGGGGTCGTCGCAGTTCGCGACGATGACGGCCTTGGAGCCCGAGAGGCCCTCGCGCCACTTCTCCGCGAGCATGCGGGTCTCGGCGGCGCGGTCGAGCTGGTCGCGGGAGAGGTTGAGCAGGGCGATCACCTTGGGGGTGACGTCCCGGGCCACTCCGGCCAGGTACTTCTCGTCCACCTCGATGACGCCGTACTTGGCGTCCGAGCCGCCGGCCAGCGCCGAGGTGATGCCGGCCGGCATGTTGGCGCCGAGCGCGTTGGAGACGACCGGACCGCTGGCCCGCAGGGCCTCCGCGATCAGCCGGGTCGTCGTGGTCTTGCCGTTCGTCGCGGAGACGAGGACGACGTCGAGGTGTTGCGCCAGCGCGCCGAGAAGATCGGGGTCCAGCCTGAGTGCGACCTTGCCACCGATCACCGATCCGCTTCCGCGTCCCGCGGCCCGCGACACCGCCGCCGCGGCCTTGCCCGCCGTCACGGCCAGCTTGGCCCGCGGCGAAAGCGGCTCTGTGTTGCCTGCCATCGTCCCTTGTCCTCCTTGCGTCGGTCGGCCCCAGCCTATCCAGTACCTGCCGGAGCCTTGACCGCGGCGCCCCCGCCCCGCCGCAGATCTCCTCATATAGTCGCCCGTCGTACCCTTACGGCCATGCGACAGCGCCTTATCCCCGGTACCACCGGCATCGTCCGCACCATGAGCCTGCTGGGTGATCCGGTGCTCCACTCGCCCTGCGCGGAGGTCACCGCGTTCGGCCCGGCGCTCGACCGGCTCATCGAGGACATGTTCGCGACGATGTACGCCGCCGAGGGCGTGGGCCTCGCCGCGAACCAGATCGGCGTGGGGCAACGGGTGTTCGTCTACGACTGCCCCGACGACGAGGACGTCCGCCACGTCGGGCACATCGTCAACCCGCGGCTGGTCGCCGCCGACGGCGACGAGTTCCTCGGCCCCGAGGGCTGCCTCTCGCTGCCGGGGCTTGAGGCGGGCACGGCCCGCTTCGACCGGGCCGTGGTGGAAGGGGTCACCTCGGACGGCGCGGCCGTGCGGATTGAGGGCACCGGGTTCTTCGCGCGCTGCCTGCAGCACGAGTGCGATCACCTGGACGGCACCGTGTACGCGGACCGCGTGACCGGGCTGCGGGCCCGACGCCTGCGGCGGGCCATCCGGAAGACCCCGTGGGGCTCCGAAGCCCCGCGCGCCTGACGGCTCCCGCCACCCGCCGGTTCGGCCGGGCGGGCCGGGTCAGAAGCCCGGGCCGTCCAGGCGGTTGCCGGCGATGGACAGGCGGCCCCAGAGGAGGTCCGTGAGGCCGGCGACCAGGTCCGCGCGCTCGCAGGGGCGTTCGCCGAGCCACCAGTCACCCGCCGCGTGCATCATGCCGACGATGCCGTGGCCCCAGATCCGCGCCAGCCGCTCGCCGCCCGGGCCGAGGTCCACCCGCTCGCCGATCACCTGCGCCAGTTCCTCGCCGAGCCGTCGCAGCAGCGGCGCCGAGTGCAGGCCGACGTCGAAGCCGCGCTCCGCGTGGGAGTCCTCGGCCGGGTGCATGAGGAAGCGGTAGACCTGCGGACGGGCCTCGATGGCGGCCAGGTAGGTGTCGAGGGTGGACTCCACCCGGCGGCGGCGCTCCGCGGGGGCGTCGAGCGCCGCCCGCAGCGAGTCGAGCAGGGCGTCGGTGTGCCGGACGGCGAGCGCCTGGTAGAGGCCCGCCTTGTCCCCGAAGTGCCGGTAGAGAATGGGCTTGGTGATGCCGGCCTCCGCCGCGATGGCGTTCATGGAGGCTTTGGGGCCGTCCCTGAGCACGACCCGGTCGGCGGCTTCGAGCAGTTCCCGCCGGCGGCGCTCGCCCGCTCCCGGTTCGCCGCCCTGCTGAGTGGTCTCCATGACGTGTTTCTCTCCCCGCCCTTGCGATGTGCCTGACGCACACGCAACGTAACACCCGGCACACCCCGCCGATCGACCCGGCGGCCGTCGACCGTCCCCCGAGCCCGTCGCCGACGCCGGTGCGGCCGGTGCTTGACAGTGGCTACTCGCCGGTAACAGACTGGGCCCCGGTGGGGGTTACCGCTAGTAACTTTCGCAGGTACGAGCACAGACAGGTGGAGGGGACATGGCGGAGTTCACCATGGAGCTGAACGACGACCAGAAGCAGGTACGGGACTGGATCCACGGCTTCGCCGCCGATGTGATGCGCCCGGCCGCCGCGGAATGGGACGAGCGCGAGGAGACTCCCTGGCCCGTCATCCAGGAGGCCGCCAAGGTCGGCATCTACTCGCTGGACTTCTACGCCCAGCAGTTCTTCGACCCTACCGGCCTCGGCGTCCCGATGGCCATGGAAGAGCTCTTCTGGGGTGACGCGGGCATCGCCCTGTCGATCGTCGGCACCGGTCTCGCGGCCATCGGCGTCGTCGCCAACGGCACCGAGGAGCAGATCGGCACCTGGATCCCGCAGATGTACGGCGACCAGAACGACGTGAAGCTCGCCGCCTTCTGCTCCTCCGAGCCGGACGCCGGTTCCGACGTCGGCGCCATGCGCACCCGGGCCGTCTACGACCAGGCGAAGGACGAGTGGGTGCTCAACGGCACCAAGACCTGGGCGACCAACGGCGGCATCGCCAACGTCCACATCGTCGTGGCCGTCGTCGACCCGGAGCTCGGCACCAAGGGCCACGCCTCCTTTATCGTGCCGCCGAACACCCCGGGACTGTCCCAGGGCCAGAAGTTCAAGAAGCACGGCATCCGCGCCTCGCACACCGCGGAGGTGGTACTGGAGGACGTCAGGATCCCCGGATCCTGCCTGCTCGGCGGCAAGGAGAAGCTGGACGAGCGGCTGGCCCGCGCCCATGAGCGGGCCCGCAACGGCGGGGGCGAGCGCGTGAAGAACGCCGCCATGGCCACCTTCGAGGCCTCCCGGCCGGCGGTCGGCGCCATGGCCGTGGGCACCGCGCGTGCGGCGTACGAGGTCGCCCTCGACTACGCCAGGACCCGCACGCAGTTCGGCCGCCCGATCATCGACAACCAGGGCGTGGCCTTCCAGCTCGCCGACATGCGGACCCAGATCGACGCGGCCCGGCTGCTGGTGTGGCGGGCCTCCTGGATGGCCGTCGCGGGCCGGCCGTTCGAGTCGGCGGAGGGCTCGATGTCGAAGCTCTTCGCGAGCGAGGTCGCCAAGAAGGTCACCGCCCAGGCGGTCCAGATCCTCGGCGGCAACGGCTTCACCCGTGAGTACCCGGTGGAACGCATGCACCGGGACAGCGCCATCTACACCATCTTCGAGGGCACGAGCGAGATTCAGCGGCTGGTGATAGCCCGCACCATCTCCGGCATGCCGATCCGCTAGGTCTGTCCCGGGGCCCGGACCCGCGCGGGTCCGGGCCGCGGTGCGTCAGTGCAGCGGTGTCAGGCAGTTGAGGGTGCCGTCGGGGCTGTACTCGGGGCGGGCCAGGTAGTCGCCGGGGCCGCAGGGCGCCGTGGCCGTCGGCCGGCGCACCCGGTACTCGGCGGCCGGGGAGAGGCAGTCGGTGACGACGAGCCTCTGGTCCTTCCAGTCGCCCTTGTTGCGCACGCACTGCCCGGAGGTCAGCGGGTGCGGCGCGTCGTCCCCGACCACCGCCCCGAGCACGGCCAGCGCCGGGATCGCGAGGACGAGCAGCAGCAGCGGGACGAGGACGATCAGCACGGGCGGCCGGCGCCACAGCGGCTTGCCCGGGTCCAGCGCCGGCCGGAAGCCGCCCGCCGGGGGAGCGAGCCTGCGGAAGGCCGCCCGCGGGCCCAGGTTCAGCAGCAGGGTCACCGGCGTGATGAAGAAGGACAGCGGACCCCACCAGCCCTGCCACAGGGTGTCCGAGGACATCCGGCGGTAGGTCGCGAGCCCGCAGTCGCGGCACAGCGGCCCGGGGACGCTCAGGAAGCGCATCAGCACGATCATGCCCTGGTGCCCGCGTACGGTCGTGGCCGCGGCCGGCCACGCCCCGCAGAGCCGGCATCCGTAGCGGCCCGGCTCCGGGTGGGCGCCGTACGCACCGTACGCGCCGTACGGCGGGGGCCCGGCGGGGGCCGGGCCGTACGGGCCGCCCTGCTGCGGGACGTAGGTGCCGCTCGGGGCGTACGGGCCGTACGGGCCGGCGCCCTGCTGCTGCGGCGGTGGCGGAGTGGCCACGGACATCTCCTCGGTCGCGTAGTGATCATCGGCGCGGTGATCACGGCACCTTAGCCTCCCCGCTCAGGGGCGCAGCAGCCGGGCGAGGGCCCGCCCGAAGAGGAGCCGGCCCGCCGCCGCGACCAGGGGGTCCAGGGCGCGGGGCAGGCCGCGCACGCGCAGGTCCTCGCGCCAGTGGACCTCGCTGCCCCCGGCGGGGGAGCGGCGGATCTCGATCTCGGCCCAGCCCGTCACCGACCGGCCGCGCTTCTCCAGCCGGACCAGTCCCGTCGAGTCCGCCGCCGGTCCGTGCGCCGGCCCCGGCGCGGGGGGCCGCCAGACGACGACCTCCATGGGGTCGTCGAAGGTGATCCTGCCCACGCCCGTGCGCGCCGTGAAGACCGTCCCGACGTGCGTCGGCGGCGCCGTCTCGATGATCGTCCGGGTGAAGGGGACCTGCGCGCCGTGGCGCTCCCAGTCCGTCAGCCGCAGCCATGCCTCGGAGGGCGCCAGAGATGTGCGGTGAATGATCCGGATAACGGGCATGAGCGCATGGTAAGCGGGCATACACACCGTGAACTGGACGGCGATTATGGGTTCCATCCGGGGGTGGCGATCAGTAATACTCACCGCCACCGTGGATCGCGGATTCGACCGGGTGACCACCGGCCTTCCCGCCCCACTTTGCGAGGAGGTGCGCCATGTGCTCCCACCAGCCCCCCTGCCCTGCCGCCGACAGCGCCGATCACGACGCCGCCCGGATCATGGCCTCCCATCCCGAACAGGGCTGGAGCCTGCTGTGCAACGGAGTGGTGGTCTTCGACGACACCGGTGAACTGCTCCCCGACCGCCGCACGGTGGAACCCCGCCGCCCGGCCCTGGTCTGAGCGAGGAGGCAGCATGCGCCAGCAGCTGATCCGCAAGCCCGTCCCCAAGCCCGCCCCCCGAGACCTGGACCTGCGCACACCGTCGGGCAGACCCCTCCCGTACTGACGGGAGCACGCGCCTTAGGGGGCGTCTGGTGGGTCAGGCCGGGCTCGCGGGGTCTGGTGCCGCGCCTCGCCGCGTTGTCGTCGGTCGCCAATGCTCCGCATTGACTTCCTCCTCCGCCTTGCGATCCACGGCACCAGACCCCGCTCCCTGATCCGGCCTGACCCACCAGACACCCCCTCGCGGTCCATCGGCTGGTCCTCAGCCGGTGGACGACGCCGCACCGCCCAGGAACGCCGTCTCGTAGGCGGCGTCGCCGATCGCCGCCCTGGCCTGCCGCTCGCCCTGGTCCCGCAGGGCCGTCAGCGAGGGCGAGCCCATCTGCGGCCGGCCCACCGTGCGCCACCAGGCGTGCCCGGTGCCCAGCAGCCGCGCCGCCAGTTCCCCGTCGCCGAGCCCCGCCACCGCCGCCGCCAGCAGGTCCAGGCCCAGGGCGATGCCGAAGCGGTCCCCGAGCAGCCGTTTGCCGGACAGCATCGCCCGCACGTGCCGGGCGGCCTCGCCGTGGTCGCCCATGCCCAGTGCGGCCACCGCCAGGATGTAGTCCGCGTACGCGCGCAGCCAGCGCTCGCCGAGCTCCGCGCAGGCCTCCCGCAGGGCCCGCGCCTCCTGCGTGGCCTCCTCGAAGCGGCCCAGGTCGCACAGGGCGTATCCGGTGGCCAGCTTGCACAGGAGCCAGCCCGGCGCGCTGGTCCGCCCGCCGTGGCTCGCCCGGGCCCGTGGACCGGCCAGCGCGAGGGCCCGTACGGCGTCTCCGGGCATGAGGACCGACACCGCGTGGAGATAGGCCGCGCGCAGCTCCCGCTCGGGGTCCGCGAGGCGGGCCGCGTCCCGGGTGCACTCCTCGCCGAGCCGCTGGGCCGTGTCCATGTCGCCCTGGAGCAGCGCGGTGAGCCCGAGGGCCCACACGGCCTGGTTGTACGCGGCCCCCGTGGGCGGGGCGGTCCGCAGGACCCGCTCCAGGAAGGCCCTGCCCTCGTGCACGTGCCCACACGCGAACCAGTAGAACCACAGCGCCCCGGCCATCTCCAGCGCGGCCGTCGGGTCCGCGGTGAGCAGGTGCTCCAGGGCCGTGCGCAGCTGCGCGTGCTCGGCGGTGATTCTGCGGTACCAGTCGACCTGCCCCGGGCCCAGCCAGCCCCGGTCGGCGGCTCGGCACAGGGCCGCGTACCAGTGGGCGTGCCGGTCGGTGACGATCCGGATCTCGCCGAGCTCGCCCAGCCAGTCGTGCCCGTACTCGCGGATCGTGTCCAGCATCCGGTAGCGGGCGCCGACCCCGCGTTCCGTGGTGCGCAGGACCACCGATTTGGCGGCCAGGCCCGCCAGTACGCGCTCCACGCGGGCGGCGGGCAGCGGACCGCCCGCGCACACGGCGCGGGCCGCGGCCACGTCGAAGTCGCCGGTGAAGACCGAGAGCCGGGCCCACAGCAGGCGCTCCAGCGGCGCGCACAGCTCGTGGCTCCAGCCGATCGTGGTGCGCATCGTCTGGTGCCGGGGCGGCAGGGCGGCCCGCAGGTCCGACAGGACCTCGAAGCGCTCGCCGATCCGCTCGGCCACCTCCTCCAGCGTCCACAACCGCATGCGGGCGCCGGCGAGTTCCAGCGCCAGCGGGATGCCGTCCAGCCGCCGGCACACCTCGGCCGCGACCGCCGTGCGCGCGGGGTCGGCGAAGGCGGCCGCCGCCTGCGGGGTCGCGGCGAGGGCGCGGGCGCGGAAGAGGGCGAGGGCGTCGCTGTCGGGGCCCTCGCAGGGCAGCGGCCGGACGTCGACGAGCTCTTCCGTCGGGCAGTAGAGCGGCTCCCGGGAGGTGACCAGGACCGTCAGTCCGGGGGCCGACTGGAGGAGTTCACCGACGAGGTGCCGGCAGTCGGCCACCAGGTGCTCGCAGGTGTCCAGGACCAGCAGGAGCTCCTTGTCGGCCATCCACGCGCACAGTTCCTCGTCGAGGGGGCGGTGGGAGTGGTCGGCCAGGCCGACGGCGTGGGCGACGGTCGCGGTGAGCAGACCGGGATCGCGCAGCGGTGAGAGATCGACCCACCAGACGCCGTCGGGGCGCGCCTGCCGGGAGTCGGTGACGGCCCGCAGGGCGAGCCGCGACTTGCCGACACCGCCCACCCCGGTGAGGGTGACCAGTCTGCGCTCGCGCAATAAGACGTCGAGAAGGTGCAGTTCACGCGCCCGCCCGACGAAGCTCGCCGGCTCCGTGGGCAGGTTCCCGAGCGCGGCGCCGGAGCACGGCCCGGCATCGCCGTCCGTGGGATCTGCCTGATTGTCATGGACCGAGTACTCACCGAACACGGATGTATTGTGCGTGATCTTCTTATCCGACCGTGCCGTTCAGGCCGGATCGCCGACTCGTTTCACGCGATGAGGGTGATCCGCCGCTCCGCGGAGAAGGTACCCCAGGTGCCGTCCGGGAGCCGGGCCCGCAGTTTCACGGCCCATACCGTGCCGGCCGGTTCGGCCACCGTGAGCCGGTGCTCCACGCGGCCGGCGGGCGCGGCGCCCGCGCCGAACTGGATGACGGTCGTGGGCCGTCCGTTGACGTACAGCTCGTACTCGGTGGTCTCGCGGCCGGTGTCCGGGGCGCTCCAGCCGAGGGTGACGGTGCCCGGGGAGGCGGCCGCGGTGAATCCGGCGGGCGCGGTGCTGGGCCCGTCGCCGGAGGCGGGCGGGGTCGTGACGTCCACGGCGGGGCCGTCGGGGGAGGAGTTGTCCGCCCCGTCCCGGGCCCGGACGGTGAAGGTGTAGACGGTGTCCGGCTGGAGTCCGCTCAGCACGGTGCCGCTCTCGCCGGGGCCGGTGGTGTGGATCCGGACGCCGCCCTGGTAGACGTCGTACGCCGTCACGCCCGTGTCGTCGGTCGCCGCCGTCCAGGACACCTGGGCGGAGCGCGGCCCGGTGGCCCGGCCGGTGGTGGCGGCCGGGGCGGTGGGGGCGCCGCGGTCCTCGGCCCGGGCCGGCGGGGTGGTCACCCGGGCGGCGGGGCCCGGGCCGGAGAGGTTCCCGGCGGCGTCCTTGGCCCGGACCGTGAAGACGTAACCGGTCTGTGGGGTGAGGCCGGTGACGTCCACCATGTTCTTCTCCGCAGGGAGTTCGCGGACCAGGCGGTCGGCCTCGAAGACCTGGTAGCCGCTCACCCCGTCCCGGGCCGCCGCCGTGTCCCACATGACGTGCACGCTGGTGGCGCTGCCGGCCTGGGCGGTGAGCCCGGCGGGGGCGGGCGGAGGTTCGGTGTCGGGCGCGGTGCACGCGGCCGCGCCGCCGAGGGCCGGGCCGAGGTACAGGCAGAGGGCGAGGATCGGGGCGGTGCGTCGGGTGGGGTGCACGGGGGTGGCTTCCTCCGCTTCCGCGTAAAGGTCTAGACATATATGGCATGCGGGGGGCGGGCCGGGCAACCCCCGTGCGGCGGGCTCGCGGCCGGCGGCCTCAACGTGCCGCGGGAGCGGGGCCGTCAAGGACCGAACGACCGTCACGCACGGTCAACACCCGTACGGCGGACACGTGTTTCGCCCGAAGGCACCCCCTCCTGCGCCACCATGACGCCGAGTCAAGGAGGTTTCGATGGTGATTTCCCTCTCCGTGGTCGTCCTGCTCCTCATCCTCGCCTGGATCTTCCTGCGCAGCGGCGGGCTCAAGTTCTCGCACGCCGTCGTCTGCGTGCTGCTGGGCTTCTACCTGGCGAGCAGCAGCATGGCGGCGAGCATCCACAACGGCCTGACGGCCACCGCGAACGTGGTCTCCAGTCTCGATCCCTGATCGACTGTTGCGCCCGCGTGAATCATCCGGCCCTTCCATGGACTCCTCCGGCCGTGCGATCTAGCGTCTGGCCGCGGCGCGGTGCCGGACGCGATCGGATGCGACGTCAGCAGAACGGAAGAGACACGGAGGAGTCCGGATGTTCCCAAGAGCGCTGAACTGCGCCGTGCTGCCGGTCGTCGCCGCCTTCACCGTGATGTACGGCGGCCCCGGGACCCAGGCCGAGGAGATACCCAAGACCCCGGGCCACCGCCTGATCAGCCACTACGACGGCGGCCCGGCGCAGGCCGCCCCGCTGCCCGGTGAGGCGCCGGCGCAGCACCCCTTCCTCGCGCCCAACGGCCGCAGCGGCATGCACTCCGACGCCGGCGGCAGCGCCACCTCCCCCTGGCCGGGGCCCCTCGGCAGGAACCCGCGGGTGACGAGCGAGAGGATCGCCGCCCTCGGCGGTGAATGCGCCACCGCCACCTTCGACTCGGCCGGCCGGCTGGTCACGGTGTGCGGCACCTTCTCGGGCTTCAAGGTCAAGCTGCTGGAGCCCCGTACGCTCGCCACCCTCGCGGAGTACCGGCTCCCGCAGCGTTCCTCGACGGTCGAGGCGATCACCTCGCTCGACTTCTCGAAGATCTTCAAGGACACCTCGGGCGGTGCCTACTTCTACCTGGACGACCAGGACCGGGCCGTGCTGGCCGACTCCCGCCAGCACGTCCTGCGCCTCTCGCACGCACAGGGCCCGGACGGCAGCTGGCAGTTCACGGTCGACGACGACTGGGACCTCACCGGCCAGGTCCCGCACGACTGCGTGAGCTGGGCGAACCTGCGGCCCAGCGGCGCGTGCGACCCCGTCACGTCCGTGATGCCCGACTGGGACGGCCGCATCTGGTGGGTCACCCGGCAGGGCCGGGTCGGTACCGTGGACCCTGCGACCTCGCGGATCCGGTCGGTCCGGCTGGCGGGCGAGGAGATCCAGAACTCCTTCTCGGTCGCCGCGGACGGCGTCTCCATCGTCTCCGACCACGCCCTCTACAGCTTCCGGGCCGCCGCCGACGGTACCCCCGAGGTGCAGTGGCGCCAGACGTACGACCGAGGGAGCGCCGCCAAGCCCGGTTCCGTCAACCAGGGTTCGGGAACGACCCCGGACCTCTTCGGCGGCGGCTACGTCGCCATCACCGACAACGCCGACGACCGGATGAACGTCCTGGTCTTCCGGCGGGGCGCGGACGTCCCCGCCGAGCGGCGGCAGGTCTGCAAGGTGCCCGTCTTCGCCTCCGGCGCCTCGACCACCGACAACTCGCTGATCACCTGGGGCGACAGCATCGTCGTCGAGAACAACTACGGCTACGAGAACCCCACGACCCTGCTGCTGGGCAAGTCCGTCGTGGGTGGCGTCACCCGCATCGACGTCCGCGCCGACGGCAGCGGCTGCGACACGGTGTGGCAGAGCGCGATCCGCTCCCCCTCCACCGTCCCCAAGCTGTCCACCGCCAACGGGCTCCTCTACTTCTACGAGAAGGAGCCCAACGCGTGGGGGATCGACGCCTGGTACCTCAGTGCGGTGGACTTCCGCACCGGGGAGCGCCGCTGGCGGCAGCTGACCGGCACCGGCCCGCTGTACGACAACAACTGGGCGCCGATCACCCTCGGACCCGACGGCACGGCCTACGTCGGCGTCTTCAACGGCATCGTCGCCGTCCGCGACGGCGGCTGAGCTCGTCGGCGGCTGAACCGGCCGGCCGGAGCCGGCCGGCGGGGCGCCCCGGTCACAGCCAGGGGAGCTGGTCGGCGGCGTACCGGTAGGCGCGGAAGACCGCGTTCTGCGCGCCGGCCGAGGACTCCAGGCCGACGCCCTCCCCGAACGACCGGAACTGTGGGACCACGAACTCCCAGACCACCTCGCCGCCGGGGGTCACCTCGAAGAGCCGGCCGAAGGAGCCCTCGGCCACGAAGGTGTTCCCGTTGGGCAGGCGCTGCGCGCTGGACATGTACGGGCTGAAGAAGTTCTGCGGAGGGTTGTCCTCGTACGACCACACCTCCCTGCCGGTGCGCGGGTCGAGCTCCAGCACCCGCGAGTACGGCACCGAGGTGGTGTCGCGGTAGGTGCCGTTGTCGAAGACCAGGATGGTGCCGTCGGCCAGCTCGTGCGGATGGTGCTGCTGGGCGAGCACGTCGGGGCCGATGCGCCAGCGGACGGAGCCGTCCGTGCGGTCCACGGCCACGGTGGTGGACGCGCTGCGGAAGCCCACGACCAGCCCGCCGTCGGCGAGTTCGTTGACGGTGTTCGCCATGGGCCAGTGTTCGCGGGCGAAGTGCGGGTCGAGGAAGACCTCTTCGGGGTCGAGGTGCTCGATGGCGGCCCAGCGCCACACCACCTCCCCGTCCCAGGTCAGTTCGTACACCACGTCCCCGTAGATCGCGCCGCCCGGTGCCTCCGAACCGGGGATGCCGCCACGGATCCGGGCGGCGTCGGCCGGGGCCAGCGGCTCGACCGCCGTGATGACGAGGTTGCCGTTGCGCAGGATCGAGGCGTCGTGGTGGTGGAAGGGGTGCCTGACCTCGCGGAGCACCGTGGAGTCGGGTGCGAGCTCCTGGAAGATGCCGCCGTGGTAGACGTCCCAGATGGGGAAGAGGCTGGGGCCGGTGGTGTCCTTGGCCGCGTAGAAGAGGTTCCCTCCGGGCAGGAGCTGGGCCTGGCGGCCGGGCGGGTGCGGGGAGTTCCAGGTGTGCACCTGCCGCCCCTCGATGTCGACGAGGTGGATCTCGCCGGCGCTGGTGATCGGTGTGTAGAGGGTGTAACCGCCGTAGCTGCGCGCGGGATCGTGGGCGATCAGGCCCACGCCGCGGCGGCGCACGGTGTTCTGGTCGACGACGCTCATGAGGGTCTCCTGGTGTAGTGGGGCGGGTTTGCGCGGCGTGGTGGTTCAGGGAAGGGTGACGGCGCTCGGGTCGACGGCGGTCAGAGGTCCGGCGTCCAGGTACCGCAGCAGTGCGGCGCGGTCGGCGGAGCCCGGCAGCTTCTGCTCGGCCTTGGCCCAGGCGGCCTCCACCTCCAGCTGCGCCGGCAGCTCGGGGCCCAGAGTGAGGCCGTAGGCGTAACGCGGCTGGAAGTCCTCGACGTAGTCGGCCTGGAGGACGCCCTTGGACTGGGCGAGTACGGCCGAGCGCGCGCCCGCCGGATCGGCGGCGAGCTCGCGCTGCGCGCGCAGCAGTGCGCGGAGCACCGCCGTGACGCCCTCGTCACTCGCGGACGGACCGGCGACCAGGAGGGTCCTGGCCGTGTAGCCGGTGAAGGGGAGCTCCGCGTAGGAGGCGCCCAGGGCGGTGCGCGCGGCCCCGTAGAAGCCGGGGAAGGTGACACCGGCGTCGACGTCCCCGCGGGCCAGCGCCGCGGGGACCTGGTTCGGGGCGAGGTTGACCACCCTCACGTCCGCCGCCGTCAGGTGCGCCGAGGCGAGCATCCGCGACAGGGCGTACTCGACGTTCGCGCCCTGCGGGACCCCCACCCTGCGGCCCTTGAGGGCGCTGAAGTCGGGGATCTGCCGGTCGGTCCGGGTGAGCAGGCGCCAGTCGGAGAACCGGGACAGTTCGGCGACGATCCGCAGCTCTCGGCCGCCCAGCACGGCCGTCACGGCGGGCAGGTCGCCGACGACGCCGAGCTGCGCCTGGCCGCCGAGCACCGCGTTCAGCGCGTCGCGGCCGGTGGGATGGGTGGTGACGGCGGCGCGCACGCCCTCGGCGGACCAGAGCCCCCGCTCCTGGGCCACGTACAGCGGGGCGCCGCCCAGATGGTCGCTGCCGGCGAGGGTGACGGCGGGCCGCCCGCCGCCGGGCCCGGACGGGGCCGCGCAGGCCGCGGCGAGCGGGGCGAGCAGGGCCGCCAGCAGGACGACGGCCAGCGCGCGGGGTCTGATCATGGTGAAGGTCCTTTCCGGGGGAGTCATGCGGAGCCGAGGTGACGCGCGATCAGGGAGCGCAGCTCCGGATCGGGAGGACCGGGGGGCACGGCGTGGTCGGCGACCACCCGGCCCGGGCTCCCGCCGAGGACGACCACGCGGCCGGCGAGAGCCAGCGCCTCGTCGATGTCGTGGGTGACGAACAGCACGGTGGTGCCGCTGCGCTGCCACAGCTCCCGCAGCAGGCTCTGCATCCGGGTCCGCGTCAGTGCGTCCAGCGCGCCGAACGGCTCGTCCATCAGCAGCACTTCGGGCTCGGCGGCCAGCGCCCGGGCCAGCGCCACCCGTTGCTGCATCCCGCCCGACAGCTGCGCCGGGTACTTGTGGGCGCCGTCCGCGAGTCCCACCCCGGCCAGCGCGGCCAGGGCCCGCCGGCGCCGCTCAGCGCGCGGCAGGCGCAGACGTTTGAGGGCGAATTCGACGTTGCCGCGGGCCGTGCGCCAGGGGAACAGCGCGTAGTGCTGGAAGACCACGCCGCGCTGCGGGCCCGGCCCGCGCACCGGCTCCGCGCCCGCCGTGACCCGGCCGGCGGTGGGACGTACGAACCCGGCCACGGCGTTGAGCACGGTGGACTTGCCGCATCCGCTCGGCCCGAGCAGGGCCGTGAACGAGCCCGCCGGGAGCTCCAGGTCGGTGGGCTCCAGCACCGGGGTGGTGGCGCCGTAGCCCAGCGCCAGCCCCTCCAGCCGTACCCCGAGGCTCATGACGCGCTCCAGTGCACGACCCGCCGGCCGATCGCGGCCAGGACGAGGTCGACGGCCACCCCGAGCAGCCCGAGTACGAGCAGCCCCGCGAACATCCGGTCCACCCGCAGGAACTGCCCGTCGACCTGGAGCCGGTACGCCAGCCCGCTGTCCGCGCCGCCCAGTTCGGCCGCCACCAGGGCGAGCAGGGCCACCGACGCCCCGTACCGCAGCGCCGCGAGCAGGGCGGGTGCGGCGGCCGGCAGCAGCACCTCGGCGAACCGCCGGTGCAGCGGGGCCCCCAGGGACCGTGCCGCCCGCAGGTGGGAGACCGGCACGCGGGACACCCCGTCGTGGACGTACAGCCAGACGGCGAGCAGTACGGCGTACGCGATGAGCAGGCGCTTGGCGGTCTCCCCGATGCCGAACCAGGCGGTCGCGAGCGGCACCAGCGCGATGGCCGGGATCGGGCGGAGGAAGGAGATGACGGGGGTGACGGCGGCGGACAGCCGGGGCAGGTAGCCCGTGGTGAAGCCGAGCGCGCCGCCGATGACGGCGCCCAGCGCGAAGCCCTGTCCGGCACGGGCCAGGCTGGCGCCCAGGTCGGTGGCCAGGGTGCCGCCGCGTGCGCTGTCCACGAGTGCGGCCGCGGTCTCGCCCGGTGTGGGCAGCAGTCCCGGGGCCACCCCGCCGTACCGGGCGAGCAGGTACCAGAGGGTGAGTACGACGCCGGCCGCGCCCAGGGCCGGGCCGATGCGGCCGAGGCGGCCGGGGGCCTGGCGGGGTGGTGAGGGGGTGGCGGGCACGGGGCGGCTCCTCGGTCGGTTCCTCGCTCATTGATAAGTGAGGTCAATAATTGACCACGCTTATGAAGAACGTGTTGCGGCAGTGCGAAGCCTTCCGGTGCCACCCGGCCCGGAATGCGCGATGAGGTACGTTCACCTGCGTGTCCCGCCCCGAACCCACACCCGAAGCGATCGAGGTCGGACGGGTGATCCGCGGCTGCCGCAGACAGCGCGGAGTCTCCATGGCCGTACTCGCCGCCCGCTCAGGCCTCTCCCAGCCCTTCCTCAGCCAGCTGGAACGCGGCCTCGCCACGCCCAGCCTGAGCTCGATCTACCGGATCGCCGAGGCCCTGGACGTCACCCCCGGCACCTTCCTGCGGCCCCCCGGCCGCCCGGGTGCGGTCAGCCACGAGGCCGACCCCCAGGTGATCCGGGTGGACGAGGCCGCTGGGCAGGTCGCGCGGGTGCTGATCCCCGGGGGGCGCAGCACCCTGATGGAGGCGTACGAGCACCACTTCGAGCCCGGCCGGGGCGAGCGCGGCTGGTTCGAACACCCCGGCGAGGACTTCCTCTACGTCCTGGAGGGCGAGATCGTCCTGGAGGTCGAGGGCGAGGAACCGCTGACCCTGCGCGCCGGGCAGAGCGCCCACCACCGCGGTGAGGTCCCGCACCGCTGCCGCCTGTCGGGGCCGGACCCGGCGCGCACCCTGCTCGTCATCGCGAACGCGTAGTCCCCGAACGCCGGGCCGCTTACTACGGGTTGGCCCGCAGCCGGTCGATCACCGCCAGCCGCGCCCCGACGTCCGGGTCCCACAGCCGCACGGTGCCGTCCGTACTGCTGCTGGCCACCGTCCGCCCGTCGGGGGCGAATGCGACGCCCCACACCGCGTTCGCGTGACCGGACAGCGCGGCCACCGGGCGGCGCCCGGCCACGTCCCACAGCCGCACCGTACGGTCGTTCCCGCTGCTCGCGAGCGTCCGGCCGTCGGGGGAGAAGGCGATGCCCCGCACCGAGCCGGTGTGGCCGGCGAGCGCCGCCTCGAAGCGCTGGCGCCGGGCGTCCCACAGCCGGACCGTGCCGTCGTTGCCGCTGCTGGCGAGGGTGCGCCCGTCCGGGCTGAAGGCCACTCCCCGCACCGCACCCGTATGGCCGGTCAGGGCGGCCAGGGGGCGCCGCCCGGCCACGTCCCACAGCCGGACGGTCAGATCGTCGCCGGCGCTCGCGAGGGTGCGCCCGTCGGGGCTGAACGCCACGTCGTTGGCGAAGTCGGTGTGCCCGGTGAGGACCGCCAGCGGGCGGCGCCCCGGCACGTCCCACAGCCGCACCGCGCCGTCCGACCCGGCCGAGGCCAGCGTGCGCCCGTCGGGGGAGAACGCCACCGAGAACACGGTCCCGGCCGCCCCGGCGAGCGCGGCCGACGTCGCGGACGAGGCCGGCGGGCGTGCGGAGGCGTCCCACAGCCGGATCGTGCCCTCGGACCCGGCCGAGGCCAGGGTGCGCCCGTCGGGGGAGAACGCCACCGACAGCACCGTCTCGCCGCGTCCCGGGAACGTGGCCAGGACCCGGCGCCCCGCCACGTCCCACAGCCGCACGGAGTGATCCGAATCCGCGGTGGCCAGCAGCTTTCCGTCCGGACTGTACGCGGCGTGCCAGATCTCCGTGAACGGCCGCGAGGCCAGCACCGCGCCCCGCAGGTCCCACAGCACCACCGACTGGTCGAAGCCGGCGGTGGCCAGCACCGCGCCCCCGCCGTCCACGGCCACCCCGAGCACGTAGTCGGTGTGCCCGGCGAGGGTGGCCGTCAGGCGGCCGCCGGCCACGTCCCAGAGGCGTGTCGTCCCGTCACCGCCCGCGCTGACGACCGTCGTTCCGTCCGGGGTGTAGGCGACGCCGTTGACGTCGTCGCTGTGCCCGGTCAGGGTCGCGGACATACGGCGCCCGGCCACGTCCCACAGCCGCACGGTCCGGTCGACGCCGCCGGTGGCGACCGTACGGCCGTCCGGGGCGAACGCCGCCCCCAGCACCTCGTCGGTGTGCCCGGTGAGCACGGCCAGCGGCCGGGCGTCCACCGGATCCCACAGTCGTACGGTCCGGTCGGCGCCCGCCGAGACCAGGGTCGCGCCGTCCGCCGCGTAGGCCAGGGCGTTGACCCTCCCGCTGTGACCGGCCAGCGTGGCGAGGGCGCGGTGCTCCCCGGCGGCCTCCCACAGCCGGATCGTCCCGTCGGGGCCGGGGACCGCCAGCGTGCGCCCGTCCGGTGCGAAGGCCACCGCCCGCGCGCCCGTGGTGCTGGACGGGAGCACCGCCGCCGCACGGTGGCCGGAGACGTCCCAGAGCCGCGCCGGCCCGTCCTCCGAGGTGGCCGCGAGGGTCCGGCCGTCGGGGCTGAAGGCGACCGCGCGCAGGCGCCCGGGCATGGTGAAGGTCGCGGTCGTGCGCCGGTCGGCCACCTGCCGCAGCGTCACCGTGCCGTCGGAACCGGCCGTCGCGAGGGACTCGTTCCCCGGCGCGAAGGCCACGGCGTTGACCGGCCCGCCGTACCCGCGCAGGCGGGCGATGAACGGCTGGGACTGCGTGCTCAGCAGGGCGCCGCGCGCCTCGGTGGTCGCCGCGGTCCGGTACGCCTCACCGGCGAGCAGCATCGAGGCCTCCGGCTGGCCCGCGGCCAGCGCAGCGGACTGCAGGGCGAGCGCCCGCGAACGGGCGGCGCGCTCCTGGCCGAGCGCCCCCGCGCGCTGCTGGTACGCCAGCCCCCCGGCGCCCACGGCGAGGACCAGCAGGACGACGAGCGTGGCCAGCATCCGCTGCCGCAGCCGCACCTGGCGCTCCGCCTGCCGCTCGCGGCTGTCCTGCGCGCTCTGGCTCGCCCGCAGGAAAGCCGCCTCCGAGGGGCCGAGGCGGCTCCTGCCGTCCAGCTCGTCGGCCCAGGAGCGGGCGTTGTCCAGCCGGGTCCCGCGGTACAGGGCCGACGGGTCGCGGCCCTCGCGCTCCCATTCTGCGGCGGCGTGGGCCAGTTGCTGGTGGATCAGGAGCCCGGCCCGGTCGGCGTCGATCCAGCCGCGCAGCCGCGGCCACGCGTGCAGCAGGGCCTCGTGGGTGATCTCGACGGTGTCGCTGTCCATGGTGATCAGCCGGGCGCGTACGAAGGTGTCGAGCGCGGCCGCTGCGGGACCCGCGTCGACCAGCTGTTCCATCAGCGCGGTGCGGCTCATCCGGCGCCGGGTGGCCCCCGCGCCCTCGGTGACGTGCACCAGCCGCACGAGGACGCGGCGCAGCGTCTTCTGCTCGGCCGGGTACAGGCGGGCGAACACCTCCTCGGCCGTACGGGCGACCGCCCCCCGGATGCCGCCGGTGCGCTCGTATCCGGCGACGGTCAGGGTGGCTCCCTCGCGGTGCCGCCAGGTGGCCAGCAGGGCGTGGGAGACCAGCGGCAGCGCACCGGACGGCGTCCGGGCGGGGGGATCGTCGCCCAGCCCGAGGTCGCGCAGCAGCAGCGGGACCAGACCCGGTTCGAGGGTGAGACCCGCGAGCTCCGCCGGGCGGATGATCGATTCCCGCAGCTCCGCCGGGGACATGGGGGGCAGGACGAACAGGCCGCCGGTGAACACCGGGGCCAGCTCCGGAAGGTCCAGGCAGTTCCCGGAGAAGTCGGCCCGTACGCCGAGCACCACGACGGCGGGATCGTGACCGGCCGGCGCCGGGCCCGGGACCGCCAGCGCGCAGAGCACCCGGACGAACGCGCGCCGCTCGTCTTCGTCGGCGCACAGGGTGAACAGCTCTTCGAACTGGTCGACGATCAGCACCGGACGGACCGGCGGGGGCCGCCGGCCATGGCCGGCCGGAGCGTGCCCGCAGACCCGGTGGACGGCTTCCAGCAGGGCGTGGGGCCGCTCCCGCAACTCGCGCGCGCCGATGCCCAGATCGCCGCCCAGGACCTTGGCGGCGCGGTCGAGCAGTTCGGCGAGCGGGTGAGCGGTGGGAGTGAACCGCACCACCGGCCACGCGTCGGCGCCCGGCATCGGGAAGCCGCCGCGTCGCCGCAGGGCCGGTACGAGACCGGCGTTCAGCAAGGAGGACTTGCCGGCGCCCGACGGGGCGACCACCATCAGCGGTCCGCTGCCGATGCGCTCGAAGACCCGTTCGGCCAGTTCGGCCGTCGCCCGCCGGCGGCCGAAGAACCACCGCGCGTCGCCCGCGGTGAAGGCCGCCAGCCCGCGGTAGGGACACGTGCCGTCCCCTCGCGCTCCCGTGCCGGTCTCGCCCCTGCCGCGGGAGGCGCCGTCGGCGCCGTCCCCGTCGGGCGGCCCCGTCTCCCCGGCCACCCGCACGAGTTCGCCCCCCGCGCCCAGTACGTCGTCGCAGCGCCTCGCGACATCCGCGGTGGCGCGCTTCGAGCCGGTCTCGATCTTGCTCAGGTAGCCCTTGCTGTAGTGGGTCCGCCGGGCGAGGTCCGCCAGGGACAGGCCGCGTTGCACCCGCAGACGTCGCAGCCGGGTGGGAAAGGTCATCGCGGCGTCGTCGGGCGCGGGCTCGTGATCGGTCTTCCGCGGGCGGTCCGGATCCCCCACAACATCCCCCATGGCAAGCACGCCGAGGCAGCGAGACGGCAGTGCCCAGGCTACAGCGGGGGTCGGACGGCAGGCCCGCTCTTCGGGCCGGTATGACGAGCACAGGAACGGCCGGAGCCGCCGTGCGCAGGGCGCGACGGCGGCTGCGGACGGCGGCTTCGCAAGCCCTCCCGAGGAAGGTGCTACGGGTTGAGGCGGATCGAGTTGATCGGCGTCAGGTCGGCGTAGACACCGGTCTTGGCGGCGATGGGGTTGCCGCAGCCCGCACCACCGGAGCCGGTGCACAGGTTTGCGGTCGCACCGCCGTACTGGTTGTTGAGGACCCAGTGGTTGCCGAACTGGTTGCTCAGGTTGTGGGCCCCGTAGCTGTAGAAGACATGGGTCGGCTTGACGGCGGGATTCTGGTTCTGGGGGTAGATGCAGACCGCCCCGTCCGGGCACCCGGCCCACGCGTCGGCCGGCTGGGCCGCGGCGGGACCGCTGAGCGCGAGTACGGCGACGGCCGAGGTGGCGAGGGCGGCGGCGCCGCGGAACATCTTGAGCATGGTTTCCCCTTGTGGTTCTGCCGTGATCGAGCGGACGGTCTCAGGCTGCCCCGGCCGCGCACCGGGGTCGACGGGTTGCCTGTTGCCCGTCGCGGCAGGGCCCGGGAAACCCCCTGTGACCAGCGCGATCACCGAACGGGAGGCAACGGCCGTGCCGTGTGCCCGCCCCCGCGCCGGAGCTGATCCCCCGGCGTCATGGCGTACGGCCGTCAACCCCCGACCCGCCGATCCACTCCTCCGGACCTCAAAATGCCGCCGTTTGCCCACGGCATGTATCCATCCGCTTACCAGGTGTGGCGAGCAGCCGTAATCGCCCATAACTTCGGCATCGTGACGAACCGACAACTCAAGTCCCTCACGTGCACCGCCGTCGTCATGGCCGCCGCTCTCGGCGTGGCCGTCGCGCCACCCGCCGCCGCAGCCGGACACCGAGTGCACCAGGGCGACTCCATCCAAGCCGCGGTGAACGCCGCGAGGCCGGGCGACATCATCACCGTCATGCCCGGGACCTACTACGAGAACGTGCTGATCACGAAGCCGCTGACCCTGCGGGGGTCGGGGGCCAAGACGGTGATCAAGCCGCCGAGCACACCGGCGAAGCCCGCACGGGCGGCGGGCACCGCCTGCTCCCAGGCCGACACCGGAATCTGTGTCATGGGGACGGCGCAGAGCGCCGTCGGCCAGGTGAACATCCGGTCGCTGACCGTTTCGGGCTTCAAGCGGAACGGCATCTGGGCCTCCTACACCGACCGGCTGAGCGTCGAGCGGGTGATCTCCGAGAGGAACGGCACCTGGGGCATCGCGCAGGAGCACTCCACCCGCGGGCTGTTCCGCGACAACGTCGCGCGGGACAACACCGAGTCGGGGATCTTCATCGCGAACACCGTCGAACGCGAGGGCGGCGCCACCGACACCCTGGGCGCCGCGGTCCGCAACAACACGCTGACCGGCAACCGGATCGGAGTGACGGTCAGGCGGGTCAGGAACCTCACCGTCAGCGGCAACACCCTCACCGGAAACTGCGGCGGCGTGTTCGTCGTCGGCGACGAGGGCAAGCCCGGCGCCGGCGACATGACCATCCGCGGCAACCGGATCCACGAGAACAACAAGTTCTGCAAGGGCAACACCCGCCTCCCCGACATCCAGGGCGTGGGCATCGTCCTCACCGGGGCGGAGCAGACGATCGTGCGTTCGAACTCCATCCGCGGCAACGTCGGCTCCTCCCCGCTGTCGGGCGGAATCCTGCTCTTCAAGAGCTTCGTCGGAGCGCAGAACACCGACAACGTCATCCGGGACAACGTGGTGCAGGACAACCAGCCGGCTGACCTGGCCAACCAGGGGACCGGAACGGGCAACGAGTTCCTCCGCAACAAGTGCGGGACCTCCGTGCCGGCCGGGATGTGCTGACCGTGCTCCCCCTCACCTGGAGAATCGAGGCCGTATGACCACGGTAAGTTCCACACCCGCCCCCACTCCCGCGCCCATCCCCGCGCCCACCGCCGCCTCTCCCCAGCCGGCCATGCGGCTGCGCGAGCTCGTCTTCGGAGCGGCTTGCGCCGCGGCCGTACGGGCGGCCGCCCGCCTCAAGGTGGCCGACGCCCTCGGAGACTCGCCCGCCACCGCGGCCGAGCTCGCGACGGCGGTGGACTGCGAGCCGCAGCCGATGCGGCGCCTGCTCCGCGCCCTGTCCTGCTACGGGATCTTCGCGGAGACCGAGGACGGGACGTTCGTCCACACGGAGATGTCCCGGCTGCTGCGCGAGGACGATCCGCACAGCCTGCGCTACATCGCCCTGTGGTGCACCGAGCCCTGGACCTGGGAGGCGTGGCCACGGCTCGACGACGCCGTGCGTTCCGGTGGGAACGTCTTCCAGGAGCTGTACGGCAAGGGGTTCTTCGACTACCTGCACCAGGACGCGCACGAGTCGGCCCACGTCTTCAACCGGGCCATGACCACCTCCAGCACGCAGTCGGCGCTGGACGTCGCGGAGCTCCTCGACCTCAGCGGGGTCGCGGTGGTCGCGGACATCGGCGGCGGCCAGGGGCACGTACTGGCGAGCCTGCTGGAGAGGCACCCGGCCGTGCGGGGAGTCCTGCTCGACCTGCCCGCGGTGGTGGCGAAGGCCGATCCCCGGCTGCGCGAGGGCGGACCGCTCGCCGCACGGACCGGCATCGTCCCCGGGGACTGCCGCGAGTCCATCCCGGTCGAGGCCGACATGTACATCATCAAGAACATCCTGGAATGGGACGACGACAGCACCCGCCGCACCCTGCGCAACGTCGTCGCGGCGGCCCGCCCGGGAGCCAGGGTCGTCATCATCGAGAACCTCGTCGACGACACCCCGTCGATGAAGTTCACCACGGCCATGGACCTGCTGCTCCTGCTCAACGTCGGGGGCGCCAAGCACACCCGGGAAAGCCTCTGCACGCGCCTGGAGGCCGCCGGTCTGGTGATCGGCGAGATCCGTCCGGTCAACGCGTACCTGCACGCATTCGAGTGCACCGTGCCCGGTTGATCCGGCCGGACCAGCGGCACCATCCCGCCCCGCCCCGCCCGAACGCCCCGAGACCGGCACGGAGCCGGTCTCGGGGCGTTCGGCACGCGGGGCGTCAGGCGCCGGACGTCACGCTCCGGACATCAGGGAGTTGTTGACGAGGTCGAGGAACTCGCGCGGAGACTTGCACCGGTCCGCGTCGGCCGGCAGCGGCCGGCGGTGCCGGTTCTCCAGTTCGCCGACGATGCCGAGGAGCCCCAGGGAGTCCAGGCCCCACTCGTCGAAGCCCGAGTCGGGACGGCTCTCCATGTCGGCGGGGTCTACGGTGACACCGGCGCCCTTCTTCATCAGAGCGGCCAGTTCTTCCATGGTCAGTCGAGCGGTCATGACGACATCTCCTCAGGCTTGCACCGGCGTACGCCGGTCGGTGATCAGGCGCATTTCAGAGCGCGCGAGGAAGCGTGCGATCTCCTGGTCCGTAGTGGGGACACCGTCCTTGGCGCTGTCGAGCAGCCGGGCGAGCACCGCCGCCTTGTGGCTGCCCTCGACGCCCAGCGACAGTGCGGGCCGGGCTTCGAGCGGGGCGCGCATGTCGAGCAGCCGGACGACGATGTCGTCGCGCTGGAAGACGGTGCTGGCCTCGATGGGGCTCGTCGGATCGTCCACGGCCGCCTCGTCCTGGCCGGCGAGCAGCCGGGCGAGTGCCGTGCCGCAGCCGTCCTTGGCCGGGTAGAAGAGCGCGTGGCGCCGGACGTCCGCGGGCTCGTGGTCGCCGGCCGCCACGTGGTGGACCGCCGGGAGCGCCGCACGGGTGAAGAACGTCCGGGCGGATCCGGGATCGCTGAGGTCCCGGTCCTGCTCCAGATACGGGTTGATGGCCTCCTCCAGCGCCCTGACCTCGGGCTGCTGGGCCACGTGGCGCAGGGCCGCGAGGAGGTCGCCCTCCACCTCCACCGCCCGCACGACGCGGTTGCCGTGCATGAAGAGCGAGGTGCGGCGCAGCCGGGTGTTCTCGTCGACCTGGGCCTTGGGGGAGGCGTATCCGGCCAGCAGCTTCGCCACTTCGGCCTCGCTGCCCGGCTTCACGGTGAAGGTCAGGGCGTGGCGCACCACGCCGTCCCCCCGTCGGGGAGCGGCCCGCAGACGGGTGGGTCCGAGCTCCTTGGCGGGGCCGACGTCCTTGCCCGCCTCCCGCAGCACGCTGAACCGCAGGGAGCGGGTGTCGCGCACGCAGCCGTGGAGCGGCTGGACCGTCGCGACGTGTTCCTCGCTGCTGACCCAGGCCAGGAACCGCGGTGCGCTCTCCCACTCGCTGGTGATGAGCCACTGCGAGGGATTCTCGATCGACTGGCACAACTCGTCACTGATGTGCCCGGGTACGGAGGACACCTGCTCGCGCAGATGCTCGTACACCTCGAGGAACTTGTTCTGCGCACCGTCGTACAGATCCAGCAGCAGCACGACCCGAAGCCTCGAGCCGTCGAAGGCGGACTGGGATATCCGTTCCGACAAGGTTGTCATCGTTCACACTCCTTCGAGACCACACGGTCGCCACGGGCGGCGCCACCCGAACCGATCGTTGTCCCGTAATCCCCCCGGCGCGAGAGGAGAGAACCAAGCGGGTGAAGGAGCGAGGGAACCGCCCTCCCACAGGGCATGGAAGATCCATGAAGGAAAACGTCGACCACCGCGTCCCGGTCCTCATCGTGGGCGGCTCGCTGGTGGGCCTGTGCACCTCGCTGTTCCTCGGCCGGCATGGCATCAGACACATGCTGGTCGAAAAGCACGCGGGTACCTCGATGCACCCACGCGGCCGCGGGATCAACGTACGGACGATGGAGCTCTTCCGGGTCGCGGGCGTCGAGGGCCGGATCCGTGAGGCCGCCTCGGTCCTGGCGGACAACCACGGCATCACGCAAGGCGGCTCGCTGACCGGTGAAGACCAGGAGTGGCTGTTCGAGGAGATCGACCCAGGGGGTGCGCTCGCGCGCTTCAGCCCGTCGTCATGGTGCCTGTGCAGCCAGAACGACATCGAGCCGGTACTGATGTCCGTGACCCCCTCGCTCGGCGCGGACCTGCGGTTCTCCACCGAGCTCCTCTCCTTCGACCAGGACGGGAGCGGGGTGACCGCCGTCGTGAAGAACCGGGACACCGGGGAGCACTGCACCGTGCGCGCGGACTACCTCGTCGCCGCCGACGGGCCGCGCAGTCCCGTGCGGGAGCAGCTCGGGATCGGTCAGAGCGGCTCCGGCGACCTCTTCCACAACGTGAGCATCACCTTCCGGTCCCGCGGGCTGGCGGAGGTGGTCGGCGACCGGCGCTTCATCGTCTGCTACCTCACCAAGCCCGGCTCCGACGGCGCGCTGCTGCCCGTCGACAACCGCGAGCGGTGGGTCTTCCACGCGCCGTGGCACCCCGACCGGGGCGAGACGCTGGAGGACTTCACCGACGAGCGCTGCGTCGAACACATCCGCCGGGCCGTCGGCGCACCCGACCTGGACGTCGAGATCACCGGCAAGGCCCCGTGGCACGCCGCGGAACGGGTCGCGCAGCGGTACGGCGCCGACCGGGTCTTCCTCGCCGGCGACTCCGCGCACGAGATGTCCCCCACCGGGGCGTTCGGCTCGAACACCGGGATCCAGGACGCCCACAACCTGGCCTGGAAGCTCGCCGCCGTGCTGAAGGGTGCGGCGGGCCCCGGGCTGCTGCGGACTTACGAGGCCGAGCGGCAGCCGGTGGCCCGCGCGACGAGCGAGCGGGCCTCGGCCCGGTCGGCGGAGCACAGCCATCCGGGGTACGAGCCGGACCCCGCGGCCGCGCCGGAGCCCGCCGGGCGCGGGGGCGGACGGCAGGGCGGCGTCCTGTCCGTGGCCATGGGTTACCGCTACAACCAGGGCGCCGTCCTCGGGTGCGATCCGGACCTTCCGGTCGTACCCGAACGGATGAAGCTCGGCGGCGATCCCGGCACGCGCGCCCCGCACATGTGGCTGCGCGGCCCCGGGGAGCCGGAGCCGAGGTCCACCGTGGACCTCTACGAGCGGTCCTTCGTCCTGCTCAGCTCCGAGGGCACGCCGTGGCGCGGTGCCGCGCTGTCCGTCGCCGAGCGGCTGAAGGCGCCCCTGGAGGCGTACGCGATCGGCTCGGGGCCGGACGCCGACCTGATCGCGGAGGACGGCGGCAACTGGGCCGAGGTGCACGGCACGACCAAGGCGGGCGCGGTCCTCGTACGCCCGGACGGCTTCGTGGCCTGGCGCTCGGTCGAGGCCGTCACGGATCCGGAGACCGTCCTCCACGAGGCGATGACCGCCTTGCTGCACCGGACCTGACCGCACCACCCGCCCCGGATCCCCGCGCCGCCCGCCGGCGCGGGGATCCGCCGTCCCACCGCCTTTCGCCGCCTGCCGCCTGCCGTCAGCCGTCAGCCGGTCCGGGCGTCGTCGGCGGCGAGGCTCGCGACGTGGTCGGTGACCGTGTCGAGGATGTCCGCCGAGATGGAGTCGTCACCGAGGACGAGGTGGTTCAGGGTCAGCCCGTCGGTCATCGCCGCCAGATAGCGGGCGAGCGAGGGGACCGGTACGCGCAGGGCGAAGCCCATGCGGTCACAGAGCTGCTCGATGAGCTCGGCATAGGTGTCGGAGTACCTCTCGTACTGCCGCCGGGCCAGGTGCTCGAAGCCCGGCTGCCGCAGGGCGTACTGGGTGAGTTCGTACGTGAGCATGTGCTCGCCCGGGTGGGCGGACACGTGGTCCCAGTACGCCTGGAAGCCGGCCCGGATGGTCTCGCGCAGGGTGGCCTTGGGCTGGATCGCCTCCCGCACCACGCTGACGCTGTGCTCGGTGATCGCCGCGATGACGGATTCGAGCAGGGCCTGCTTGGAGTCGAAGCAGTAGTGGAAGACGCTCAGGGACACGCCCGCCTCGGCGCAGATCGACCTGGTCGTGGTCCCGGCGACGCCGTCGCGGGTCATCGCGCGGATCGCGGCCTCGGTCAGCTGCCGGCGCCGCTCGGCCGACGGCATCCGTGCCATGGGCGTTCCTTTCGCTTTCGTACGGGTCGTACTGGGTCGTGCTGTCCGCGCTGTCCGCGCTGTCCGTGCCGTCCCGCGCTGCGCGGTGCTGAGCGGCGGGGTGATGTGCGGGGGCCGGCCGGATCGTGTGGCGATCCGGCCGGCCCGAGTGCTGTGGCCGTCAGCCGCTGTAGACGCCCACCTCGTGCAGGGAGTAGCCCCACTGCGTGCCGCGCTGCAGCCCCTGGACGCGTACGTAGCGCGCCGGGACGCCCGAGAACCGCGCCGTGTCGAGGCCGCCGTCACCGGAGTCGGTGGACCACACGCTCTGCCAGTCCGTGCCGTTGGCGGACACCTCGATGCGGTAGGCCCGCGCGTACGCGCTCTCCCAGTCGAGGGTGACGCGCTTGATCAGGCTCGCGGAGCCGAGGTCGATCCGGAGCCACTGGTTGTCGTTCCACTCGCTCGCCCAGCGGGTGCCCCGGTCGCCGTCGACGGCCCGGCCCGGTGAGTAGTCCACGAACGGGTTCCACCACTGTGACGTGGACGCCGAGGCGGACGCGCCCGAGGCGAGGTTCACCCCGGCCTTGTGCTGCTCGGACGCCGACCACGTGCCGAGGTAGGACTCGGCGCCCCGCATCAGGTCGTCGACCACGTCCTGGCCGCCGACCAGCCGGATGTCCTCGATCCAGTCCGGCACCAGCCCGTAGTGCGAGGCGCCGTCGGTGTTCAGGTTCCACGTGCGCTGCCCGGTGGTCTGCTTGTCGATGACGGAGCCGCCGTCGGCGCTGCGGAAGGGGTACGTCACCGGGTTCGGCGTCCCGGCGCCGCGCGGGCCGGGCCAGCCGCCCACACCGTTCATGTCGGTGCCGTAGCCGTAGCCCACCTTGTACTTGTCGCGCAGCGCGTCCGTGCGCTTCGCCTCGGCGCTGAACGCCTCGGAGCCGCTCATGTACTGGGCGATGAACCCGCCGAGCTTGTAGACGCGCTCGGTCCAGTTGAGGTCCATCCAGCTGTGCGAGGAGATCACGCCCGGGTACGACTCGGACTCCAGAATGTCGAAGGCCCGGCCCGCCGCCTTAACGCTCATGTGGTCGACTTCGAGCATCATCTTGCGTTTCATCATGCCGCGCACCGCATACTCACCGAGCTCGGTGAGACCGCGGGTGTTGCACTGGGCGTCCGCGGCGTACGAGGGGACCGCCACACCCGCCGGCAGCTGCTTTTCCGCCGAGGGCGCCGCCGCCAGGCCGATGGGGTTGTCGTGCTGCGGCCCGGTGCACTGCTCCGTCTTCCAGAACGTGCCGGTCGACAGGAACTGGCCCACGTTGATCGCGGTGCCGAGCGCGCCCTCGTCGAAGCGCACCCCGCACAGGGCGTTGTCGAACTTGTGGCACAGGAACATGCTGCGGATGCCCAGCTTGTGCAGCTCGTCCAGGCCGCGGTCGATGTCCTCCTTGCTGCACTGGCCGATGTCCAGGATCTGCTTGCAGCCGAACGGCTCGGAGGTCTCGACCCCCAGCACGACGGCCAGCTTGCCCTGTTTGATGACCTCGCGGGCCTGCGCGGAGTCGGTGACGATCCGGAACCAGCCCTTGCCCGTGCCGCCGTACATCTTGTCGATGTACGCCTGCATGTCGTACGTCTTCTGCGCCTCCAGGCGGATGGCGGTCATCTCGTCGCAGCCGCGGTCCTTGAAGAAGTAGACCGAGCAGATCACGCCGTTGGTGACGAGGTCGTTGACGAGCACCCGCTGACCGCCGCGCCAGGCCCGCTCGACCCAGGCGTAGTAGTTCTGCTGGTGGGTCAGGGAATCGTGGGCGGGCCAGTCCTTGAAGGTCGGCCAGCCGTTCGGGTCGTGCCTGCCGTCGCCGCCCTTGGTGATGAAGTCGAAGACGGCGAGCGATCCGTCGGGGTAGTGCTCGGGGCAGTCCTTGAGCGCGTCGGCGACCCCCAGCTCGGAGAACGGCTTGCCGCAGATGAGCCGGCCGCCGAAGCCCTCGTTGGACATCAGGTGGTCGTGCGCGTCGACGAAGCCCCGGACCCGGCCCTGGGAGTCGGTCCCCTTGAACGGTTCGCCCGTGACGTTGATGTCGGAGTCGGGCGCGGGCCGCGCGACCGGGTTCCACCAGCCGGGATCGGCGGCGGAGGAACTGGGCACGGGGCCGAGCACCATGGCCACCACGGCGAGGAGCAATGACATGACGGCCAGGGGCCTACGCCTGTGGTGCGTGTGTCGGTTTATGGTCATCACTCACGTCTTCGGTCAGCGGGGAGCGCGGCCGGCCACGGGGTGGCTTGTCATGGACCGCACAAATATTGCGACGAGGATCGCGACTGGCACCGACGGAGTCAAGAGTCCGGGACAGATGACCTGATGAATCGTCAGTATCGTTTTCCCGGACTCCGACTCCGACTCCGACTCGGACTCGGCGGTGTCGGTTTCGGCGAGTCGGCCCCGAGCCGCCTACCGTCGGGGCATGAGTGAGATCGTCGTGGTGTACGAGCTCGACGCGCAGGTGACCGCACAGGGCCCCGGGGGCTCCGCCCCGGGCGGCGACGCGCCCGTGCTGCGCGTGCACGCCGCGCCCACCGCCCCGGGAAGGACGGCCGTCGCCGGTCCGCGGACCTATTGCGGCAGGGACACGTTCGCCATGGGAACGGCCCCGTGGCAGCCCTCCGGGCATTCCGGCCCGGGATGGTGCGACCCGCGGTACGCGAACCGGGTCTGCCCGGCCTGTGACGACGCGGTGGGCAACGGCTGAGCGTGCTCGAAGCGGTCAGCGCTGCTCGGGCAGGTCCATCTCGGCCGGAGTGAACCCGAGTCCGCGCATCGTGGACTTGGCCTCGGCGGGCTGCTTGCCGCAGAACGCGGCCTCCAGCGTCCCGCCGAGGGCCGTGTTGGCGGCCCCCTTGTTCGAGGTGTTCGCCATGGCGGCGAGACTGCGCCGGCCGTCGCGGGTGGAGAAGGCGTAGGTGTAGAAGCCCTGCACGGTGCCGGTGTGCCCGTAGACCGACGTGCCGCAGGAGAGGTCGTAGCGGCGCAGACCGAGCCCGTAGAAACGCGTGTTCGTGGTGTCGGTGGGCGTCATGGTGATCATGGCGTCCAGCATCCGCGGCGGCAGCAGCCGGCCGCCGAGCAGCGCGGACGTGAAGGTGTTCAGATCGGACTGGTTGGAGATGATCGCCCCGGCGGACTGGGCCCACGAGACGGTCTGCTCGGTGGAGTCGACGAGGGGCGCCCCGGCCTCGTCCGGGTGGAGGTAGCCGCGTGCGTGCAGGCCGTCGATCCGGGTGCCGGGATGCACGTAGGAGGTGTACCGCAGGCCCAGCGGCTTGATGATGCGCCGGTCGTACTCCGTGGCCACGCCGTTGCCCGTGATCTTCTCGATGAGCATGCCGACGACGACGAAGTTGGTGTTCGAGTACTTGTACGCCGCGCCGGGCTCGGTGGTCCTCGGTTCGCTCAGCGAGAGCTTCACCAGGTCCTGGTAGCTGAAGACCTTGTTCCGCACGGCCTCGAAGCCGGGCACGGTCTTTTCGAACATGGCGTTGGTGTAGTCCGCCAGCCCGCTGCGGTGGGTCAGCAGATGACGCACGGTGATCCGGTCGTCGGGCAGCAGGCCCGGCAGGTAGTGGTTGACGGAGGTGTCCAGCGCGATCCGCTCCTCGCCCGCCAGCTGGAGCAGGACGACCGAGGAGAAGGTCTTGCTGACGCTGCCGATGCGGAAGCGGGCCTGCGGGTTCATGGCCGCGCCCGTGGTCTTGTCGCGTACGCCCAGGGCCTGGGTCTTGACCCCGGCCGGGCCGGCGAACCGGGCCATCGCCCCCGGCGCTCCGGCGTCCATCGTGTTCCGCAGCGCCTGGGTCAGCGCCTCCATGTCGGGGGTGACCGGCGACGCGTGGGCGGTGGACACCGGCGTCACGGCGGCCATCACCGCGAGCAGGGCGGCACTGAGGGTCAGACGGCGGGTCATGGGTGGGGTCACGGTGGTCCTCCGGTGGTCGGTCGGCGGGGCAAAGAGGAGCGGCGCCGCGGACCGGTGGGGTCGGGCGACGCCGCGCCTACGTAAGATCATCGTGCAGGAACCGGGTCGTCCGGCCCGCAACGCGCCGTCCTACGAGGGCTGTTCCAAGAGCCGGACCGCCGCCTCGCGCATCTCGACCTTGCGGATCTTTCCGGTGACGGTCATGGGGAACTCCTCCACGACGTGCACGTGGCGCGGGATCTTGAAATGGGCCAGCCGCCCTTCGCAGTAGGCCCGCACGGCCGCCGCCGTCAGCGGAGCGGCGCCGTCGCGCATCCGCACCCACGCCATCAGTTCCTCCCCGTACTTCGGGTCGGGGACGCCGATGACCTGGACGTCCAGTACGTCCGGATGGGCGTGCAGGAACTCCTCGATCTCGCGCGGGTACACGTTCTCGCCGCCGCGGATCACCATGTCCTTGATCCGGCCGGTGATGCTCAGGTACCCGTCGTCGTCCATGACGGCCAGGTCACCGGTGTGCATCCAGCGGGCCGCGTCGACGGCTTCGGCGGTGCGCTGCGGCTCCTCCCAGTAGCCGAGCATCACCGAGTAGCCGCGGGTGCACAGTTCACCCGGTTCCCCGCGCGGCACCGTCCGTCCCGAGACCGGATCGACCACCTTCACTTCGAGGTGCGGCCCCACGCGGCCCACGGTGGAGACCCGGCGCTCGACCGAGTCGTCGGCGCGGGTCTGCGTCGACACCGGCGAGGTCTCCGTCATCCCGTAGCAGATGGACACCTCGCTCATGCCCATCCGGTCGATGACCTCCTTCATCACCTCCACCGGACAGGGCGAGCCCGCCATGATCCCGGTCCGCAGGCTCGACAGGTCGTACCCGTCGAAGCCGGGATCCGCCAGCTCGGCGATGAACATGGTGGGGACGCCGTAGAGCGAGGTGCACGACTCCGCCTCCACCGCCGCCAGGGTGGCCGCGGGGTCGAACGACGGGGCGGGGATCACCATGGCCGCACCGTGGCTGGTGCAGGCGAGATTGCCCATCACCATGCCGAAGCAGTGGTAGAACGGCACCGGGATGCACACCCGGTCCTGCTCGGTGTAGTGGCACAACTCGCCCACGAAGAAACCGTTGTTGAGGATGTTGTGGTGCGAGAGCGTGGCGCCTTTGGGGAAGCCGGTGGTTCCCGAGGTGTACTGGATGTTGACCGCGTCGTCCGGGCTCAGCGCGGCCTGGGCCCGCGCGAGGTCCGCCGGGTCGCCCCGCCGGCCCCGCTCCAGCAGGGAGGCCCAGAGGGGACCCTCCAGCAGGGCCACGAACTCCAGCGCCGGGCAGCGCGGCCGCACCTCCTCGATCATGGCCGCGTAGTCGGAGGTCTTGAACCGCTCGGCCGCCACCAGCAGCCGGATCCCGGACTGCTGGAGCACGTAGTGCAGTTCGTGGCTGCGGTACGCGGGGTTCACGGTGACCAGGACCGCCCCGATCTTCGCGGTGGCGTACTGCACCAGCGTCCACTCCGCGCGGTTGGGCGCCCAGATGCCGACCCGGTCACCCCGCACGATGCCCAGGCCCAGCAGCCCCAGCGCGAGGGCGTCGACGTCCGCGGCCAGCTCCGCGTACGTCCACCTGCGCCCGGCGGCCAGGTCCACGAGGGCGTCGCGCCCGGGGAACCTGCGCACGGTGCGGTCCAGGTTCTCGCCGATGGTGTCGCCCAGCAGCGGCACCTCACAGACCCCGGACGCGTAGCTCGATGCGGCGGACACATGGACCTCCTGGACTGGACGGGACCGGGCGGGCGATGGGCGGGTGATCCGCGCCGACCGGACTCTCGCACAAGCCGGGCGCCGTCCTCGCGGCTTCCGGGAAAGCCGGCGCCCATGGCCTGAAATAGACTGGTCAGGTGACCGAGACCGACCTGCCCCCCTGCCCCGAGTGCTCCAGCGCGTACGCCTACGAGAGGGGCGCGCTCCTGATCTGTCCCGAGTGCGGACACGAATGGCAGCCGTCCGCGGCCGCCGACGGCCCGGCCGGCGCCCCGCAGGAGCGGGTGATCAAGGACTCGGTCGGCAACGTACTGTCCGACGGCGACACCGTGACGGTCGTCAAGGGTCTGAAGGTCAAGGGCAGCACCTCCGGCATCAAGGCGGGCACCAAGGTGCGCAACATCCGCATCGTCTACGGCGTCGACGGGCACGACATCGACTGCAAGATCGAGGGCTTCGGCGCCATGCAGCTCAAGTCGAGCGTGGTCAGGAAGGTCTGATCCGGCCCTCCTGGCCCCCCTCGCCCCCCGGGCCCGCGTCCGCACCGGCCGACGCGGGCTTTCCGGTTCCCCGCCCCGCGGCGGCGCGGTCGGCGGTCAGGCTCGACAGCATGCGCAGCGCCGCGTCGGAGGGGGAGGACTCGGGGGCGCTGTAGAGCAGCATCCGGTGGTTGGTGCCGTCGGTGAGGTGCAGGCTCTCGAAATCGAGGGTGAGCGGACCCACGACCGGGTGGTGCAGGTTCTTGGTCCCGACGGTGCAGTCCCGTACGGGGTGCTGGGACCAGAGGGAGGCGAAGTCGGGGCTTCGCAGCATCAGGGACCCGATGAGCTCGGCGAGGGCGCGGTCCTCGGGGTGGCGTCCGGCGACCAGGCGCAGCGCCGCCAGCGCCACCCGGGCCTCCTTCTTCCAGTCCGTGTAGAGGTCCCGTGTGAGCGGGTCGAGGAACAGCATCCGCGTGAGGTTGGGGCGCACGGCCGGATCGTCGGGGCTCGCGGGGTCGAGGTGCCCGGCGAGCAGGGCGTGGCCCAGCGCGTTCCAGGCGAGGACGTCGTTACGGCCGTCCAGGACGACGGCGGGTACCTGCGGCATCGCGCCGATCAGCCGGCGCGTGGTGTCCCGGACGTACGCGGGGCGGGGCGAGGCGGCCCGCTTGGCACGCGGCGGCCGGGCCAGGTCGTGCAGATGCGCGTGCTCGTCCGGGGTCAGCCGCAGGGCGCGGGCCAGGGCGTCCAGGACGCTGTCCGAGGCGTTCGTGCTCTGCCCCTGCTCCAGGTGCGTGTAGTACGTGATGCTCACGCCCGCCAGCAGGGCGAGCTCCTCGCGCCGCAGCCCGGGCACGCGCCGGCGGGTGCCGTGGGAGGGGAGCCCCACGTCCTCGGGCTGGAGCTGGGCGCGACGGGTGCGCAGGAAGGCGCCCAGAGCGGTGGGTGTGTCCATGCCCTCCAGTGTGCCGGGGGAAGGCGCCGGGCGTCGGCCGCGAAGGTGGCCCTGCCAGTGCCAGCGTCCCGGGCGCCACCGTCCCCGGCGCCACCACCGTCAGGGGGCTGGGTAACTCCCTTCGAGCGCTCCAGAGTCGGTGGCGCAACACGGTGTTGCGTGAGCGAGAGGATGCGTGGCGATGTCCGTTGTCGAAGGTGTGCGCGTGGATGCCGGTGCGGGGAAGGGAGCGGGGAAGGGCGCGGGGCCCGGGGCGCCGGTCCGTCTGGACGGGCGTCTGAAGCTGGTGCTGGTGGTGCTGCTGGTGGCGCAGTTCATGCTGGCGGTCGACTTCTCGATCCTGAACGTGGCGCTGCCGGTGATCGGCGAGGGCCTCGGCTTCTCCTTGCCGGACCTGCAGTGGATCGCGACGTCGTTCGCCCTGTGCGCCGCCGGCTTCACCCTCCTCTTCGGGCGGGTCGCGGACCTGTTCGGCCGCCGCCGGCTGTTCCTGGTGGGCCTGGCGGTGCTGGCCGCGTCCTCGCTGGCGGGCGGGCTGGCGAACAGCCCGCAGACGCTGCTCGTCGCCCGTGTCCTCCAGGGCCTGGCCACGGCGGCCGTGACCCCGGCGGGTCTGTCGCTGCTGACGACCGCATTCCCCGAGGGTCCGCTGCGGCAGAAGGCACTCGGTCTCAACGGGGCGTTGATGTCGGCGGGGTTCACGACGGGCGCCGTCCTGGGCGGTGTCCTGACGGATCTGCTGTCGTGGCGGTGGGCGTTCCTCGTCAACGTCCCGGTCGCGCTGGCCGTCCTGTTCATCGCCCCTGCGGTCATCGAGGAGTCCCGCCCCACCACCCGTCCGAAGCTGGACCTGCCGGGTGCGGCGGCCGTGACGGCGGGTCTGCTCGCCCTGATCTACGGTCTGACGCAGGCGGGTGAACACGGCTGGGGTTCGGGTCCGGCGCTGGGCTGGCTCACCGCCGGTGCGGCGCTGCTGGTGGTGTTCTACGCGGTGGAGTCGAAGGCGGCGAGTCCGCTGGTGCCCGTGTCGGTGCTGAAGACGAGGACGGTGGCCTGGGGCAACGTCGCGGGCCTGATCGCGTTCCTGACGGAGACGAGCCTGGTCTTCCTGATGACGCTCCACCTCCAGGACGTGCTGGACTTCTCGGCGCTGACCGCCGGTCTGTCGTTCGGTGTGCTGGGCGTCGGCACCGTCATCGGAGGTGCGCTCGCGGCGCGGGTGATCGCCGCGACCAGCACCCGTACGACGCTCCTGGCCGGTGGGGTGGTGCAGGCGGCCGCGACCCTGAGCCTGGTCGGGCTGGGAGAGACCTCCGGGACCCTGTGGCTCCTGCTGCTCGCTACCTTCGCGGGCGGCATCGGCAACATGCTGGTGATCGTCGGTTTCATGGTGACGGCGACCACGGGCCTGCCCGACCACGAGCAGGGCATGGCGACGGGCCTGGCGACGATGACCCAGCAGATCGGCATCACGATGGGCACGCCGGTCATGTCCGCGATCGCGGCGTCGCACACGGAAGTCCACGGCGGGATCACGACCGCGCTCGTCGTCAACACGGCGATCGTCCTCCTCGGCACCCTCACCACCGGCCTCTTCCTCCCGGGCAGGGCCTCCCAGCAGCGGGTCTGACGCCGCGTGCGCTCCGGGGGCGCGGGGGCGCACGCGGGCATCCGGCACGTGCCACTGGTGGCGCCGCGGGGGGATCTCCTACCATCAGTGCACGGCGGGGGAGGGGGGCGTCCATGGCGGCGCATGTCGGGCGGCTGGAGCGTTTCGTGGCCTGGGTGCTGCGCAACGCCGACGTGGTCGTCGCCCTGCTGGTCGCGATGGCGGTCGGGTTCCTGGACATCTTCGGCGACGTCATCAGCGACGACGTGTCCTCCGGCGCCACCCTGGTCGTGCTCGGTCTGCTCGCGACCGGGTCGATCGTGGAGCGCGTACGGCGCCCCGCGAGCATTCAGGAGGCCATGAGCGGGACCCGCCGGGCGCTGGAGGACCTCGCCATGGTGCGGTCCCTCTCGGGCAACGAGGTCGGCGAGGCCCTGCGCGAGGCCCGGCAGCACACCAACCTCTGGTACTTCAAGGGCGGTACGGGCACCTACCTGCGGGCGGTGACGCTGCCCCTGTGCGTGAGCGCGGCCAAGGAGCAGCGCTCGCAGCTCAACGTGAAGATCGACATCGTCAATCCGGCCGACGAGCGGGCGTGCGCCGCGTACGCCCGCTTCCGGCAGATGTTCGGCAGGCAGCGCCAGAACGACGAGGTGTGGACCACCGACCGGGTCCGGCGGGAGTCGTACGCGACCGTCCTCGCCGCCTGCTGGTACCAGCGGCAGCTCACGACGCTCGAGATCAGCGTGCACCTGTCGTCCGCCGTGCCGACCCTGCGCTTCGACCTGTCCGAGACCTGCCTGGTCATCACCCAGGACGACCAGTCGCGGGTGAACCTGCTGGTCGAGCGGGGACAGCCGCTCTACGACTACTACGTGACCGAGCTGCACCAGAGCCGCGAGCAGGCCACCGCTCTCGACCTGCGCGTCGCCGCGCCGCTCGGCCAGGAGCCCACCGTCGACGAGGTGCGGACGCTCTTCGACGAGCTGCGGCTCCCGCTGCCGCGCGTCTTCACCGACAGCGACATCGGCAAGATCATCGAAAAGGCCCTGCATGCGGAGGACCCTTACAGGAGGTGAGGCGCCCAGGCGCGCACCATGGACCACGAGCTCGAAAGGTCTCTCGTCACCCTGGAGCAAATAGCCACGGGGGCACGGGAGTTACGTGCCGTACGTCATCCCCTCGGATTCCTGTGCCTGCCGCTGCTGAGAGAGGGCCCGCGCGGGGTCTGCGTGCATCTCTTCGAGGCGGACAACCGCCCCGAGCCCGACGCCTCGCCCATGCACTGCCACAGCTGGGAGCTGCGCAGCCGCGTGCTGTACGGTCGGGTGGCCAACCTCCCCGTGCACACCACCGTGGTGGCCGACGGCGAGGCGGGCGCGACGCACCGGGTGTTCGAGGTCCGCAGCCGCAGCGACGGCGTGGACGAGATCCGGCCCACCCCCCTCCTCGTGCGCAGCGAGATCGGCCCCGCCCACATCACCTCCGGCGGGGAGAGCTACACCCTGGCCGCGGGCCAGTTCCACGCCACCGCCCTGGCGGGCGAGGCCCCCGCGGCCACCCTGGTGCACGGGTTCTCGATCCCCGGGCAGGTCGACCTCTCGCTGGGGCCGCTCGACGGCCGCCCGCGCCGCACGATCCGCCGGCTGTGCGACACGGGGCAGACCGTGCGCAGCGCCCACACCGTCCTCAGGAGGATCGATGCCCAACAGCGGGCCTGACTTCGAGCGCGAGCTGCGCGTGGCCGTCGCGGCGGCGCGGGAGGCGGGCGACCTGTTGCGCAGGCGCTTCGGTTCGGCGCAGTGCCTGCGGACGAAGGGCGATTCCGGGGACGTGCTGACGGACCTCGACCTCGCCGCGGAGAAGCTCGTACTCGGCCGCATCCAGCGGCACTTCCCGCACGACCGGATCCTGTCCGAGGAGGCCGGGCTCCTCGACGCGGCGGGGGAGCGCACCTGGCTGGTCGACCCGTTGGACGGCAGCAACAACGTGGCGATCGGGCTGCCCGCCTACGTGGTGGGCATCGGGCTGTGCCTGGGAAGCACCCCGGTGATGGGAGTGGTGCACGAGCCGGTCACCGGCGAGACCTGGTACGCGGTCACGGGACGGGGAGCCCACGGTTCGGCCGGGCCGCTGCCCGGTCCCGACCCCGGGCTCCCGCCCGCGGGGCCCGTCGTCGCCTGGACCCAGGGGTACGCCGTGCGGCGCGGCGACCCGACGGCGGCCGCCCTGCGCGGGGCACTCGAACCGCACTGCCGGCGCGTCCTGCAGCTGTGGGCGCCGCTGCTCGGCTGGAGCCTGCTCGCGCGCGGCACCATCGACGCCTTCGTCGGCTACCGTGCCGAGGGCGTGGACCTGCCGACCGGCGCGCTGCTCGCGGCCGAGGCGGGCGTGGAGCTGCGCACGCTGTCCGGGGCGCAGTTCAGACCGGGCTTCGCCGGGGACGACAGCGGACGCAGCTTCGTCGCCGCGCGCGGCGAGACCCTCGCGCTCCTGCTCCGCGACGTCGGCGCCGCGAGACCGGCGTGATCCACGGGACACCCCTCAGGTGGTGGCCGCAAGCTCAGGTGGTGGCCGCCAGCGCGACCGTCGCCGAAAGCGTGCCCGCCACCGCCAGCACCAGCCCCGTGCCGAGGAATCGGCCCAGCTCGATGCGGGTGCCGTGCCAGCGGCACCGTTCGAACCACAGCAGCGTGGCCAGCGAGGCCCACGGAGTGATGACCGGTCCCACGTTGACGCCGATGAGTTGCGCGAGCAGCTGATGGTGGTTGCCGTCGGGGATGGCCGCCTCGGCGGCCATGTAAGCGGGCAGGTTGTTCAGCGCGTTGGAGAAACCGGCGCCGACCGCGGCGGACCGCAGCATGCCCGTCACGCCGTTGTCGGAGCCCATGGCCGTCGTCAGTATCCCGTGCAGACCGTGGGCGTTGACGGTCTCCACGACCAGGAACATCCCCGGGACGAGGACCAGCAGCCGCCAGGGGACCAGCGACAGGCGCAGTGTGTCGCGGCTGCGCACCGCGAAGGCCACCAGCACGATCAGCGCGGCCGTCATCGACGCCGTCCACAGCGGAACGTCGGCCAGGAGGATCGCCAGCAGGAATCCGGCGCAGGCCAGCGCGCACACCCGGAACAGGACCCGGTCCGCCGGGCGAGGCGCCGACGGGGGCTCGTAGCGCAGTTCGCCGCGCCGGCCCAGGCGCCAGTAGAAGCCCCACAGGCAGGCCATCGTGACCGCGATGGACGCCACCTGCGGCGCCCACATGGTGGCGGCCATCTCCGAGGGGGCCAGCGCCACCCGGTCCGCGGCCAGCAGGTTCGTCAGGTTGGACACGGGGAGCAGCAGGCTCGCCGTGTTGGCCAGCCACACCGTGGTCATCGCCAGCGGCACGGCCGCGATGCCCACCCGCGTCGCCAGCGCCAGCATCACCGGGGTCAGCAGGACCGCCGTGGTGTCCAGGTTGAGGGTGATGGTGGTGACGGACGCGAACAGCACGCAGAGGCCGAAGAGCAGGACGTAGTTCCCGCGTCCCGCCCGCGCCACCCAGGTGGCGACCACGTCGAACACCTGGGCTTTGCCGGTCAGTTCGGCGAGGACGATCACCGTGGCGAGGAACACCAGCAGCGGGACGATGCGCTCCATCACGTCCCCGGCGGGCCCGGACGGCAGCAGACCCGTGGCGACGCACAGCACACCGAGCGCGAGCAGCCCGCCGGCCAGCCAGTCCAGTGGATGCAGACGTCTGAGGAGAGACACGCCGAACAGACTCGCACAAACAGGCGGTCGGACATCAGGGGGCGCGGACGCATCCGGACGGGGCCGCCCGGGTGACGCGGGCGGCGCCTCACCGGCGGCCGGGCGCTGTTCCCCGTCTTCGACGAGGCGAAGCCGTCGCAGCAGGGACGCCCCTACCATGGTCCCATGATGACGGATGGCCAATTCGGCGCTCCTGCAAGAGAGTTCGACTTCTTCATCAGTTACTCGCCGGCAGACGAACCCTGGGCCGCATGGATCGCCTGGACCCTGGAGGAAGCCGGCTACCGCACCGTGGTGCAGGCCTGGGACTTTGTACCAGGAACCAACTTCATAGACTTCATGGACCGCGGGGTCAGCGAGTCGGTCGCGGTGATCGCCGTATTGTCACGTCATTACGAACGCTCCACCTACGGCCGCATGGAGTGGCAGGCCGCGCTGCGCGCCTCCCCCGAGTCGCCCGAGCGGCGCCTGCTGACCGTGCGGGTGGACGAGATCCCGATCGAGGGACTGCTCGCCACCATCACCTACGTCGACCTGGTGGGCGTGGCCGACACCGACGCCGCCCGTTCCCTGCTGCTGACGCGGGTCGGGCAGGCCGTCGACGGGCACGCCCGCCCGGGCCGCAGGCCCGGCTTCCCCGGGAGCGCCTCGGGCTCCACCCGTCACCCGGAGCAGCCCAATCCGGCCCGGCCGCAGCCGAGCGCGCTCGCCGGCCCCGGCTGGTCCGGGCGCCGGCGCCCGGCCAGGGCGCCGCTCTATCCGCAGGCCTCCCGGGCCGGCGGGGGCAGCGCCCAGGAAGCCGTCACCGTCCTGCACCTGGCCGGGCCCGACTTCGGGCGCGGCCGTGAGCCCGACTCGCTCAGCCGGCAGATCCGCGGTGACCTCATCATGCTCCGGGACGCCGGGGCGCCCGCCCCCGACCTGATGGTGGTGACCGGGGACCTCACCGCGTCCGGCAGCCCGCGCGAGTGCGACCAGGCCCTGAGCTTCCTCACCGCGCTGCGCTCCCAGCTCGACCTGTCACCCCAGCGGGTGATGGTGGTGCCGGGTGCGCAGGACGTGAACCAGGCGGCCTGCCTCGCGTACTTCCACAGCTGCGAGGCCGACGAGGTGGCGCCGCAGCCCCCGTACTGGCCCAAGTGGCGCCACTACACGCGGCTCTTCCGCGGCCTCTACCAGGGGCTGGACACGGTCTTCGACAGCGATCAGCCCTGGACCCTCTTCCCCGTGCCCGAGCTGAGCACGGTCGTCGCCGGTTTCAACTCCTCCATGGCCTACAGCCACCGCCCCGAGGAGCAGTACGGGTTCATCGGCCGGGACCAGGCCGCCTGGTTCGCCGAGGCCATGCGCCGGTACGAGGAGGAGGGCTGGCTGCGCATCGGCGCGCTGCGCCATCCCCTCACCGACGGCCGCCGCCCGGGCGACGCGGTGGGCGGCCCCGGCGGGCTGCGGGACGCCGACACCTTCGCCCGGCTGGCCGCTCCGCGGCTCCACCTGCTGCTGCACGGACCCACCGGCGGCCCGCGCACCCTCGCCGCGGACCCCAGCCGCGGCCATCTGCCGGGCGCCGCCGGCGAGCTGCCGCTCTTCGGCTCCGCCGGCCCCGCCAGGTTCCAGCTGCTCCAGGTCACCGCGGACGGCGTCACCCGCTGGCAGGACCGGATCGAGGCGGCCTCCCAGCGCTTCCCCGCCGCCTGGAGGCAGACCCGCCGGGTCTTCCCCGTGCCCGAGCTGCCCCCCGTCATCGCCACCGGGCCCGCGGACGGCAGGGCGCCCCTGGACGATCCGGCCGCCTCGCTCGTCGAACGCGTGAAGGAGATCTGCCGGGTGCGCAGGGAGGGCGTACGCCTGCGCGACGTCCCGCGCCGGGAACCGGAGGACATGGCGCAGATCATGGCCACCTGGCGGGAGCAGGAGGACGGCGTCGTGCAGCAGCAGCGCATCGCCGTCCACCCCGGCACCCCCACCGAAGAGGAACTCGACCGCTTCATCGCCCAGGTGCACGCCACCGATCCCGGCTCCGAGGCCGTCCTGGTCTACGCGGGCGACGGGCCGGCCGGCGGCCTGCGCCAGCGGGCGGTCAGCCACGGCGTACGGGTCAGGCTGCGCAGCTTCATCGAGTTCCAGGGCCTGCTCGACCTGCGAGGCTACGTCGCCGCCCAGGCCGCGCGGCTCAGCAGCAGCGAGCAGTACGCCCCGGGTCTCTACCTCCCCCAGCGCTACCGCGACGCCGACCGCACCGACGGCCAAGGCCGCTCCGGCCGAGAACGCGACGGCCTCGTCGAGGAACTCCTGGAGCTCCTCGAATCCGACCACGGCCGGTTCGTCCTGCTCCTCGGCGACTTCGGGCACGGCAAGACCTTCGCCCTGCGCGAGCTGGCCCGCCGCATCTCCGAGCAGCTCCCGCACCTGACACCGCTGCTGATCCCGCTCAACACCCTCGACCGGGCCCACAGCCTGGAAGGCCTCGTCGCCGCCCACCTGGCCGGCCACGGAGTCGACACCATCGACCTGCGGGCCCTGCGCTACATGCTCGCGCAGGGCCGCGTGGTCCTGCTCTTCGACGGCTTCGACGAGCTGGTCCACCGGGTCAGCTACGACCGGGCCGCCGACCACCTCCAGGTCCTCCTCGACGCCGCCGTCGACAACGCCAAGATCGTGGTCAGCAGCCGCACCCAGCACTTCAAGTCGCACGCCCAGATCCTCACCGCCCTCGGCGAGCGCGTGGGACTGCTCCCGCAGCGCCGGATCCTGTCGGTGGAGGGCTTCACCCCGGCGCAGATCCGCTCGTACCTGGTGCGCAGCTACGGCGACGAGGACGCGGCCGACCAGCGCTTCCAGCTCCTGCGCAACATCCCCGACCTCCTCATGCTCTGCCGCAATCCGCGGCTGCTCTCCTTCGTCGCCGACCTGAGCCAGGACCAACTGCGGGCCGTCGCCGGAGCGGGCCGTGCGCTCAGCGCCGCGCGGCTGTACCAGGACGTGTTCACGTCCTGGCTCGACCACGAGGAACGGCGCGGCCAGGGAGGACCCGGCGCGCCGCCCGGGCTCACCGCCGACCAGCTGTGGGCGGCGGTGACCGCGCTGGCCTGGCGGCTGTGGGAGAGCGGCCGCAGCGCCCTGCGGCTCGACGAGCTCACCGAGGCGGTGGCCGGGACGCTCAGCGACCTCACCGAGTCCCCGCTCTCCCCGGCCGAGCGCGCCCAGGCGGTCGGGGCGGGCAGCCTGCTGGTGCGCAGCGACGACGGCGTCTTCCAGTTCATCCACGGCTCCGTCATCGAATGGCTGGTGGCGAGGGAGGCCGCCCACCAGCTCGCCCGCGGGCATCACACCGTGCTCTTCGCCCGCCCGCTGAGCCAGCTCGCGGTGGAGTTCTTCTGCGACCTCGCCGACCACGCCCTGTGCGCCCGCTGGGTGCGCGAGGTCCTCGACTCGCCCGGACGCGGCGTCAACGACGCCGCCCGCGCCAACGCCATGCGGATCAGCGACCGGCTCCGGGTGCCCGCCAACGCCGATCTGCGCGGTGCGGGGCTCGCCGGGGAGGACCTCTCGCACCGCGACTTCTCCGGGGTCGACCTCAGCGACGCCGATCTGACCGACACCCGGCTGATCGGCGCCAACCTCTCCGGCGCCCTGCTGCGGGGCACCCGGCTCACGGGCGCCCGCCTCGACCGGGCCGACCTGAGCGGGGCCGACCTCACCGGCGCCGACCTGTGCCGGGCCCGGCTGACGCGGGCCGACCTGCGCGGCACCCTGCTGACCGGCAGCCGCTGGCACCGGGCCGCGCTCATCGACGTGACGATGGACGACGCGGTGCGGGCGGCGCCCGAGCTCAGGACCGCCGCGATCGCCCCCGGGATGCCGGTGGACGCCGGGTTCCGGCCGTCGGCGGTCGGCGTCCCGTACGGCTTCGGCATGCGCACCAGCCGGCTGCCCGAGCCCATCGCGTACAGCGCCGACGGCGAGCTGCTCGCCGTCGGCAGCGAGGACGGCTCGATCCTGGTCTGCGGCGCCGACGACGGCCGGGCCGTGCGCACCCTCCAGGGGCACGAAGGGCGGGTGTACGCCGTGAAGTTCCGGGACGGCGTCATCGCCACCGGCGGCTCCGACGGCACCGTACGGCTCTGGGACCCGGTGACCGGCGCCTGCCGCCACCGCCTGGACGTCCACCCCGACGGGGTGTGGCCGGTCTCGTTCGACCCGGCCGGCACCCGGCTCGCCACGGGCGACCGCGAGGGCCTGGTCACCGTCTGGGACGTGGCCACGGGCGAGGCCGTGCACCGGCTGCCCGGGCACGTCGCGCCCGTCTACACCGCGGTCCACGGCCCGGGGGGCGTCCTGCTCACCGGCGACGCGGCCGCGAAGGCACGCCTCTGGGACCTCGCCACCGGGCGCTGCATCCGCGAGATCGAGGGCCACCGGGGCGCCGTGTACCGGGCCAGGTTCAGCCCGGACGGCACGCTCTTCGCCACCGCCGACCGGGGCGGGGACGGGCGGGGCGGCACGGTGCGGATCTGGCGGACGGCCGACGCGCAGCTGCTGCACGAGTTCACCGGGCACACCGGCCGCGTCTACGTCCTCGACTTCCACCCCGAGGGAAACCTCCTCGCCAGCGGCGACACCGACGGACAGGTGCGCCTGTGGGACCCCGTCGTCGGCACCCCCGCCGGCATACTCGAACGCGGCACGGGCGCCGTCTACCAAGTGCTGTTCAGCGACGACGGCAGGCTCCTCGCCTCCTGCGACAGCAACGGCACGGTCCGGCTGTGGACGGTCACCGGGCGACCGCACGGATACGCGGTCACCCTCCACGCCCAGCAGCCGGCCGCGCACCGCGGCACCGCCTGGGCCTGCGCCTTCCGGCCCGGCGACAGCCAACTGCTCACCGTCGGCAACGACGGCGGCGCGCAGATCTGGGACTCCGCCACCGGCCAGGGCAAGCGCATCCTGCGCGGCCACGGCCGGCGGATCAGCGGGGTCGCCTTCAGCGCGGACGGAGCCCAGCTGGCGACCGCCGGCAACGACGGCGTCGTACGGCTGTGGGAGACGCGCACGGGCAGGCGCACCGACGAGCTCACCGGGCGCGGCGACCGGCTGGTCTCGGCGGTGTTCAGTCCCGTCGAACCCCTCCTGGCCACGGCCAGCAACGACGGGGACATGTACCTGTGGGACCCGGCGGCCGGCGAGTACCTCAGGGAACTGGACGCCGAGACCGAACACGTCTGGGCGGAGGCCTTCAACAAGGACGGCACCCTGCTCGCCACCGCCAACGACGACGACTCCGTGCGGGTGTGGTTCCGCCCCACGGGATCCCCCGTCTCGACCCTCACCCGGCACCGGGGCAGGGTCCGCTCGATCGCCTTCCGCCCGGACGGCGACGTACTGGCCACCGGCTGCGACGACAGCTTCGTACGGGTGTGGGACGCCAGGAGCGGCGACCTGCTGGCCGAGCTCGGCGGCGCCGCCGGGCACGCCGACCGGGTGTACGCGGTCGCGTACGGCCCGCGCAGCGCGTGGCTGGCCAGCGCGAGCTGGGACGGCAGCGTCATCGTGTGGCGGGACGGCGAGCCGAGCCTGCGCCTGCGCGGGCGCGGCGGCCGCCTGTGGGCCGCGGCAGCGCACCCGAGCCGTGCGCTGCTGGCCGCCGCGGGCGACGACCGCTCGGTCAGCCTGTGGGACGCCGGGACGGGTGAGCACCTCACCGACCTCGTCGGCCACACCGGCCGGGTGCTCGCCCTCGCGTTCTCCCCGGACGGCACTACCCTGGCGAGCGGAGCGGAGGACGGGACCGTGCGGCTCTGGAACCTCCCGGCGCAGGGGGAGCCGCCCTCGCTGCGTGCGACGCTGATGGGAATGGCGGGCGGCTGGGCGGCGCTGACACCGGGGGGCGGATACAAGTACGAGGGTGACGTGGCCGGTGAGTTCTGGCACGTCGTGGGGATGTCCAGGTTCACCCCGGGGGAGCTCGACGAGTACCTGCCGGGCGTGCACCGCCTGCCGCTGGGCGAGGAACTGTGAGAAACGATGGGGGAGCACCTTTGAACCGGCACGTCGCATTCGAGAGCCTGCACAATTTCCGCGACATGGGCGGCTACCGCTGCGCCGACGGCCGGACCGTGGCCTGGCGGACGCTGTACCGGTCGGACTCGCTCGGCAAGCTGCGGGGCGCCGACTGGGAGAGGTTCCTGGAACTGGGCGTCGGTACGGTGATCGACCTGCGCTACCCGTGGGAGATCGAGGCCAAGGGGCGGGTGCCCGAGGCGGAGCGGTTCCACTACGTCAACCTGAGCATCGAGCACCGGCCCTACGACCAGGCGGGCATCGACCCGGACGTCGACCCCTGGCGCTACCTCGCTGACCGGTTCGCGGAGGTCACCGAGGACGGGGCCGAGGAGATCCGCCAGGTGCTGGAACAGATCGCCGGGGCCCCCGGCCCGGTGGTCTTCCACTGCGCCTCGGGCAAGGACCGGACCGGGCTGATCGGGGCGCTCGTCCTGACCCTGCTCGGGGTCGGCCGCGAGGAGGTCCTCGCCGACTTCGCGCTCACCGAACTGGCCACGGAGCGCCTGATCGGGGACTGGCGCGCGGCCCACCCGGGCCGGGAGCCCAAGTGGCCCGGCTACGGACGCGCCCCCGCGGTGATCATGGAGCTGGTGCTCGCGGACCTGGAGACCCACTACGGGTCGGTACGGGGCTATCTGGAGGAAAGGGTCAAACTGTCGGACCGGACGGCCGAGCGACTGCGCGCCAGGCTGCTGACGGGCGGGAACGGGACCGGGGGAGCGGCGTGACGCCGCCCGCCGCACGGCGTGCTCCCGGGGTGGGGGGCGGCCGAACGGGGCGCACAGGCGGCGAGCGGGAGACACGGGGCGGAGCGGCACGGGGGAAGCGCCCGGACATACGGCGCGCACGCCGGGGGCCATGGGCGCCCGGAAGTGCTACAACTGGGTTCGTGACCTTTCCTCGCCACCCGTGCCGGGTACGTCGGTGCGGTCACCTCTAGGCATCAGGTTCAAGAGCGTCGCCGGACAGGTATTCGTCCTCCAGGTGGCGATCGTGGTGTTGCTCGCCGCCGGAGCCCTGCTGGCCCTCGTGCTCCAGTCCCGGCACGACATCGAGCGCGAGGCACGCAACCGGTCGGTGTCCGTCGCCGAGACCTTCGCCCACTCCCTGGGGCTGCAGGACGCCCTCAAGAGGCCCGATCCGGCCGCCGTCCTGCAACCGCTCGCCGAACAGACGCGCAAGGCCGCCGGAGTGGACTTCATCGTCGTGATGGACACCCACGGCATCCGCTACAGCCATCCCCAGCCGGACCGTATCGGGAAACGGTTCGTCGGCACGATCGAGCCCTCGCTCGCCGGCCGCGTCCACACCGAGAGCGTGGACGGGCCGCTCGGCAAGGAGATCCAGGCGGTGGTGCCGGTCACCGCGGCCGACGGACGCGTCGTCGCCCTCGTGTCGGCGGGCCTGACCGTGAAGAACGTGACCGGTGTCGTCGACCGGCAGCTCCCCGTCATCCTCCTGGCCATCGCGACGGGCCTGGCCCTGGCCACCGCCGGCACGGCGCTGATCAGCCGCCGGCTGCGCCGCCAGACCCACGGGCTCGGCACGCAGGAGATGACCCGGATGTACGAGCACCACGACGCGGTGCTCCACGCCGTGCGCGAGGGGGTGCTGATCACCGACGGCGAAGGGCGGCTCCTGCTCGCGAACGACGAGGCGAAGCGGCTCCTGGGGCTCCCGGAGGACGCCGAGGGGCGCCACATCGGCGCGGTACCCGGCCTGGACCGCCGGATGGCGGACCTGCTGCTCTCGGGCCGGGAGACCACCGACGAGGTGCTGGAGACCGGGGACCGGCTGCTCGTGGTGAACCAGCGGCCCACCCACCCCCGGGGCCGGCCCGAGGGCGCCGCGGTCACCATCCGTGACTCCACGGAGATGCAGATCCTCACCAGCCGGGCCGAGACCGCGCGCCGGCGCCTCAAGCTGCTGTACGACGCGGGCGGCGACATCGGCACCAGCCTCGACGTGGTGCGTACGGCCGAGGAGCTGGCCGCCGTGGCCGTACCCCGCTTCGCCGACTTCGTCACGGTCGACCTGGCGGAGCCCGTGCTCCACGGGGAGGAGCCCGGCCCGGGCGCCGACATGCGGCGCACCGCTGTCAGCGGCATCCGCTCCGACCACCCGCTCTACCCCTGCGGCCGGCTGATCGACTTCCTTCCCTCCACCCCGCAGGCGCGCGGCTACGGCACCGGCGAGGCCGAGCTGGTCCCCGACCTCGCCCACGCGCCCGGCTGGCACGCCCAGGACCCGCCGCGCACCCGGGCCATCGTCGAGTACGGCATCCACTCGCTCATCGCGGCGCCCCTCAAGGCCCGGGGCGTCGTCCTCGGGGTGGTCAACTTCTGGCGCTCGCAGAAGCCGGAGCCCTTCGACGAGGACGAGCTGTCCCTCGCCGAGGAACTCGTCGCCCGTGCGGCGGTCAGCATGGACAACGCCCGCCGTTTCACCCGTGAGCACGCCATGGCGGTGACGCTCCAGCGCAGCCTGCTGCCGCGGGCCCTGCCCGAGCAGAGCGCCATGGACGTCGCGCACTTCTACCTGCCCGCGCAGTCCGGAGTGGGCGGCGACTGGTTCGACGTGATCCCGCTGCCGGGCAGCCGGGTCGCGCTGGTCGTCGGCGACGTCGTGGGCCACGGCCTGCACGCCGCGGCCACCATGGGGCGGCTGCGGACCGCGGTGCACAACTTCTCGTCGCTCGACCTGCCGCCCGACGAGATCCTCGCCCGCCTGGACGACCTCGTACAGCGCATCGACCACGACCGGGAGGGGGACGGTGACGACGCGGACGACGGCGTCCTCGGCGCGACCTGCCTGTACGCCGTCTACGACCCGGTGTCCCAGCACTGCACGATGGCGCGGGCCGGGCACCTGCCGCCCCTGGTGGTCGCTCCCGACGGCACGACGGAGATCGTGGAGCTGCCCGCCGGACCCCCGCTGGGGCTGGGGGGCATGCCGTTCGAAACCGCGGAGCTGTACCTGGCCGAGGGCAGCCAGCTCGTGCTCTACACGGACGGACTGGTCGAGCAGCGCAGCCGTGACATCGGCGAAGGGTTGGAGCTGCTGCGCGCGGCACTGAGCCATCCCGACCGGGACCCGCACGAGAGCTGCCGGGCCGTACTGGACCTGCTGCTGCCGGACCGGCCGACGGACGACGTGGCGCTGCTCATCGCGCGGACGCGGACCCTCGGCGAGGACCGGGTCCTGCAGTGGGACGTACCGATGGAGCCGAGCGCGGTCGGCGCGGCCCGCAGCCTCGCGGCGAAGAAGCTCGACGAATGGGGCCTGACGGAGCTCGGCTTCGCCACGGAGCTGATCCTCAGCGAACTGATCACCAACGCTCTGCGCCACGGCAGCGCGCCGGTACGGGTCCGGCTGCTGTACGACCACACCCTGACCTGCGAGGTGTGGGACGGCAGCAGCAACGCCCCGCACCTGCGGTACGCCGCCACCACGGACGAGGGCGGGCGCGGACTGTTCCTCGTGGCGCAGCTCAGCGAACGCTGGGGCACCCGGTACACCCCCGAAAGTAAGATCATCTGGGCGGAGCAGGCGCTGCCCGGGGAGCCGGGTGCCGCCGCGCCCGACTTCGCGGCCTTCCTGGACGTGGATCCGCTCTGAAGCCGGTCCGGCGCCCGGGGCCGAGCGGCGCGTGCCGCTGGTGGCACGGGGCCGAGGCGTGGTTGCCCGGGCGGTCGCGGGCTCAGCGGCCGGGAGCCGAGCCGATCTCGACCACGCGGGCCCAGGCGGGCGGCGCGGGCGGGACGTAGTCGGGGTCGTCCTCGTCCCACGACCCGCCCGCGCCGAGCCGGGGGAACAGGCCCACCACCGTCCGGCACGACGGTCGTGCCCCGGGCCAGGGCGTCTGCCCGTCGGTCAGGACCACCACGACATCGGGCGCCGGCCGCATGCGCAGGGCCCTGGCGAAGCCCGCGCGCAGATCCGTCCCCCCGCCGCCGATCAGCGGGATGCCCTCGGCACGGCAGAGCGGGTGCACGACCTGGGCCGACGCGTCGCAGGGCAGCACGCTGACCAGGTCGCGCCGCCCGCCCACGGCCCGCGCGATCGCGGCGACCTCGTGCAGCGCGCTGCCCAGCTCGGAGTCACTGACCGAGCCGGAGGTGTCGATGACCACGGCGACCCGGGGCGGCGTGCGCCGCAGGCTCGGCAGTACGACGCCGGGCACCCCGGCCGAGCGCCGCGACGGCCGGCCGTACGTGTAGTCCTCGCCCGCGCCGGCTCCGGAGGTCGCCGAGCGCAACGCCGCCCCCAGCAGCTCCCGCCACGGCTGCGGCGGCTGGAAGGCCTCCTGCGCCCACCGCCGCCAGCCCTGCGGAGCGTTCCCCGGACGGCCCGTGATGCCCTGCGCCACCCGGAAGCGCACCAGGTCCCGCTCCTGCGCGTCCAGGCCGTGCGCGCCGTCCGGTCCCAGGTCCCACTCCCGGTCCAGCCCGTCCGCGCCACTGCCGCAGTCCAGCCAGGCCATGCCCTGCGTGCACGGCCCCAGCTGGAACTGGCGCAGGTAGTCCTCCATCAGCTGCCCCGGATCCAGCCTCAAGGTGCGCGGCTCGACCACCCCGTCGGGCTTGACCAGCCCGTCACCGAACACGTCGTCGTTGATCTCGCAGTCCGCGGCGATGTTCATCCGCAGGCGCTGCGCCCGCCCCGACAGCCCGTGCTCCCGCGCGAACCGGTCGCTGCGCCCGTGATGGTCGCGCAGCAGGTGCGACACCTCGTGCACCCACACCCCGGCCAGCTCCTCCACCGGGGTCAGGTCCACGAACGACGGTGAGACGTAGCACCGCCAGTGCCGGTCGACGGCCATCGTCGGAACCGTCCGCGACTCCACGGTGTGCAGGGCGAACAGCGCCGTCGCCAGGTACGGCCGCGCCCGGGCGGCGTGCAGCCGGGCGGCGAAGAGCTTGTCGAGGTCCAGTGCCCCCGTCGCGACCCGCGTCATCGGCCGGCCGTCGCGGTGGCCCCGGTGCGGGCCGCGGCCAGGGCCGCCGAACGGTCCGCCCGCCGGGACAGGGAGACCGCTCCGGCGAGACGCTCGATCGACACCGGAACGTCCCAGTCCTGGCGGCGCAGCGAGGCGAGCGTGGTCGCGGGCACGACCACCAGGTCCGGCGCCCCGGTCTCCAGCGCCCGCACGAGCACGGCCCACGCCGCGTCCCAGCGGGCCTTCTCGGGACGCGCGCGGACCGCTGCCACCACACCGTCGAGCACGGCCTGGCGCAGGTCCCCCCGCTCGGGCAGGACGGCGGCCGCCGGGTCGGCGAGGAGCACCTCGGGGTCCGGGAGGTCCATCCGGTCCATGCTCGCCAGCAGCTCCAGGCCCGGACCGTCCCCCACGGTGCCCCTGACCAGCGAGGACAACACTTCCCGGGAGGAGCCGGCCGCGGTCGCGAAGGCGATCAGGCACACGGTCATGTCCCAGCTCCGCGGCGACGGCCAGGCACCGCCGCGGCGCGCCTCGTTACTGGGCAGCCGGTGCACGAGCGCCGGGCGGGCGGCGAGGAGCCCGCACACCGCACGACGGGCGAAGTCCACCGCCGCGGGCAGTTTCCCCGGGTCGAGCCGGGGCAGCGTCGCCACGGGCCACGTCCCGCCGAGACCGCGTACGACGACCTCGTGGTCGTGGGTCCACTGGAGGTGCACGAACCGGTTGGCCAGGGGCGGGCTGAGCTCCCAGCCGTCCGCGGCCGAGGAGCGCGGATTGGCGGCCGCCACGATCCGGACCCCGGGCGGCAGCTGCAGGGCGCCGATCCGCCGCTCCAGCACGAGGCGCAGCAGGGCGGCCTGGACGGCCGGCGGGGCCGTGGACAGTTCGTCCAGGAACAGCAGCCCCCGGCCGGCCTTGACCAGTCGCACCGCCCAGTCCGGCGGAGCCATCGGGACACCCTGTTCGGCGGGGTCGTCGCCGACGATCGGCAGCCCCGAGAAGTCGGAGGGCTCGTGCACGCTGGCGATCACCGTGGTCAGCGGCAGGTCCAGGGTCGCGGCGAGCTGGGTCAGGGCCGCGGTCTTGCCGATACCCGGTTCACCCCACAGGAGGACGGGCAGGTCGGCGGCCACCGCCAGGGTCAAGGCCTCCAGTTGGCTGTCGGGGCGCGGTTCGGTCGTCGTGTCGCGCAGCAGGGCCAGCAGGTCGCCGGCGACGTCGAGCTGGGAGGGCATGGGCGTGGGCAAGGGCATGTTCGATCACCTATGGGTTCGTCAGAGGGTGGGGCGGCGGAGGTCGTCGGCGGTTGTGGGGAAGGGGGGGGAGCGGGGTCCCCGGATCAGCGGGAGATCGCCTGGCGCGGGTGGGAGCGGTGTTCGCGGGGGCGGGTCGTGCCCGGGTAGGTGCGGCCGGGGCCCGGTCCGGCCAGTCCCGCCCGGAACAGCCCGTGGGTGATCCGCTGGTGGGCGGCCGCCTCCAGCGCATCGCGCAGAGCACCCGGGCGCAGCAGTGCGTCGGGGCCCAACAGGCCCGCGACGACGTCCAGCGCCCCGGCGGTGTCGCCGTGGGCGAGGCGTTCGCGCACGCCGGTGAGGCAGTCGGGACGGCGGTGCGCCAGGTCGATGGCCTGGAGGCAGGGCAGGGGAGTACCGGTCAGGGCGACCAGGAGTTCCTCGCGCCGGATCTCGTCCGGGTCGTGGTCCAGCGGGACGAGCACCCCGTCGACCAGACCGATCCGGTGCCGGGCTCCCCGGCACTCCACGAGGCGCGGTTGCCCCGGCCGGTGCGTGGGGTCAGCGGCGCCGGCCCGGGCGTGACCCGGTACCTGACCGGCTGCGTGGTCCGATACCAGGGCCGAGGCGACCAGCGGGTGCAGCCGGTCGGCCCGGATCGAACCCGTACGGATCAGTTCCAGGTCGGGCAGCACCCAGGTCGCCGCATCGGGCAGGACCGGCAGCGCGGAGGCGCTGCCGTCGGCGGGGGCCGCCGCGATCCGCAGTACGGGCGTCCCGTAGCCGTCCGCGGGGGCCCGGTCGAGGACCAGCCGCTGCCGGGCCCCGAACCGTACGGTGACACTGCCGGCGGCCCGTCCCCCGGCCCGGAGCAGGATCTGCGCCTCGGCCGCCCACCGGTCCACGGCGCAGTGGCCCTGCCAGGGCGCCGGAACCGGCAGTTCGGGATCCGTCGGCATCCGGCCGCCGACGGGCAGCCGGTCGGCCCCGGACCGGATCCGCAGCTCCCCGGTCCTGCGCCCGTCCCACAGGTGACGGTGCAGATCCAGGCGGAACCGCCGGTCGGGACGGGGGTGGGGATGACGGCCCGCGCCGTCGCCGGGGCGGGACGCGTCCCACAGGGCGAGGCTGATCCGCTGACCGGCCTCCGCCCAGGCGGGCGCGGTCCGGACCACGAGGTACACCGGAGCGGCGCCGTCGTGCCCCGCGCCGTCGTGTCCTGCGGCGTCCTGCCCCTCGGCGTCGTACCGGGCCAGGGGCACGGTCAGTCCCGGGCGCAGGAGCCCGTCGGGAGCGATGCGCGGCATGTGCCAGCGCAGCAGGTCCGGTGCCAGATGACGCAGATCGGCCCGGATGCGGGCCGCGAGTGTCCGGCCGTGGGTACGTGAGGTTCTTCTCAGGTCGAGATCGACGTCGATGCCTGCGGCGGCGCACGCCCCCGCCCAGTCGCCGGCATGCCGGCGGGCGGTCGCAGTCTCGATCATGGACGGCGGCACGGCGAACTCGCGCACGCGCAGCCAGAGGGAAAGGCGGGAATCCTCGTTCGCGGTCTCGGTGAGCATCAGGCCTCACCTTGCGCGGACGGGACCCCCGATCTGTTGAGGAAGTGAGTCATCATCGAGCGTGACCCTAGCCCCTCGGCTTTCGAACCGCCATGCGTTTACTGCCCGGTTACGATCACTGCCGTGACCTCCGCGCTGATCCTCATAGACCTGATGCCCCGCATCGTCGCGCTGCCCGTCGCTCCTCACACCGGCGAGGAGGTACTGGCCCGCTGCCGCCGACTGGCCGATGCGTTCCGGGCGCAGGGCCGCCCGGTGGTGCTGGTCCGAGTGGAGCGGCCGAACGTGGCCGAGCAGCCACCCGGCAGCGGCTTCGCGGACGATCTGGTCCGACCCGGGGACCTCGTGGTCGTCAAGCGCACGGTCGGCGCGTTCCACGACACCGGCCTGCACGAGCAGTTGCTCGCCCGCGGCGTGGACACCCTGGTGCTCGCCGGGCTGGTCACCACCATGGGGGTGGAGTCCACCGCGCGGGCCGCGAGCGATCACGGCTACGAGGTGGAGTTCGTCGCCGACGCGATGTCCGGATTCGCCGCGGACGAGCACGAGTTCACCGTGGAACGGATCTTCCCCCGGTTCGGCGCTGTGCACGACACGGCCGTCTACACCTGAGCCGGTGAGTACGCAGGCCCTCGGCCTGGCGCTGCGCGGGCACCGCGTGACCGGGGTGGGCCGCTTCAGCCCGGGAACGTGCTCGTGGGCTCCGCGGTGTCGTGAACCAGCTCGGCGAGCTGGAGCAGAAGTCCGTACGTGGCCATTCGGCCGTGGATACGGAGGAAGTAGGACCGGCTGGAGCACTTGAAGATCTCGCGGCGGTTCACCTTCCAGAGCTTGTGCTCGTACGTGTTCGCCGCCTCCAGCAGGGCCGCTACGGCTTCCTCCGTACTGCCGTCGAATTGCGCGAGCGTTCGCGCGTTTCGGTCCATCTCGCTGACACCGTCGACGGGTATGGCGAGCACAGTCCATCGGGACACGCTGAAGTCCGTTCTTCCCCGCACCGCCGGTCGCGGGGCGCACCTTCCGAGTGTGGCAGGCGCACCCTCACACCCACCCGGCACCCTCAGCGACCGGCGGACACCCGCCTAGGCCCTGTCGTCAAAGTCCCGCCTGGCCCGCGGTGTCCGGCACCGCACCTCGCCGCGTTGTCGGGGCGCCCGAGTACGTCCAGTACTCGGGCGCCCCTCCGCCTTGCGATGCACGGCACCGGACACCGCGGGCCTGACCGGCGCCACTTTGACGACAGGACCTAGACGGCCGGGTGCGGGAGGCGGGGGCGTGGCGGCGGGGCCGGCAGGCGGGAGAGGTTCGCGCTGATCATGGCCGCCGCCCGGCTCACGACCTCGCCCAGCGGAGCGATCTGCTTGCCGTCCAGGGCCGTTGCCGCGACCGTGGCGACGACCTGACCGGACGTGGAGTGCACCGGCGCCGCCACGCACGAGAGCGAGCTCACGCACCGGCCGTACTCGAAGGCGAGGCCCCGTTCCCGGGCCCGCGCCGCCTCGCGCGCCCACTCGCCCTTCCCCCAGCCCGCGGGCGGCTCCGCCACCGGCGCGGACGCCGCGAGGACCAGCTCGGCCGCGCTCCCCGGCGGGAGCACCGCGCCGGAGCGCAGCGGGAAGACCTCGTCCACCTCTCCCCGCAGACCGCCGACGATGATCGTGTGCCCCGCCTCGGACACCGACAGGCTGAAGCTCAACCTCCCGGCTGCCGACGCCAGTTCGCGCAGCGGTCGCGCCGAGGCCGAGCGCAGGACCCGTGCGGGGTGCCACGCCTGCCCGAGGCGGAACGTCCTCGGCCCGAGCCGGTAGCGGCCCTCCTCGCTCTGCACCGCGCCGAGCGAGACCAACTGGCCGAGCAGGCGGTGCGCTGTGGCCTTCGGTAGTTCGGCGTCGGCCGCCAGGCGGGTCAGCCCGACTTCGTCGCCCTGAGCGAGTGCTTCCATGAGCGCGAAGGCACCCTCGAGTACTCCCCGCCCCTCTGTGCCGGATCTGGCCATGAGCGGTCCCCCTCTCACGCCGGGACCACCGGTCGGGTGGTCCCGGAATTCCCCGTTCGTACCAGCTCGGCAACAGGACTTTGTTGCCGCCCCGTTCACCGGCCGGTCCGTTGAATGGACCCGATCATTGCCCGTGCACCCGAATCACGCCACTGTGTCATCACCCAAGTGACGGAACGTTACTGCGCCTCCCGGGGTGTCCGAGCGGCCGTCCACCGGAACGAAACAAGGAGGGTTCCCATGAGCTCGATCAAGACCAGCGCCAAGCAGTTCAAGTACGTCATGTCCGCCATGACGGCGGTCTTCTTCTCGACCTGTTCCGGCAGCTGACGCAGTGAACAGGGGTGGGGACGGCTCGCCGTCCCCACCCCGTGCTACGCCTTAGGGAGGCAGAGTGCTGGAGACCGGTGTCCGGCAGGTGCGGGTGGCGATGTCCATGGTGTTCGGCCGACGGCTGAACGTACGGGCCGTGGAGCGGCTGGTCGCCGACGCCCTCGCCACGCTGGAGGAGTTCGGCTCGCTCGGCGATGACGTCGACGAACTGGCCGACGGGCCGTTCGCGGACCCCGACGACCGCCGGGACCTGCAGAACCGCGCCCTTCAGCGCACCGTCCGCAGGCTCGCCAAGCTCTCGCCCTTCTACCGGGAGCGGCTCGCCGGAGTGGACCTCGAAGGGCTGACCGTCGAGACGCTCACCCGGATCCCGGTGACCCGCAAGGCCGATCTGATCGAACGCCCCACCGACTTCCTGTGCAGCTCGCCGTACCTGGCGACACAGACGACCGGTACCACCGGCCGCCCCGTACAGATCTGGGTGTCCCGCTACGAGATGGAGCTCTGGCCCGCGCTGATCGCGCTGTCCATGGTGCTCCGCGGCGACCTGCGCCCCAGCGACCGGATGCAGATCAACATGAGCTCCCGGGCCACGGCCGCCGTCCAGGAGGACGTCGAGGTGTGCCGGCTCGCCAACGCCTCCTGCCACGTCGCGGGACAGATCCCGGCCGAGGAGTCCGTCGACCACCTGCTCGGACGGTACGGCACCCCGCCCACCCTGCTCACCGGCAACCCGAGCTACCTGGGCCAGATGGTGACCGCCGCTCGCCAACGCGGCTACGGGCCGGACGACTTCGCCGTCCGCGCCGTCTACGCCGGCGGGGAGATGCTGTCCCGGGCCCTGTCCGAGGCCCTGCGCGAGACCTTCGGGGCCCAGGACGTCAACGACACCTTCGGCATGACCGAGCTGCTGCCGGTCGGCGGCCGCACCTGCAGCCACCACCACCTCCACATGGACCCCAACATGGGGTACATCGAGGTCCTCGACCTGGAGACGGGCGAGCCCGCCGCACCCGGCCGGCTCGGCGAGCTCACGGTCACCCCGTACTACCCCTACCGGGAGTGCATGCCGGTCCTGCGGTACAACACCGGCGACGTGGTCCGCACCCTGGACGGCGAGCCCGAGTGCGAACTGAAGGCCGTGCCCGCGGTGTCCCAGATCCTCGGCAAGGCGGGCCTGCTGCACCGCACCGCCGAGGGCGTCGTGACCCCGCGCGACGTCCTGGAGGCGCTGGACGGCACCCCCGGTCTGCCCTGGCCGCTGCGCCACAGCGCCCGGGTCGGGCAGGACGGCCGGCTCCACGTGGAGGTCGCCTCCCGGGAGGTCACCGCGGCGGAGGTGACCAAGCGGCTGCTCGCCCAGGACATCGACGCGGAGGTCACGGTCCTGCCCCTGAGCGAGGAGGAGGCCGCCCGCCGGTTCCCGCTCCGCTGCGACCTGTTGGAGCACACCTTCACCCGGAGCCACGCATGACGGTCTTCTTCCAGATCACGGCCACCACCGTCCTGGCGCTCGCGGTGTGCGCCGGCGCGGTCCTCTACTTCCGCAACGTGCGCACCCAGAGGCCGCCGGTCGGCGTCTTCAACGGCCGGGACATCTTCCTGATGATGGGCTTCGTCCTGGCGCTGCCGTACATCTACCTCACGCTGCCCGGCCCCGTCCTCCCCGTCGTGCTCGCGCTCGTCTTCGCGGGCGGCCTGTCCGTCGGCTACCAGCCCCTCATCGGCAACGGCAGGCTGCGCTGGGCGCTGATCGCCGTGCTGATCGCGAGCGTGCTGCTCCTCCACATGGCGTTCGGCGGTACGCGGCCGCCGTACTGGGTGGCGAACAGCGCGGTCGTCCTCCTGGTCGTCATCTCCGCCACGAACCTCCAGGTGCAGGGCGGCATGCGGCTGAAGAACGTCGCGTGGTTCCTCCTCGCGCTCACCGTGTACGACGCGTTCTTCGCCACGGTGATCCCGCTGACCCAGGAGCTGTCCGACGCGGTCCAGGGCTATCCCTACGCCCCCGCCGCCGGCCTGCGCCTCACCGAGGACGCCGGCGCCGTGGTCGGCATGGGCGACCTGCTGGCGTACGCCCTGTTCACGACGGCCGCCTACAAGGCCTACGGGAAGCCGGGCCTGTGGACCGGGATCGTCCTGGTCACCCTCTTCGGAGCGGTGGCGCCCATGGCCACCCTGCACATCGTCACCGCCGTCACCGACAGCGCCCCCACCCTCATCCCCGCCCAGGTGTTCTTCGGCCCGGCGGCCTTCATCGGCTACCTGGTGCTGCGCCGGCGGGGCCCGGAGCGGCGCATGGTCGAGGTGCTCTTCCACCGGGCGCCCGCGCCCGTCGCCCGGCAGACCCCGAGCCTCGACGCGGCGGCCCGTCCCGTCGGCTGACCGGCCACCGGCCACCGGCCGCGGGCGATCCCGGCGGCCCGGGCCGCCGCCGGCCTGGCCACGCTGCCGTACGGCTTCTGGGCGAAGCTGGCCACGCTGACGCTGACGCGGTGCTGGGCCCGAGGGGCGACCCGGCCCCGACGCCGGGGTGGCCCCCGATGCGCCGGACGCGTCGAGAACCGCCCCGGCCGGGGCGCCGAGCGGCTACTTCGTGGCGGAGAACTGGCTGGACGCGCTGCTGACGGACCTGGAACGCATCACTGCCGACGAGGCTGGTTGAAGCGCAGCATGTTGCCGGAGGGATCGCGGAAGGCGCAGTCGCGGACGCCGTACGGCTGGTCGATCGGCTCCTGCAAAACCTCGCCGCCCGCGGCGCGGATCCGTTCGAAGGTGGCGTCGACGTCGTCGGTCCTGAAGATGACGCCGCGCAGCAGCCCCTTGGCCAGCAGCTCCGCCATGACCGCCTTGTCGGCGGCCGAGGCGTTCGGGTCCGCGAGCGGCGGCTCAAGGACGATCTCCACGTCGGGCTGCGAGGGCGAGCCGACCGTCACCCATCGCATCCCCTCGAAACCGACGTCGTTGCGCACCTCCATGCCGAGGGCGTCCCGGTAGAAGGCGAGCGCCTTGTCGTGGTCGTCGACGGCGATGAAGCACTGGGTCACTTTGATGTCCATGCGTACGACGCTAACGGCGGGGGGCCGGTTTTGCTTCTCCGTTCCTGACCGGTCGCGTGTGCACCTTGGCGACGCACGCCGGGATGGCGGCGCCCTCGTCGTGGGAGCGGGCCCGGTAGGCACGGGGGCTCTCGCCGACCAGCTCCGTGAACCGCGAACTGAACGACCCCAGCGAGGTACAGCCGACCGCGAAGCAGACCTCCGTCACCGACAGGTCCCCCCGCCGCAGCAGCGCCTTGGCCCGCTCGATCCTGCGCGTCATCAGGTAGCCGTACGGGGTCTCCCCGTAGGCCGCGCGGAAACTGCGCGAGAAGTGGCCCGGCGACATGAGCGCGTCGCGCGCCAGCGTCGGCACGTCGAGCGGCTCCGCGTAGTCGCGGTCCATCCGGTCACGGGCCCGGCGCAGCCGGACGAGGTCCTCCAGGTTCACCCCACCACCATCGCACGCGCGGGGCGCCCGCCCGGGCCCTTCTCTCCACCGTCCCCCGCGTCCGCGGTCAGCGGCCTTGGGTGACGTAGGCCGCGAGGTGCTCGCCGGTGAGGGTCGAGCGGGCGGCGACGAGGTCGGCGGGTGTGCCCTCGTAGACGATCCGGCCGCCGTCGTGGCCGGCGCCGGGGCCGAGGTCGATGATCCAGTCGGCGTGCGCCATGACAGCCTGGTGGTGCTCGATGACGATGACCGACTTGCCGGAGTCGACGAGCCGGTCGAGCAGGCCGAGCAGGTGCTCGACGTCGGCGAGGTGAAGGCCGGTGGTCGGCTCGTCGAGGACGTAGACGCCGCCCTTGTCGGACATGTGGCCGGCCAGCTTGAGCCGCTGCCGCTCGCCGCCGGACAGCGTGGTCAACGGCTGGCCGAGGGTGAGGTAGCCGAGTCCGACGTCGGCGAGCCGCTCCAGGATCTTGTGCGCTGCCGGCGTGCGGGCCTCGCCCGCGCCGAAGAACTCCTCGGCCTCGGTCACCGACATCGCCAGCACCTCGCTGATGTCACGCCCGCCGAGGTGGTGGTCCAGCACCGACGCCAGGAACCGCTTGCCCTCGCAGTCCTCGCAGGTGGTGGCGACGCCGGCCATCATCGCCAGGTCGGTGTAGATGACGCCGACGCCGTTGCACGTGGGACAGGCACCCTCGGAATTGGCGCTGAACAGCGCCGGCTTGACGCCGTTGGCCTTCGCGAAGGCCTTGCGGATCGGGTCGAGCAGCCCGGTGTAGGTGGCCGGGTTGCTGCGCCGCGAACCGCGGATCGGGCTCTGGTCGATCGAGACGACCTCCTCGCCGGCGGCCCCCGAACGGTGGGGCAGCGACCCGTGCACGAGTGAGCTCTTGCCGGAGCCCGCGACGCCCGTGACGACGACCAGGACCCCGAGGGGGATGTCGACGTCGACATCGCGCAGGTTGTTCGTCTTCGCCCCGCGGATCTCCAGTGCGCCGGCGGGCTCGCGTACGGACTCCTTGACGCGGACCCGGTCGTCGAGATGGCGGCCGGTGACGGTACCGCTGGCCCGCAGCCCCTCCACGGTGCCCTCGAAGCACACGGTGCCGCCGCCCGTACCGGCGCCGGGGCCGAGGTCGACGACGTGGTCGGCGATCGCGATCGCCTCCGGCTTGTGCTCCACGACGAGCACCGTGTTGCCCTTGTCCCGCAGCCGCAGCAGCAGGCTGTTCATCCGCTCGATGTCATGGGGGTGCAGCCCGATGGTCGGCTCGTCGAAGACGTACGTGACGTCGGTGAGCGCGGAGCCGAGGTGGCGGATCATCTTCACGCGCTGGGCCTCGCCGCCGGACAGGGTGCCCGCCGGCCGCTCCAGCGAGAGGTAGCCGAGCCCGATCTCCACGAACGATTCGAGCGTGTGGCGCAGTGCGGTGAGCAGCGGAGCCACCGAGGGCTCCTCCAGTCCCCGTACCCATGCGGCCAGGTCGCTGATCTGCATCGCGCAGGCGTCGGCGATGCTGATCCGGCCGATCTTCGACGCCCGGGCCCCCTCGCTGAGCCGGGTCCCCTCGCACTCCGGACAGCTGGTGAAGGTGACCGCCCGCTCCACGAACGCCCGGATGTGCGGCTGCATGGCCTCCTTGTCCTTGGACAGCATCGACTTCTGCAGCTTGGGGATCAGCCCCTCGTAGGTGAGGTTGACGCCGTTGACCTTGACCTTGGTCGGCTCCCGGTACAGGAAGTCCTGCATCTCCCTCTTCGTGAACCGGGCGATGGGCTTGTCGGGGTCGAGGAAGCCCGACTCGGCGTACACCTGCACGGTCCAGAAGCTGTCCGACTTCCAGCCGGGGATGGTGAACGCGCCCTCGGCGATCGACTTGGAGGCGTCGTAGAGCTGGGTGAGGTCGATGTCGGTGACCGTGCCCCGGCCCTCGCACCGCGGGCACATCCCGCCGGTGCGCTGGAAGGTCGCCTTGACGGCCTTCTTGGCACCGCGTTCCACCGTGATGGCGCCGCTCGCCCGGACCGAGGGGACGTTGAAGGCGTAGGCGCTGGGCGGGCCGATGTGCGGCGTGCCGAGCCGGCTGAAGAGGATGCGCAGCATCGCGTTCGCGTCGGTGACGGTGCCGACCGTGGAGCGGGGGTCGGCCCCCATCCGCTGCTGGTCGACGCTGATGGCGGTCGTCAGCCCCTCCAGGACGTCCACCTCGGGACGGGCCAGGGTCGGCATGAAGCCCTGGACGAAGGCGCTGTACGTCTCGTTGATGAGCCGTTGGGACTCCGCGGCGATCGTGTCGAACACCAGCGAGCTCTTGCCCGAGCCGGAGACCCCGGTGAACACCGTCAGCCGGCGCTTCGGGATCTCGATGCTGACGTCCTTCAGGTTGTTCTCCCGTGCGCCGTGCACGCGGATCACATCGTGGCGGTCGGTGGCGTGCGGCGCGGGCGACCCCGTGTTCGTCTTCCTGGCCATGCTCATCGTGTACTCCATCCCCTGGGGCGTCGCCCGGCCCGGTCCCATCGGCTTCGAGCAGTATCCATCGCCGATCGGCGATCTGACGGGCTCAGTGGACCCCGTCGGCGCCCGCCTCGCCGACGCCGCTCTCGTTGATGCGGATCAGGTTGCCCGCGGGGTCGCGCACGGCGCAGTCGCGGATGCCGTACGGCTGGTCGGTCGGCTCCTGGACCACCTCGGCGCCGGCGGACCGCAGCCGTGCGAAGGTGCCGTCGAGGTCGGCGCTGGCCAGGATGATGCGGGCGTAGGTGCCCTTGGCCATCATCTCGACGATGGTGCGCCGCTCGTCGTCGGTGAGGCCGGGGTCGACGGCCGGCGGCTCCAGGACGATGGAGGTACCGGGCCGGCCGACGGGGCCGACCGTGATCCAGCGCATGCTGTCGTACCCGACGTCCTTGCGGACCTCGAAGCCGAGCAGGTCGCGGTAGAAGGCCAGCGAGGCCTCGGGGTCGGTGTGCGGGAGGAAGCTCGCGTGCAGGTCGATGTCCATGCCCGCCACGCTAGGCGCGGCAGCCGGGCCGGTGCTTCTCCGATCCTGATCGATCCGCCACCCGGGTCCGTGGCGCGTGATCGATCCGGCCCCCGGGCCCCTGGCGCCTCGCGTTAGGGTGCGTACGTGAGTCTCCATGTCGTCATAGGTTTTGGACCCGCCGGGGCGGCCACGGCCCGTCTGGTGGCCGCACAGGGTCACCGCGTCCGGGTCATCACCACGTCGGGCCGCAGTCCGGAGCCCGGGATCGAGCACGTCGCGCTGGACGCGACGGACAGCGAGCGGCTGACCGCGGCCGCGCGGGGCGCGGCGGCGATCCACCACTGCGCCGCTCCGCCCTACCCCCGCTGGGCGAGCGACTGGCCCCCGCTGGCCTCGTCGGTCTGCGCCGCGGCCGAGGCGACCGGAGCCGTACTGGTCATGCTGGGGAACCTCTACGGCTACGGGCCGGTGGACCGCCCCATGACCGAGGAACTGCCGCTCGCCGCGACCGGCCCCAAGGGGCGGGTGCGCGCCGCCGCCTGGGAGCAGGCGCGGACCTTGCACGAGCAGGGCCGCATCAGGGCGGTCGAGGTGCGGGCCAGTGACTTCTTCGGCCCCGGGGTGAGCGACGGCGGTCACCTGGCCGCGCGGGTCGTGCCGCGGCTGCTGCGCGGCAAGCCGGTCTCCACGCTCGGGGATCCGGACGCCCCGCACAGCTGGACCTACCTGCCCGACGTGGCCAGGACCCTGGTCGAGGTGGCGGGCCGGGAAGAGGCGTGGGGGCGGCCCTGGCACGTCCCGACGGAGCCCCCGCGCTCACCCAGGGAGATGGTCGACCGGCTCGCCGCCACAGCGGGAACGGGCCCCGTCGCGGTGCGCAGGCTCCCCTCGGCGGCACTCGGCCTCGCATCGCTCTTCTCCCCGCTGATCCGCGAACTGAAGGAGATCCGCTACCAGTTCGACGGTCCCTTCGTGGTCGATTCGAGCGCGTACGAGGCCGCGTTCGGCGTGCGGGCCACCCCGCTCGACGAGCAGCTCACGCAGACGGTGGAGTGGTGGCGGGAGCGACTGGCCACCACCGGGTGACGTCCGCGCGGCACCGGTGTCCACAGGTTCCGGCGGACGGAGCCGGGGTGTCACTGGATGACGTTACGCTGTGTGAATGGCCCTTCCGGACGCTTCCCCCGAGATCTCCGACGCTCTCCAGACGCTGCACCGCGTCTTCGGATACAGCTCCTACCGCGGTGAGCAGCAGGAGATCATCGAGCAGGTCGTCGGCGGCGGTGACGCCCTCGTCCTGATGCCGACCGGCGGCGGCAAGTCGCTCTGCTACCAGATCCCGGCGCTGGTCAGGCCCGGCACGGGCGTCGTGATCTCGCCGCTCATCGCGCTGATGCAAGACCAGGTGAACGCGCTCACCGCCCTCGGGGTGCGGGCCGGTTTCCTCAACTCCACGCAGGACCCGTACGAGCGGCAGGCCGTCGAGCAGGCCTTCCTCGCCGGCGCGTTGGACCTGCTCTACCTGGCTCCCGAGCGGCTGCGCGGCGAGAGCACGCAGCGGCTGCTCGACCGGGGCGAGGTGGCGCTCTTCGCGATCGACGAGGCGCACTGCGTCGCCCAGTGGGGCCACGACTTCCGGCCCGACTACCTCGCCCTGTCCATGCTGCACGAGCGCTGGCCCAAGGTGCCGCGGATCGCGCTGACAGCGACGGCCACCGAGGCGACCCACGCCGAGATCGTGGCACGGCTCGGCCTGGAGGACGCCCGGCACTTCGTCGCCAGCTTCGACCGGCCGAACATCCAGTACCGCATCGTCCCGAAGAACAACCCCCTCAAGCAGCTGCTGGAGCTGATCCGGACCGAGCACGACGGGGACGCCGGAGTCGTCTACTGCCTCTCGCGCTCCTCGGTGGAGAAGACGGCGGCCTTCCTGGTCGAGCAGGGCGTCGACGCCGTGGCCTACCACGCCGGGATGGACGCCCGTACGCGCGCGGCCAACCAGGCGCGCTTCCTGCGGGAGGACGGGGTCGTGGTGGTGGCCACGATCGCCTTCGGCATGGGCATCGACAAGCCGGACGTGCGCTTCGTGGCCCACCTCGACCTGCCGAAGTCGGTCGAGGGGTACTACCAGGAGACCGGCCGGGCCGGCCGCGACGGCGAGCCGGCCACCGCATGGCTGGCCTACGGCCTCCAGGACGTGGTCCAGCAGCGCAAGCTCATCGACGGCTCCGAGGGCGACGAGGCGCACCGCCGGTCCCTGGGGATGCACCTGGACGCCATGCTGGCGCTGTGCGAGACGGTCGACTGCCGCCGGGTGCGGCTGCTGGCGTACTTCGGGCAGTCGGGCGAGCCCTGCGGCAACTGCGACACCTGTCTGACACCGGCCGAGTCCTGGGACGGGACGGTCGCGGCGCAGAAACTGCTCTCCACGGTGTGGCGGCTGGCGAAGGAGCGGCGCCAGAAGTTCGGCGCCGGCCAGATCATCGACATCCTCCAGGGCAAGAAGACGGCCAAGGTCATCCAGTTCGACCACGACGCGCTCTCGGTGTTCGGCGTCGGCGCGGACCTGAGCACCGCCGAGTGGCGCGGGGTCGTCCGGCAGCTGCTGGCCCTGGGCCTGCTGGCGGTGGAGGGCGAATACGGGACGCTCGTCCTGACGGACGCCAGCGGCGAGGTGCTCGGCGGCCGCCGGACCGTCCCGATGCGCAAGGAGGCGCAGGTCGCGGGCCCGTCCCGGACGGATTCCGGTGCGCGCTCCGGGAAGGCCGCCCGCGTGCCGGCCGACCTGCCGGCCGCGGCGGAACCGGTGTTCCTGGCCCTGCGCGCCTGGCGGGCCGCGACGGCCCGCGAGCAGGGCGTACCGGCGTACGTCGTCTTCCACGACGCCACCCTGCGGGAGATCGCGACGCGGCTCCCCGCCACGGTGGAGGAGCTGGCCACCATCGGCGGCGTCGGCGAGGCCAAGCTCGCGAAGTACGCCCAGGGGGTCCTGGACACCCTGGCGGAGTGCGACGACGCCACCGCGCCCGCTCCGGAGGCCGCGCCCGCTCCCGAGGCCGCGGCCGCTCCGGGCGCCGTGCCCGTCCCGGCCGCCGCGCCGGCCCTCGCCGCCGGGTTCGCGGACGCGTCCGAGGAGCCGCCGTTCGACCCGGAGGAGACCGAACCGCCCTGGGACGACTGGGAGTAGCCCGCGATCGGTATCGTGAGCCGTCCGGGCTCCTGCAGGGGCTGTCGCGACACCCGTCGCGGCAGTCCCTGCGCTGCTGTGTGCTCCGCCGGTGCGGAGCGAGGGCCAGCGGGGAAGCCAACGCCCGGTACGAGGACGGATGGTGTGCTGTGGAGGGATCCTTGGGCGGGTCGGGTACGGGCGGCGTTCCGGCCGCTGAGACCGTGTGCGTCATCGGTGCGGGGCTGGCGGGGCTGGCGAGCGCGCACGCCCTGGCGGCCAGGGGGATCGACTTCGTCTGCCTGGAGAAGGCGCCGGACGTCGGCGGGATCTGGCGTCAGCCGGGGGCGGGGGAGCGGGGCCCGGCCTATCTGTCGCTGCATCTGAACAGTGCCAAACAGCTCACGGGTTACGCCGACTTCCCGATGCCGTCCGAGCTGCCCCTCTACCCCCGGCACGCCGATGTCGCCGCCTACCTGCGCTCGTTCGCCGAGTGGGCCGGACTGCTGCCCCGTATCGAGCTGCGTACCGAAGTGCTCTCCGTGACACAGGACGACGACGGCGCCTGGACGGTCACGAGCCGCACCGCGCGAGGAGAGGTGAGGGCACGGCGCTTCGGGCAGGTGATCGTGGCCTCGGGCCACAACACCGAGGCGGTACTGCCCAATCCGCTGCCGCCGGGCTCCGATTCCTTCGCTGGAACGATTCTCCATTCGATGGACTACCGCGACGGCAGTGACTTCGCGGGGCAGCGGGTCGTCGTCGTCGGCATGGGGGCCTCGGGCGTGGACATCGCCGCGGACCTCTCCCGGCACGCCGCGCAGACCGTGCTGTCCGTCCGCCGCGGGCTGCACATCGTGCCCAAGCAGCTCTTCGGCATGTCCGTGGACCTGATCGCCGATGCGCCGTGGTGGAACGAGATGTCCTTCCCCGAGCAGCGGAGCTTCGTCGAGCAGGCGCTGCTCGTGGCGCGGGGGCGGCTGTCGGACTACGGCCTGCCCGAGCCCGACCACCCGGTCTTCTCCTCGGCCGTGACCATCTCGGACGAGATCCTCAGCCGGATCCGGCACGGCGCCGTGATCCCGAGGCCCGCGATCGAGTCCCTGGACGGCGGCCGGGTGTGCTTCACCGACGGCACCGCGGTGGAGGCGGACGCCATCGTCTACTGCACGGGATTCCGCATGGCCTTCCCGTTCCTGCCGGCAGGCTGCCCGGCGGGCCCGCGGCAGGAGGCGGTCGAGCTGTACAAGCGCGTCGTCGCGCCCGACCGGCCCGGCCTGTACTTCGTCGGCCTCATCCGCCCGCACGGCTCGATCACGCGGCTCGTGGAAGCCCAGTCGCAGTGGGTGGCGCAGATCGTCGGGGGCGACATCACCCTGCCGTCGCCGGACGCGATGCGCGAGGAGATCAGCGGGTACCTGAGGCGCATCGAGGAGCGCTACGGGCGGACCCAGGGCGCTTCCATCCAGGTGGACGTCGGCTCCTACCTGCGCGAGCTGCGGGAATTGCAGGACGCGTAGGGGGTGGGCAGGTCCGCGGACGGGTGGGCGAAGCTCCTGGTGGGGGACCGCCGGGAGCTTCGCTCGCCTTCGGGGAGCGTCAGAGGACGGCTGCGGTCAGCGGGGCCGCCGCCGCGGCCGGGGGCCTGACCTCGTACGCCTCCGAGGAGATGTAGGCGGTCACCCGCGGCGGCCGGCCCTGCTGGTGGGCGAGCCCCAGGTAGGCGATGAGCCCCACGCCGTCCTGCAGGGGCCGGGCGGTGACGGCGGACAGCGACCGTACGAGCGGGGCGGCGTCCATGCCGTGCCGGCCGAGCACGGCCACCGCCCGGTCGAGCGCCTCGCCGTCGTCCCGCGCGTAGTCGCGGACCGGGATGTAGAGCGTGAAGCCGCTCGGCCGGCCGGTCGCCGTCTCGGTGAAGGCGTGGCAGGACTGGAAGGGCCGACGGACGAGCCGGGGGCCCTGGCCCCCGTACGCGGCGTCGGTGTCAGCCTCGGTGTCATCGGCGTCGGCCTCGGTGCCGTGGCCGGCCGCCATGCGGAAGAAGCTCGTGACCTCGCCCGGTCCCGGGCCGCCGTCCAGGCGGGACAGGCCGGCCGCCTCGGTGGCCGACAGGTCGTGGTGCGCGAGGTAGACCTTCACCCGGGGTTCGTCCCAATGGCCCAGGTCCAAGGCGAAGAAGAGGTGGCGGTCGCCCTCGGGCAGCGCCGCGAACGCCTGCCGGTGGCCGAGCCGTCGCAGGGCCTCGCGCACGGTGTCGGCGGAACGTTCCTGCCCGGACGCCGCCGGGTTCAGGTAGACCTTGACCTTGGGCACTCCGCCGGGGACCAGCTCCAGCGCGCACCAGAGCGCCAACGGCCCCTGAGGGGACGGCGGGAAGAACAGGTCCTCCAGCTCGTCCAGCCGCTTGGTGTCGAATCCCCACCGCTGCGCCATCTCACGGACGGCCCGCAGCCCGGTGCGCCCGTTCTCGGCCAGGCTGCCGGCGCCGTACCCGGGCTCCAGCAGCACGCGCAGCGTCGGCTCCCCGTCCGGCACGAAGGCGAGCGAGAACTCGACCGGCGTGTGATCGTCGGAGAGGAAGGAGCTGTCGTCGGGAGGCAGATCGAGTGATCGCTCGGCGACGGGGCCCAGCACCGTGAGCAGCGTGCGCGCGTACTCCGCGGAATCGGCCCCGCTCAGACCCGCGGCCTCGCACAGCCGCAGCACCTGTCTCGCCGCATGACCGCCCAGTGTCTCCACACCGGGCGGTCTCGGTCCATCGAGGGGTGAGGCGGTCACCGGAACCCTCGCCGCGGACCGGAGCGCCCAAGAAGATACCCGCCTGGAGGGGCGGGTATCGAGGGGTCCCAGCTCGGTGGGGTGCTGTATGACAGCGGCGTCGTCGGATATCTGGTCCACGACACCTCCTTTGCCTCATGAGTAGGAGTGAACAACGCGTTCCTCACTACCCCACAGGCAAAACGTTCATGCCGTGAAAGCGGAACCGGAGGCAGTTAAGTCGATCACGTCGTCAGCCAGTTGAGGAACTGACTCCACATACGATCGCGCTTGCCGCTCGCCTTGCCGGCCTCGGGCCGGGCGGGCGCCTCGGGAGCGGCCTGCGGGACCGTCCGGCGTACCGCCTCGGCGGGCGTGAACCGGGCAGGCAGGGTGGCGAGGCCCCGGTTGAAGGGGCCGGGACGCCACACCAGGCTGTCCTCCGGCACGGCGAGCTCGACGTCGGGGAGCCGGTTGAGCAGGTTCTCGACCGCGGTCACGGTGATCTGCCGGGCGGGCTCCTTCGACGGGCAGGCGTGCGGCCCGGCGCTCCACGCGAGGTGCGCGCGGTTGCTCCCGGCCTGGCGCGCGGCCGTCAGCGCCGGCCCGGTGTTGGCGGCCGCGAAGCTGACCAGCACGAGGTCGCCCGCCTGGAGCTTCTGCCCCGCGAACTCCATGTCCGACGCCGGATAGTGCGGCGCCAGGTTCTGCATGGGCGGGTTCTCCCACAGCGTGTCGTCGATGGCCTCGTCGATCAGCCCGCCCTTGTGGGCGTACGCGTCGTGGGTGAGCAGCCGGTGCAGGGTGTTGCCGATGAGGTTGCGCAGCGGCTCGTTGCCCGCCACCAACAGCAGGGCGAGCTGATGGACCATCTCCTCGTCGCTCAGCTTCGCCTCGTGCTGCATCAGCCACGAGGTGACGTCCTCACCCGGCCGGGCCCGCTTGAGCGCCACCAGTTCGCCGACGGCTCCGAACAGCACCTCGATGGCCCGATCGGCGTTGATGCCGTCGAACATGCCGCTGATGCCGAACAGCACCCGGTCGCCGATGTCGGCGGGGCAGCCGAAGAGTTCGTTGAAGACGAACAGCGGCAACTGCTTGGCGTAGTCACCGAGGAGATCGGCCGAGCCGCGTGCACCGAACTGCGAGATCAGGTAGTTGGAGACCTGCTCGGTGCTCTGGCTGAGCCGGCGCGAGTCGACGCGGGCCATGCTGTCGGTCACGGCCTGACGGAGCCTCAGGTGCTCGGCGCCGTCGGTGAACATGCAGTTGGGCCGGTACGACAGGACCGGCACGACCGGGTTGTCCGGGCTGATGCGGCCTTCGCTCAGGTCCCGCCACCGGCGCGCGTCCTTGCGGAAGGAGCCGGAGTCCTGCAGGAGCTGCAGCGCCGTCGAGTAATCGGTGACGAGGGTCGCCTCCACCCCCGGAGCGAGCTCCACGGGCGCGGTCGGGCCGTAGTGGCGCAGGTAGGCGTAGTAGGCCTGCGGATCGGCCGCGAACCCCGGTCCGTGCAGCGGAACCCGGGCGCCGGAATGGTGAGCAGGGCACCCGGGCGGGGGCACGGGGGCGGTGGGTTGAGCGTCCATGTCTGTTCCTAGTGAGCGCGGTGCAGCAGATAGCGAACGAGTGTGATCAACGCGTCGGCGGACGACTTCTCGTCACGCGCGTCGCAAGTGACGACCGGGGTGTCGTCGAGCAGGTCCAGCGCCTCGCGCAGCGCCCGTACCTCCCGGTCGGGGGTGCCGTCGAAGCGGTTGACGGCGATCGCGTAGTCGAGGCCGTACTGCTCGATCAGGTCGATCACGGCGAAGGAGTCCGCCAGCCGCTCGGGGTCCACCAGCACCAGCGCTCCGAGCGCGCCGCGTGCCATGTCCTCCCACATCTGCACGAAGCGCTGCTGGCCGGGCGTCCCGAACAGGTACAGCACCACGCGTTCGCTGATGGTGAGACGGCCGAAGTCCATGGCCACCGTGGTGGTGGTCTTGCTCCGGACCCCCTTGAGGTCGTCGAAGGACTCGCCGGCGCGGGTCATCGTCTCCTCCGTGGACAGCGGAGGGATCTCCGAGATCGCACGGATGAAAGTGGTCTTGCCGACGGCGAAGTGACCGACGACGAGGATCTTGACGGCGGTCTGGGTCGCTCCGGCGCGGACGTAGGCCCGTTCACCCAAACTTGGTGCGGAGTCCATTCAGTACCTCCTCGAGGATGCGTCTGTCCGTGAGCGGGGCACGCTGCACGGGTGGGCGGGTGATGAGGTAGCCGCCCTCGGTGAGGGCGGAGAGGAGGATCTTCACCACGCCCATGGGCAGCCGCATGTGCCCCGCGATCTCGGCGACCGAGAGGTAGCCGGCGGCGCACAGGTCGAGCAGGCTCTGCTCCTCGGGAGACAGCCGGGTCGGCCGCTGCTGGTGATCGCCCGCCGCGGTGACCAAGGTGATCAGGGACAGCTGCTCCTCGTCGGGCAGGCCGCGTCCCTTGGTGATGACGTACGGACGCACTAATTCCGCGCCACCCGGCTGCCAGCCGTCGAAGCCGGTCATGACCGCATGCCGAGGTTCTCGCGCGGCGGCGTCGTCAGAGCCTTGCCGAGCTGACCGACGAGCTGCTGCATCCGGAAGGTGATGTCCTGCATGTCGACGTCCGGAGAGGCCGAGACGCCGAGGTAGGCGCCCTCTCCGGCGGAGATGAGGAAGACCCAGCCCCCGTCGAACTCGACCAGCGTCTGACGCCACTGCAGTGCGCCCGTGTCGATGAAGAAACCGAGAGAGCGGCTCAGCGACTGAACGCCACTCATGGCGGCGGCGACGGTGTCGGCGTTGTCCTTGCCGAAGTCCCTCGTCCGGGCCATCAGCAGACCGTCGGCGGACACCAGGACCGCGTGCAGCGCCCCGGGTATCTCCAATGCGCTGTCAAGCATCCATGACAGATCGTCGTTCACGAGACCCCATGCCCTTCGCTGCTCGCATCACGTGTGCTGCTCGTTTGATCCGGCGAGTCCGAGCGTGTGGCCCGTCCGGATTGCGTCCCCCGCTGGAAGGCCCCCATGATCGCCGCGGTTTCCGCACCGGAGCGCGTCGCCGCCGGCATGCCCGAGGCACTGCCCGGCACGATGGCCATCGGCCGCTTGCGGCTGCGCTTGGGCAGGCCGTCGACGGTCGAGGACGTGGTCACCGCGGATTCGGGGCCGCTCGGGTCCGCCGCCGACATGGCGGGGACGGCCGGTGCCGGGGCCTTCTTGTCCGGCATGGCGGAGAGCAGCTCGTGCGGCAGGAGGAGGACCGCGCGGACGCCTCCGTAGGGTGAGTCGGAGTCCACGGACACCTCGAAGCCGAAGCGCTCGCTGAGCACGCCGATCACCGCGAAACCGAACTGCGGGGGGCTGCCGAGTCCCGAGACACCGGAGACCCGCTCGGTGGTCAGGAGCTTCGCGGCCTTGGCCCGCTCCTCGTCGTTCATACCGACGCCGGCGTCGTCGACGACGATGCAAATGCCCTTCGGGACGGTCCGAATGTTGATTTCGACCACGGTGTCCGGGCTGGAATAGCTGGTGGCGTTGTCGAGCAGCTCGGCGAGAGCCAGGGCCACCGGTTCGACGGCCCGGCTGGTGATGCCGAAGTCGACCTGCGAAAGGATTTCCACGCGCCGGAAGTGACGGATCCTGCCCTGCGCACTGCGGACCACGTCGTAAACCGAGGCGGCATCGCGCTGTCGCCCGAGCCAGCCGTCGCACAGTACGGCGATGGACTGGGCGCGCCGTCCGAACTGAGAGTTCGTGTGGTCGATCTCCAGGAGGTCCTGGAGAATGACGGACTCGCCGTACTTGCTCTGCAGTCCGGAGATGACCGACTGCTGCTCGGCGGCAAGTCCCTGGAGCGTCCTCATCGCGGACTTCAGGACCGACTTCGTCGCGTCCTGGGCATGCTCTTTCTCGATCTCGACGGATTTCGAGAAGCCGTGCTCCAACTCGGCGTAATGGGCCTTGATCTCCTCGACCTGATGCCGCAATGCCTGCGCCGCCTTGCGCTGGCGAGCAATGACGGCGACTGCGCCGACGACGGCGACGAGAAGGGCCCAGAGCACTGGATTCTGTATGTACTGCGTCATAAGACTCTCTTCAGGCGCTGACGGCCAGTTGTTGATTTCCGTCAATGCGGGTGGACCGGCGGACCATGCGTACCGGGGGCACTGCCGTACGGCCGCCGTGGTCGGAGATGTCGTGGTACGCCCATCAGCCGCTCCGCAAGTGTGTTGATCGTATCACCGGGTGTCAGGAGGTGACCGACCGTCAACAAGGAGTTCGTTGATGCGCATTGGCCTGATTCGGCCGACTTCACGGGAAGTAAATGAAGTGGGGGAGCGTCTCGCAACAGAGCTCGAGGCGACAGGGCGAGGTGTCCGATAAAGACCGTCTACGGCTTTCGAGGGCTCGGCGGTCCCCGAAGGGATGCCTCTTCGTCGATCCCTGTGCAGACGCCCTTTGCCGGCCCTGAGACGGCCGAAGGAACGGGCCGTGCCGAGAGCCCGGGGGGACGGCGTCACCAAGGAGCGGGCGAACATGCGCCAGTTGGCTTGGAACCGCTCTCACGTGGCGAGGATCATAGGGGTGGCGCGCGTCCGCGCCGGGGTGTGGGGCGCCGAGGACGGCGCCGGACGGGTCCCGGGGCCGTGCGGCAGGGCGCTCGCCGCGGCCCGGGGCGAGGTCCGGACGGCTCCGAGCGTCACGGGCCGCGATATGCGCAGCCTCTCAGGCAAGGGCGCCGTTTGTCGGGGCACGGCCCGCCGTTATCGCTGCCCCCTTCGGTACAGCCCTCGGTAACTCCGCCTGGGGGAGGGTGCGTTATGCCGCTGTCGGTTCTGGCGAGGGCGGAGCGAGGGGGCCGTGTGGCATCACGGGCCGGTGGTTCGGCGTCCCCGGCCTCGTCGGAGCGGAGAGTGTCGGCCATCCGTCGGACCCACCTCACTGCCAGGAAGCGGAACGTGGCGGCCAATTCAGCGGAGCCTTCGTCAACCATGGCCCGTCGTAAGGGAAGAGCGCCTTGCGCCGCAGGAGGCGAAGGACGCGGCTGCCGCAGTCCTCGCTGGTCAGGGGCGGTACCTGAGGGGTCATCAGGGCCGGACGGCCTCGCGCGCGAAGGTGTGCGGCCCGCACGTCACGGTGAGCTCGTCCAGCATTCGGACGGTACAAGTGAAATTCACGCACTCTCTTATGGGAATCTCGTTCCACCGGCAGGGGCGGGTCATTGCGCCATCGGTGTTCTGGTGGTAAATCTTAGCTCTGCGTCCGAGGGTGGTGCCGAGCCGATGGGGTGATCACGCGGGGCGCGCCGCGCAACCCAAAAAAAGGGCTGTGCACGGACGGTGTGACGAGGAAACGGTCACCTCGACAGCCGACGGCACAGCCCCATTCGGGAACGGGGCACTCAGACCCAGTTCGAATCCCGGGCAATCCTCAGTGCGTCTATGCGGTTGCGTGCCCCCAGCTTGGCAACCATGGACGAAAGGTAGTTGCGCACGGTCCCCTGCGAGAGGTGTAAGCGCGCAGCGATCTCGGTGACGGTGTCACCTCGGGAGACGTGCTCCAGCACGGAGAACTCCCGCAGCGTCAAGGGGCAGTCCTCGTTGACCAGCGCGGCGACGGTCAGCTCCGCGTCGAAGACCCGCTCGCCCTGGTGCACCCGGTGGATGGCCTCGAAGAACTGGCGCGGAGGCATGCTCCGTTCCACGATGCCGCCGATGCCGGCGGCGAAAGCCTGGCGAACGACGGATCGGGTGAACGCCGTGGCGAGCAACATGCTCCGGCATCCCGGAAGGCTCGCAATCTTCTCGGCAATTGCGATCGCGTCGGTGTCCCCGCCCTCGAAGCTGATGATCACCACATCCGGCTTATGCCGCTCGGCGAACTCCAGCGCGTCAAGATTGCTGTCCGCTGATCCGACTACGCGGATCTCCTCGTGCCGCTCAAGTAAAGCAGTGAGCCCGAAACGGGACAGGTGCAGGTCGTCGGACACCAATACATCGATTCCCACTCGATCCCCCAAGGTAGTTCCTCGACCGCCCTATTGGGCCGTAAATGCGTAACTCGTTCGATAATACCGTTCATGTTCGAAATCCTGAAGCTGGATCTCCATTCCGTGCCGCACGGCACAAAGGCGGATCGGGGAGCCGATCGGGCTGGGTGACCAGGGGTCTGAGGTGTGGTCACGGCCGCGACGGCGTCCTGGGGTTGGTCCCGGATCGGGTGGTCTCACCGACTCCGGCGTTGATCGCGTCGCCGTCCGGTGTGGTACGCGTGGCGCCTTAGGCTTCGGACCGCCGGGCAGTCGCCGGACGGTCCCCGGTCGAGCCGCCCACCGCGAGGGCTACCTTCTGATCCGGCGGTCCCGCGGCATCCACTTCCCATGACGTACCGGTGTACCGGTTGGTTGCACCTCGCAGGAGCGAACGGCGCGGGCCATGAGGACCGGGACGGACCGAGCGGTGGGTCGTCGACGCGTCGGCATGCTCGGCCGCTGGTCGGCGACCCGAGGCGAGGGCGTCCGGCCGGCGGCGTCCGGTCCGCTCGGGGTGTCCGGTCCGCTCGCGCGAGCTCCCGTCGTCGTCCAACGGCGCTGCCGCCTCAGCCAGTTGCCGGAGCGGGGCCACGAGCCGGTGGGCCGGGAGGGGCGGTGGCGCGGGGATGATGCCCCTGCGCCATCGGGCGCGTGAAGATCCTATGGATCGCGGCCTGTGTCCCGGTAAGTCCGGATCTGTCACGCGTGAAGGATCCACTATTTCTATATTCAGGGATATAGACGAACCGCCGGGTTCCCTGTACAGCGCATGCGTGGTAAAAATATCGGAGGCGAAGAGTCCGGCTGCCGTTTCCATCACGTTTCTCTCCTCTGAGCAGGGGTAATCGCGTCAAGGATTGGCCCGTAGCACGTATTCAGCAGAAAGAGGTGTGCCGCATGAGCAGACCGCTGCATGCGGGCCCGCAAACGCGAAAATGAGCACGTGTCGCCGCGCCTCGATGCCATGAAGCGGCGCGGGAATGGGTGAAACGGCACAATGACGTGCTGGACGTCAGGTGAAATGCCGCGACCCGCACCTCCGGAGGAGCTGGCACTGCCGGCCGTCGACCGTCGTAACCCGGGACGGTCGCAGGTCAGATTAGCCAGGGGCCTTCGTCAGATCAACTTGCCTGCGAGACGGCTACAGGGTCGTCATGGCAGTGATGGTGCGATCGAGTTCCGCCGCCGCGGCCGCCGGCGTCCGTGCGCCGGTGCGGCCACATCAAATCTTCCGAGTAAACCACCAGTCAAAGATTGACTGAGCACGTTTCCCCCGTCTTGTCACCCGTTAGATGTACTCGGAGCAGACATTAGCGGTGGCCCGGCCGGTTGTCACCCCTCCTCCTCGCGACGCGTCGCCCCGTGAACAGCCTGCCGCATTCCGGCCGCGCGGCGCCTCCGGAAGCACTGAAGGGGCGGTTTTTGGCCAGCGATTGGCGTGGTCAGAGCCACCTCCGCGGACCCTCGGCGGGCGGAGGCGGAGCCTCCGGCGCGACGCTCGGCGACGGCGCCGGCGCACACGCCGTCGCCCCGACGACGCCCTCCGACCACCTGCGCGTCAGTCGGTGGACGGCACATCTTCTTCCGGTCGACGTCTCGTCACTGCCGACGCCCGCGCCTCATCGGTGACGGTGGGCCAGCCTCCTGGCGCACATGCAGCGGGGGAAGGCTCCCGACCTGAAAACCTGAGAACACGTCAGCCCAGGCCCGCGATAGGGTAATATTCGCACGCGTTTCCAAACGGAGGGGTGCGGTCGGCATGTTCGTGGGGCTGTCGTTCACGGCGGGGCCGCCGCTGGGCGATCGGCCGTGTCACGGGCGGCAGTTGGGCCGCGCGCCGACGCGGAGCGCGATGACTCCGGTCGCGGTGTGGTCGTCCTGCGCCCTGCCGGCTCCCGGTGGCGCTCGATGCCGCGCGGCTCCCGGGGGTCCTGCGGGCGAGGGGGCGTCATCGCCCGCGTCCGGGCCCGTCCGTCCGTGCCACCGCCGTCCCCGTCTTCGCCGGACACGCCGTCGAACGCGCCGCCTCATCCCGCCTGAGCTCCACCCGGGGCGGCCGACTCCGCTGCGCGCGCTCCGTCCTGGGCCGGCGCCGCGTCGGCCGGGAAGCCGCACCCTCGCCCGAGCCGGCCGGCTCCCCTCCGGCCCCGCCGACGGCAGCCTCGAACGTATCCGCCCCGGTCGCCCCGACGAAGGCACCCGCGACGAACCCCTCCGGCGCAGCGGGCGTCACGCCGATTCTGGAACATCTCGCCGGTCCCGGCAATGAGGGAATAGGGGATAACCGGGTTTTCCCCCGAAATTCCCCGCTCGTAGGTCATCCGTACCGGTCCGCGCATGAGTTCCTCACCTCGCCGCATGACATACACACGGCGCCTACATGGCTGTGGGTGTTTAAAAGATCACTACTCACCGGTAAGCTTCAATTAGCGACCGGAACCACCTGGTGCCGCCCCGTGAAGACGTCCGGGGCGTTGCCCTACCAGGGGGTTTCTCAGGGCTGTGCAGTATTAATCGCAAGTCATGAGAAACGCATATGCGAATGATCGGGGGCGACGCTGTAGCGTGGCCTTTATTCCGATGAAACGTTCGCGATCTGATGGCCCGGATCGCCGAGCGTGATCGCACCGGTGGCCCGGACCAGGTCGCCACGGACGCGATACTCGACGGGCATCACACTCGGAGGAAGTTAGACAATGAGCACCCCTGTCTACATTGCGTCGGCTGCGGCTTGGATTCCGCCCGCGGAATCGGCGAAGGAAGCGGTGGCCGCCGGCAAGTACACCACCGACGAAATGACCGTCAACGACATCCCCTGCCTGCCTGTCGCCACGGACGAGATCTCCGTTCCGGACATGGGCGTGATCGCCGGGCGCAAGGCCATTGAGCGGGCCGCGGACGTGGTCGGCGACCAGGTCGACCTCATATTGCACGCCTCGATCTACCACCAGGGCCGCGACCACCACTGGAATTCGGCGCCCTACATCCAGCGCGAGCTGGGGATCACCGACGCCTTCGCGGTGAACGTGGAGGGGATGTCGAACGGCGGCATGGCGGCGATCGACCTGGCCATGGCCCAGCTCGAAGCCGGTCGGGGCACAAGTGCCCTGATCACCACCGCGGACCGGTTCTGCCCGCCCGGCTTCGACCGGTGGCGCGGTTCGTACGGCATCGTCTTCGGCGACGGCTCCACGGCGATGGTGCTCTCCACCACCGGTGGCTTCGCCCGTATCCACGCCGTCGCGTCGCTCACCGACGCCACCCTGGAACCGTTGCACCGGGGCACCGACCCGTTCACCAACGCGTACGGGGTAGTCGTCGACGAGAACCTGCGCACGCCCAAGAAGTCCTACCTTGAAGAGGTCGGAGTCGAGTCGGTGCTCAAGCGCGCCGAGGACGCGCTGCTCAGCGTCGTCCGTACGGTGCTCGACAAGACCGGCCACAAGCTCGACGACTTCGCCAAGGTCCTCCTGCCCAACATGGGCAGCATGATGATGCAGGTCCAGTTCTTCAACCCGCTGGGCATCCCGGCCGAGCGCACGCTGTGGAACTGGGGCCGCTACACCGGGCACCTGGGCGCCGGCGACCTGACCGCGGCCGTCGCCCGCCTGGTGGAGACGAAGGAGGTCAACCCCGGTGACTTCCTGCTGCTGGTCGGTACCGGTGGCGGTTACTCGCTGACCGCTGCCGTGGTCGAGATCGAGTCGGTTCCGGAGTGGACCGAGGTCACCACGGACTTCGCCCTGCCGGCCGACGTCACGGCGTGACCCCGACGCCGGAACCCGCGTTCCGGCCCGGGTGACGCCCCGCCGTGGCGGGCGCCCGGCTGACGCCCGCGAAGCCTGGATCGTGCGGGAAACAGGCATGCGCGAACGTCCACCGGGCCGATTGCCGCGGCGCCCCCTACGAGTAATCCCGACACCGGCGCCACGACACCCGGCGACGGCGCCCTTCGCGCACCGGAATCCGGGCGGGTCCGGGTCGGGGAGTCCCCCTCATGCTGTGCGGCCACGTTGCCGCCTCCCGGTGCGGGCAGTCACCGGTCGGCCGGCTCCCGCCGCACCGCATGGGGAGGGCGAACTCGTCAACACAGCTTCCGCGTCGACGCGTTGACCTTGACCACGCGGCCCGCGATTCCCGCACCACCGGCTTCGCGGGTTCGAACCGCTGAACCCTTCGCTGGTGTGATCCGAGGAGAATCCCGTGCCCATGGACCGTTTCATCCGCGCCTTGATCCAATGGCAGGCCGTCGACCGGCCCGCACCGGCGCGCACCCTCACCGTGGCACAAGTGCGCCGCAGGTACGCCGACAGTGCGGCGCGCACCTGCGGTGGCGCCCAGCCGGAACCGGTCGCCGCGGTGTCGGACCAGCTGATCGACGGCCGGGGCGGGCGCTTCCGTGTGCGGACGTACCTCCCGGTCACCGACCGGGGCCGCCTCGTGACGTTCCTGCACGGCGGGGGCTGGACGGTCGGCGACGTCGACACCCACGACGGGGTGTGCCGTCGCATCGCCGCCGCCCTCGGAGCGGTCGTCGTCTCCGTCGACTACCGCCGCGCGCCGGAACACCCCTATCCCGGCCCGCTCCAGGACGGCATCGCCGCCTCCGAGTGGGCGGCCGGCCAGTTCCCCGGGCGCGACCACGTGATCGCAGGTGACAGCGCCGGAGCGGGGCTGGCCCTGGGGATCGCGTTGCACCACCGCGACCACGACGGCATCACGTTCGCCGCGCAGCTGCTGGTCTATCCGCCCGCCGACCCGAGCATGACCTCGCCATCCCTGCACAAGTACGCGTCGGGATACCTGGCGGACCTCGACGACCTGCGCTGGTACTACGAGCAGTACGTGACCGATCCGGAACACGCCAGCGACCCGGCGATCGACCTGATCAACGCCGACCACCGCGGCCTGGCGCCGACGGTGATCGGCACGGCCGAATTCGACGGGCTGCACGACGAGGGCGTCGAACTCGCGGCGCGCATGGCCGCCAGCGGCGTCAGCGTGGAGCACGTTCCGGCGCCGGGCCTCGTGCACGGCTACCTCCTCCTGGCCGACGTCGTCCCCGCGGCCGCGGAGGCCACACGCGAAGTACTGGCGGCGCTGGAACGGACGTTGACGTCGGTACCGGTGCCGAACTAGGTCGTCTCTTTCGGATCTTGTCGGCCGAGCCCGCGGCGTCTGGTGCCGTGCATGGCAAGGCGGAGGGGCGTGCCGCGTACTGGACGTACCCGGACGTCCCGACAACGCGGCCAGGTGCGGTGCCAGACGCCGGGGGCCCGGCAAGATCCGGAAGAGACAGCGCCTAGTGCTGTGGCCGGGAAGGTTCGCCGGGTCGTGTTGTCCGGTGCGGTGCATCGCAAGGCGGAGGCCCGCGGCTCGTACCGGACGTACGTGCACGGTCCGACAACGCAGCGAGGTGCCGTGCCGGGCGGCGCGACCCGGTGGACCTTTCCGGTCACAGCACTAGGCGGGGTGCTCCCAGAGCCGACCCGGGTGGGGCCGGGGCGCCCCCGCCACCGTCCAGACCGCATCCGCACGGGACGTGCACCGACGTGCCGTTCCGCAATGAAGACGAGCGGCGCCGTGCTGCCGGCCGTCCGGCCCCGGACGCCGCATGCCGCCCAGGCCCGCCCCCCACCACCCGGCTCCGTGCACGATGACCGGCCTACAAGGAGATCTGACCGTGAGCACTACCGGAAGCCATTCGACCGCAGACGTGCGCACCCTCCCCGACGCCCTGCGGTTACGCAACGAGAAACAACCCGACGTCACCGCCTACGTCTTCCTGCGGGACGGCGAGGTGCCCCAGGAGACGCTGACCTACCGCGAACTCCACGACCAGGCCGGTCCGCGCGCCGCCGCGTTCGCGGCCGCGGGACTCTCCGGCAGCAGCGCCGTGCTGATGTACCCCGCGGGCCTGGAGTTCGTACGGACCCTCCTCGGGTGCATGTACGGGCGGGTGGCCAGTGCCCCCGTGCAGGTGCCCCGGCGCCGCGACGAGGTCGAGCGCCTGCGCCGGATCGCCGACGACGCCGGCACCTCCACCGTCCTCACCACCGCCGAGGTCGCCCGCGACCTCCAGGAGAACTTCGGTGACATGACCGCCCTGGCCGGGCTCACCCTGCTGGCCACGGACACCCTCGTGTACGACGCCGACGCCCCCGAGCCGCCGTCCCCGGGCCCGCAGGACACGGCGCTGCTCCAGTACACCTCCGGTTCCACCGGGGACCCCAAGGGGGTCGTGGTCACGCACGCCAACTTCCTGGCGAACGTGGCCGAGACCGACGAGATATGCCCCTGCGAGCCGGACGGCACCGTGGTGAGCTGGCTGCCGCACTTCCACGACATGGGCATGCTGTTCGGCGTGGTCATGCCCCTGTGCGCGGGCATCCCCTCGTACCTGATGGCCCCCGAGGCCTTCATCCGCCGCCCCACCCGCTGGCTCGAAGCCATCGCCAGATTCGGCGGAACGCACTCCGCCGCGCCCAGCTTCGCCTACGAGCTGTGCGCGCGGGCCGCCGCGGAGGGCAAGGTCGGCGCCGTGGGGGACCTGTCCCGCTGGCGGGTGGCGGCCAACGGCGCCGAGCCCGTGCGCTGGGCGACCATCCGCGCGTTCACCGAGGCGTTCGCGCCGTACGGCTTCAACTCGCGCGCCATGTGCCCCGGGTTCGGCCTGGCGGAGAACACCCTCAAGACCACCGGCCATTCCCCCGAGCAGGAGCCCACCGCGCTGTGGGTGTCCTCCGAGGCCCTGCGCGACGGCACGGTACAGCCCCTCGGGGAGGGCGCCGAGGGAGCCGTACCCCTGGTCAGCACCGGCGCAACGGCCGGCCGCACCCGGATCCGGATCGTGGACCCGGCGACGCTGCGGGCCCTTCCCGAGGGACGGGTCGGCGAGATCTGGATCAACGGCCCCTGTGTGGCGGCCGGTTACCTGGGCCGCCCCGAGGCGAGCGAGGAGACCTTCCGCGCCCGCATCGCGGGCGAGGACGCGCCCGACGGCGACCACCTGCGCACCGGTGACCTCGGATTCCTGCACGGGGACGAGCTGTACGTCACCGGGCGCCTGAAGGACGTCATCATCCGCAAGGGCCGCAACCACTACCCGCAGGACTTCGAGCTGTCCGCCGAACGCTCCGTACCGGGTCTGCACCCGAACAGCGCGGCCGCCTTCTCCTGCGAGGACGGTGAGCGCGAGCGGCTCGTGGTGGTCGTCGAGGCGGACGGCCGGCTCCTCAACTCCGTGGGCGCCGACACCGTGCACCGGCGCGTGTACGACAGCATCCGGGACCGGCACCGGATCACCCCGGACCACGTCCTGGTCGTACGGCGCGGGTCGCTGCCGAAGACCTCCAGTGGCAAGGTGCAGCGCCGCGAGTGCAAGCGGCGCTACGAGAACGGTGAGCTGACCTCCGTGGCCACGGCCGCCGCCACCGCCGGAACGGCAGGGTGACGGGGCCGGATCCGGCCGCCTGAGGCGGGGTCGTATCCGGACGAAGTGCCTCTGACCAGCGGGAACGAGGATCTCCGAGGTCTTTGTTCCCGCCGTGGTCGGAGGCGCTTTTCCGTCGCGGGCCGAGCGGCAGCACTGAAACGGCTCGGTGATGGGTAGCAGGGGGGTCCGGCCCGCATTTATTTCTCCAATGCGTATATGTAAAACGCATGGTGACGTATGTGAAGTTAATCTGTTGCGGCCCGAACCGTGGCTGGTACCGTCGAGTTCGTTCCGCAGATTCAGCAGAAGAGCTGGCTGGAATGGTCGCAAGGATAGGCACCGGGTCGTCGGCGCGGTCGTTTTGCCTGGAGGGATAGGCTGTGTCACACGAAACTGTAGCCTCGGATACACCCTGGGAAAAGGTGGCGAATTCTATTGAATTCATTCCCGCCGAATATTCCAGCAAAACCCAGTCGGAATCCGTGGCGCAGGAGATGCTGCGCTGTGACCCGGTCGATATGGACAGGCTCGTGGACGCGGGTCTGCCGTTCGAGGACCGGTCGGGCGTGCGTCATTTCGACGCGAACGATCTGTACAACCTCGGAATGTACTCGCAGAAGGGGAACACGCAGCCGGAGCTCACCTTCCGCCTGCTGTTCCGCTTCGCCGGCCGCTCGGTCGAGGACCTGCTGCGCCCGAAGGCGTGGGACTTCCGCGTCCGGCTCGAGTGCGCCGAGTGCGAGGGGGTCGCCCCCTGGCGTTTCGAGGCACCCGACGTCGTCCGGTTCGGCGGAAGCATCGCCGGCGGCGCGGCGCCGGGGCCGAGCTCCGGGTCGGCCGAGTACGCGGCCACGATCACCACGACGGGCGCGCGGACTCCGCTGGTCTCATCCGAGCTGCGGAACCTGACCCGGGAGTACCTCGACTCCGGCTATCGCTGGCAGATGATCCCGGTCGCCATGCAGGCGGACTACAAGCTGGTACACGATCTGGGCGCGACGAGCTGCATCGCCGCGAGCCTGCTGCTGGCCGAGCGGTTCCGTGCGGCGGGCTACCGGGCCGAGGCGAAGCGGGGCTGGTTCTGCGGAGTGCTCGGCGGCGCCCTCGACCTGCCGCACGCGTGCGTGGAGGTCGAGGACGAGGACGGTGTCTTCAAGACCATCGACATCGCCAAGGCGCAGCTGGCCGCGCGACTGTCGCCGAACACCCAGGATTTCCAGGAGCTGTGCCTCGGGTCGATCTACAACAAGGTGATCCCGTCCACTGCCTCCGGTAACGCCTCCTTCGGCTATCACGAATGTGGTTCACGACTGCCGGCCCATGTGCACGCAGATATTCGATCGGCTCGCTGAAGTTGAACTCTCGCACCACTGCGTTTGGAAGGACGAATAAAAATGGCGGTACGTGAAATCGAACCGGTCGTGCTTGAGCTGGACCGGTTGGAGAACATGGCCGAATCCGGCTATTACAACCCGTACACGATGTTTGACTGGCCCGACGCCATCGAGCCTGACATGCCGTGGATGAGCGAGAACCTGACCACGCTGGCCGGCACGCCGATGTGGGACGAGCTGACGCGTGAGCAGCAGATCGCGCTCACCCGGTACGAGGCGATCAACTTCTTCAGTCTCAACATCCACGGTATCCGTGAGCTGATGAGCGAGGTCGTGATGCGCATTCACGACCGGACCTACGCGGACGTCTCGGAGTTCCTGCACCACTTCATCGGTGAGGAAAACGAGCACATGTGGTTCTTCGCGCAGTTCTGCCTGCGCTACGGCGGCAAGCTGTACCCGGCGCAGCCGACGCTGAAGGCCGACTCGGTGGAGCACCTCTCGCCGGTCGCCCGCGAGCTGATCGTGTTCGCGCGCATCCTCATCTTCGAGGAGATCGTCGACTACTACAACGCGTACATGGCTACCGACCAGACGCTGCCGCACATCGCCCGTGAGATCAACCGGGTGCACCACCAGGACGAGAGCCGCCACGTCGCCTTCGGCCGGATGATCTTCACCAACCTGCTCGGCCAGGTCGTCAAGCGCGACCCCGAAGAGGCGCCGGTCGTCGCCGAGTACCTGGAGAACTACCTCCAGTACAGCATCGGCACCCTCTACAACCCGGCCGCCTACCGCGACGCGGGCATCCCGGACGCGCTCGCGCTGCGCCGGCGTGCGCTGGAGCACCCCGCCCGGAACGAGGCGCACGAGCAGGTGCTCAAGCGGACCCGCAAGTTCCTCTCCAAGTCCGGCGTAGGCAGGGAAACGATCAAGCGATGACCGACCCGATGCAGGCGGTCCAGGAGTTCATCCTGGGCCGCAACCCCAAGCTCGACCAGCTGACCCATGACCTGGACCTGATCGACAGCCGGGCCATCAACTCGCTGGCCTTCGTCGAGTTCATCTTCCTCCTGGAGGAGTTGACCGGCGAGTCGATCGATCCGGAAGACCTGGATCTGGACGACTTCCGCACGCTCGATGCGCTCGAAGCACGATTCTTCAAGAAGGAAGCGGCGCGATGACCACAGCAACCGACAACGGCCTGGGAGTTCTCAACGGCAGCCAGCTGCGGTTGCTGCGGGCTTTCGACGCGCTGGTCCTGCGCTATGCGGAGTCCTGGGACGCACCGGAGTTCCGGTTCCCGTTCCTGATGCGCTGCAAGGACCTGGACACCTTCGACTACTACGACAACTTCCCGCACCTGGGCCTCGCCGCGACCCGGCTCGACCCGCAGCGGCTCGGCGCCCACCTGGCCGAGACGCCCCGGCCGGTGGACCGGATGCCCACCGAGGTGATGGAGCCGACCGCGTTCGCGCTGCCCTCCGCGGCGTGCTACTCGATCTACCTCGACCTGGCCGGATCCACGCTGCCCGCCGAGGGCACGCTGCGGACCACGGTCGGCACCTGCTTCCGCAACGAGGACCACTACCAGGGTCTTCAGCGGCTGCTCGGCTTCTCCATGCGGGAGATCGTCTGCATCGGACCGGAGGAGGCGGCGAAGAGCCACCTCGTGCGCGCCAAGGAAGCCGTGACGGGCCTGTGCGCCGAGCTCGGTCTGGACCTCAAGCTGGAGGTCGCCACCGACCCGTTCTTCGACAAGAACGGCGGCAAGGCGAAGATGCAGAAGCTCTTCCCGGTGAAGGAGGAGTTCACCGTCAACGGCCTGGCGATCGGCTCCGTCAACTACCACCGGAACTTCTTCGGTGAGCGGTGCGAGATCCAGGCGGGCGGGGACACGGCGCACACCAGCTGCCTCGCCTTCGGCCTGGAGCGCTGGGTGCACACCCTGACCGAGCGGTTCGGCAGCGCCGAAGCGGCGGTGTCGGCGCTCGAAAGCGTGCGCTGATGCGTTCCTCGCTGGCAGAGGTGCTCGGCCTCGAAGTGGGCCTCCTGCAGTCGGGCATGGGCGGTGTCGCGGGCGCGGAACTCGCCTGTGCGGTGTCCAACGCCGGCGCGGGAGGCTGCGTGGGCGGCTACAAACTGGTCGACGAGGCGCTGTCCGCCATCCTCGACCGGCTGACCACCGGCACCGACCGCCCCGTCGGAGTGAACCTGATCCCCGAGGTGGTCGGGCCGGAGGAGCTCGACCGCCAGCTGGCGCAGGTGCTCGCCGAGACGCCGCAGAACGTGTACGTGTCCCTGTTCGGCATGCCCGACGACGCGGTCTTCGAGCGCGTCGTCGCGGCGGGCCGGCACCTGGTGGTCCAGGTCGGGACCGTCGAGGACGGGGTTCACGCGGCCGAGCGGGGCGCCGTGGTGGTGGCCCAGGGCGTCGAGGCCGGCGGTCACCTCCTCGGCACCTCGCAGCGCGACGACCTGGTCGCCGCCCTGCGCGAGCGGCTGCCGGAGGCCTGCATCGTCGCCTCGGGCGGGATCGGATCGCCGGCCGAGGCCGAGCGGGCCGTCGCCGCCGGAGCCGACGGCGTACTGCTCGGGACCGCGTTCGTCGTCGCACACGAATCGCGGGCCCACAGTCAGTTCAAGTCGGCGGTGACCGCCGCCGACGAGACCGACACCGTCATCACCGATGTCTACGAGATCGGCTGGACGGGCCGGCGCCACCGCGTGCTGGCCACGGCCGTCACCGCCGACCCCGACCAGCCCAAGAAGTTCATCGGCAAGACGGTGGTCGAGGGGAAGCCGTACCTGGTCCCGCGGTTCAGCTCGGCGGTGCCGACCACGGCGACCACCGGCCGTATCGAGGAAATGGCCCTGTACTGCGGCCAGTCCTGCAGTGCCGTCTCACAGGAGACGTCGGCGGCCGACGTGGTCGCCGGATTCGCGAGTGTCCTTCCGGGCGCCGAACTCGCCAGTAACTAGAAAGGGCGAAAGCCATGTCGGAAACCGAAGTCCAGGGCCCCTACGACCTCTCCTACCAGGAGGGCACCGAGCGGATCCGTACCCGGGAGGGCGTGGAGCTCTACTACGAGTCCAACGGCGAGGGCCCCGCCATCACCCTGCTCAACAACTTCTTCATCACCGCCCCGTTCTGGCGCGCACACGTCGAGGGCCTCGTCCAGAGCCACCGTGTCATCAGCTACGACATGGCCAACCACGGCAAGTCCTCGCACCACGACGAGGAGCCGACCTGGGAGGAGCACGCGGCCGATGTGATCGGGCTGCTCGACGCACTGGGGATCGAGTCGACCTACCTGGTCGCCACCTCCGCCTCCACCCAGCTCGCCCGTGACCTGGCCATCGCGCACCCGGACCGGATCAAGGGCCTGGTGCTGGCCGGCCCGGTCTTCGGCGTCAAGAACATGCGCCGCCACCGCATGCTGAACAAGTCGTGGCTCCAGACGCTGCAGGACCACGGCATGACCGGTCTGTACAACCAGATCTACGCCGAGGTCGTCAGCGGCGAGATGAACGAGGAGGGCGGCACCCCCGGCTTCCTCGGCTTCCGGGAGAGCTTCCTGGCGATGTCCACCGCCGAGGACCTCGCCAACGGCCTGCGCCGCGCGGTCACCGGTGACGCCAGCTCCGAGCTGCTGGCCCAGGTCACCCAGCCGACGGTGATCTACGTCGGTGACGACGACATCCTGCTGAGCCCGCAGCGCGCCCGCGATGTGGCCGCGCTGTTCCCGGACGGTCGCTGCGAGATCGTGCCGAACGCCGGCCACGTGCCCTTCCTGGACGACCCCGAGGGCTTCCAGGTGACCATCGCCAAGCTCATCGAAGAAGTGGAATCGCGTGTCTGACAAGGAAGTCGAAGTCCGTCAGCGCATCCGCGGACTGCTCGTCGGCCTCGGTGGTGACCGCTTCGTCGGCGGTTCCCTGGACTCCGTGTCGCTGCGCGAGGCCGGACTGCCCTCCACCGCACTGGTGAGCCTGCTGGTGGCGATGGAGGACGAGTTCGGGTTCGAGTGGGACGACGACGTCCAGCCGGAGGTGCTCCGCTCGATCGACTCGCTGACGGGTCACGTCCTGGCCCTGGCCAGCTGAAGGACACAAGGACACGTGGTGGCTGGTGAGCCGGATTTACCCGAGGGCCTCGCACCGGACACATGGATCGAGTTCCACCCGGTGCCGTCGCCCCACGGGCCGGCTCAGCAGTCCGTGGCGGGCCGGTGCGCGGCCGCCACGGTTCTGGCCCGCGCCGGATCGGCCGACCGGATCGTGCCCCGTGAACCCGACGGGCGGCCGCGCTTCCCGCGGGGTTTCGCCGGATCGATCTCCCACACCGATCACTTGGCGGTCGCGGTGGTGGTCCCCGGCGCCGAGGCGGTCGGTGTCGACATCGAGAGTGAGACCGTCACTCCTCGCATGGCCGCATTCGTCCTTCGTGAGCGGGAGCGGCACATGCTGCTCCCGCCGGCCGGGGAGTACACCGCGCGCGATCTGTTCGTTGCCAAGGAAGCAGCTTTCAAGGCTCTGAACGGCATCGGCACACTGGGCGAGTTCCTGTTCTGGCGGATCGAACTCAGGCAGTCCGGCGACGCGTTGATCGCGTCGTACCGGGACGAACCGGTACCGGTGTGGGTCCGCTCGGGGGCGGAGCTCTCGTTCGCCGTGGCGATACGGCGCTGAACTCTGCGATCCGCCATGTCCTTCTGAGCCCGTATCGGCCGAAGGAATAGTGTTCGAATGGGGAAAGAAAAATGAACCGCGACATTCTCGAGGTCGTCGACGAGCTGTTCCGTCGCGAGCTGCAGGTACCTGAACTCGACCCCGACGTCCCGCTGGTGGACTACGGCCTCGATTCCATCCGGTCTATCACCTTGATCGTCGAAATGGAATCCAAGTTCGACGTGCACATTTCGGATGAACAAGCAGCTGCGATGCAGACACTGCGTGACGTCGTGGACGAGGTCTCCGCGTCGCTGACGGTGCGGGTCGGGCAAGGAGACAGTGACGCATGAACGCCGATTCTGGTTTCGCGCGATACGCACGGCCGGAGCTCGCCAGGCTCTTCCGTGCCCTCAACCTGGACGTGACCTACCGGGCCGGCCAGGGTGACCACCTGACCATGGAACCGCTGGGCGGAGCGGACGGCTCCGAGACCGCCGAGGTCCTCGACCTGGTCGGCGGCGCCGGCTCGTCGCTGTTCGGGCACAACCACCCCCAGCTGCTGGCGGTGGCGCGGCAGTGCTTCGACGAGCAGACCCCCTTCAACGCCCAGGCGAGCATCCGCACGGGCGCGGCCGAGCTGGCCCGGCGGCTCTCGGAGATCGTCGGCGCCACGACCGGTTCGAGCTACGTGGTCACCCTCGGCAGCACCGGCGCCGATGCGGTGGAAGGCGCGGTCAAGCACGCGACGGTCGAGCACCGGCGTCGGCTCGGCGCACTGCAGGAGGAGTACGAGGTAGCCCTGCGGCGCGTGCGGCGCGACGGTCTCGCGGACGTCCCGTGCGCGAGCGGGCCCGCGGAAGGGCGCCCCTGCGCGGCGGTGCTGACCGAGGCCCTGGACCAGATCGCCGCCCTGCGGCAGCTGGACCCGGTCTTCGTCTCGCTGCGCGACGCCTTCCACGGCAAGTCGGCCGCCGCGGGCACGCTGACGCACGGTGGCAACGCCCCCGAGGACCTGCACGTACCGGGGCCGCAGCACCGGCGGCTGCACGACTGGACGCCCGAGGCGGTGGTGACCGCGCTCGACTCCGAGCGCGTCCCGGTCCACTCGGTCCGTATCGACGCCGCCGGGGTCCCGCACTCCGCCGTCCGCCACCTGTCACCGCTGGCCGCATGCTTCGTCGAGCCCATCCAGGGCGAATCCGGGGTGCGCGAGGTCCCGGTCGAGACCCTCGCCGCCCTGCGCGAGCTGGCCGACCGGCACGAGGCCGCGCTGGTGTTCGACGAGATCCAGTGCGGCATGGGCCGCACGGGCACCTTCCTCGCGTCCGAGGGCTCCGGTGTGGTCGCCGACTACTACCTGTTCTCGAAGTCCCTCGGCGGCGGTCTCGCCAAGGTCTCCGCGCTGCTCGTGTCCGAGAGCCGGTACGTGGCCGACTTCGGCCGCCACCACACCTCCACCTTCGCCGACGACGACTTCTCGTCGCGGATCGCCACGGCCGCGCTGGACCTCTCCGTCGCGTACCGCGACCGCATCGTCGAGACGGGCGCGCTGCTGCGGGACCGGCTGGCCGAGGTGGCGGAACGCTGGCCGGACGCCGTCGTCGAGGTACGGGGCCGGGGCCTGCTCCTGGGCGTCGAGTTCGCCGTGCCGCAGCCCGACTCGGCCATGCTGCGCGCAGTGATCGACTCCGAGTCGCTCGGCTTCCTGATCGCCGGCCGGATGCTGCACGAGCACCGGATCCGGGTCATCCCCACCCTGTCCGCGGGCACGACCGTACGGGTCCAGCCGTCGGCGCTGCTGGAGCCCGCCGACGTGGACCGCATCGGCGTCGCGTTCGACGAGGTCGCGCGGCTGCTCGCCCACGGCGAGTACGCCACCCTGCTCGAACACCTGACGGTGCCGGCGGCCGGCGCCTGGCAGCCGCGCCAGCACGTCCCGCTGCCGCGCCGTGACCGGCCGGTGCTCCACCGCCCGGCCAACGGCGGCATCCAGCGCGTCGCGTTCCTCGCCAACATGGACGTCCCGAGCAAGCTCTCGACCATGGCGCCGGAGCTGGCCGACTGGTCGGCCGAGCAGTGCGAGGCCGCGCTCGACCGGATGTGGGGCGAGTTCGACCCGTACGAGGTCGCCCGCCACCACATCAAGTCCGCGACCCAGGGCGAGGTCGAGGTCATCATGGTGGCCGCCCCGTTCACCGCCGCCCAGGCCAATGCCGCACTGCGGGCGGGCCAGCGGTCGTGGCTGCGCCGGGCCGTGCTCGACGCGGTGGAGCTGGGCGTCTCCCTCGGCGCCGAGGTGATCGGCCTCGGGGGCCACACCTCGATCGTCACCAATGCCGGGCGCGACGTGGTGGAGAGCGACCTCCGGGTGACCTCGGGCAACTCGCTGACCGCCGCCTGCGCCTACGACCTGCTGCTCCAGCAGCTGGCCCGGTCCGGCCCCGGCGAGCGCCGCGTCGGCATCGTCGGCGGTCTCGGCAACATCGGCGCGGTGATGGCCGAACTCATCGCCCCGTACTGCGACTCGCTGCTGCTGGTCGGCCGGCCCGGTTCCGGTCGGCGCCTCGCGGCGGTCGGCGACCGGCTCTCCCACCTCGTGGACGTCTCCGTGGCCGAGGACCTCGACGCCCTGCGGGACTGCCCGATCGTGGTCAGCGCCACCAACTCGGCCGACCCGGTGATCCTGCCGAGTCACCTCGCCGGCGACCGCAAGGTCCTAGTCTGCGATCTCGCGGTCCCCGGTGACGTCCACCCGGCCGTGCACGGCCTGGCGAACGTGGAGCTCGTGTCCGGCGGCCGGATCCAGCTTCCGAACGGGCAGACGCCCGATTTCCCCGGCATCACGCTGCCCCCGGGCATCTTGTACTCCTGCCTGGCCGAAACCATCCTGCTCGGCCTGGAGCCCGAGACGCCGAGTCCGTCCTACGGCGGTCTCACCTCGGCCGGCGTGCTGGCCGCCAGGGACCTGTCCGCCCGACACGGGCTGCTCCCCGCCCGCATCGTCGCCGACGACGTCTCGGTACAGCCGTGGACCGTCGACCCGCTCAGCACCGCTCTCGAGGAGAACATCGGATGACCACGCTTCGACCGCGTTTCCCGAGCATCCTGCACGCCCTGGTGGCAGAGGCAGAACGAGGCTCCGACGCATCGGGGGTGACCCTGATACCGCAGCCCGGCCAGGAGGAGACGCTGCGCTACGACGTCCTCCTGGAGGCGGCCGCGCGGTGTGCGGCGGCCCTCGCGGAGAAGGGTGTCGGGCACGGAGACCGGGTGCTGTTCTGCCTGCCGACCGGCGCGGAGTTCATCACGTCCTTCTTCGGGGCCCAGCTGCTCGGCGCCATGCCGACGGCGATCTCGCTGCCCATCACCTTCGGAGGTGCGGCCGGGTTCGAAGGCCAGCTGAAGGAGCTCGTGGGGTACCTGCGGCCCACCGCGATCATCACCACGGCAGCGGTGATCGCGAACCTTCCCCACGTCGGCGACACCCAGCTGCTCGACGGCGCCGAGCTGTACGCACGGGCCACCTCCAGCGACGCGCCGATGGCGCCCATCCGGCTGCCGGACCGTGGTGACCAGCTGGCGCTGATCCAGTGCACGTCCGGCTCGACGGGCACGCCCAAGGGCGTCATGATCTCCCACGAGAGCCTGGTCGCGAACTGCGAACAGATCGTCAGGGCGCTTGCCGCGTCCCGCGAGGACACGACGGTCAGCTGGGCGCCGCTCTACCACGACATGGGTCTGATCACCGGCCTCCTGACCCCGATCTACGGCGGCGGCAACTCGGTGCTCATGCCGACGACCCGGTTCCTGCGCGCCCCGGCCGAGTGGCTGCAGCTCATCAGCAAGTACCGCGGCGCGTTCGGGTCCGGCCCGAACTTCGCCTACGGCTACGTCACCTCCCGCGTGCGCGACGAGGAGCTGGAGGGCGTGGACCTGTCGAGCTGGCGCGTGGCGATCTGCGGAGCGGAGCCCATCCAGCCGGTCACCGTCCGGCGCTTCACCGAGCGGTTCGCCCGCTGGGGGCTGTCGCGCACCGCGTTCACGGCCGGCTACGGCATGGCGGAGGCCACCTTGGCCCTCACCTACACGCGGCCGGACGCGGAGTTCGCGTACGACTCCATCGACCGGCAGGCCGCCGCCACCGAGGGGCGTGCGGTCGACGTCGACCCGCAGAGCGCGGACGCGCTGCAGATCGTCGACTGCGGTGAGCCGGTGGACGGTACGGAGATCCGCATCGTGGACGGCGAGGGCAAGCCCCTGGCCGAGAACGGGATCGGGCACGTCCAGTTCCGCAGCCCCTCGCGCACGACCGGATACTTCAACCTGCCGGAGGCGACCGCGGAGGCGATCGACGCGCCGGACTGGTGGAAGACCGGTGACGTCGGCTATCTGCGCGACGGCCACCTGCGGATCACCAGCCGGGCCAAGGACCTGATCATCATCAGGGGCGCCAACTACATCCCGTCGGACTTCGAGCAGGCCGCGGAGACCGTGCCCGGGGTTCGCCTCGGCGCCGTGATCGCGGTGGGCTACCGGGACGAGCGCAGCGACTCGGAGGAGCTGCACCTGATCGTCGAGACGGAGCTGGAGGCCGAGCAGCACGAGGCGCTGCGCCGGTCCATCACGGCCGCCGTCACGTCCCGGACCGGTGTGCGGGCCGTCGCGATCCACCTGGTCCCCAAGCGCAGCATTCCCAAGACGACCAGCGGGAAGCTGCAGCGGGCGAAGGCACGGCAGATGTTCGTCGAGGGATGGCTGCCCTCCTGATCTCCTGATCTGACTCTCGCGGCGAAGACGCGCCCGCGGACGAACCCCAGGGTTCTCCGCGGGCGCGTCTTCGTGTTGCCGCGCGGCGTCCAAGCGGCCCGACTCCCGTACGGGGTACGGCTCGGGGGGTCAGCGGTCCTGCCGGCGGGGGGCCGTGGACGTGGCTTGCGCGAGCAGTCCGTCGACGAAGGCCCGCAGCGCCTGGGGGTAGGTGTCCTGCGAGGCCAGCTTCGCCCACTGGTCGTTCAGGGCGGCCAGGCGCGGCAGCTGGGCCGCCAGCTGGCTGCTGAACTCCCGGGAGACCGGGACCTCGTCGTTCGCCATCGCCCGCGCGGAGTGGGCGCGGACCAGGATCTCGCCGACGGTGTAGTACCAGATGCTGCGGAAGACGTAGACGGACTGGGCGGGCGTGCATCCGTGGTCGATGGCCCCGGCCAGGATGACCTCGACCAGCCACAGGGCCGAGTCGCCCAGTCGCATGATGAAGCCGTCGGTGGTCAGGACTTCGGCGGCCCACGGCCATGCGGCGAGGGAGTCGTGGATCGCGGTGGCGGCCGTAATGATGCGCTCGCGCGGCTCGGCCGGCAGATCGGGGTGCGGGATCTGGTCCGCGTGCTCATGGATCAGCAGGAGCAGCAAGTCCTCTTTGTCCCGCACGTGGTGGTACAGGGTCGTCGCCCCGATGCCGATCTCGCCTGCCAGCCGGCGGATCGTCAGCTTGTCCCAGCCGTCCCGGTCGATGAGCCGGCGGGCCGCGCTCAGGATCTGCGCGCGGGACGTGACAGGGGGGCGGCCGACACGGCCGTGAGGTGCTGCGTTGGGAGACATCGCTCCATCATGCACTAGCCCGACAGGGCGCCTTCGACCCCTGCGCTCGACAGCGAGCGGGTCCTGGTGTTAATTTTAGAACGAGTTCGGAAACTCACCTGACACTTGGGATCACAGAGGGACTGGGTTGCTGTGACAAACACGGAATTAACGAACGAGGCATCAGCCACCGACGGTGGTGCGCAGGCCGGGCTCACCCTTGCCGCGGTGGCCGTCGTGCAGTTCATGGTCTCCCTCGACCTGTCGGTCGTGAACGTCGGACTCCCGGAGATCGGGTCCAGTCTGGGCTTCAGTGAAGTCGGCCTGACCTGGGTGATCCATGCCTACGCCCTCACCTTCGGCGGCCTGCTGCTGCTGGGCGGCAAGATCGCGGACCGGTACGGCCATAAGCGGCTCATGATGATCGGGCTCCCCGTCTTCGGCCTCGCCTCGCTCATCGGCGGCTTCGCGACGGAACCGGGTCACCTGGTGGCCGCCCGCGCCGTGCAGGGCGTCGGGGCCGCGATGCTGGCTCCGGCCGCGCTGGCGCTGCTGACCGCGACCTTCCCCTCGGGTAAGGCGCGCGTGAAGGCGTTCGGCGTGTGGAGCGCGATGAACGCGGCGGGCGGCGCCTTCGGCGTCCTGATCGGCGGCCTGCTGACCGAGTACGCGGGCTGGGAATGGGTGATGTTCGTCAACGTGCCCATGGCCGCCATCGCGCTGTTCCTGACCTGGCGCGGCGTCGTCGCCGACGGGCCCATCGCCAGCCGCGGCCGTCCGGACGTGCTGGGCGCGGTCCTGGCCACCGGCGGCATGACCCTGCTCGTCTTCGGTGTCGTCCGCACCGACCAGCACCCGTGGTCCTCCTCCGAGACGCTGACGGCGCTGGGGATCTCCGTCGTGCTGCTGGCCGCCTTCGTCTACGTCGAGATGACCACCGCCCGCGACCCGCTGATCCGGCTCGGACTGTTCTCCAACCGCTCGGTCGTGGGCGCGAACGTCTTCAACCTCCTGCTCGGTGGCGCCATGGCGTCGGCCTTCTACTTCGTGTCCCTCTACCTCCAGCGCGTGCTGGGGACGGGGCCGGCCAAGACGGGCGTCCAGTTCCTGCCCTTCGCGATCGGTGTGATCGTCGGGTCGGTCATCGCCATCAAGCTCGGCTACAAGATCGCTCCGCGGTTCATCCTGCTCGCCGGCGGTCTGCTGACCGGGATCGGGTTCGCCTGGTTCGGCCTGATCAGCGCCGACGGCTCCTTCACCGTCGACGTCCTGGGTCCGTCGATCGTCGCCAGTATCGGCTTCGGCCTCTGCCTCGCCCCGATGCTCAACCTCGCCACCGCGGGAGTCGAGCCCCACGAGGCGGGGACCGCTGGCGGCCTGGTCAACAGCACCCGCCAGATCGGTGCCGCGATCGGACTGGCCGCCCTCGGCACCGCCGCGAACGAGAAGACCGGCGATGTGGGCACGCTGGAGGCCCTCAACGACGGCTACGCGCTCGGCATGACGATCGGCGGCGTGATGGTGGTCGGCGCGGTGCTCATCGCCATCAGCGTCCTGCCCCGCACCCCCGCCCCCTCGCCGGCGGCGCAGGGCAAGGCGTGATCTGGTCCCCGACCGGGACCGGCCGGCCGCGGCGCACCTGCGAACGGGCCGCCGGCTGACCTGATCCGTTCACGAGGTATCCATCCATCCAGGCAAGGCGAGCCGGGGCACCCCGCATGTCGAACGCGACCTCTGATGGTCAAGGTGATCGAAGCCTTCGATCACCCACAGGGGTCGCGTTCGCGCGTCATGCCCCGGCCGGGAGCCGGTCCATTAATTGATTGCTCCATTCCGGATATGCGAAATGCATGACGGTCAATGTGGGAATGATCTGTCGCTGTGTGATATCCGACTGGTATCGTCGAGATGCTGCCGTGGATTTCTGTGTTCCGTATGTCCTTCCGATTCGCAGGCCGTTCTCGGTCTCCCCGGTGTGCGCGGTCATTCGACCGGCTCGTCGCAGCTGAATTCCCGAACCAACCCGTGGGGCTCGGAATGGACTGGTAGGACGGCGCGGCAGGCAGGGAACTGGGGCGTTCCCGACGTCGGCCGAGCCGGAGCGTGCAGCACACACAAGGGGGGTAGCAGTGGAATTCCGCGTTCTCGGACCGGTCGGAATACGTCAGGCAGGCCGGGATATCACGCTGGTCGCGGAGAAGCCCAAGACAGTGCTCGCCGCGCTGCTCCTGGCGGGCAACCGTGTCGTTTCCGACGCCCACTTACGCGAGGTCACCTGGGGGCCGACACCTCCGGCCACGGTCAACCAGCAGCTCTACACGTACGTTTCGCGGCTCCGCAAGCTGCTGTACCCCGCCGCGGTGATCCGGCGCCACCGGCCGGGCTACCGGCTGGTGCTGACCGACGCCACCCTGGACCACGCCGAGTTCGACCGGCTGGCCGGCCTCGGCTACGACGCGCTGAAGACCCGCCGTCACGCCGTCGCCGCCGAACACCTGGCCGCGGCGCTCGCGCTGTGGCGCGGCCCCGCCCTCGGCGGTGTGACCGAGCATCTGGCCCGCGTCGAACTGCCCCGGCTGGAGGAAGCGCGCATGGCCGCGCTGGAGGGGCGCATCGCGGCGGACCTGGCGCTCGGCCGCCAGGACGCGCTCGTCTCCGAGCTCGTCGACCTCGTGGAGGCCTACCCGGTGCGCGAGCGGCTGCGCGCCCAGCTGATGACCACGCTCTACCGGGTCGGGCGGCAGGCCGACGCCCTGGCCGAGTACCAGCGCGGCCGGCAGATCCTCGCCGAGGAACTGGGCATCGAGCCCAGTTCGGCCCTCACCGAGGTCTTCCAGTCCATCCTGTCCGCGGACCCGGGGCTCACCGCCCCCGCCGCCACCGGCCAGCAGATCCGGGTCCAGTCCCGGCGCCAGGTGCGGCCGGCGATGCTGCCCCCGTGCGTCGCCGACTTCACGGGCCGCCAGCCCCAGTTGCGCGAGCTGTCCGACCTGCTGTGCGGCGACCGGGTCGGGGCGGCCCCGGTCGTGGTGACCGGTACCGCGGGAGTCGGCAAGAGCGCCCTCGCCGTCCAGGCCGGCCGGCTGTGCCTCGACGCCTTCCCCGACGGCCAGCTCTACGCGGACCTGGGCGGGGCGCAGGACGGCCCGCGGGACCCCCACGAGGTACTCGAATGGTTCCTCCAGGCACTGATCGAGCCCGGCAGCCCGATACCCGAGACCGTGGAAGCGCGCACCCAGCTCTACCGCAGCGTGCTCGCCGAACGCCGGGTCCTGGTCGTCCTGGACAACGCCCACCACGAGCAGCAGGTGCGGCCGCTGCTCCCGGGAGCCGCCTGCAGCCGGGTGATCGTGACGACCCGGTCCCGCTTCACCGCCCTGGAAGGCGCGCGATCGCTGGAGCTGGACGTCTTCGACCAGGGCGAGGCGCTCACGCTGCTGCGCCGGGTGGCCGGTCCCGGTCGCGTCGTGGCGGAGCACGACACGGCCGAGTCACTGGTCGACCGGTGCGGGCGGCTGCCGCTCGCCGTCCGCGTGGTGGCCGGACGGCTGGCGGCCAAACCCCATTGGCCGCTGGCCGAGATGGAGCGCAGGCTCGCCGACGCCGACCGGCGTCCGCTCGACGAACTGCGCCTCGCCGACATCGACGTCCGGTCCTCGCTGCGGCCCAGCTACCTGCGCCTGGCGGCCGGCGCCCGGACGGCTCTGTGCCGGCTGTCGCTGCTGAAGACCGCGGAGATACCGGCCTGGCTGGCGGCCGCCGTGCTGGAGACCGACGAGTCCCGGGCCGAGGACCTGCTCGAAACGCTGGTCGACGCCCGGCTGCTGGAGGTCGGCGAGGCCGATCGCACCGGGCGGCTGCGCTATCGGATACCCCCCGTGATCCGCCTGTTCGCCTCCGAACGCGCGGAGGCCGAGAGCACGGCCGCCGACCGCCGCTCGACGGTCGACCGGGCCCTGGACGCGTGGCTGCAGCGGGCCCGCGCCGCCGTCCGTACGCTGGGGGACGGGCGCCAAGTCGGCGCCCGCAGCGCCCTGTTCTGGTTCGAGGCGGAGAAGAGCGGGCTGGTCGCGGCGTTCCGTCAGGCGGACGCCGAGGGCCACGACGTCACGGCCCGCTCGCTCGCCCGCACCCTGACGGAGCTCCGCAGGCTCAGTGGAGCGGCCGACGGCCGCACCGTCGCCCGGCGCCGGTCCTCATCGGCCCTGCCCCAGACCCTGACCAGGGTCTGAGGCGGGCCGCAGGGTCGCACCATGCGCGTGGACGACGTGCCCCCGGGCCGGGGCCGTGAGGTACCGGGGCCGGGGCCCGTGACGGGTGCGGGCCTCCTCACCGCTCTGTGCGCGGCCAGGGAACGCAGTGCGGAGAGCCGCCGCGCGGACCGGCTCTTCGAGGACCGCGTCGCCCACGTGGCGACCGAGCTGGTCGGCGGGCCGCCCCGGACGCCGCGCCGACCGGGGGAGCGGTCGTCGGGGGAGCGGGCCACGGGGGAGCGGGCGTCGGCGATGAGCGAACTCGTCGCGGTGCGCACGCGGTTCTTCGACGACGAACTGCGCGCCGCGTCCGGGCAGTGCCGCCAAGTGGTCCTGCTGGGCGCGGGTCTGGACTCCCGCGCCTTCCGCCTCGACTGGCCGCAGGGCACCGAGGTGTACGAACTGGACCGGGGCGACGTGCTGCGCTTCAAGCGGGGCGTCGTGGCCAGGGCCGGCCAGGAACCCCGCTGCACGCGGGTGGAAGTGGCCGCGGACCTCAGGGGCGACTGGCCCGGGGCGCTGCGGGCCGCGGGCTTCAATCCGTGGCGGCCCACGGCCTGGGCCGCCGAGGGGCTGCTGCCCCTGCTGAGCCGCACCGAGAACGACCAGCTGCTGAGCGGGATCACGGCGATGTCCGCGGCAGCCGGCCGACTGGTGGCGGACCACTTCGACAGCGCGCTGCGCGAAGCGCTGGAACGCACCGCGATGACCGAGGTCCTGCGCGCCGTCGGCGCGTCCTGGAATTCCACCCTGGAGGCTCCGCAGGAATGGCTCGCCCCGCACGGCTGGGCCTTCGGCCTGACCGACCCCCGGGAACTCGCCCGCCGCAGCGGACGGGAGATATCCGGTGTATTCGGCCCCCGCGCCCACGGCGCGGGACACCTGTGGCTCCTCAGTGCGGTGCGCTGAGGATGCCCACTGACCTGCGGGGTGTAGCCGGGATATGGCTCCCTTCACCCCCGGTATAGCAACCGTCAGCAAGATATGGACTGAGCGAGCGTCCGTTGTGGACCTCTCGCCGGATCGAATGACTACGGGGGAGTGCCATGAGCGAGGGGCGAATCCATCGCACCGCCCGGACCGCGCCGGCCCGCTCCGCTCACCCGCCCGGCCGCCCGCACGACGACCGGGCTGATTTCCCAGCCGATTTCCCGCCCGATTACCCGCCCCCTTTCCGGGCCGGGGATTTCGGCAGGCTGCTCTCCGCAGGGCCGGTGTCGCCCCCCTCGATGGAGGAACTGCACCGGGGCGGGGAGCCCCTGTTCCCCTGGGAGGCCGGCCGTGCTTGACGGACGTACGCCCTGGCCCGAGGAGCCGGCGGAGCACTACCGGCCGGCGGGCCGCTGGCAGGGCGAGAACCTGGCGGACCTGCTGACCGCCGCCGTGGAGGCACACGGCGAGCGCACCGCACTCGTGCACGGCCCCCTGGGCCTGACCTACGCCGAACTCGGCCGGCGGGTGGCCCGGACGGCCGCGGGCTTCGTCGCCCAGGGCATCGCCGCGGGTGACCGGGTCCTCGTACGGCTGCCGAACGGACCCGCCTTCGTGATCGTCACCCTCGCCCTGTTCCGCATGGGAGCCCAGCCGGTGTTCTCGCTGCTCCCGCACCGTCCCGGGGAACTGCGTCACCTGTGCGCGCTCTCCGGAGCCGTGGCCTGCGTCGTGCCCGGCCGGTACGAGGACCTCGGCCGCACCCGGCCGGCCCTCGACCTCGTGGCGCAGTGCGCCACCTTGCGCAAGGTCTTCGTCCTGGACGCCGGGGCGGGGCGGGCCGCGACCCGGGCATCCGAAGGGCTGCTCGTCGCGCTCGACCAAGTCGACGCCGAACCGCTGCCGCCGGCCGCGCCCGATCCGGCCGACGTCGCGTTCCTCCTGCTGTCCGGCGGTACGGAGCAGGCGCGGCTGATGCCCCGGACCCACGACGACTACGCGTACCAGATCCGGGCGGCCGCCGAACTGCTCGAACTGGACGCGTCGGACGTCTACTTGGCGGTGCTTCCGGCGGAGTTGAACTTCACCTGGGGGTGTCCCGGCGTGGTGGGGACCCTGGGCTCCGGCGGCACCGTGGTCCTGATGGACGCGCCCCGCGCCGACGAGTGCTTCGCGGCCATCGAGAGCCAAGGCGTCACCTTCACCTCGCTGGTGCCGGCCCTGGCCCAGTCCTGGCTGGAGGTCGCCGAAGGGAACACGGCCGACCTGTCGAGCCTCCAGCTCGTGCAGATCGGCGGCGCCCGGCTGCCCGGGCCGGTCGTGGAGCGCATCAGGCCGGTCCTCGGCTGCCGGCTGCAACAGGTGTACGGGGTGGCGGAGGGGCAGCACACCTTCACCCGCGACACGGACGCCGGGAGCGAGGCCTACGGCGCCACCGACCGCGTCACGGCGGGCGACGCCGTCCTGTAATGGCTGTTCGAAGACCTCGCACCGGGGGATATCTCAAGTGTCGATGAGGTTGCCTCGTGTGAGGTCAGGTGCCGCCGATGACGCAGCTGTGGAACGGCAAGGTGACCCTGGAGCCCGGACGGCTCACGTTCCGGGGAAGGATCGGCACCACCCACGCACATGCGCACGCCGCCGTGCAGATCGTGATCGTCGCGTCCGGCACGGTCGAGGTGATCGACGGTCACGGTCACGGCCGTTGCGTGCGCGCCGCGGTGATTCCCGCCCGTGCGGTCCACGCCGTACGGGCCGTCGACGCCTGGGGGACGCTGGTGTACTGCGACGCGGATTCCCTGCTGGGCCGCCGCGTGCAGTGCGCTCCGGCCGGGGGCGGGGGGATCGCCGACTGGGTCAGGGCCGGACCGCCGCAGGGGCCGGGGGAAGAGGGCGCTCCGCCTCGGCTGGGGGACCTGTTGCTGGCGGTGGCCAGCGCGCAGGCCGCGGCCGGCGGTACGCACCCCGCGGTGCGTGCGGCGATCGCTCGCACGCGGTCGCTGCTCGGCGGCCCCATTCGGCTGGACGACGTGGCGGCCGCCGCGGGGATCTCCCCCAGCCGGCTCGGTCACCTCTTCGCCCAGGAGGTCGGCATGTCCTTCCCGACCTACCTGCGGTGGGCGCGCCTGCGCCGCGCGATGGAACTGGTCCGTGCCGGGGCGACCTTGACCCGGGCCGCGTACGGCGCGGGATTCAGTGACAGCTCGCACCTGACCCGGGTCGTGCACGAGATGTTCGGCCTGGCGCCCTCGGAGCTCCTGCGCGGCGTGCGCTGGGAGGACGCCGCCACGGCGACGACCTCGTAAGACGGGCGGGGCGGGCGCAGGGCGCCGTACGGGCCGACGGCGGCGCGGGAACGCACGCCGTCGGCACGGGTCACCCGCCCGGTCCTCCTCGTCCCGCCCCGGTCCGCCCCGCCGCGGTGGCGACGGCGGCGGCGGAAGCCGGGCCGGACGCCTGCTGGAGCGCCCGCGGCCGGCCGATGTCCAGGGCCGGCCGGCGCGTGTGGACGGTCAGATAGGTCAGGCCCTGGTCACCGGCCCGCAGGGACCGCCGAGTGGCACGCGGCAGCCATACGATCACGCCCGGTGTGAGGGCGCCGCCCGTCGCGTCCGGTCCCGGACCGAGGACACCGCCCCCCGCGACGACGACCAGCAGGACGTCGACGGCCTCTTCGACGTGCTCGTCCACCCCGGCGCCGGCCGGGAGGTGGACGACGTTGGCGTCCAGCCCCCGGCCGGGTTCGGTCAGGCGCCACAGGGCGCCGCGGTGCTGGGCGCCCGCGGTGCCCAGGAGCGGTCCGAGCTCCGCCAGGATCCTGGGGTGCGCCGCCGGCACGCGCGCTGCGGCGGCCAGGCCGGGGGAGTGGTCCACGGCGCCGGTCAGCCGTGGCCGAAGGGGCATCCGCCGCCCTTGCCGCGGTCCTTGGCGTCGTCGTCGAGGTAGAAGTTGGGGCGCTGGTCGGCCTCGTCGTAGTAGCGGTGGAAGACCGGGGTGATGCCGCCGCTGACGGGGGGCACGATCCAGCTCCAGTCAGTGGGCACCGTGCGCCCCTGCTTCTCTTCCTTGTCCAGGTGCGTCATGAAGTGCCGGGACTCGGTGTGGTGGTCACTGATCTTGACGCCGGCCTGGGTGAAGGAGTGCAGGACGGCGACGTTGAGCTCGACCAGGGCGCGGTCGCGCCACAGGGTGAGGTCGCTGCTGGTGTCGAGGCCGAGGTGGGCGGCGATGACGGGCAGCAGGTTGTACCGGTCGGCGTCGACCAGGTTGCGGGCGCCGATCTCCGTCCCCATGTACCAGCCGTTGAACGGGGCCAGAGGGTAGTTGATGCCGCCGATCCGCAGCCGCATGTTGGAGATCGCCGGGACGGCGTGCCAGCGCAGGCCCAGGTCGGCGAAGTCCGGACGGTCGGGGTGGGTGAGGTGCACTTCCAGGACGAGGTCCGGGGGCACGTCGAAGAGCTGGGGCTTGTCCTCGTGGGTCTCGATGACCCAGGGCAGTACGTCCCAGGCGCCGCCGGGGGCCTGCCAGCCCAGGCGCTGAACGGCCTCGGTGAAGTCGGTGTACGTCGGGTCCCCGACGATGTCACCGCCCTCCTGCCGGTAGCCGGCGTAGCGGATGAGCTGGTCGTTCCACACCCGGGGCGCCCGGCGCTCGGGGGTTTCGGGGGCGAAGACGGAGATCGTCGGACGGATGCGTCCGTCGTTGGTCGCCTGGCGCAGGTGCTCGCACAGCTCGTGGTGGATCTGCTCGGGCGTGCCGGCCCGCCGGCGGTCCAGGACGCGCAGGCTCTTCCAGTACAGGCGCCCGATGCAGCGGCTGGAGTTGCGCCAGGCCACCCGGGCCCCGAAGGTGAGCTCGTCGTCGGTGTGGGTGTAGGTGCCGGTCTGCTCGATCTGCGTGCGGACCTGCTCCAGCCGGGCCGCCAGCGGCACGGCCTGGTCGGGGTACTCGCTGTGGTGGAGGCGAACGAACTCCTCCGCTTCGTCCCAGTCGGCTTCGGCGGAATGCGACTGGCCGGCCGGCACGGGTCGGGAATCCGACGTGCCGGGGTCGTCGGTGTCGGCGTCGGTGTCGAGGGTGTAGATGCGAGCCAGAAGCGTTTCGGAGTTCATGGGTTCCTCGCGGGTGGCGTTCGGCTCCGGCGTCCGGCCCGTGCGGCGGGCGGACATGCCGGGTGAGCTGTTGCGCGAACAGAGGCGCGGGCACCCGCGCGGGGGGCATCGACGACTTGAGGGTTGAGCCGTACGCCGCGGGGGTGCCCGCACCGGTCAGGAGCCGGACCGCTGGACCGGCGGGAGCGGTCAGGCGACTGGTTCGCCGGACCGGGACTGGCGCGCGATGGAGGTTCCGAACAGCTCGTCCCAGTAAGGAGCCGAGATGCCGAAGCCCTTGGTGTCGTCGCGGAAGTGATGGCGCATGTGGAGCGAGCGCAGGTGCCGCAAGAGCCGGTTCTTCGGGTTGGCGAGGTGCAGGTACAGGTGGAACAGGTCGTACGTGAGGTAGCCGAAGGTGTAGCCGGCTCCGAAGACCAGCGGCAGCGAGCCCAGCCCGGAGGCCAGGTAGATCGTGCCGCCGACCATCGGAATGCTGAGCAGGGGACTGAGGATGGAACGCCGGGGATCCGTGGGGTAGTCGTGGTGGATCCCGTGCAGCACGTAGTGCAGGCGCGCACCGAAGCCCTTCTCGGGCTCGTAGTGCAGCACGATGCGGTGGCCCCAGTACTCCGACAGCGTCCACGTCACGTAGCCCGCGGCGGCCCATCCGAGCAGCGCCCAGCCACCGGTGTGCTCGCGCGCGACCGAGTACCAGACACAGACGGCGATCACCGGGCTGAACATGGCGATCGTGGTGATGGGGTGGACGTGGATGAGGTGGTCCAGCCAGCGCCAGCCGACGACGGCCGGCGCCTTGCCCCGTTTGACGGCGCCCTTGTAGTTGCTCGGGCGGGCGGGTGTCGCGGAGGTCACGCCCCGGCTCCTTCCGCGGTCGGGACCTTCACCCGGGCCTCGTACGCGATGCGGGCCTGGTAGTCGGTGGTGCGCAGCAGCTGGTCCGCCTTGAGGAAGCGGCCCATCGCGTCCCGCCACGGCTGGGGCAGGAGGAACAGGGAGCGGGTGACCGGGTTGGTCCAGCCCGGCACGTACCGGTTGTAGACGGGCCGGCGGGCGGTGCGCAGGACCGACTTGGCGATGTCACCGGGCGTGAGCAGGGGCACGAAGCGGCCCTTGCCGACACCGGAGGTCAGCTCGGTCTGCGCCGGGATGGGAAGGATGATCGACAGGTCCACGCCGGAACCCCGCAGCTCGGCGCGCACACCCTCGGAGAGGCCGACGACACCGTGCTTGGCGGCGGAGTACGTGGCGCAGCCGGGCAGACCGATCATGCCGACGGCGGAGACCATGTTGATGATGTGGCCGCGGCCGCGCCGGCGCATCGGGCCGATGGCGGTCTTCATCCCGTTGAGGGTGCCCAGCAGGTTGACGCCCAGCTGGTGGGCGGTGTCCTCGGCGGACTCCTTCTCGAAGGGCCCGACGATCATCTCGCCCGCGTTGTTCACGAAGATGTCGATCGGACCGAGGTCGGCCTCGACCGCGTTCCAGAACGCCTCGACGCTGACCGGGCTGGTGACGTCCAGCTCGTAGGCACGGGCGCCGATCTCGGAGGCGACCTTGGCGGCGAGGTCGAGGTTGCGGGCGCCGATGGCGACCTTCGCCCCGGCGGCGATGAACTGCTCGGCGGTGGCGCGGCCGATGCCACGGCTGCCGCCGGTGATGGCAACGATCTTGTTGTTGATGTCCCTGGGCACTGTGGGAGCCTCCAGTAAGTCGCGGTCCGCTCGGGGCGGCGGGTCAGACGAGGGTGCGGAACGTGCGGTTGTGCCAGAGCAACGGGGGTCCGCCGCCCAGGCCGAGCCCGCGGACCTCGGCGGTGAGGATGGTGTGGTCCCCGCCGGGGTACGTGGCCTCGACGGTGCACGCCAGCCAGGCCAGCGCGTCGTCGAGGACCGGGAGACCGTCCACCAGGTGGTGGGCGGTGGCGGCGAAGCGGGCGTCCTGGTCCAGCTGCGGGTCCGCGAACCGCCGGGCGAGATGGGCCTGGTCCTCGCGCAGCAGGTTGACGGCCAGCATCCCGGTGGTACGGATCCGGGTCAGCGTGCGGCTGTTGTTGGCCGCACAGGCCAGGATCATCGGCGGATCCAGGGACAGGGAGCAGACGGCGCTCGCCGTCATGCCCGCCGTCCCGGTCCCGTCGGGTCCGCTGGTGGTCAGCACGGTGACGCCGGAGGGCAGGTGCGCGAGGACGTCCTTGAACTCACGGGCCGTCACCGACGTCCGTGTGGCGCCGGGTGGGGCGTAGGTGGTGGCGCTCGTGAGGGCTCCCGTCACGGTGCGTCCGCGGCCGCGGAGGCACCGACCGGTTCTGCCTCCGGCGTGGTCAGGGTGATGTGCTCACCCAGCAGGCCGCGCAGGATGAGGCTGATCGCCTCGACGAGGGCCTCGCAGGCGATCGGGTCGATGATCGCGGCGAGGCTGGGCATGCCCAGGTCGAAGCGGGCGTGGAACCGCACGGTGGCCGTGCCGTCGTCGTGACCGACCACGGTCCAGGCGCCGTCGAACTGGTCGAAGTCGCCCTCGGTCTGGGTGAACTCGATGGTCAGCGTCGCGGCGTCGATGCGGTCGCGCTCGGTCCAGCACAGGATGCCGTTGCGGAAGTTCACCGACCAGTCCGAGTCCATGGTGTCGCCGCCGGTGTCGGTGACGTTCACCTCGCGGACGGCGTCGGTGTACTTCGGGTAGGAGGCGAAGTCACGCAGCAGTTCGAAGACGTCCGGTGCGGTCGTGTCGGGTATGAGGGCGTCGAGAGTCACCTCGGGCATCAGCGTGTCCCCTTTGTTGAAGCGGTGGCGCGGGCCAGGACGGTGGCCGCGGAAGTGAAGGCGTCGGTGATCCGGTCCACGTCGGCCGGTGTCAGCACTGCGGGCGGGGTCAGGCGTACGACCCGCTGGGCGTTGAGGGAGTGGTTGACGAGCAGCCCCGACTCCATGAGGTTCAGGACGAGTTCGCCGGCGGCGCCCTCGTCGCGCATCTCGACGCCCAGGAGCAGGCCCCGGCCGCGGATGTCCACCACGGCGCTGCCGTACACCGGGGCCAGCGCCGAGCGCAGCCGGTCCAGCAGGACCTCGCCCAGGGTGCGGGCCCGTTCCACCAGGCCCTCGTCGGCGATCGCCGTGACGGCTGCCGCGGCGGCCGCCATCGCCACCGGGGAGGCCGCGAAGGTGGAGGTGTGCAGGAAGGGATCCTTGTCGAAGGGCGCGTACACCTCGGGCGTGGCGACCGCGGCGGCGACCGGGATCACGCCGCCGCTGAGGTTCTTGCCGACCAGCAGCACATCCGGGCGCACCCCCTCGGCGTCGGCGCCCCACCAGGTGCCCAGCCGGCCGAGGCCGGTCTGGATCTCGTCGAGGACGAACATCGCGCCGTGCTCGGCGCACAGCTCCTGCACGCGGGTGAGGTAGCCGGCCGGCGGCAGGACGGCGCCGCCCTCGCCCTGCATGGGCTCGAGGATGACGCAGGCCGGCTCCCCGCCCGCGAGCGCCCGCTCCAGGGCGTCGGCGTCTCCGTACGGGACGTGCTCGGCCGGCAGCAGCGGCCTGAACGGGTCCTGGTACAGGGGCTTGGCGGTGACGGCGAGCGCGCCGGTGGTCTTGCCGTGGTAGCCGCCGACCGCGGAGATCAGGCGGTACTTGCCGTGGGCGCGGGCGAGCTTGATCGCGGTCTCGGTCGCCTCGGCGCCGGAGTTGACGAAGTGGACCCGCTCCAGGCCGGGCGGAGTGACGGCGGCGAGCGCGGCCGCCGCCTTCGCGGCGACCGGTTCCAGCAGCAGCCGGGTGGCCATCGGGTGCCGGCGGATCTGCTCGATCACGGCGTCCACCACCCGGGGGTGGCGGTGGCCGAGGATGAACACCCCGTATCCGCCGCAGTCCAGGTACTCCTTGCCGTCGGCGCCCCACACCAGGCTGCCCTCGGAGGCGACCTCCATGGCGGCGCCGGTCAGCGAGGCCAGGCGCGCACGGCCCTTGCTCAAGTGGCGCCGGTAAACGTCCAGTACGTCCGCGGTCGAGGCTCCGGTGTAGACCGGGGCGTCGGCGCGCGCGGGGGCGGGAAGGGTCAGCTCGCTCATGCCGGCACCCGCTCGCCGGCGAACGCGGGCTGCGGCAGGTCGCGGACCATGCCCTTGGTGCGGGCCATGTAGGTGACCGAAGCCCGCAGCGCGGCCTCCAGTTCCCCGGTGCTCGGAGCCTTCGGGATTCCGGCGCCCTGGCCCAGGCTGGAGGGGAACACGTGGCCGTGGGCGAACAGTGCCGTCATCGCGAGCATGTCGTCGAAGCGGCGCCGCGCCCGGGGGTGCAGGTTCGCGATGAACACCGGACGGATGAGGCGGTCGACCATCTCCGGGCCGACCATGCGCGGCCGGGTGGGAGCGAGGCCGAGCTCGTCCGCGGTGTCACCGACGACCTGCAGGAGCCGCTCGGTGCTCAGCGCGTTGGCGCCCGCGGTGACCCAGACCTCGCCGTCGCGCCGGTCCTCGCGGATCAGTCCGGCGATGGTGGCGGCGACCAGGTCCTGCGGCACGAAGTCGATGGGCGAGGCGGCGGGCACCGGCACCAGCGGAAGCAGTCCGCGCAGCAGCCCGTGGATGATCCCGTGCATGCCCTGGAACGCGGAGATCGCACCGGTGACGGCGTCCCCGATCACCACGGACGGACGGACGATCACCGCCGGGACGCCGGAGGACCGTACGACGTCCTCACCGGCGCGCTTGGAGTCCAGGTAGTCCTCGGGCCGCGCGGTGGCCTCGCCCTGGTCCTGGCCGAGCTGGGCCCGGGTCAGGTCGGTGCGGTCCACGAACGCCGTGGACACGTGGTAGAACACCGCACCCGCATCGGCGGCGAGCTGCACCATCTGACGGGTGCCCGCCTCGTTGAGGGCGTGGGTGGCCTCGGGGCCCATGGAGAAACCGGTGATGGCCGCGCAGTGCACGATGACGTCGACCCGTGCGGCCAGGCGCTTGTAGGCGTCGGCGTCGAGGCCGAGCCGCGGCGCGGTCAGGTCGCCGGCCAGCTGCTCGTCGGCGCCGGCGACCGGGTTGCGGTGGATCAGGGCGATGGTGTGGCAGTCGGGCAGCTGCGGGAGCAGGGCGCTGCCCACGACACCGGACGCACCGGTGAGAAGGACGGTGGGTTGACTGGGCACGATCGAGCACCTCACGGACAGTTCAGCGGACGTACAGGAGTCGAAGCCAGGGGGGAACGCGGCCGGCGGCCGCGCGGGAGGGCACCCTCAGGGGATACGGAGGGGGGAGGTGCCGGTGAAGAACTCGGTCAGCGGGGTGGCCATGCGGGCCCGCGACGGCGGGTGGAAGGACAGGGCGCGACACGCGGAGTTGAGGTAGGCGACGTCGCCGGAGCCGATGAAGGCCATGCCGCCCAGCGACTCGACGCACAGGTCGAGGACCCGGCTGATGGCGTCCTGGGCCGCGTACCGGCACAGCAGGGACCGGGCCAGGGTGTCCTGGGTGACGCCGTTCGTGGCCACCTCGGAGGCGAGCCCCTCCAGCGTGAGGGAGACGGACTCCACGAGGGTCACCGCCCCGGCCGCGACCGCCGCGTCGCTGCGGGGGTTGGCCAGGACGCACTCGACGAGCGCGGAGGCGGCCCCCAGGTAGCTGGCGGTCATCAGCGCCTCGAACCAGACGAAGCCGACGGTCTGCAGCTGGTCGAGCTGCCCGTCGGAGGTGACGTCCGTACGCACCAGCAGCTCGGCCGGCACCTCCACGTCGTCCAGGACGACCTCGTCGCTCTCGGCGCCGGCCAGGACCGGGCTGCCCCAGAACGGCTTCACGGACAGGCCCTTGGAGTCGGCGGGGACCAGCGCGAAGGCCAGGCGCTCCTCGCCGTCAGGGTCGGCCAGCGGCAGGGACAGCGTGAGCAGGTCCATGGAGTGGGCGAGGCTGCACGGCTTCTTCGACCCGGTCAGGAACACCTTGTCGCCGTCGGTACGGGCGGCCAGGGACGGGTTGAGGATGCCCTGGCCCGTGCGTCCCTCGGCGAAGCCGGAGGCGAGCAGCAGGTTGTCCTTCGCGATGGCGGCGAGCAGCAGCCACTCCATGCCCTGGCTGGTGGCCGCGGCCTCCACCAGGGACGCCACGGAGAAGTGGTGCATGGTGGTCGCCACGGCCAGGGACGGCGAGCGCGAGCCGAGGGCGCGCTGCACCCGCAGGGCGGTCAGCAGGCCCGCACCGTGGCCGCCGTGCTCGGCGGGCACCAGCAGGCCGGGACCACCGGCCTCGCGGAACAGCTTCAGAGCGGGGCCGCCGGCGGCCTCCAGCTCGGCCAGGTCGACCGAGGCCAGTTCCTGGTCCAATCCGGGCAGCAATTCCTCGACGACGGCACGTTCACGCTGCAGAAATCGCATGGACCGGGTCTCCCCCACCTGGTAGTTCGACATTTCCGCTCGCCGCCGGGAACGTCACGCAGGCGGATCATTTTCGGACGTCCCCAGGGCACGGCCCACGCTATGAGCCGCCGATGCAGCGTCCGTACAGCGGACCTCTAGGTTCCGCTCATGTGTTCGGCACGACTTTCTGTGACGGTCGCTGCAGGTGCGAACCGGGGCACTCGGTATGGAACGCCGACGGGGCGCGAGCCGTGTCGGCCCGCGCCCCGTCAGGGTTTCCCAGGTGTCAGTCGTGCAGCCCGATCTTCTTGTGCAGCCGGGCGAGGGGGCCCGGGGCCCACCAGTTGGCACGGCCGGCCAGGCGCATGAACGCCGGGACCAGGATGCCGCGCACCAGGGTGGCGTCGACGATCACGGCGAGCGCCAGGCCGACGCCGAGGAGCTTGAGCGGGGTCACGGAGGACGTGGCGAAGGAGAGCAGCACGGTGGCGATCAGGGCCGCGGCCGCGGTGACCAGCCGCCCGGTGCGCTGCAGGCCCCAGGCGACGGCGGAGACGTTGTCGCCGGTGCGGTGGTACTCCTCCTTGATCCGGGACAGCAGGAACACCTCGTAGTCCATCGACAGGCCGAAGGCGACGCAGAACATCAGGATCGGGGTGTCGATGTCGAGCATGCCCGTCGGCGTGAAGTCACCGACCAGCCAGCGCAGGTTCCCGTCCTGGAAGATGTACACCATCGCGCCGAAGGTGGCCGTCAGGCTGAGCAGGTTCAGCACGATGGCCTTGAGGGGGATCAGGAGGCTGCCGGTGAACAGGAACAGCAGCACGATCGTCGACAGCGCGATGATCCCCAGCGTCCAGGGAAGCTTGTCACCGATGGTGGCCTTGGAGTCCACGAGCAGCGCGGCCTGCCCGCCCACGAGCACGGCGTCCGGTGCGGGCTGCGCGCGCAGGGTGTCGACCAGGTCCATGCCGCGCTCCGAGTACGGCTCGGTGTCGGACACCACGGACAGCCAGGTGCCCTGGCCGGCCTTGAACCGCTCGGAGGCCGGGCCCGGCGGAGCGACTTCGGCGCCCTCGCTGTAGGAGCCGGTCACGGCGTCGACGCGGGTGATCCCGGGCACGGTGGACAACTGCTTGGCGTAGTCGGTCACCTTGTACGAGTCCGCGACCGGGTCGATGTCGGGCAGGACCACGTTCAGCGGCGAGCCCTCCCGGTTGTCGAACTCCTCGCGCAGCACCTGCGCACCCTGGTACGCGGGGGAGCTGGCGGGCAGCACCCGGTCGTCGCTGTCACCGAACTCGGCCCGCATGAACGGCAGGCCCAGGGCCACCAGGACGGCCGCGACCGCGAGCGCGAACGGCAGCGGCCGCCGCATCACCGCCATGGCCAGCTTGTGCCAGAACCCCTCGGTGTCGGTGCGGGCGGGGGCCACCTTGGCGTTGCGGCGGAAGAGGCGCCGCAGGTTCAGCGAGTCGATCCGGTGGCCGAGGACGGCCAGCAGCGCGGGCAGCACGACGACGGAGCCGAACGCCGCGAGGAGCACCACGGCGATCCCCGAGTAGGCGAAGGACCGCAGGTGGTACATGGGGAAGACCAGCATCGCCGAGAGGGACACCGCCACCGTGAGCGCGGAGAACAGCACCGTACGGCCCGAGGTGCGCACGGATTCGGCGATCGCCTCGTGGACGGTCCGGCCCCGGGCGAGTTCCTCGCGGTACCGGGTGACGATGAACAGGCTGTAGTCGATGGCCAGGCCGAGTCCCAGGGCGGTGGTGATGTTCACCGCGAAGACCGACACCTGGACGACCATGTCGAGCAGCCGCAGGATGACGAAGGAACCGATCACGGCGAAGATGCCGACGGCCAGGGGCGCGCTGGCGGCCACCACGCTCCCGAACACCAGCAGCAGGATGATCAGCACCAGCGGGCCGGACAGCAGCTCGGCCCGGTTGAGGTCCTCCTCGCTGAGCCGTTCGACTTCCATGCGTACGGCGGTCACGCCGGTCGCGGTGACCTTCAGCGGCCCCCGCTCGCCCACCACCTGCGGCAGGATCCGCGCCGCCGCCTTGCGGATCTGGTCCTCGTCCCCGGCCAGCCGCACCATGATCAGGCCGGTGTTGCCGTCCTTCGAACGGAGGGTGGGGGCCTTGTCCAGCGTCCAGTAGGACGCCGCCTGCACCACCTCCGGCTCGTTGGCCAGGCGCTCGGTCAGCGCCGTCGCCGCCTCGGCGACCTCGGGACCGTCGACGCTGCTCTGCGCCGCGGCCACCAACACCAGGTGCGGGGAGCCGCTCTCGAAACGGGCGTTGAGCAGATCGTCGGCGCGGGCCGACTCCGAGGCGGGGACGGTGATGCCGCCCTCCGACAGACGGCTCTCCACATCGGAGCCGAACGGCACCGCGACGATCAGCGCCGCCAAGGTGAGCAGGAGCACCAGCAGTCTGCGCCGGGCCAGCCAGCGCCCCAGTGCGGCCAAGCCCCTGGGGCTGACCGGCGGCGGGGCCTTGGGCGGAGTTTCGCTGCTGACTGTGGACTGGGAACCCACACTTCCTCCTTGGAGGATGAGATACGAGAAGGGAGATCAGGGAAGCGGCCCGCAGGGAGACGCGCACGCATGGGGGTAGCGGGTGGGAAGGCAGGGGCGGGGGGACCGACGGTGCAAGGTGGTACCCGGCGTCACTGTAGGAACGTCCGCTGCAGCGGCCCGGCAGGGATTGTGCAGGGGACGTGCAAGACAAAAGTCAAGGTCATCCTTGGTGGAGGGGAAGGACGGTGGAGGAGCGGTGGCGCCAGGCCGGAAGGCGCACCTCGGCGTGCAGCCCTCCACCGGGAGCCTCTTCGAGCAGGACGTGACCACTGTTGACACGGGCCAGACTGGCGGCGATGGCCAGCCCCAGCCCGGATCCCTCACCGCTGGTGGCCTTCGCCCCGCGCCAGAACCGGTCACAGGCACGGGCCCTTTCCGCGGCGTTCATCCCCGGACCGGAGTCGATGAACTGGACCGCCACCATCGCCCCGTCGTCGATCAGGCGCACCCGGACCGTGGAGCCGGCCGGCGACATGCGCAGGGCGTTGTCGAGGAACACGTCGAGGATCTGATCGACGGTCCCGGCGACCGCCGACGCGACGAGTTCCCCCTCGCTGTCGATGGTCAGGCTGATGTCCCTCGGTTCCGCCACCAGCCGCCAGGACGCGACCCTTTCCTCGGCGACCGCCAGGACGTCCACGCTCTCGACGTCCTGGGCGCCGGACTCGGCGCGGGCCAGGAGCAGCAGCGCGTTGAGGATGCCGGTCATCCGGTCCACCTCGTCGAGCGCCTGCTCCAGCCCGCGGCTTCCGTCCGGCTCGATGTGGGGCTCCAGGTTCTCCAGACGCAGCCGGAGCGCCACCAGCGGTGACCTCAGCTGGTGGGAGGCGTCGGAGACGAACGCCTTCTGGACCGTGACCTGGTTCTGGACCTGCTCGGCCAGGTGGTTGAAGGTCTCCGCGAGCACCCGCAGATCCGGCGGACCGAGATGGACCGGCACGCGGGCGGTGTGGTCACCCGCCGCGAACCGGCGGGCGGCCGCCTCCAGATACCGCACGGGCCGCAGGATCCAGCGGGCCAGCGGCTCCGCCAGGAACCCGCTCATCGCCAGCGCCAGGGTCCCGATCACGGCCACCACGGCCCAGATCGTCCACTGCTGGAGCGCCAGGTCCTCCAGCGACGAGCACACCACGACGACACCGGCCAGCGTCCTGTCGTGGACGACCGGCACGGCCACGATCAGTTCCCCGGAGGACGACGAGGATTCGGACTCCCGCCGGTCGGAGGAGTCGGTGTACTGACCCTCCAGGGCCGCGCGCACCACCGTGTCCTGCGCGAGCTCCTGCGGCGTCATCCGGCACAACGCGCCCTCCACCGACTGCCCTTGCGCGTTGAAGACGTGCGCGCGGGCGCCGGTGCGGTCCTGGTACTCGGCGATCCGCTGCCTCAGCCCCGCCCGTTCCCCCCTCTCCAGGGCGTCCACCGCGGTGGGCAGCAGCTCACGGGCCTGGACGGCCCGCGTATGCGCCAGCTCCCGCAGCGCCTCGTCGCTGCGCTGCAGGGCCAGTGGCAGTCCCAGGACGGAGACCACCGCGACAGGCAAGGCGACCAACGCGGCCACCAGATGACGTCGCACGCCAGAAATCCCCCTTCATACCGCCCCGGTCACATCGGCCGCCGTCTGGTCACTGCAGGTCCGGCAGGACGAGACGGAAGCCGACGCCGCGCACCGACTGGATCCACTTGCGACTGCCGAGCTTGGACCGCAGGGAACCGATGTGGACGTCCAGCGTCCGGGTCGAGCCGTGCCAGTTGGGGTCCCAGACCTCGTTGATCAGGTCCTCCCTCGCGTGCACCGCTCCGGCGTCCGTCAAAAGGGCCGCCAGCAGATCGAACTCACGGCGCGTCAGGTGGACGGGAGCTCCGTCCATCTCCACCTGGCGCGTGCGTATGTCCACCGACAGGGGCCCGTACGAGCAGAGTTCGGCCGCACCCCCCGCGCCACCCGGCGCCTGCGCGGGCGCCGACGCGTTGACGCGGCGTGCGACGGCCTCCATCCGCGCCAGTAACTCCCGCATGCTGTAGGGCTTGACGAGGTAGTCGTCCGCGCCCGTCTGGAGCAGCAGCACCCGGTCGAGCTCCTCGGACCGGGCCGTCACCGCGATGATCGGGACGGCCGACGTCTCCCGGACGCGCCGGCAGACCTCCTGGCCGTCCAGATCGGGCAGCCCCAGATCCAGCAGTACGAACTCGGTCGACTGGGCCGCCTTCAGCGCCTCGGCCCCGCTGCCCACCCAGTCCACGTCGTGCCCGAACCGCTGTAACGCCTCGGTCAGCGCCTCCGCGATCCGTGTGTCGTCTTCCACCACGAGTACCTGCATGTTTCCGTCCCCCCAAGTCGGGAGCGGGGCCGTCCCCCAGACGACCCGCTCCGACATCGGATGCTACCGATGTGATACGAACGAATGGCGAAACCTGAAAGTAATTGGGCCGTCGAACGTACCCCCACGTCATCGGGTTGCGGACGGTGAAAGGCGTGTCCGTCCGGCGCCTGAGGCAGGCCGCGGCGCCCCCGGAGGCGGAGGATGACCCGACCGGATCGCCCGACCGGACTGCCCAGCCGGATCGCCCAGCCGGATCGCCCGGCCGCTCGCGGCCGCCGCCCAGCGCGAGCGCGGCCTCGGTCGTGAGGCGTTCCGCGGCGGGGTGTACGGCGCGGCCGTGCGGCTGGCATAGGTACACCACCTATGACGCGTTCAGTCTCACACACCGGAAACCGGGTGGGGAGGCCTCACTTGGCGGAGGTTGTCACCGCGGGAAGGGAGCGGGGGCGGCGCGGCGGGGCCGTTCACCTGCCCGCAGGACGGAGTTAAAAGTCGCTGAAAATGCGCAAATTGGCACTATGTCCCACTTGTCTGTTTTCATCCATCTTGCCCCTTGATGGTGTGTCAGTCGGACCCCCGTGGGGCATAATCGGCGACCGGTCGTCTCCGGCAGCGATGGAGCCATCGGGGCGCCGACCCACCCCCGCCCCCACCGGCAGCCTTCCCGCACCGGATCGATCATCAAGGCGTCTCAGATGTCCCTGGCCAGGCGCACCCGCCTCGCGGCCTCGCTCGCCGTGCTCTCCGTCGGCGCCGTCGGCGTGACGACCTGGGCCTACGGCTACGCGACCCCGCAGCAGCTTCCGGCCGCCCCCGCCCCGGCGCCCGTCGTCCGCGCGAGCGTGACCGAGGGCTCGGTCCTCCAGGTCGTGGCGCACCCCGATGACGACCTCTTCTTCATGAACCCCGACCTGAGCCGTTCCATATCCACCGGCATCAAGGTCACGACCGTCTACCTGACCTCCGGCGAGTCCGACGGCAGGAACGAGGCCCACAGCCCGCACCTGGAGGACGCCGCGGGCCCCGCCGACCGCGCCGCCTACGCGGAGGCCCGCCAGAACGGCATACGGGCCGCCTACGCGGAAATGGCCACCGGTGTCCGCAGCAGCGCGTGGAAGCGCAAGGCCGTACCCACCGTCGGCGGCGGGAGCGCGGAGGTGGACGTGCTCGTCGCCAGGCCCGAGGTCCAGCTGGTCTGGATGCAGCTGCGCGAGGCCCGCAGCATCTCCGGCGACAACCCGGACAGCCTCCGCGGCCTGTGGGACGGACGAATACCCGCGCTGGACGCCCAGCTGACCTCCGGCACGCCGGTCAAGCGCTCGTTCTCGTACACCAAGGACCAGGCGATAGACGCCATCGCGAGCGTGTTCGCGATGTACCGGCCGACGACGATACGCACGCAGGACCCCACGCCCGGCAGGGCGGAGGGCGGCGGCGCCTTCCTGGACCACCAGGACCACATGTACGGAGCCCGCTTCGTCCAGGCCGCCGCCGAACGCTACGCGCAGTCCACGGAGCGTCCGCACTTCTCGGTCCAGAACTACGTCAGCTACCCCAACAGCTCCCTGCCCCCGACGCTCGACCCGCGGGCGGCCGAGGAGAAGCTCGGCTACCTCAAGACCTACGCCTGGACCGACCACCAGGACTGGTGCGGCAGCCCCGCCGGCTGCGGCGACCGCAAGACCGCGACCCGGCCCACGGGCGCCGGCTGGAGCCAGACCATCCGCTACAGCCGGGGCGAGAGCACCTCCTGGATGACCGAGGGCGTCTCCGGAAGGCTGTGGGCCTTCACCGTTCTCGACGGCCGCATGGCGTACTGGTCCCGCGGCGGCCCGCAGGCCCCCTGGCAGGGCCCCCGGTTCCTCCCCGGCGGCGGCATCGACACGGGTGCGACGACGGCCCGGCTCTCCGACGGCAGGATCGCGGTGTTCGCCACCCGCACCGCCCTGGGCGCGACACCGCGGGACTACGGCCGGGACGTCGTGTACGCCGTCCAGGACGCGCCCGACGGCGCCTTCGGCCCCTGGCAGTCGCTGGGCACCCCGGACGCGGCGGACAGGGCGGGCACCTCGGCGATCAGCGCACCGGCCGTCGCCGTGGACCCCACGGGCCGCATGACCGTGTACGTACGCGACTCCAGGCGAACGCTGCGCGCCCGGGCCCAGAGCACCCCGGCCGGCGCGTTCGGCGCATGGCAGGCCCTGGGAGGCGCCGCCCTCCAGGGCGACCCCGTCACCGCGACCGACGGATCGGGGCGGGTGCACGTGTACGCGGCGACCGCCGGAACCGTGCTGGCCTGGATCCGGCGGACACCGGACGCCCCGCTCCCGGGCCCCGTCCCCACCGGGCTGCCGCCGACCACGGGCCCGCTGTCGGTCACCCCGGAGGGCGACGGCGTCCGCCTGTACTTCCGTCGGCCCGGCACCGGAACCGTCGGCACGATCCTGGCCGACGCGGGAGGGACCGCACCGACGTTCTCCCCGGTCACCGAGGCGGGCGGCCAGGCCGGCTACGGCGCCGTGGGCGTCGCGGGCCGGCTGCTCGCGGGCCGCGCGGGCGCGGGCACGGTCGGCGTGGCCGGCGTGGACGGCCCGTCGTCCTGGTCCGAGTCCCGGATGCTGTACACGGGCGCCCCGGCGGGCGTGGCCGAGTCGGTCGGCGCGTCCGTCGCGGCCGCGCTCGGACTGGACGCCGAGCTGCACCTCACCACGCTGACGGCGGGGTCCCTGCCGACCGCCGACGGGCCCCTCTCCCCGTGGCACCGGGCGGTCGGTCCCGGCGCGACGGTGCCGGGCGCCCGTACGGAAGCGGCCGCCGCGGGGTCCCGGCAGCCGTAGCGGGCCGGTGCCCTGATCCCCGGACGCCGAGCCCCTTTGAGGCCGAGGCCTCCGGGTGGCCGTGCGGATCGGGGCGGGTGACGATGCGGACAGAGCGCGCCGCGGGCCGACGGCGGCCGCCTCCTCACCCACGGACGATCGGGGCTCCCGTGATCCCCTTCCTCATAGCGAACCGGCGCGCACGACCGGGAACGGTCCGCGTGGTGGCCCTCACCGTCCTCGCCGCCTGCGCCACCGCGTGCAGGAACGACACCGTGCCGGCCTGGGGGTACCCGGAGCTCAAGGCGACCACGACGTCGATCTCCAGGGCCCTCGCCGAACCCTGTGACGAGACGACCCCCGCGAGCTGCGTCGACGGTCTCGACCGGCTGGGCGTCCTGGCGGAGGCGGCCTTCGGAGAGGTCCTCGACCACGAGCTCCTCGACGCCGGATACGTCGACGCGACGAACGGCGCGGCCCGGGCGAAGGCACTCCGGGTCGCCGCCGCGCGGCAGGCCCGGGCACACGACGATCCGCACCACCTCCCCTTCCGGCGCGCGGTGGAGGCGGAACGGCGCGCGTACGAGCGCCTCCTCGCCGAACTGCGCAGCGCGCGCTCCGCCCCGCCTCCCGGTGACGGGCTGGAGCCCGTCTGACCCACCAGCCACAGCACTAGCGCCGCAAGGGCGGCGGGGGGAGCGGCCTGCCGTCCAGGGCCACGAGGGCGAGGACGGTGATCGCGCCCGTCCAGGCCAGGGGCGCGACCGATGAGGGCCTGCCCGCCCGGTCCACCTTCTCCGGCAGCTCGCCGAGCGGGTTCCGCTTGGAGAGGACCCAGTCGAGGACCTGTCCGGCCTTCGCCGTCCTGCCCGTGCCGGCCCAGGCCAGGGCGAAGAACGAGGTACTGGGGGTCCAGGCGACCGCGCCCCAGGGCGCGGCGGGGTCGTTCCCCGGCGTCAGGCCCCCACGGGGCAGGAGCAGGGCCTCGTACGTGCTGTCGAGCGCGGGGGACAGACCGGCCGGGGCCGTGTTGAACGGCGGCGCCATGAACGCCACCGCGCTGTCGTGTCCGTGCCGCCCGTCGACGGTGCGCTGGTATCCCAGGGGCGCGAACCTCGCGGACACGGCGGAGCGCAGCCGCTCGCCGGCCCGGACCCAGCGCGCCGCGTCGTCCGGTCGGTCCAGCTCCCTGGCGAGGTCCGCGCAGGCGGCCAGCCCCGCGAGCAGCGGAGCCGCCGTGCCGATGTTCGCCGTGGTCGTCGACAGCTCCCAGTAGTCGGGGGAGGCCGGGGGCAGCCCGTCCGGCCCCAAGGACGCCGCCGCGCGGTCGGCCGCCTTGCGGATCATCGGGTAGAGGACGGCCAACCGGGCCCGGCGGGTGGCCCGGGGCGCCGCCTGGTACCACTGCCAGGTGGCCCAGGGGACCCAGCCGTTGGCGTCGAGCTGCCACCGTCTGCGGTCCGGGGGGCCGGATCCGTCGAGCTTCGTCCGCGCGTCCCAGGTGCCGTCCTCGCGCTGGGTCGCGGCGCTGTAGCGCAGGATCCGGTAGGCCTCCGCGTCGTGGCCGGTGTGGGCGAACGCGGCCGAGGCGAAGCTGGCGTCACGCGGCCAGGAGTACATCCAGCCGGGAGTCCATCCCGCCGCCACGGCGCCGTTCGGCCGCAGCAGGGCGCGCATCGACAGGAGGGCCCGCTCGGCCGCCGCACGCCGCTCCGGCGTACCGCCGGGGACCGTGCCGGCGGCCAGCCAGGCGCGGCTCCGCTCGATCTGCCGCAGGGCGGCCGGATCCCCGGCGGGCACCACGACCGACGCCGTCCGGCCGGCGGGCAGGTACTTCCACCGGCCGGAGGACAGCTGCAGGACGTTGCTCTGCGGGACGTACCGCGCGCCCTTGGCGGTGAACGGGGAGATGCCCTCGGTGGTGTCCGCGTTGGAGAGGAGCCCGACGGTGGGGGTGGCGGGCAGCGGCATGGAGGCGTAGCTGCCCTCGGCGTCGCCCCGGCCCGCGTGTCCCAGGGGCCCGACGTAGCCGACGTACCACACCGGCCGCTCGTCCCCCGAGCGGCCGCCCACAGGGGGGCCCGCCGCGCACACGGGGAAGGCGGCGGCCGTGAGGGACGCCGTGACGAGCGCCCAGCGCACGAGCAGGACGGCGGGCAACGGCAACCCCACTCCTTCCGGCGGGGCTCCCTGTACGGACCCCGGGGTTCTCATGCTGGAACGGCGGCGCCGAAGCCGCCCGGCGGCGCCGCCGGGCGGGTGAGTCGGGTGGCGTGTCCCGCGGGCCGGCGGCGGCGGAGCGTGGACAATCAGCGGGCGTATCAGCCGTTCATCAGATCGCATCTCGCCGTGAGGGGTGGGCGAATGAGACCTGCTTTCGTCCACAGACTGCTGCCGGGGACGGGCGGCACCCTGGCGGCGGCCGCAGGCGGCCTGATCGCCGTCGGATGCTTCCTCGGGCTCTGCGTGCGCCCCACCTCCGACGACTGGTGCGCCGCCTGGAAGTCCCGTGATCTGGGAGTCCTCGGCATCACCTCCGACTTCTACACGACCCAGAACGGCCGGATCGCCAACGCCTTCCTGAGCGGCGTCGTCTACGGCGACGGGCTGCTCGGACCCAAGCTCCTGCCCTCGGTCATCGCCGCCGCCTTCACCGTCGGCCTGGTCCTGCTGGGGTGCGAGCTCAGCCGCCTTCTCGGCGCCGCGCCGCGGGTACTGCTCCTGACCGCCTGCGCCCTCGTCCTCCAGGCCCTGCTCTACTACGCCGGCACGCGCAGCTACCAAGTGCTGCTCTGGGCCCCCGCCACCATTTCGCACACCCTCCCAAGCGTCATCGGACTGTGGGCGCTCCTGCTCGGCATCCGCGCCTCCCGCCATCCCCGCGCCGCCGTGCGCCGGGGCGCTCTCGCCTCCGCGTTCCTGGCCGGGTTCGTGCTCGGCACCCTCAGCGAGCCGTTCGCGCTGGTCAGCGGCCTCCTGGCGGCCGGAGCCGGGCTGCTGGCACTACCCCGCCTCAGGATGGCGTGGACCTGGTACCCCTTCACCTGGTGCCTGCTCTGGTGCTCCGGGCTCCTCTGCGGCCTGGTCGTGCTCTACACGTCCCCCGGCGCGCGATGGCGCCGCGCACAGCAGCCGGACCGGGAGCCCATGCTCTCGGCAGGCGAGCTCAGGGGCACCTTCGAGGGCTGGCTGCACATGTGGGGCTCGATCACCAGCCAGTGGGCCTACCTCGGAGCAGCCGCCGTCGGCGTCGTGCTGGGGCTGGGACTGGGCCTTCGCAGTGCGGGGGCCGGGGAGCGGGAACCGCGACGGGCCGTCCCGCGGCCCTTGCTGATCAGCGCGGCGCTGCTCCCCGTGCCCGTGGTGCTGCTGGGTTCCTTCGCGGTGGTGCTGGGCCTGCGCAGCGGCTACGGCCCGGACGGCTGGACGTACGCCCGCACCTGGACGAACTTCCTCGTCCTGATGGAACTGGCGCTGTGTGCCTACGGCGTCCTGCTCGGGCGCTGGGCCGGCCGGCGCCTGGCACCCCGACGGAGCAGCGGGGCCGTCCTGGCACTCGTCGTCGTCGCGGCGGGCGGCCTGGCGCTGGCCTCCGTGGCCGCGCTCGTCCCGAGCGTGCGGCAGCTCACGACGGTCACGGTCACCCGCGCCGTCGCCTGGGACGGCCAGAACGCCCGCATCCGGGCCGAGTCGGCGCGGGGCGCCACGGACGTGGGCTACCGGCCCCTGTACATCGGAGCTCTGGCGGAGCCCTTCTTCACGTCCGACTACGAACGGGACTGGGTCGCCGCCTGCGTGTCGAAGTGGTACGGGATCGACCGCATCCACCGCCTGCGATGAGACGGGTGGACCGGCCGTCCGATCCACCCCGTTCCCCTCAGGCGGCGCCGACCGCCTCAGGCAGCCTCGACCGCCCGGCCGGCCGTGGCCGCGTCCAGGCTGTCGACGACGGCCTCCAGGCTGCCGGTCGCCGCGAGGACCCGCCGCTGGCGACGGGCGCCGGTGCCCTGCGCGCGCAGTCTGCCCCACAGGGCTTCGACGGTGCTCAGGTCACCGGCCGCCTCCAGGCCCGGGGCCGCCCGGTCGATCAGCCGGTCGACGAGCAGGACCGCCGGCTCCTCGCGGCCGCTCCAGACGTCCAGCCCCGGGCCGTCGATGCCGTGGGCCGCGGCCAGCCGGTGGGCGCCGAGCAACAGGTGCTCCGGCGTACCGGGCGGCGGGAGGTGCGCGTCCGCCTCGGTCAGCAGGGCTCCCGCGAGGCCCCGTACGAGGGCGGCCGTCAGGACGACGGCGTCCAGGTCGGCGTTGACGTCCGCGACGCGGATCTCCAGCGTCGGCACGTGTTCCGAGGGCCTGGCGTGCCAGTACACCATCCGGCGGTCCAGCAGCAGCCCGGCGCTCACCAGACCGTCGACGTGGGCGAGGTAGGAGCCCTCGTCCAGCAGGGGCGGGGGTCCCACCGTCGGCCAGCAGGAGTGGGCGACATAGCGCCAGCTGTCGAGCCCCGTGTCGTGGCCGCACACGAAGGGGGAGTTCCCCGTGATCGACTGGAGCACCGGCAGCCACGGCCGCATGTGGTTCGCCAGCGCCAGAGCCCGCGCCCGGTCGAGAGAGCCGATGTGCACGTGGCAGCCGCACACCAGGTGGTAGGGGCCCACGAACGCGGCGAACCGGCGTGCCATCCGGTGGTAGCGGTCGTTGTCGGTCACCGTCAGCGGTTCCCGGGGCGCCAGCACCGGGGTGGCCGCGGCGACCGCGACGCAGCCGGCCGTGCGCGCGGCCTGCGCCACCGTGCACCGCAGGCGTGCCAGCTGCTCGCGCAGGTCCTCCCGGTCGGCGGTCGGCCGGGTGCAGACCTCCACCTGGGCGTTGTAGAACTCGGCCTGGACCTGTCCGCCCAGTTCCCCGGCTGCGGCGCGGATCACCTCGGGCGCGCGGTTCACGGGCGCCCTGGTGCGGCGGTCGACGAGCAGGAACTCCTCTTCGACGCCCATGGTCGGAACGTCCATCGAGCCTCCTCGCACGGGCTCCCGGCTCATCCCGGCTCCCGGCGCCTAACGGCCGCCCGACCCCCCGGGCCCTCCCCGCGGCGATGCCTCGAAGGTCGCGGAGGTGTGGCGGGCCCTCGCCCACAGCGGCAGGACGAACCAGCACAGCAGGTACCAGGCCAGCACCCCGGCGACGAGCCAGGGGGCGAGGCCGTTGTGGGTCGTCACCCGCAGGACGAGGAAGAGCGCGGACGTGAGGGTGGCGAGCAGCAGCACGAGCCCGGTGAAGGTCAGCCGGGCCGCCCACACCACCGCCGCGGGTTTGATGCGGCGCCCCGAGACGATGCGGTGGAAGGCCACGGGACCTATGAGCGCCCCCGTCGCCAGCGAGCCCAGCACCACCGTGACGATGTAGATCGTCTTGTCGGTCTGCGGCAGCCCTTGGAAGTGCGGTGTGAAGACGACGGTCAGCAGGAAGCCGAACAGGATCTGTACACCCGTCTGGGCGACCCTGATCTCCTGGATCAACTCCTGCCACTGCCGGTCGGCCCGCTCGTCCGGGCTTTCGTTCCGTCCCCGCGCATCCTGACCCATGGCGCCTCGTATCTCTCCGTCCTCACGACCTACCAGCGGTACCACCGCCCGCCGGAGCTGCGGGCGAAGAAGCCCACCAGCCACAGCACCAGTACGGCGATCGCGACCCACCACAGTGCCTTCACCGCGAAGCCCGCGCCGAAGAGCAGCAGGATCAGCAGCAGCACCAGAAGAAGCGCAACCATGACCTACCCTCCCACGGACGACGCCCTGCCCCTGAGGACGCGAACCTGCGACCCGGGCCAAGCTCGGGCCTACCGGGCGCTTGCCCCCAGGACGCCGACTCATTCCCCCCTCACGCCACGGACGCCGCCCCGGCGCACGGCGTCACCCCGGGCGGCACTCACGCGACCTCGCGGCTCCACGCCAGCGCCCGACCAGCTCCTCGCGGGTCATGGGGATGCCGGCGGCCGCCGCCTTCTCGTACAGCAGGAGGCACACCGAGTGGCAAACGAGACGTACAACTGGCAGAACTCCGGACCGTTGGACAAGTGATAAGAGTTCGAAGGGAAATGGTAAATGGCTGCGATCGTGTATTTTCGGAAAATCGCGGAGACCGAAGAGCGCGTGGAGTATGAATTCGGGGACGACCCCGACAACTTCGAGCGACGACTGACTATGGACAAGGCGTCCTGCACCTCGACGGTCCAGGATGCACAAGTCGACTACACGTTCCTGAAAGCTTCGCGGAAGCTCAACGCGCTGCACATGGAGCGGGGCGTATGGCCGGAGCGAGGGATGAGCGTGAGCTGATCATGGCGTGTAGGAGACGACCTCGATCGCGTGACACAGCGCCTCACCGAAGCCCGGCGCCGCACGAATGGACACGCCGCTCATCACCCTGTGGTGCCCGAAGCCGACCCGCGGCCAGGCGCAGCATCCGCGCTTCTCCGGCCCTTGACCGGTTGTGCGCTGTCGTGCCAACCCCTGGGCGCAAGGGGTCAATGTGGTCGGCCGGGTCGCTCGTAGCTTGAAGAAGTGCCGAGCCGCGGAGGTGGCGGGCACGTTACCGATTGCTTCGAGAGGACCCCTCATGTTCGACATCAACAAGGTGCAGGCCGCCCCGAGCAAGGATCTGCTCACGCCCGACAACTCGGTCATGCTCTTCGTGGACCACCAGCCGCAGATGTTCTTCGGCACCGGGAGCGGCGATCGCGCAGCGATCATCAACAGCACCGTGGGTCTCGCCAAGGCGGCTCGGGCATTCGATGTGCCGGCCGTCCTGACCACGGTCGCCGCCGAGTCCTTCTCCGGGCCCCTGCTGCCGCAGCTCGCCCAGGTGTTCCCCGAGCAGGAGGTCATCGACCGTACGACGATGAACGCCTGGGAGGACGAGGCGCTCGTGGCGGCGGTCAAGGCGACCGGCCGCAAGAAGATCATCCTGTCCGGCCTGTGGACCGAGGTCTGCCTGGTGCTGCCCGCGCTGTCCGCGCTTGAGCAGGGGTACGAGGTGTACGTGGTCTCCGATGCCTCCGGCGGCGTCAGCCCGGCCGCCCACGAGCACGCGCTCCAGCGGATGATCGCCGCCGGCGCCGTCCCGGTGACCTGGGTGCAGGTGCTCCTGGAGCTGCAGCGCGACTGGGCACGCCAGGAGTCGTACGGCGCGGTCATGGAGATCGTCAAGGCCCACGCGGGCGCTTACGGCCTGGGCGTCGTGTACGCGCAGAGCGTCATCGGCGCGCACGCGGCGGGCTGACCTCCTTGGACACCGGCATTCTGATCCTGCGTCTGCTGGTGGGCCTGCTCGTCGCCGGCCATGGCGTGCAGAAGATCAGCTCGCACCTGGGCGGCAGGGGACTCCAGGGCGGCACGGAGGAGTTCCGCGCCGACGGATTCCGCGGCGGAGCCCTCACCGCACTGGCGGCCGGAGGCGGTCAGATCGGATCGGGTCTGCTGCTCGCCGCAGGCTTCCTGACCCCGCTCGCCGCGACCGGCGCCATCGGGGTCATGACGGTCGCGCTCACCGTGAAATGGCGCCATGGCCTCTGGGTGCAGAACGACGGCTACGAGTACCCGCTCGTCCTCATCGGCACCGCCGCCGCCCTCGCCGCCACCGGGCCCGGAACCTGGTCCCTCGACGCGGCCCTCGGCCTCACGCCGTTCCCGCTGTGGTGGGCGGCCCTCGCGCTCGTGGCGGGACTCGGCAGTGGATTCCTCACCCGGCTCGTTCTGCACCGGCCCCCCGCCCCGGCGACCGCTGACCGCTGAGCGCGAGCCGCACAGACCGGGTCCGGCCGCCCGAGTACCCCCGACCGGGCGGCCGGGCCCTTCCCACCCTCCCTCCCTCCCTCCCTCCCTCCCTCCCTCCCGAAACAGGAGCACCCGATGGACACCCTCACGCCCCCGTACGGGGGCGGCCAGCCCCTGCTGCATCAGAAGGGGGCCGAGAGCCAGGCGTTCGGCACGCTCAAGCAGTTGCCGATCGGTCTCGGCCACGACACCCGCATGTACGCGTGCCAGCGACTGAACCGCGTACTCGCCGACACGCAGATCCTGTACTCCCTCTACAAGAAGCACCACTGGCTGATGCGCGGGGCGACCTTCTACTCGCTCCACCTGATGCTGGACAAGCATGCGGAAGCCCAACTGGCCATCGTGGACGCGCTGGCCGAGCGCGTCCAGAGCCTCGGCGGCGTCGCCGTCGGAGACCCCCGCCACATCGCGGAGCTGACCGCGATACCCCGGCCGCCGGACGGTGTGGAGCCGGTGCCCGTGATGCTGTCGCGGCTCCTCGACGCGCACGAGCGGATCCTGACCGACGCCCGGGACGCCGCCGCCCGGCTCTCCGAGGAGGGCGACGAGGGCAGCGTCGACCTGCTCGTCTCCGATGTCATCCGCACCGGCGAGGCGCAGGTGTGGTTCCTGGCCGAGCACCTCGTGGACACCCCTCTGGTGCGCGGCTGACGGACGAGTGTTCCTACCGTGCCTGCGTGCCGAACAAGGCCCTGCCGCGACCCGGCGCCCGAGCGGCGGCGCGGTCGGTCGACGGGGCCTGACAGGTGGTCACGGCGGCACTCAACCCGGCGCGCGTCCTGGCCCGGCGTGACCGTTTCACCGGGCGCGATGACGACACCGGCCAGACCGACCGGCTCGACGGTGGGGATTCGCGCTCGTACGGGGGCAAGGACGGCTCGCCGGGGAGCGCCGGGTGGAGGTGACCGGGGGCCGACGGCAGGGTCCGCACCCTGCTGGCCCGGAACGCGGTCGTGGTCTGCACCGGCACGGAGCCAGCCCGCCGGTCGAAGGGCTCGACCGGAGCGGTGTGCGGACCCCGGCAGGCCACCATGGCCGACGCGGTGCCCGAGCGGCTCGTCCTCATCGGCGGGGGAGCGGTGGCCTGCGAGGTGGCCGCCGCGTGGCGCACGCTCGGCTCCTCCGTCACCCTGCTCGTCCGCGACCAGGCCCTGCTGAGCGGCTGGCAGCCGTGTGCCGGTGAAGAGGTCACCGGCCGCGGCCGCTTGCCGCCAAGTTCCCCGGCCCCACCCTCGCTGACACGGTGAACGCCCAGTCGTACCCGCTGCCCGGCGGTGGCACCGGCACCGAACTCATCATCGAACGGGCCAAGTTCCACCGGTAGTCGCCGGTGACGTCCCGCCGCCGACGCTGCCGTCATGGCCGCGGGCCAGCGCCCGGTCGCCACCGCCGCGCTAGGTCCTGTCGTCAAAGGGGCGCCGGTCAGGCGGGACTTTGACGACAGGGCCTAGCACCGACGTGATCCTCGACGCCGTACGGGCGACCCGCTGAGCCCCCGACCTGCGCCCTCTCGTACATCCCCAGAAGGAGAACCCCTCATGAAGAACCGTCCGATCCTCGAACCCGCCGCCCAGGCCTTCGCCGACGCCACCGCCCAGCCGCCGTACCTCTACCAGATCCCCGTCGCCCAAGGCCGTAAGGCCGTGGACGGCGTCCAGAGCGGTGAGGGCGTCCCCCTGCCCGAGGTCGACGAGGAGTGGATCACCGTCCACGGCGGCCCGACCGGCGACGTCCGCGCCCGGATCGTCCGCCCCCGCGGCGCCACCGGCCCGCTCCCGGTCATCCTCTACATCCACGGAGCGGGCTGGGTCTTCGGCAACGCCCACACCCACGACCGGCTCGTCCGCGAACTCGCCGTCGGCACCCGGGCGGCCGTCGTCTTCCCCGAGTACGACCTCTCGCCCGAGGCCCGCTACCCCGTCGCGATCGAGCAGAACTACAGCGTCGCCGAGTGGATCGCCCGCGAGGGGCACCACAAGGACCTCGACGGCACCCGGGTCGCCGTCGCGGGCGACTCGGTCGGCGGCAACATGACCGCCGCCCTCACCCTCATGGCCAAGCAGCGCGGCGACGTCATGCTCGTCCAGCAGGTCCTCTTCTACCCGGTCACGGACGCCAGCTTCGACACCGACTCGTACCACCAGTTCGGCGAGGGCTACTTCCTGCGCCGCGACGCCATGAAGTGGTTCTGGGGCCAGTACACGACCGCCGAGGCCGAGCGCGCCCAGATCACCGCCTCTCCGCTGCGCGCCTCCACCGAGCAGCTCAGCGGCCTGCCGCCGGCCCTGGTCATCACTGCCGAGGCCGACGTCCTGCGCGACGAGGGCGAGGCGTACGCGGCGAAGCTCCGCGCCGCAGGCGTCCCCACCACGGCCCTGCGCGTCCAGGGGACCATCCACGACTTCGTCATGCTGAACGCGCTGCGCGAGACGCAGGCCGCGGAACTCGCCATCGGTCTCGCCATCGACACCCTGCGCAAGGCCCTCGCATGACCGGGCCCTCCACGAGCATGCCGGCGGCGGGCCCCGTCCCCGCCCCGCGTCGGGAACACGAGCACGCCGACCTCCTCGTCCGTAACGCCAAGGTCTTCACCGGTGACCCCGACCGGCCCGAGGCCCGCGCCGTCGCGATCCGCGACGGCCGGGTCACGGCCCTCGGTGACGACCACGACCTCGCCCACCTCGTCGGGCCGGGGACCAAGGTCGTCGACGCCCTCGGCCGCCGCGTGATCCCCGGCCTGAACGACTCGCACCTGCACGTCATCCGGGGCGGACTGAACTACGTCCTGGAGCTGCGCTGGGACGGGGTGCGCAGTCTGCGCCACGCCCTCGCGATGCTGCGTGAGCAGGCCGGCCGCACCCCGAAGGGGCAGTGGATCCGGGTGGTGGGCGGCTGGACCGCTGAGCAGTTCGCCGAGCGCAGGATGCCGACCGTCGCGGAGCTGAACGCCGCCGCCCCCGACACCCCGGTCTTCGTCCTGCACCTGTACCAGTCGGCCCTCATGAACCGGGCCGCCGTCAAGGCTGCCGGATTCACCCGGGACACCCCCGATCCGCGCGGCGGACAGATCGTGCGCGGCCGGGAGGGCGAACCCAACGGCGTCCTCCTCGCCGCCCCGGGCGCGCTCATCCTGTACTCGACCCTGGCCAAGGCGCCGGCCCTCGACGAGGCCGACAAGCGGACGTCGACGCGCCACTTCCTTCGCGAGCTGAACCGCTTCGGGCTGACGTCCGCGGTCGACGCCGCCGGCGGGTTCCAGAACTTCCCCGACGACTACGCCACGGTCGTCGACCTCGCCAGGTCGGAGGAGCTGACCCTCCGGATCGCCTATCACCTCTTCCCGCAGACGGCCGGACAGGAGCTCGCCGACCTGAGGCGATGGACCGAGATGGTCAAGCCCGGGGACGGGGACGAGTGGCTCCGGCTCAACGGCGCGGGCGAGAACCTGACCTGGGCCGCCGCCGACTTCGAGAACTTCTCCGAACCCCGTCCCGAACTCGCCGCGGGGTACGAGGCCGAGTTCGAGGGCGCCGTAAGGCTCCTGATGGAGAACGGCTGGGGCTTCCGGCTGCACGCCACCTACGACGAGACGATCCGCCGGGACCTGGCCGTCTTCGAGAAGCTCGCGGCCGAAGGGCTGTTCCCCGGTGACAACCGCTGGCTCTTCGACCACGCGGAGACCGTCTCGGCCGGCAGCCTCGACCGGATCGCGGCCCTCGGTGGCGCCCTCTCCGTCCAGAACCGCATGTCCTTCCAGGGCACCGCCTTCCGCGACCGTTACGGCGCGGAGGCCGCCGCCCACACGCCGCCGGTCCGGGCCATGCTGGACAGGGGACTGACCGTCGCCGCCGGAACCGACGCCACCCGCGTCTCCTCGTACAACCCCTGGGTCGCTCTCCACTGGCTGGTCACCGGGCGCACCGTCGGCGGTGCGGCCCTCTACCCGGCCGGGAACCTGATCGACCGGGAGAGCGCCCTCGGCCTCTACACCCGGGGCGGAGCGCAGCTCACCGGCGAGCAGGACGTCAAGGGCAGGCTGAGGGAGGGTTATTACGGCGACCTCGCGATCCTGTCCGACGACTTCCTCACGGTGCCCGAGGACGTCATTCCCGACATCGAGTCCGTCCTCACCGTCGTCGGCGGCCGCATCGTCTACGCCTCCGCCGAGTACGACGGTCTCGACGAGGCCGTCCCGCCGGTCACCCCGGAGTGGAGCCCCGTGGCCCACTTCGGCGGCTACCAGAACGGAGCCCGCCAGGCATCGGCCGTGGTCGAGGCCGTCGCCGAGTCCGAGCAGCACCGCCGGTGGCGCGTCGCCCGGGGCTCCGTCCCCGACACGACGCCGTCCTTCGTCGACCCCTGCTTCGAGCACTGAAAGAGAGATGCACCCGATGTCCGCAGCCTCCTCCGCCGCCGACGGCGGCGACACCCGGGCGACCTCGCCGGACGCGCCCCCGGGACGTCGTTTCGAACCGGACCTACGGTCGATGACACGGATCAACCTGCGCCCCATCGCCTCGCCCATGCCTCTCGGCTTCTTCACGATAGCCATCGCCTCCGTGATGACGGGCTGCCTCCAGCTCGGGCTCTTCGACGAGGCGGCCCGCGCTGCCGTCGCCTACACCGTGCTGCCGGCCTTCGTCCTCCAACTCCTGGTGAGTTTCCTGGCCTTCGGTGCCCGCGACGTGATCGCGGCGACGCTGATGGCGGTCTTCGCGGGCAGCTGGCTCCCCTATTCGCTCATCATGCTGAGCGGCGCCGCCGACGGCCTTCAGGTTCTCGGCGTGTTCAACCTGGCACTGCTCTGCTTCGGGGCCCTGATGACCGCCGTGACCCGGCCCAAGCGCGCGCTGTGGCTCGTCCTCGCGGTCTCGCTGCCCCGCTGGGCGGCCACCGGCCTCGCAGGCGTCACCGGCGCCGAATGGCTGACCCGCACGTCCGGTGCGCTCGGCCTCCTGGTGGCGCTGGTCGCGATGTACACGGCGTTCGCCTTGATGCTCGAGGACATGCGGAGCGAGCAGGTCCTGCCCATCGGCCGCAGCGGCCCCGCCCACCTGGCCGTGGAAGGCGACCTGACCGTCCAGCTCCGCAACCTGGAACGCCAGGCGGGCGTACGCCGCACGCTCTGACCGCGCCCACCCACCCCGACACACCACGACCGCACAGGAGCACCCATGGAACCGCAGGTGACGGACCGGCCCCAGAAGTCCCGGTACGAGATCCTCGCCGGCGACGACGGCACCGAGACCGCGGGCTTCGCCGAATACCACCTCTCGGAGGGTGAGATCGCCTTCATCCACACCGAGATCGACAGCCGGTTCGCCGGCCAGGGTCTGGGCGGTCTCCTTGCCCGGGGAGCGCTCGACGGCGCCCGGGCCCGTGGGCTGAGCGTCCTGCCGTACTGCCCCTTCATCCGGGGCTGGATCGGCAAGCACCCCGAGTACACCGACCTGGTGCCCGAGGCGAGGCGCGCCCGCTTCGGTCTGTGAAGCACCACACGAACACCGCACCTCCGCCTCCCGCATCCCCAGCCCCATCCCCCGTCACGCACCGAGGAGTACCCCATGCCCCGACACGCCCGCCCGACCGTCGTCCTGGTCCACGGCGCCTTCGCCGACGCCTCCAGCTTCGCCCGCGTCATCCCCGAGCTGACCGCCGCCGGCATGGAAGTGGTGGCCCCGGCGGTGCCCAACCGCAGCCTCGTCGACGACGCCGCGTACATCGCCTCGGTGATCCGCGCCGTCGAAGGCCCCGTGGTCCTGGTCGGACACTCCTACGGCGGTGCCGTCATCACCCTCGCCGGGACGGAGGACAACGTCCGCGCACTGGTGTACCTCGCGGGATACGCGCTGGAGGAGGGCGAGAGCCTGGGCGAGCTGCAGGGCCGCTTCCCCGACTCCGGTCTCGCCGACGCGCTCGTCTACACCCCGTTCCCGGTGGCCGGCTCCACCGAGACCGGCACCGACGTCTCGGTGGAGATCGAGAAGTTCCCCGCCCTCTTCGCGGCGGACGTCGACCCCGACCTCGCCGCGGTGCTCGCCGTCTCCCAGCGCCCCCTGGCCGCACGTGCCTTCTCGGAGGCGGCGCCGGTCGCGGCGTGGAAGACCAAGCCCTCGTGGGGCCTGGTCGCCTCCTGCGACCGCACGATCAACCCCGATGTGGAGCGCTACGGCTATCAGCGCGCCGGCATGACCACTGTCGAGGTCGACTCCTCCCACCTGGTCATGCTCGCCCAGCCCAAGGCCGTGGCGGAGCTGATCCAGGACGCGGTCCGGTCCACCGTCCACTGACCCGATCGTTCAGGATCGAACGATTAGTCGATAATGTTCGAGCGCTGGTAGCTTCTGATCGCCCCCGAGGATCCTTCGGCGGGCGATCGGAGGAGCTACACCCATGAGGTTCGGCGCGAGGCTCACGCTCGTCGTCACCGCCCTCGCCGCCCTTGCCACCGCCTGCGGTGTTCCGCAGGCCAGTGCCCCGCACTCGCACACCGCCGCGGACTGCGGGCCCTACACCAAGTACGGCAAGCACCCCGGCACCAAGGTCACCGTCTACGCGGAGAACCGCGACCGGGAGGCCGACCTGTTCGAAGAGACCTGGGCGGACTTCGCGGACTGCACGGGAATCGACGTCCAGTACGAGGGGGACGGGGAGTTCGAGGCCCGGATCCAGCTCCGGGTCGACGGCGGCAGTGCGCCTGACGTGGCGTTCTTCCCTCAGCCCGGGCTCCTGGAACGCTTCGCGCGGGCGGGTGAGCTCAAACCCGCGAGCGCCGGGGTCGTGGCCCTCGCGAAGCAGGGCTGGTCGGCGGACTGGAACAGCTACGCGACCGTGAACGGCACCCTCTACGGCACGCCGCTGGTCGCCAACGTGAAGTCGTTCGTCTGGTATTCGCCGAAGTTCTTCCGGGACAGGGGACTGAGCGTTCCCCGCACGTGGTCCGAGCTGATGGCCTTGACGGAGAAGGTCGCGGCGTCGGGCGTCAAGCCGTGGTGCGCGGGCATCGAGTCCGCCGAGGCGACCGGCTGGCCCGTGACGGACTGGATCGAGGACGTCCTGCTGCGTCAGCAGGGCACGGACGTCTACGACCAGTGGGTCGCCCACAAGATCCCGTTCAACGACGCGCGCGTGATCAAGGCCATGGACACCGTGGGGTCCATCCTCAAGAACGACCGGTACGCCAACGGCGGTTTCGGCCCGGCCCGTTCGATGGCGTCGATCTCCTTCCAGGAGGCCGGCACACCGATTCTCTCCGGCGACTGTGCGATGCACCGCCAGGCCTCGTTCTATGCCGACATGTGGCCGAAGGGCACCGAGATCGGACCGGAGGGGGACGTGTACGCCTTCCTCCTGCCGGGTGCCGACCCCGCCAACCGCCCCGTACTGGGCGGTGGGGTGTTCACCGCGGTGTTCGCCGACCGTCCCGAAGTACGGGCCTTCCAGGAGTATCTGGCCTCCGCGGACTTCGCGAACGCGCGTATGAAGAAGGGCCCGTTCGTCTCGGCGAACAAGGGCGTGGATCCGGCGAACGCCGCGACCGCGGTCGACACGCTGTCGATCCAGCTGCTCCAGGACCCCAGGACACAGTTCCGGTTCGACGGTTCGGACCTGATGCCCGCCTCGGTCGGCGCCGGGACGTTCTGGAAGGGAGCCGTCGACTGGATCGGCGGCGCGAGCACCCGGCAGGTCGCCGACTCCGTCGAACGATCCTGGCCGAGCCACTGATGTCGTTCGACGCCGTCGCCCAGCAGCCCAAGCTGCTCTACCTGCTCCAGGGCGTCGCCGCCTTCGCGGCGGTGGTCTCCCTGATCCTCCTGGCGCTGCACCGGGGGCCGGTTCGGAGAAGGGCCGCGGCCCTTCTCCTGCTGGCCCCCGCGCTGCTGCTGCTCACCGTGGGTCTCCTCCTGCCCGCTCTGCGCACCCTGGCGCTGTCGTTCACGGAGAACGGGGGAGACGCGTGGGCCGGCTTCGACAACTACGTGTGGATGTTCACCGACCCCCGGGCGATGGTCGCGCTGCGCAACACCCTGGCGTGGGTGGTGCTCGTGCCGTCGCTGGCCACCTCGGTCGGTCTGCTCTACGCGGCGGCCGTCGTACGGTCGCGGTTCAGAGCGTTCGCGCTGTCCCTCGTCCTGATGCCGATGGCGATTTCGTTCGTCGGCGCGGGTGTCGTGTGGAAGTTCGTCTACGCCTACCGTCCCGCGGAGGCCGCGCAGATCGGGCTGCTGAACCAGCTCGTCCTCGCGTTCGGCGGCGAACCGAGGCAATGGCTCGTGGACTCTCCCTGGAACGTCCTGTTCCTCATCGGGGTGATGGTGTGGACACAGGCGGGCTTCGCGGCCGTCCTGCTGGCCGGCGCGATCAGGGCCGTTCCCGGAGAGCTGACCGAGGCGGCCCGACTCGACGGCGCGTCCCCCCGTCAGATCTTCTGGCGGATCACCATGCCGTCCGTTAGGCCCACTCTGCTCGTCGTGGTCCTCGCCCAGGTGATCGGCACCTTCAAGGCCTTCGACATCGTCAAGACCATGACCGGAGGACAGTTCGACACGGGCGTCATCGCCCAGGAGATGTACGACCGGGCCTTCCGCTACGGCGAAACGGGCCGCGGCGCCGCTCTCGCCGTTCTCCTCTTCGTCCTCGTCACGCCCTTCGTCGCCCACCAGGTCCGGGCACAGCGGAGGGCGGGGTGAAGGGTGTCCGGGAGCGTCTGGCCTCCCGCGCCTTCACGTCGATCGCCGTGGTGATCGCGGTCGTCTGGACGACACCGACCCTCGGTCTGCTGCTCTCCTCGTTCCGTCCCGAGGAGGAGATCAAGACGACGGGCTGGTGGACCGTGTTCGGTACGCCGCATCTCACGCTCGACAACTACGGCGAGGTGCTGTCCGGCGGGCACGGGTCGGGGCGGCTTGCGGAGTACTTCGTCAACTCCGTCGTCATCACGCTCCCCTCGGTGCTGTTCCCGCTCGTGCTGGCGTTCTTCGCGGCCTATGCCCTGGCGTGGATCGACTTCAGGGGGCGGGACGCGCTCGTCGTCGGCATCTTCGCGCTCCAGGTCGTGCCGCTCCAGATGGCGCTCGTTCCCTTGCTGAGGCTGTTCTCCCAGGGCTGGCTGTTCTTGCCCGCGTGGGACGTCACCGGTCCCGCGCGGTTCGGCCAGGTCTGGTTCGCCCACACGGTCTTCGCGCTGCCGTTCTCGGTGTTCCTCCTGCACAACTTCCTGGCGGGGCTGCCCCGGGACCTGATCGAGGCCGCCCGCGTCGACGGCGCGTCGCACGGGACGCTGCTGCTCCGGATCGTGCTGCCCCTGGCCCGCCCGGCCCTGGTCTCCTTCGCCGTCATCCAGTTCATCTGGGTGTGGAACGACCTCCTCGTGGCACTGACGCTGTCGGGCGGGACGGCGGCGACCGCGCCGATGACGGTCAGACTGGCGAGCCTGGCCGGTACGTACGGCAACGAGTGGCAGCGGCTCACCGCAGGAGCCTTCGTGGCGGCGTTCGTCCCGCTGCTCGTGTTCTTCTCCCTCCGGCGGCACGTCGCAGGGGGACTGCTCGCCGGATCGGTCAAAGGATGAGCCCCGAGCGGCCCGAGGGGGAGGGCATGGCGGTGTCCGGGAGCGCGGCGCTGAGCCGGCCCGGGCTGCGGGGCCGCGAAGCCGAGTTGGAGCGGCTGCGCGCCCTGATCGAGGGGGTGCGGGGCGGCGAGGGAGGAGCGATCGCGCTGCTCCTGGGCGAGCCCGGGATAGGGAAGACCGTACTGCTGCAGGAGACCGTCTCGATCGCGCGGGCCCAGGGGTTCGTCGTCAGCCATGGACGCGCCGAGGAACTGCACGAGCTGGCACCGCTCGCCTCGCTGGCCTCCGGCCTCCTGCACGGTGACCCGCCGCTGCTGTCCAGCACGGACTTCGCTCACCTCGCGGACTATCACGGCCAGCGCATCTGGCTCGTCGAACGGCTGGCCCAGCTGGTCGAGGAACGCTCGGGGGGCACGCCCGTACTGATCGCCGTCGACGACGTCCAATGGGCCGACCCGCTGAGCCGGTTCGCCCTGAGCGTCATGCCGGCACGGCTGCTCAGCTCCCCGGTCCTCTGGCTGCTCACGGGCAGGAACGACCCGGAGCTGTATGGGCAGGGGCCGCGGACGACGGCCCTCCCCCTCCGGCCGCTGTCCGATGCGGCCCTGGCCGAGCTGGCACGGGACGTTCTCGGCGGGGACGTGCCGACGCAGGTCGCGGGACTTCTCGACGGGGCGGGAGGCAACCCCTTCCTCGCGGCCGAGATGCTCGCGGGCATCGCCGCGTCGGGCTCGGACGTGCCGGAGCCGCCGGAGCGGCTGGTCCTCGGTGTACGCGACCGGCTGGCCGACCTACGGCCGGACACCCTCCACTTCCTGCGGATCGGCTCGGTCCTCGGCCGCGCGTTCTCGCTCGCGGACGCCGCCGCCCTGTGCGGCCGGCCCGCCTCCGGACTCAGCGCCGAAGTGGACGAGGCGATCGCCGCCGCCCTCCTCCACGACGACGGCGAACGCCTCCTGTTCCGCCACGACCTGCTCCGCCAGGCGGTGTACGCCGATCTCGCCCCCTCCGTACGCCGGGCGCTCCACCGTGAGGCCGCGAGCCGGCTCGTCGTGGCGGGCCGGAGCTCCACCGACGCCGTCCCGCATCTGCTGAAGAGCGCCGAACCCGGCGACCAGGAGGCGATCGGGCTGCTCGGCACGGCCGCCACGGACGTGATCGCCGTGATGCCCGACCTCGCCGCCGACCTGTCCGTACGCGCTCTGGAACTCGTACCGCCCCATGCGCCCATGCTGTTCGACGTGGGAGAACGGGCCATCGTCGCGCTGACCCGCGCGGGCCGGTACACCGAGGCACGGGAGACCGGCGACACGCTGCTGGCCCGGCAGCCACCCCTGGACGTCTTCGCCCGTCTGCAGTCCGTACTCGGCGACACGCTGTGGCACCTCGACGACATCCACGAGCTGACCCGCCGCTCGACGGCAGCGCTGGCAGCCGTCACCGACCCGGTGATCCGCGCCCGGCTCACCGCCCGGCAGGCCCTCGCCCGGTCCCGCGGGCGCGACCTCGGGGCCGCTCGCGAGACCGGCGAACGGGCGCTCGCCGAGGCGGAGCGGTCCGGTGACCGGGAGGCCCGTGTCCTCGCGCTGTGGGGCCTCGGCGAGATCGCCCTCAACGCGGGCGACTGCGCCGCCGCCGTCGAACACCACACGGCGCTCAGCGTGTTCGACACGGCCTTCCTGCCCGAGGAGGCCGTCGCCCGGATCCACATGGACGACTTCGACACCGTACGGCGACTGCTCCGGACGGCGGGCGACGCTCCCCTGCGCCCCGCCATGCTGAGCTGGGCCCAGGGAACCCTGAACATGGGGCTCGGCCGGCTCGACGACGCGGACGCCGACCTCGTCACCGCCGAGCGGCTCGAAGCGGACCTCCACGTGCCCGGCAACCTGGTCAACATCCGCGTCAACCGCGGCCTCCTCGCGCTGCTGCGCGGCGACCGCGAAGCCGTGCGGGACCACCTGGACGTCGTGCGGGCGACCGTGGCCGAGCGGCCGAACACGGGCAACCACGCCACGCACCAGTACTTCGAGGCCGTCGTCGCCGACGCCGACGGCGACCACGCGGCAGCGGCCGAACTGGTCCGATCCGTGCAACGGGACCATCCCTTCCTCCGGTGGCGGTTGCTGCGCCCCCATGTCGTCCAGGCCGTGCGGATCGCCCTGCGCGGCGGGGACCGGAACCTGGCCGAGGACCTTGCGGCCCAGGCCGTCGAGCACGCCAGCCGCAACCCCGGGGTGCCGACCGCCCAGGGGGCGGCCGCCCACGCGTCCGCCTTGACGAACGCCGACCCCGCACTCCTGGAGCGGTCGGTCGGCATCCTCCTCACCGGCCCCCGGCCGCTGCCCCTCGCCGCCGCATCCGCCGACCTCGGGCACGCGCTCCTCACAGCAGGCGACCCCGCGGCGACACCTGCTCTGACCAGGGCACACGACATCTACGCCCAGGCGGGGGCCGATGTCGAGGCCGACCGGGTCCGGGCCGAGCTGGAACGGGCCACCAGCCGCTCCGGCCGGCGCCCCGGAAGCCTCCGGCCGCGCCCCGACCAGGGCTGGGACGCGCTCACGGCCTCGGAACGCAAGGTCGCCCGGCTGATCGCCGCTGGCCACACCAACCGGTCGGCCGCGGAGGCCCTCGTCGTCTCCCCGCACACGGTCAACACCCATCTGGCGTCGATCTTCCGCAAGCTCTCGGTGCGCTCGAGGGTCCACCTGGCCCGGATCGTGCTTGCGGAAGGCAACACCGGAACAGGCACCGGCGGCTGAGTGACCAATGCGCCCTCGTGCAAGGTGTGGTGCGTTGTACGGCAACAGGAGGCGCAGGACCGGTCCTAGCGTGACGGGCATGCCGCGCCGCTTCGACGCGCGGACCAGCCGACCCGAATCGAGGAAGCATCCCCATGCCGTACATCACCGTGGGCCAGGAGAACACCAACCCCGTCGAGCTGTACTTCGAGGACCAGGGCGCCGGGCAGCCGGTCGTCCTCATCCACGGCTTCCCGCTCGACGGTCACTCCTGGGAGCGGCAGAGCGCCGCGCTGCTCGACGCCGGCTACCGCGTGATCACGTACGACCGCCGCGGATTCGGGCAGTCCTCGCAGCCGACGAGCGGCTACGACTACGACACCTTCGCGGCCGACCTGAACACCGTGATGGAGACGCTCGACCTGAGCGACGCCGTCCTCGTCGGCTTCTCCATGGGCACCGGCGAGGTCGCCCGCTACATAGCCACGTACGGATCCGCCCGCGTCGCCAAGGTCGCCTTCCTGGCCTCGCTGGAGCCCTGCCTGCTCAAGAGCGACGACAACCCGGACGGGGTGGCCCCGAAGGAGTTCTTCGACGGCGTCGTCTCCGCCGTCAAGGCCGACCGCTACGCCTACTACACCGCCTTCTTCCAGGACTTCTACAACCTCGACGAGAACCTGGGCACCCGCATCAGCGAGGAGGCCGTCCGCAACAGCTGGAACACCGCGGCCCGCGGCGGCTCCTTCGCCGCGTCCGCCGCGCCGGCGACCTGGTACACCGACTTCCGCGCCGACATCCCCGCGGTCGACGTGCCCGCCCTGATCCTGCACGGCACCGCCGACCGCATCCTGCCGGCCGAGGGCACCGCCCGCCCCTTCCACAAGGCGCTCCCGTCGGCCGACTACGTCGAGATCGAGGGCGCCCCGCACGGCCTGCTGTGGACCCACGCCGAGGAGGTCAACACCGCCCTCCTCGCCTTCCTGGCGAAGTGACGCCGCACGTTGACCCGCCGGGTGACGCCGGAGCCCCCGACGTCACCCCGGCCCCGGTTCCCGTCGCGGGAACCGGACGAGCCCAGGAGAGCAGGCACCATGCAGTTCGGCGTCTTCACCGTCGGGGACGTGACCCCCGACCCCACCAACGGCCGTACTCCGACCGAACACGAGCGCATCAAGGCGATGGTCGCCATCGCCCTCAAGGCCGAGGAAGTCGGCCTGGACGTCTTCGCGACAGGCGAGCACCACAACCCGCCGTTCGTCCCGTCGTCACCGACGACCATGCTCGGCTACATCGCCGCCCGCACCGAGAAGCTGATCCTGTCCACGTCCACGACGCTGATCACCACCAACGACCCGGTGAAGATCGCCGAGGACTACGCGATGCTCCAGCACCTGGCCGACGGCCGGGTCGACCTCATGCTGGGGCGCGGCAACACCGGTCCGGTCTACCCGTGGTTCGGACAGGACATCCGCCAGGGCATCAACCTCGCCAAGGAGAACTACACGCTGCTGCGCCGGCTGTGGCGCGAGGACGTCGTGGACTGGGAGGGCACGTTCCGTACGCCGCTCCAGGCCTTCACTTCGACACCCAGGCCCCTGGACGGCGTCCCGCCCTTCGTCTGGCACGGATCCATCAGGTCCCCCGAGATCGCGGAGCAGGCCGCCTTCTACGGCGACGGCTTCTTCCACAACAACATCTTCTGGCCGGCCGACCACACCAGACGCATGGTGCAGCTCTACCGGCGCCGGTTCGCGCACCACGGCCACGGCCGGCCGCAGGACGCCATCGTCGGCCTGGGCGGACAGGTCTTCATGCGCAAGAACTCCCAGGACGCCGTACGGGAGTTCCGTCCCTACTTCGACAACGCTCCGGTGTACGGCCACGGCCCGTCGCTGGAGGACTTCACCGAGCAGACCCCGCTGACGGTGGGCTCTCCCCAGCAGGTCATCGAGCGGACCCTGTCGTTCCGGGAGAGCATCGGCGACTACCAGCGTCAGCTGTTCCTGATGGACCACGCGGGCCTGCCTCTGAAGACCGTCCTCGAACAGCTGGACATCCTCGGCGAAGAGGTCGTGCCCGTCCTGCGGAGGGAGTTCGCGAAGGGTCGCCCGGCCGACGTGCCGCAGGCCCCCACGCACACGTCGCTCCGAGCCGTCCGGGAGGTGTCCCCCTCATGAAGCTGATCGTCGTGTCCGCGGGGCTCAGCACGCCCTCCTCCACCCGCCTGCTCGCGGACCGGCTGGCCGAGGCGGCCCGCGACGAACTCGCCTCCCGGCAACAGGCGCCGTCGACCGAGGTCGTGGAGCTGCGGGAACTGGCCGGGGACATCGCCAACCACCTCGTGACAGGCTTTCCTCCCCCGCGGCTGAGCGCCGCGATCGACGCGGTGACGGCGGCTGACGGCCTGATCGTGGTGACTCCCGTGTTCGCGGCTTCCTACAGCGGTCTCTTCAAGTCCTTCTTCGACGTGATCGATCCGGACGCCCTCTCCGGGAGGCCGGTCCTGATCGCGGCGACCGGCGGTACCGCCCGCCACTCCCTGGTCCTCGAGCACGCCGTGCGCCCGCTCTTCGCCTATCTCCGCGCCGTCGTCGTCCCCACCGCCGTGTTCGCCGCCTCCGAGGACTGGGGCTCGGGGGGAGACGAGTACACCGACGGCCTGCCCGGCCGCGTCCGCAGGGCAGGCGTCGAGCTTGCCGCGCTCATGGAGGCGCGCCCGGTCGGTGAAGAGCCCGCGGACGACGTCACCGTCCTCGAACGGCAACTCGCCGACCTGCGCTTCGACTGAGACGGGCCCCTGGCCCGGGCGACGGCGAGGTGGTTCATATGGTTCATACTGTTCCGCCGTATGAGCGTGAACCGAGTGACGACGAGGACCGTGCCCGAGGAGCTCGACGGGGTACGGACGCCGCTGCGCGGCAGGGACGCCGAACTGGCGTTCATCGAGGCGCGGCTCGACGCGCTCGACCGGGGGGAAGGCGGGATCGTCCGCGTCGAAGGCCCCGTCGGCATCGGCAGGTCCAGGATCCTCGCGGAGTCCGCGGCAGCCGCAGGGCGGCGCGGGACGAGGGTGTTCGAGGGAGCGGCGGACCCCGACGAACAGTTCGTGCCGCTCGGCCCGCTCCTCGACGGTCTGCTCTCCGGCGAGGAACCACTGTCGGGAGCCGTCCGCCTCAGGGATCTCGCCACGACACCTGGCCAGCGCTTCTGGCTGCTCCAGGAACTGGGGGACCGCCTGAGGGAGACGGCTCGAAACGGCCCGCTGCTCGTCGTCCTCGACGACCTCCAGTGGTGCGACGACCTGACCCTTCTCACCTTCCGCACCCTCGCGGCCGGACTCTCGTCGCACGCCATCCTGTGGATGGTCGGCGTGCGCGGCGGCCGCGTGCCGTCCGGAGTGCGCACGACCCTGGACCGGATCCGACGGGCAGGCGCACACGAGCTGGCGCTGGGAGCGCTGGACGACCGGGCGACCACACGGATCACCGAGGACGTCCTCGGCGCCGCTCCCGACCCGGACGTCCTGCGCGTCGTCCGTCGCGCCGAAGGGGTCCCGCAGCTGCTGGTCGAGCTGCTCGGCTCGCTTCGGAAGGCGGTGACGATCACGAACGGCACGGGCAGGCTGCCGGCGGGACCCCCCGCCCCGCGGGAACTCCCCTCCGTCGTGCGCCGCCTCGACCAGCTGTCCGGCGAGGCACGGGAGCTGGTCCAGACGGTGGCCGCCGTGGGCGGTCCGGTCACCGTCGCGCTGCTGGCCGAACTGCTCGGCAGGTCATCGGCGGCGCTCATCACAGCGGTGCGGGAATCCCTCGACGCCGATCTGCTCATCGAAAGCGGCGATCGCCTCGCCTTCCGCCACGGCCTGGTCCTCGAGGCGGTGGAAGCCGGCCTCCCCCTGCCCCTGCGTCAAGCCCTGCGTGGTCAAGCCGCCGAGCTGCCGCCGGGGAGCGCGGCCTCCTCCGTGGAGCGTCCCGGGCCGTCGGCCGGGAGAGCGTCGGCAGATGTGGCGCAGGCCGGGGGAGCGGCGCCCGGAAACGTGGCGGAGGCCGACCGGCTGCGCACCGCCGCGGCGGAACTCGCGGCCACCGCTCCCGGACCCGCCGCGGAACGCAGTCTCAAGGCCCTGGAGCTCACCACGGCGGACGCTCCGGAGCGGCCGCGGGTCATCGCCGAGACGATCCCGTTGCTCTGGCAGACGGGCCGGGCCGCCCGGGCGCGTGAACTGGGGGCCTCCGCCCTGGCGACCGGGGCCCTCGGACCAGAGGACGAGGCGCGCATACGCCTTGCCCTGGCACGCCTCGCCGTACCGTTCGACTTCTCCGAGGCGGTCCGTCAGGCCCGCGCCGGGTCGGCACTGCCCGGGATCCCCGTGGACGTGAGGGGGCGACTGCTCGCCATGCTCGCTGTCGGCCTGTCGATGTCGGGCGAGCACGCGGCGGCCGAGCAGGTCGCCGCGGAGGCATGGGAGACCGCGGCGGCAGCGGGGGACCGCTCAGCCGAGGCCACGCTGACGACGGTCCGCTCGGCGGTGAGTTTCCACCGCATGGACTTGACCGAGGCGTTCCGGCAGGCCGAGCGGTCCGCCGCGCTGGCCGACGCCCTGGGCGTCAGCACCTCGCTGTGGGTTCCGGAGGCCTTGTGGCACGCTCTCCTGTCGAACACCACCGGACGCTCCGCGGAGGCGCTCGCCGCCGCGGAGGACGGCATCCGGATCACCAGGGAGCAGGGCCGGACAGCGGCCACCGGTATGTGGCTCATGACCCGCTCCCGCATCCTTCTGGAGGCCGGACGGCTGGCGGACGCCCGGGCCGACGCCGAAGCCGCGTCCGCGACGACCGACGACCTCGGCCCGGGCAACCTGGCCGACGTCACGCTCCGGTACGTGATGATGCGCGTCGCCCTCCACACCAACGACGAGCAGAGCGCCCGGGCGTACGCGGCGCAGGCGAGGCGCATGCGGAGCGACGGCGCACCCGTCGTCCGGCAGTTCGGCTCCTGGATGCTGGCGCTGATGGCCGACTTCGAAGGCCGGCCCGACCGCGCCATGGCCGAACTCGACGAGGTGATGACGTCGCCCGCCGCGGACCGGCCGGCGTACGCCGGCTTGGTCGACCCCGCCGACGCCCCGGTCCTCGTCCGCCTGGCGCTGCGTGCCGGCGTACACGAACGGGCCGCGCAGGCAGTGGCCCTGGCCGAGCGACTAGCCGTGCTCAACCCCCACCTCACGTTCCTGGCCGCCACCGCCGCACACGCCCGGGGGCTGCTCGACAACGACCTCGCTCCTCTCGTACGCGCCGTCCGGCTGTACGAGGACTGCCCTCGGCCGCTGGCCCGGGCTTCGGCACTGGAAGACGCCGGACGCAAGCTGGCGGTCACCCGCAAGCCCGAAGCGGTGCCGTACTTCGACACGGCCCTCGCGCTCTACGCGCGAGCGGGCGCCGAGCGGGACGTCGCACGCGTCCGCCGGCGCCTGCGGGCCGCTGGCGTCCGCCGCCGGCCCTCGACCGCCGGACTGTCCGGTGCATGGCCCGAGCTGACGACCGCGGAGACAAGGGTGGCAAGACTCGTGGCCCAAGGGCTGACCAACCAGCAGGTGGCCGAGCGCCTCTCGCTCTCGCCGCACACGGTGAGTTCGCACCTGCGCCGGACCTTCACCAAGCTGGACATCACCTCGCGCATGGAGCTGACCCGGCTGGTGAAGCACCGCGACAGCGGAGAGTAGTCGCTTCGTATCCCACGCATGCGTCATCGCAATGGACGATTCGTGTGATGTGCCGAGGTCGTCGCTTCCTCAGAATGATCAAGAGCCGCGGAATGGAGAAGTCCGCGGGGAACCGTTGGTCGAGAGAGGAACAGCGCATGACCGTAAGGCTCCAGCGAGCCCGCCCCGGCAGCCCCGAGCTCCAGGCGCTTGTCGACGAGCTCGCGGAGCGGCTCGGCCGGTCCGTCGCCGTCGACGACCCACTGGTCCGCATGGTCTGTACGAGCCGCCACTTCGGCGACGAGGACCCGGTCCGCATCGGCACGCTGTTGCAGGGCCGCGCCGACAACGCGACCATCCGCTACGTCCTCGCCCAGGGCGTGACCCAGTGGTCCCGAGCCGGATTCATCGACGGCCGTGACGATCTCGGACTGCTGCCCCGTTACGTCGTGCCCCTGCGCGAGCGCGGGCATCTCCTCGGACTGCTGCTGGTGGTCGTGCCCGAGAAGACGCTCGCAGAGCACGAGACCCGTGCCATCGCCCGGGCCGCGGACGCCATGGCCGCCCAGATGCACGGAGAGCACATCGCCACCGACACCCGGAAGGCCGACGAGCGGGACCTCGTCCTCGAACTCGTCGGCACGGACGTCGCCGCCCGTACCACCGCACGGCGGCGAGGCAGGGAACTCGGACTGCTCGGAGCAGCCGAGCACGTCCTGGTCACCGTCGTCCGGCTGAGCTGCGCGACCGAGCTCGTGCGGCAGTCCGAGGCGGCCCTGTGGGGGGCGCTGGAGGGGTTCCGGCAGACGCGCTCGGCCCAGGGCCTCATCGCGATCGGCAAGGAGCGGGCGACTTTGCTCCAGCTGCGCGACCGCCCACCCGGCCAGGACGAGGTCACCGCACAGTCCGCTCGCATCCTGGACGAACTGCGCACCTTCCTGGGTCCGTCGGCGGACCCCGTGATCGGCGTCGGCGGCCGGCACCCCCGCCTGGACGACGCATGGACGTCGTACGAGCAGGCGCTCGTGGCGGCACGCGCGGCACGCCGACTGCCCACCCTGAAGAGCGCCGGTGACTGGGAGCTGCTCGGGGAGCTCGCAGTGCTGCTCCAGCTTCCCGAGCACGCCCTGAACGCGTCTTTGGTCCCTGAGCCGCTCCGTACCCTGAGCGACACTCATGGCGGCGACCGCCTGCGGGACACCCTGCGCTGCTTCCTCGAACACGCGGGATCGATTCCCCGGACCGCGGACACGCTGGGAATCCACCGCACCTCGCTCTACTACCGCCTGCGCCGGATTCAGGAGATCACCGGACTCGACCTCGACGACGGCGCCCACCGGCTCAGTCTGCACCTCGGCCTCCGGATCGAGGAACTCCTCGCCCCAGGCGGCGACGTGGCCGTCTGACCGCGGACCCGCTTCGACAAAGCGAGGAGGATCCACGGCCCGATTCCTACAGCTCGCGGTGGTGCGGGCGGCGGGCTCCATTCGATGATGTTCGGGACGGGCGGGAACGATCTGCCGCCTCTGACCTGGGGAGAGGTCATGAAGGAACTGATCACGACGGACGGCGCACGGCTCGCGTACCAGGACACCGGCGGCGAGGGCGTCCCGTTGGTGATGCTGCACGGCTGGGGGCAGACGCAGGCGATGTTCCGCCACCAGATCGAGGGGTTGGCGCCCCGCCGTCGCGTCGTCACCGTCGACCTCCGCGGCCACGGGAAGTCCGGCAAGCCGCGTCACGGCTACCGCATCGCCCGGTTCTCCCGCGATGTGCTCGAACTCGTCGACCATCTCGGTCTCGACCGTTTCGACGCACTGGGCTGGTCCATGGGTGTCTCGGTGTGGTGGAGCTTCATCGACCAGTACGGGACCGGACGGATCCGGCGCTTCGTCGCCGTCGACCAGCCCGCGGCGGTCGCCGCCGTGCCGTGGATGACCGAGCGGGAACAGCGGGACTCCGGTGCCATCTTCGACGTGTCGGGACTGTTGTACCTGGGTGCGTCTCTCGCGGGTCCGGAGGGCGACACGGTCCGCGCCGACTTCGTGCGCGGCATGTTCTCCGGCGAGCCCGACCCCGACGTGCTGGCCTTCGTCGGCGAGGAGATCCGGTCGACACCCGCCGCCGCGGGCGTACCGCTGCTGTTCGACCACTGCGCGCAGGACTGGCGCGACGTGCTTCCCCGGATCGATGTGCCGACCCTGGTGATCGGCTGTGAGGGAAGCCATGTGCACCCCGATTCGCAGCGCTTCGTCGCCGAGCGGATTCCCGGCGCACGCCTGCACGTCTTCGCCTCCGACGTGGCGAGCTCACACTTCCCCTTCCTGGAGAACCCGCCGGCCTTCAACGCCGTGGTGGACGAGTTCCTGGCCGAGGAGCCGGCGAACGGGGTGTGAATCCGCCCTCCTCCCGCACGTACCTACGCTAGGACTCCCCATGACCCTCACGCTGATGTCCCGTGTGCCCGAACGGATGCCCCGACAGGCGCCCGATCCGACCTCGCCCTCCTCCCGCTCCGGGTGGCTGGTCCAGATGCTCTCCGAGATGCCGGAGACGAACGACCGGAACCACGTCTACCTCGGCGTCCATGTCCGTGGGCCCGTCACCGTGGTCCACGGGCGTGCCAAGACCCTGCTGGAGCCGAACGACCTCGTCTTCTGCGACCCGGCCCGGCGACACCTGCTGCGGTTCGGCGAGGACTGCCAGATGATCTTCTTCCGGATCCCCCGCTGCTATCTGGGCGTCACGGAGCCGGAACTGAACCAGGTGCTCGGCGTACCCGTACGCGGCGGGGAGGGGATCGGGGCACTGGCGTCCGACTTCCTGACCGCGCTCGCCGCCAAGGCGGAGTTCCGCCGGGCCACGATCGGGGACCGGCGTGCCCGGACGGCCGTACACCTCCTCTCCGTCCTGGTCATGGAGCTCCTCGAAGCGGACACGACGGGCGAGGCCGACGACGCGTCCGGGGCCGTCAACGACATGCTGACCCGTATCCACGGTTACATCGAAGAACATCTCATGGACCCGGACCTCTCCCCGGAGTCGATCGCACGCGCCCACCACATCTCCGTCCGGTACCTGCAGAAGCTCTTCCAGAACGACGGCAGCACGGTGAGCCAATGGGTGCGGCAGCGCAGGCTCGAGATCTGCCGGCTCGAACTGGGCCGTTCCAACCGGAGGATCACCATGGCCTCGGTGGCACACCGCTGGGGCTTCAGCAGCCCCTCGCACTTCAGCCGTACGTTCCGCGGGGCCTACGGCATGAGCCCCAGCGAGTGGCAGGCGCTGGCGACCTCGGCCTTCACATCGAGGACTGCCGGCGCCCAGGACGAGCGAAGGCGCTGAGACGCGTGTGCGCTGCCATGACAGCGCGGATGCGCGCACGTACAAGAGGAGCCAATTCCGCAGTTCTACCGTGAGTAACAGTCGCACGGACCTCTTGCCGCACTCCGGGCCGCGCCTGACCGTCGTGACGACGCCCCACACGTGGCCCGACACCGAGAAGAGAACTCGCATGCCCCACCCCACCGTCGTCCTCGTGCACGGTGCCTTCGCCGACGCGACAGGCTGGATAGGCGTCATCTCGGAACTGCGGAGCAGCGGTATCCCGGTGATCGCTCCGTCGAACCCACTGCGGGGGCTGACGTCGGACGCCGCCTACCTCGCCTCCGTCCTCGCGCAGGTGGACGGCCCGGTCGTACTCGTCGGCCACTCCTACGGCGGTGCGCTCATCACCGTGGCCGGCGCCGCGGAGAACGTCGTCGCGCTCGTCTACGTGGCCGCCTACGTGCCCCACGAGGGCGAGAGCCTCGGCCAGCTCCAAGGGAGCTCCCCCGAGTCTCCGCTGACGGGCCACCTGAAGGAGTGGACGTACCCGCTCCTCGACGGCGACTCGGGGGTCGAGGTCACCATTGAGGAGACGGCCTTTCCCTCCGTCTTCGCGGCGGACGTGCCCGAGGAGGTCGCCGGTGTCCTGGCAGCGACCCAACGCCCGCTCGCCACGGCCGCCTTCACGGAGACCGCGTCCGCGGCGGCGTGGCGGACCAAACCGTCCTGGGCTCTGGTGGCCGGGGCAGACCGCACGATCGGCCCCGAAGTCCAGCACTTCGGCGCCGCACGGGCCGGCGCCGTCGTCGTCGAACTTCCGGACGCCTCCCACGCCGTCGTCCTGTCCGAACCCACACGGGTCGCCGACCTGATCAGGGACGCGGTACGGGCGACGAGCTGACCGACCGACCACCGCCACGACAGGAGCGCCCGGGCCAGTCGAGTTGCCATCGCGCCCGGGACCCCTATGACGCGTCCGTGGGGTACGGGCTCGCCGCGGCATTCGGCACAGGCGCCGAACCGATGTGGCAGCTCACCCTGAACGCCGCGCCCGACCTGTGGCCTGAGAGGGCCTCAGTCCTCCGCAGGGGGCAGCAGGTCGTTGTGGGCCCGGACCAGGAGGACTAGCCCGTGGAGCCGACGCGGACGAGCTTCCACTGCTGGTTCACGCCGCCCCAGTCCGAATACTGGACGATGCCGGTCCCGTCGGCGGAGGAGAAGCCCGGTACCTCGACGGCCTTCCCGCTGTTGCGGTTGATCAACCGGACGTATCCGTCCGGTGAGTCCACCAACCGGAACTGCTGGTTCACGCCACCGTGGTCGCTCCACTGGTGGATGGCGGCGTTGTCGGCCGTCGACCAGCCGGAGACGTCCAGTAGCTTGCCGGAGTGCCTCGCCTTCAACCGGTAGTAGCCGCCACCGGAGTCCACGAACTGGAACTGCTGGTTGGGCCCGTCGTACCGGGCCCACTGCGTGAGCGCGGCGCCGTCAGCGGAGCTCACGCCCGCCACGTCCAGTGCCTTGCCGCTGTTGCGGTTGACCATGACGTACCAGGCGTTGGTGTCCACAGGGGCCGCCGGCGCGTGCGCGCGCAACTCGAAGCGTTCCACCAGCACTTCGCCGCCGAGGGCCCGGGTGGCGTGGTTGAAGACGGCGAAGCGGTGGCCCATGAAGAAATGAGGCCTATCGCTCATGGTGAAGGCCGGGCCGAGCCGGGTGAAGGTGGTGCCGTCGGTGCTGTAGGAGAACGTCGCCTGGCGGCCCGGCCCCGGGCTGATGTCGGCGGCGGCGCGCAGCCAGACGCGGCTGCCGGACGCGGGGAGGTCGGCGCGGGCCTGCTCGGTGCCGGTGCTGCTGGTGTTCCAGTTGGCGTCCATGGTCAGGCCGTCAAACATCACCAGCCTGCTGGCGCCGTCCTGCCGCGTGACGCCGATCCAGGCGGAGGAGTCCCGCAGCATCGCCAGCCCGGCCCGGTCGCCGTGCGCCATCCCGGAGCAGTCGAGCACGACGGTCGCGGTGGAGGCGGGGCCCTGGATGCGGCGGGTGAGGGTGTTACGGGCGTTGTAGAGGTCGTCGGTGACGGTGGCGGTCCTGAGGGTGAGCCCGTTGTTGACGGTGAACGCGGCGGTGTCGGGGTTGTGGTTCCACTCCCAGTACGGCGCCAGCGCCGTTCCCTGGAAGGTGTCGGCGCCGGTCATCGGCGGGAGCGGGTGCGGGGTGACCGGGTAAGGGTATGTCTCGCCCCACGTGCCGTTGACGGTCTGGAGCTCGGGCCAGCCCTCGGCGTTCCAGGTGACCGGGGCCAGGGCGGGGACGCGGCCGCCGGGATAGGCGTCGATGAAGCCCATGTAGTACCAGTCGCCGTTCGGGGTGTCGACCAGCGAGCCCTGGTGCGGTATGCCGCCGCCGGGAATCGGGCCGGGCAGGTCCAACAGCACCTCCCGCATCGTGTACGGGCCGAAGGGGCCTGATGTGGATTTCCAGATGTACTGGCCGTTGGGCGGGCGGGTGACGAAGATGTAGTAGTTCCCGTTGATCTTGTAGAAGCGGGAGCCCTCCATATAGTGCAACGAGTCGGGCTTGGTGAGCACGTGCTCGGACCTGACCTCGGTGCGCATGTCCGTGGAGAGCTGCGCGACGCGGATCTCGTTGGCGCCGTACGCCACGTACGGGGTGCCGTCGTCGTCGAAGAGCAGCCCCGCGTCGTAGTAATTGCTGCCGATCTCGGCGTGCCGGGTCCAGGGGCCCGCCGCGTTGGTGGCTCTGTATACGTACGACCGCTGCCCGCCGATCTGGCCCACCCAGTAGAAGGTCCCGTCGCTGGGGCGGTGGCGCATCGAGGACGCATAGATGCCCTGGACGTACGCCCGTCCGCCCTTGAGGTCGTACGCGTCGCCGAAGTCGAGGACCGGCACCGAGTGGCCGATGAACTCCCAGTTGACCAGGTCGTAGGAGCGCAGGACGGGCGCGCCCGGCGAGAAGTGCATGGTCGAGCCGGTGTAGTAGTACGCGGCGCCGACGCGGATGACCTCGAGGTCGGCGAAGTCTTGCCAGATCACCGGGTTGGTGAACCGCTCCTGCTGGGCCGTCGTGGCCGCCGCCGCGCTCGCGCCTATCGCCGGCAGCGTGGTGCCCGCGACCAGGCCGACGGTGGTCGCCATGACTTTCCGGCGGCTGTGGGGGTGTTGGAGCCAGGACATACCAGATCAGCTTCCTCACGCGTGGGGGACCGAGAGCCGAAGTGTTAGCGTTAACATTTCCGAGGACGAGTCGTGCAGGGGGGATCTGAGTGCGCCGCGCCCTGCACGTCGTTGACGTGACCCGAGGGCTGACCCAGGCCGGGCGGCGAGATGAAACCGTCGCGCAAAGGCCCTGGGCAGGGTCGGGCACCGGGTTGCCGGCCCGGGCCCGACCCTGTGTTGGTTCAGCTCTTGCCGGTCAGGCGCCACACCTGGTTCTTCTTGGTGGCCAGGGCACTGGCGGAGTCACAGGTCCACTGGTGGACCAATGCTCCGACGGCGGTGGAGATCCCGCTGACGTCCACGCACTTGCCGCTGTGCACCGCGACGAGCTGGTAGTCGTTGGCGGTGACATGCCGCAGCGTGAAATGCTGGTTCGTGCCGCCGTGGCAGGTCCACTGGTGGACCGCCTCACCGTCGGCGGTGGAGACACCGCGGATGTCGAGGCACTTGCCGCTGTGGCGGTTCACCAGGGAGTAGGTGTCCGCCACCCCTTGCACCGGACGGAAGTCGAACCGCTGTTCCTCACCCGCGCCGCAGGTGTACTGCCGGTACTGAGTGCCGTCGGTGGTGCTCTGGTTGGGGTCGTCCAGGCAGTGCCCGCTGTGCTGGGCGACGGCGGTTGACGAGAAGGTGGACTGGCCGGTGGTGAACTGCCACCAGTTCATATTGAACAGGTACCCGCTGCCACCGGCGAAGCGCAGGTACAGATCGTGGGTCCCGGTCGCACCGGTAACAGGGCACGAGACCGTGCTCCAGGTCTGCCAGCCTCCGGTGCCCGACACCGTGCATGTCCCGACCGTCGGCCCAGTAGCACTGTCCAGGTGCAGCTCAACTCGGCCGCCGCTGGTGTTTGAGGCCACCCTGGCGGTGAACGAGCCGGCACCGGTGCCGAATGCCACGCCCTTGACCTTGATGTAATCGCCGTTTTCAATCCAGCTGATGTTCGTCCCGCCCTCGCTGGAGGGTTCGGTTTCGATGCCGCTGCCCCACGCTATGGACTCGGCTTCCTGGCGGACATAAGGATCGAGCGTGCCGGCCTGCGGCGCCCCGGCCGTCGTCATATTGATCGTCGGGATCGTTCCGTCAGCGTTGTAGGAAAACTTCTCCACTGCGACCGAGCGGGTGAAGCCGCCGCCGCCCGGGAGGGCGCCGTTGTGATAGAAGAAATACGAGTTGCCCTGAAAGTCCACGATGCCCGCGTGGTTGGTGAAGCTGTTGCCCTGGGCGGGCATGACTGTTCCGCGGTAGGTCCACGGTCCGGTCGGGCTGGGGGCCGTGGAGTAGGCGATGAACTCCGAGCAGCACTTGGCCGCATACACCATGTAGTACAGGCCGTTCCGCTTGTAGACCCAGGGCGCTTCTTCGTACAGCGTGGGACGGTCGGGGTTCTCGGTGCGGGATCCGAAGCCCTCGGTGGTGAGCGGAATTCTGACGGGGCTGCCTGCGTAGGACGTCATGTCCGCGTTCAGCTTGACGTACCACAGGTTCGGGTTACCCCAGTACAGGTAGGCCTGGCCGTCGTCGTCGATGAAGACGGTCGGGTCGATCTCACTGTTCTCCACCAGCGGGTGGCCGAGGGCGTCCCGGAACGGGCCGGTGGGGCTGTCCGACACCGCCACGCCGATGGCGAATTGGCCGGTCGCCCGGACCGACACCGGCACGTACCAGTAGAACTTGCCGTCCCGTTCGACGGCCTGGCCCGCCCACGCGTTGGCGCCGGCCCAGCTGAAGGTGTTCAGGCTGAGCGGGGAGCCGTGGTCGGTCCAGTTGACCATGTCGGCGGAGGACCACACCCGCCAGTCGTTCATCACGAAGGAGGAGGTGGAGCCGTCCTCGTCGTGCCCGGTGTAGAGGTAGACCCGCCCGTTGTGCACCAGTGGGGCAGGGTCGGCGGTGTAGACGTGCTGCACGATCGGGTTGTCGGCCCTGGCCGCTGTGGGATGCACCGCGGCGGGAAGGACGGCGAACGCCAATATGAGGATCATCAGCACCCGGGCTGCCCGGGCTGGGCTCGTACCGGCGGCGGGTGACCTCACTGCGGTCGGGTGAGCCGTTGGCCTGTGGACGGCGGTACTGGCCATGGTGTGGTCCTTCCTGGTGCTGCGCCTCGGGGACTGAGCAGCTGGTCAGAAGCGGAGGAGGGACGTTGCTGCGCTCGGGGTGTGGTCAGTGCGAACCGTGCGATGCGGACGGAGCCGCCCAGCGCTGGCGCTCCGTCAGACCGTCTTCGCCTACTCGGATGCCGGGCGGGCGGCCGCTGCCTGCAAGGGAGTTGGTGGTGTCGGCCATTGTGCTGCCTTTCGGTCGTCCGGGCCGGTGACCGTGTCCCGCATCGGGGCGGTTGGTCATCTGGATTGGTGCGCTGAACTGCGCGAACGGACTGTTTGTCCGGGGCGGCGGCAAGGCGTGACCCCTGCGGGGTGGGGATACCGGGCCTCCGGCGCATTGTTAGCGCTAACAACTTGAAAGTCGAACATCCGGTGTGTTGCAGGGAGAAAACCACGGCACATGAGCGGCCGTCAAGTCCCCGCGTCGCAACCTGCCCGTCACTGAGACGTCATCAGAATCTCGTCCTGTCAAAGTTGCTGACGGGACGGACGTGAGCTGCCGTACCGGCCGGGTCTGCTCACCCTGCAGCGCTGACCGCGCCTGATCCACGGTGATCGCGATGTGGTGCGGTCCGCCGACGCGTAGACGAGCTGTCTACGGCGTGGCCATTTATGCGAGCGGCACCTTGGAAGGCTTTGAGCCGTCCGGGACCCGGTTGACGATCGACTTCGCGTGGACCTCGTGGAAGGTGATGCTGAGGAACTCCGGGGTGTCGAAGGTCCGGGTACGCACTGTGCCAGGGGGCGAAGAGTGCGGCGGGCCCGGCGGCGTCGGTGAGGTTGTTCCAGCGCACGAAGTCTGCTCAGCGGGCTTGGGGTTCGGGTTCCGGGTCGAGATGGCCGGGCTGGGGTGCACGGATGGCTGGCGCGGTTTCCGGGAGGCGGCGCAGGACGGGCATGACGGCCAGGGCAGTGGCGGCGACCAGGGCGCCGGGGATCAGGGCCCAGCCGGTGGAGTCGACCAGGGCCTGGGAGGCGTAAGGGGTGAGTCCGCCGAAGAGGGCGGTAGCAGCGGTGGCGCCGAGCGCGAGGCCGCTGAGGCGCTGGGCGACGGGGAACTGTTCAGCGATCGCGGAGGCCGCGACCGCGCTGATGCCGCCTGCCACGCAGGCCAGGACGGCCGCGCCGGTCAGTGCGGCGGCGAAGCTGCCCTGGGTCATCAGGCCGAACATGGCCAGCGGCAGGATCACCGCCAGGGCACCGAAGAGCGTGAGTGCGGGGCGGCGGCCGACCCGGTCGGACAGGGCACCCGCGAACGGCGTGACGACGATGACGACGAGGGCCGCGATGGTCGACAGCCACAGGGCGTCGGACTCCCTGAAGCCGCTGACCGCGCCGAGGTAGGTGGGGACGTAGCTGATGCCGACGTAATACGTCACCGAGCCGAGCGCCGAGATCGCGAACGTCCGGTAGAGCGTGGGGCGCCGGGTGCGCAGAGTGGTCATCAGTGGGCCCTCCCCCTTGGTGTCGGGCGGGGGCTGCTGCTCGAAGGCGGGGGATTGGCGCATGGTGGAGCGGGCGATCAGCACCGTGGTGGCGAGCAGCGCGCCGAACAGGAAGGGGATGCACCACCCCCACGCGTCCAGGGCGGGACCGGGGACGAGGGTGACGGTGAGGGCAGTGACCCCGGCGGCGAGCAGCGCACCGATCTCGCTGGCGGCGGAGGCCAGCGAGGCGACCAGGCCGCGCCGGTGGGGTGCGGCGCCTTCGACCAGGTAGGCGGTGACGCCGGTGTACTCGCCGCCGACGGCGAAGCCCATGACACAGCGCAGCAGCAACAGCAGAACCCCGGCGGCGGAGCCGATCTGGTCGCGGGTCGGGAGCATGGCGGTGGCCAGCATCGCGGGGGTCATCACCGCCATCGAGCAGCACCTTGCGGCGCCCGAGCCGGTCCCCGATGTGGCCGAAGGCCATCGCGCCGAGCGGGCGCATCAGGTAGGCGACGGCGAAGACCGCCAGGGTGATCAGGAGCGAGGTGGAGCCGGTGCCGAAGAACACCCGGGACAGCACGAGTGGGGGCGAGCCTCGCATCCCCGGCATCACCGCCCACCGCACCGTCTTCGCCGACGGCCCGGTCGACGGCCGACTGGTCCTGGTCCACGGAGTCCTCGGCGGCGTCGGCTCCCTGGCCGCCCAGCTCGCCCACTGGGCCGGCGCCACCGTACTCGCCACCGTCCGCCGCACCGCGGACCTCGACCGCGTCGACCCGGCCGTCGTCTCCCACGCCGTCGCCCTGGACACTGGCGACCCCGCCGCGGCCATCCGCTCGTATGCGCCACGGGGCGTCGACCGGATCATCGAAGTCGCGCTGTCCGACAACGCCGACCTCGACAACGCCGTCGCCGCCGGCAACGCCGTCATCGCCGCCTACGCCACCCGCACGGACCGCACCGAGATCCCCTTCTGGCCGCTGCTGTTCAACAACGTCACCCTGCGACTGCTCGGCAGCGACGACTTCCCCGCCGAGGCCAAGCGTCAGGCCGCCCGCGACCTCACCGTCGCCGTCGGCGACCGTTACCCGCTGGACGACATGGCCCAGGCCCACGACCACGTCGACGCCGGCGGTGGCCACGGCCGCATCCTGCTCACCGTCCCCCAATAGCGCAGACGGAGTGCTGGCCGGCCACCGGGGGAGGGGCGTCGCGCTGGCGATGAAGCTTCTGGCGATCAGCTTCGCGCGTTCGCACGGCGTGCACTGGATGCGGGCCTTCCCCCCCGGGCAACGCTGCGGCCATCGGTATGAACCGGCGGCTGGGCTTCGTCGAGGCCGACGTGCCCGTCCGGGACGAGGGATCGGGTCGGGCTGCCATTCCCGGCCGGGCAGCGGGACGACCTTGCGCGTGACCTTGACGCGCTACTCGGGCTGACTCATAGTGATGGCCACCGAGCCGCTCTCATCTACCGCGTGACCTGGCTGAATAGATTGTTAGCGCTAACATTCGATCTTGCTTCCGCCGTCCCCGCACTCCCGACGGGCTGGGCTCCACGGAACGGGCAGCAACCTTCCGCCCCTGGACGCAACGTCCGCGACCACCCGCGGGACCCGTGCATCCCGTGGTCCGGGTGCCCCCGCCCAGCACTGCGACGGTGCATGCCGTGACTGCCGAGAACGGCCGCCCGCCCCCCACGCACCCTGGAGCGCAAATGACCGCAACAACCGGCTCCGGCCCCCACCCGTCGCGACGCCTGTTCCTCGGTATGGCCGCCACCGTCCCGCTGGCCCTGTCCGGAACGCTGGCCCTGGGCGCGAGGCCCGCCTACGCCGCGGACGCGGCCTACGTCATGGGCTACTTCACCGAGTCCGCGACCATGCTGGAGGCCGACTACGGCCTGCACCTGGCGGTCAGCACCGACGGCCTGCGCTGGATGCCGCTCAACCAGAACAACCCCGTGGTGACCCCGACCGCGGGTGCGGGCGGTCTGCGTGATCCGTTCATCATGCGCAAGCAGGACGGCACCTTCGTCGTCCTCGCCACCGACCTCAAGGGCACCGACTGGGGCTACAACAGCCAGTACATCCACGTCTGGGACTCCGTGGACCTGCGCACCCTCACCGGCTACCGCCGGCTGAAGCTGCACGACATGGTGACCCACAGCTGGGCACCCGAGGCGTTCTGGGACGCCGGCCGCGGCGAGTACGGGATCATCTACTCGTCGGTCAATGCCAGCGGCCACAACGTGCTCATGGTGAACTACACCACCAACTTCCAGACGGTGACGTCCCCGCAGGTCTTCTTCGACCCCGGCTACGACATCATCGACGGCAACCTCGCCGTGGGCGTGAACGGCGTCAACTACCTCTACTACAGGGGGAGGGACCAGGCCCTCGTGGGCGCGCGGTCGACCACCCTGCAGCCGGGCAGCTTCACGCCCTTCAGCACGGCGGCCGCCCACGGCGGCACCGAGGCGCCGACCCTGGTGAAGTCCCTGACCTCCGGATCCTGGTACCTGTGGGGCGACACCTACACGCCGAACGGCGTCTTCTACGCCTGGCAGAGCAACGACCTCGCCGCCGGCACCTGGACCGCGCTGGACCAGCGCGACTACACCCAGCCCCTCAACTCCAAGCACTGCACCATCGCGACGATCACCACGACCGAGTACGACAACCTCGTGGCGAAGTGGGGCACCCCCGCCTGGAACCGGCTGAAGTCCTACAACTACCCCGACCGTTACGTCCGTCATGCCAACTCCGTCGGCCGGATCGATGTCTACCCGTTCGACCCGTACACCGACTCGCAGTGGAAGCTCGTACGCGGCCTGGCCGACAGCGCGGGCGTGTCCTTCCAGTCGGTCAACTTCCCGACCCGCTACCTGCGGCACTCCAAGTACGACCTGCGGCTGGATGAGAACGACGGCACCGCGACCTTCGCCGCGGACGCCACGTTCCACAGGACCGCCGGCCTGGCCGACTCCTCCTGGTCGTCCTTCCGTTCGCACAACTTCCCGACGCATTACATCCGGCACACCGGCTACGTCCTGCGCATCGACCCGATCGCCACCACCACGGAGAAGGCCGACGCCACGTTCCACGTCGGCTACTGACGGGGGTCGGCTCGGGCCTTTGGCTTCACGGCCGTTGGGAAACGCCGGCCTGGTCCCTTCGGGTTGAACCCGAAGGGACCAGGCGGTGTCCGTGGGGAGATCGACCCGGACGGGCCCGTCGACCGTACGCGGTGGGGCAGGGGGAAGTCCGGTTACGGAAGGTGAACGCGGGCGCGTGTCTTGACGCGCACCGCGCGGGGCTGGCTTCATGTGCCTACGAATGGGAGTGCTCCCAGCGGTGCGGTGCTTTGGTCTCCTGCCAGTAGTAGCTCCCCAGCGGGACGGTGGCGGTGCAGACACCGTCGGCGCCGGTGGTGCAGGTGGCGCCCACGGACGTGTCCGGGGCGGCGCTACCGGTCTGCAACAGGCCGGAGATCAGCAGCGGGGCGGGGCGCAGCGATCGGCGCTGCCTCCTGCGGTGCGCCAGACGTAGCGCCAGTTCCGGTAGATGCCCCGCATGGTGGCATCGGTGGAGTCTGCGAACAGCACCGACCCGGTCTCGTCCCGGAAGGTCAGAACGGCGTCGTGGAGTCGCCGTTCAATGCCCTGACCCCGCCAGGCGGGCAACACCGCCAGGTCCCCGAAGATCGCGAAGTCCTCGCGCGGCAGTTCCACGGTGGCCCGGAACGCGGCCCGTGGGCCGCCGCACGGGTCGGGACCGGTGCCGAGGTAGGCCAGGTCCAGGTCAACGACCCGGGCCTTGTTTCCTGACCGCCGACGCTGGCGCGGAGACCGACGGCCCGGCGCGCACGCCACGGGTGGGTGGCGTTGCTGCCGAGCCGTCGGTCACTCACGCGGTCTCACTTCCCGTGCAAAGCCCTGCGGCGACGTCCGCGAAGCACCAGCACGCTGCCGACGGCGATGACCAGCAGGCCACCGAGGGCGCTGTAGGTGATGGTGTTGCTCACCCCGGTGGAAGCCAGGTCGCCGGACGTGCTGCCCGGGGTCGGCTGGCCGACGGGTACGCCGCGCTCCGCCTGCGCACGGGTGCCGGTCGTGCCGGAGGCGGTGACAACCGGCGTGGCGGCGGTCGGCGTGGGGGCGGGCGTCGGCTTGTCAGCGCCGGCGGTCCCCGACGCGGGCTTCAGCTGAAGAGTCGTGATCGAGTACGGCGGCAGCGTCTTTGCGACCGCCGTGCCCCGCTCCGCCGTCGTCAGGGCGGTGTCTCCCTTGGCATACGAAACGGTCGTGACCGCCCCTGCGGCCGGGGTGAATCCGGCGTACGAGAGCGACACCTCCGCCGCGTTCTCCGGGCTCTTGTTGGTCAGCATGACGTTCAGACCGCCGGTGCTGCTCCGCACCGCGTGCACACTGACCGACGAGTTGCCCGAGGACGACTTGACGATGGTGTCGCCAGGCTGCGCCAGTGCGGTCAGCGAGCGGATGCCCCAGTAGGTGGGGAAGGTTGTGTCGCGCGGCGGTTGGCACTTCCCCCCGGCGCAGGTTCCAGCGGAGAGAATGCCCCCGTCCTGGTAGTCGGTCTGGCCGTGGACGGTGGTGGGCGCTTGGTCCGTGCCGTTGTGCAGGTTCCACCAGTCCACGTGGGTGGCACCCTGCTCGAACCAGGTCATGTAGGTGTCCGGCGCGAACAGGGCTGCGGCCTGGCTGGTCAAGGCGGGCGAGCCGACGGCGTCGGTCTCGGTGACCGCGATCTCCACCGAAGCGGCGCGCGAGCCCGTGTACTTGGCGATCAGCGAGCGCAGCTCGGACGTGGTAGCGGCGATCCGGGAGGGGGTGTTCAGCAGGTCGGCCGTAGTTTTGCCGCCCGGATACCAGTGGACGATGACGAAGTCGATCGAGCTTCCCGCGATGGAGAGCACCGTGTTGTTCCAGTCGGCGGTGTCACCGGGAGCCTTCTCCTTGTCCGGCCAGCCGCCGGGGGTGGTGAGCACCGCTCCGATCTTCACCGTCGGGTCCACGGCCTTCATCGCCTTCGAGTAGGCGACCAGGTTCTTCCCGTACTCCCTCGGGCTCTTGTCGGCGTGATCGTCCCTTTCCCAGCCCTTGCCGTTGCCGTAGTGCCCGTTGCCGTAGACCTCGTTGCCGATCTCCCAGTACTTCACGCCGTAACCCTTGTCGACGTTGGAGTACTTGACCCAGTCGGCGGCCTCCTGGGCGGTGCCGGAACCGTAGTTCGCGGTCAGGATCGGCTGGGCGCCGACCTTCTTCGCGATGTCCATGAAGCGGTCGAAGTTGGTGTTGGAGGGGATCCAGCCCTTGCCGTCGCCGGAGGTGTGGGTCTTCCAGTGGTATTCGTCCGCGCCGGAACCGCCGGGATAGCGCAGCTGCCGAACTCCCGCGGCCTTCATCAGCGAGGTCACATTGGCGTCCCCCATGTGCTCGTCGCCGAAGCCCAGATTGAGGCCGACACCACTGCTGGGCACCGTGCCCAAGGAGGTACCGGCGTCCACCTTGATGCCGACGGTCTCCGCGGCGCCCGCGCTGGGCGCCAGGGCGCCGACACCGGCCGAGGCGGCGAGCAACGCCACCGCCCCCGCGACAAAGCGCCGGCGCATCCGGCTACGGCGGGGCGTGCGCTCCCGAGGCATCTGCTGCTCGGCGGATCTCGGGTTGTCTGGTGACACGTGGGGCTCCGATCGGGGGTGTTGACACAGAGGGCGTAGCGCCGCTGACCACGGCTCGCCTTCGTCGGTACACCCCTAAGTGGCCACTTGGAGCGGAAAGGTTGCCGCCTCAATATTTTTTCTCCGAGACGCGGTCGCACCGTCTCACCGGACCCGGTGGCCCCGTGACACGCCCGGGCTGGTCCTTGCCGCCGGGGCCGCGGCCAGGAGCGCCACCTCGGAGCGTCTATCAGTAGGTGCTCGTCCTGGCGCTGGACAGCTTGTTCCCGTCCACCACCGCGTGACGCCACCGGTGGTGCCGCTCGTTGGGCCCGGGTGACAACGGGATACGCCAGCAGTAGCGGCTATCGCCCGAAGCAAGCATTCGAAACCTCGGTCGAGACCAGCATCTATCTGGCCCCGACCCAAGGTGGGCGAGGGATCGGATCTTCGCCCCACTCACCGCCGCCCTCCCCGAACACCTCACCTGGCGCCAGACGTACGCCGTACTGGCCGTGCTCCTCGCCGCCATCACCATTCCCGCCCGCGCTCGCCCTACGGGCCCCTGGCCGACGGCCCCACCCGCCCCACCGACCAACGACCGCACCCCGATCGCCCGTAGCCGCCCCTTCCTCCTGCTGGCAGCCTCCTTCACCCTCTCCGGCTTCGCCATGTACCCGTCGTCATGGGCCTGATCCCGCTCCTCACCGAACGCGGCGCCGACGCCACAACCGCCGCCTGGGCCCTCGGACTCGGCGGAGCGGGCCAGACCCTGGGCCGCACGCTCTACGCAACCCTCGCCGGCCGCACCTCCGTCACCACCCGCACGGTCACCCTGATCTCCCTAGGCGGCGCAACCACCGCAGCCCTTGCTTTCATCCCAGACCCCATGCCCCTGCTGGTCTGCCTCGCCGTCCTCGCCGGCGTCGTCCGCGGCAACCTCACCCTTCTCCAGGCCACCGCAGTCACCGACCGCTGGGGCACCACCCACTACGGCCGCCTCTCCGCCCTTCTCGGCGCCCCCGCCCGAATTGCCGCAGCCCTCGCCTCATGGGCCGGAGCCGCTCTTGCGGGGCCGCTCGGCGGCTACCCCCACCTCTTCGCAGCTCTCGCCGCGCTTTCCGTAGTGGCCGCGTGGCTGGCCTACTGGCGTCGGGAGGAGTCCGCACACGACCCCTGTCCAGGTCGGTTCAGAGCGGGAAAGCAGCGTCAGGCTCGAGCACGCAGCACCCGTAGGGTTCCTCATGGAAGTGGTCGCGTGCGGAGGCGGGGGTGTCACGCAGGCTGGGCCGTCCGTAGGCTGCTGCGTGGTCACCGCAGACGCAGGCTTGAAGCCTTGGCGAGCTCACAGCAGGTTGCGGGCCGAGGGCGTCTGCCCTGGCGCTGACTCCGTGGGCACGGTGCGGCGTATGGCGAGTTGCTGAAGCCTCGCGACTGGCGTCGCTCGCACGGACGACACATGCGACAGGTCAGGGCGCTCTGACCCTGGGGCCTGTCCGGGACGGCAAAGTGCATGGAGGTCACTGTCTGTGATGCGCCCCAGGGTCGGCGGCTCTGCAGGGAGCGCTGAACAGGTGGCCGGGCGGGCTCGTTGCGGCGGGCGCAAGGCGCTGACTGCCCTGCGTTCCTCCCCAGATTCCCCCCAGGGCGCGCCGACGCGCAAAAGGGCTGGTCACAGGCTTGCCGGGGCAGGGTGAGGAGATCACCCGCATCTATTCCCCCAGAGACCCCCACGGCCGCTTCTGGGCCGATCTACGAGTGATGCGAAAGCGAAGTGCGAAGGTTGACTGAGCGTCACGCGAGGGGCTTAGAGCCAGTCCCGTCGCTTGAAAGTCACGTACAAACTGATGCAAACCACCCCATGAGGCAGTTCACAAGGGGGTATCCGAAGGTCCAGCCCAACTCAGGCATGGACTCAAAGTTCATGCCGTAGATAGTTCCGACCAGTGTGGGAGCAAACAAAATGGCAGCCCATGAGGAAATCTTCTTGAAGTCGTCACCCTCACACCGCTGACCTGCGGAAATCGACTGCATAGGCGGTCCGACCTGCGACGATCGGCCTTTCCGGCTCTTTCGCCGTGCTGCCCGTTTATGCGGCTGATCCTCCCCAGTCGCTCCCCAGCGGGCTTCACTCTCCCCAGATTCTCCCCAGCCGCGTCTGCCGGGGAGGGCAGATCAGGGCTGGCCAGGAGCCCGATCCAGGTGTCGGGACGGGCTACGCAACGTAGTGGAAGCGAGTCGGAGTTGCCGTGGCGTTGGCTTTCGTGGGTGAAGGTTCCATGAACGAATCGGAACAGTCGTGGCCGCGTAAGGACGAGCGCACAGCGTGGCGCGGACGTTGTCGCCCTTGAGATCACCGTCCCGTGCCCCCGGAAGCGGGCTGGTCCGGCCGTTGTCTGTGCCACCGTTGAACCTGTCGATAACCGGCGGCGCGAAGGGGGATGGCGTGCGACTGTCACGGGAGGTCACCGGGTGGGCGTTCCTCGCCGATGTGGAGGGTGTCCGGCATGCCGGCCTGGCCGTCGGTCTGGCCAGTATCAGCCCGTTCACCACTGGTGGCGGGGTGGGAGGCAGCTTGTTCACCCGCGCGTACGCGCGGGGCCTCCCAGCGCTCCTCTCGCTGGACGAATTGCCGTTCAGTCACCCTCTCGCCCCCCGGTGGTGTGTCACGCAGGACGAAGAAGGTGTGCTGTCCGTCCTCGGCCCTGATGGCGCGTACCTCGTGCACGACCTCGACCTGGAAAGGCCGCCAGGGTGGCGGGAGGCGGCGGAGGTCTCGGGCTCGGTCATGCTGGTCGTGTCCCACGTGCTGCCTGCCACAGATGATCCGCTCGGCGCGCTGGTCTTCGAAACGCGGCGGGGGAAGGTGTGCGCCGGCTCTGTGCGCTTCGGTGAGCCTGCTTACGAGACGGACGGCATGCCGACAGTCACCTTCGTCATCGACCCCGTCGGAGTGCTCATGGAGCTGGCGCAGTACGTGTGCGATCGGGTCATGTCGCTGGACGAGGCGAAGCGACGGGCGCGCGAAGTAGAGGAGATGCGACAGGCCTTGGCGGAGCACGGTGCGATGCCCGCTGCGGCAATGGTGGATCTGCTGTTCCGGGACGAGTTCCTCGATTACCACGGCCTGGTGGAGTTCATGTACGTCTACTGGCGACTGGTCGCCGAGGTCGCCGACGCCTGCGCGATGGAGGCTGCCTGGCGGGTCGCGGCTTTCCAAACCGTCGAGGCGGGCGTCCACCTGGTGGCGGACCGGTGCGACCGCGCGGTGTTCGAGGAGTCCGAAGCCTTGGCGGCTCGGCTGATCGACAAACTGAGCGACTCCGCCGACTTGGAAGCCGCGCTGCTGGCTGCCGCTCGGTTACGGATGGCGACCCGAGGACCGGAGGACTTGGCCGCCGACGACTACGCTCGCGAGCCGCTGCTGACCACATGGTCCGCTCGGCTGACCGCGGACCTGTACCGCACGTGGTTCACCGAAGAGGAGCCCTTCCAGACGGAGTCCCACCGGCTGGTGGCGGAAGCGGGACACCTGGTGGTGCGCGCGCTGGAGCTGGACGGTGGGTTGAAGAGGCCCCGGCTGCTGGCGGTGCTGGCGCAGATTCTCGCGGACGAGGAGGGAGTTCACCGTGGTGTTGCCAGCGCTGCGCTGTCGGCATGGCGCGACTCGTCCGCTACCGACGAGCCGGACCTCGCGCTGTTCCTCCTCAGGATGGTGGACGGGGTGTCCCAAGAGACGACCGACGGGCTGCTCACGGGGGTGTTCGGGACGCCACTGGCCGATTTCGTCGCCGCCCACGGCAGTACGGTGACCACGAAGGTGATCAGCCAGGGCGTCAGCCTGGCCTGGGAACGCGCCGACCGGCGGCTGCTGCGCACCGTGTTGGATTGGGCGGGGCAGCTCGACATCCAGCGGCCCTCTGCCCACCGCAGGCAGCTGATCGAGGCCCGGCTCCACGTATTGCCCGACGACCCGAGCGAGTGCCCGGGTCCCAACCAGGCACTCTCGGTGTCGTTCCCGGAGTCCTGGACACCAGCACAGCGATCTGCAGCTCTGCTGCATGCGGCCGCACACGCCCGCGATCGGCGCCAGCCAGCGTTGGGGCTCACTCTTCTACGGCAGGCGGGCGACGGACGGAACGAGGAGGTCCGGCTGCTCACGGCGGATCTGTACTACCAGTCGGCGGAGGCAGGCGAGCCGGTCTCCAGCCCTGTCCCTTTCCCATGGGGCTACTACACGTACGCGGCGCTCGCCTACGCCTCGCTCGGCTTCGAGGAATTGGCGCAGGCGAGCCTGGTGCCGCTTGTGCAGCAGCTGGGCAACCTCCGCGGCGACGAACTCAGGAATGCGCTGTACGCGATCATCGTGGATGCGCCGAACTTTGACACGAGCGGCACGCCCGAACTCGGCGCGATACTGCGCGACCTCGTGCACTCGGCGGTCTGGCAGCTCACCGCGGAAAGCGAGACGTTGCCGATGGGGCTGATACTCGGCCTGCATCAAGCGGGCAAGGGTTCGGAGCTGGGCGCGTGGTGGCGCATCGAAGGCCCGCTCGTGCTGCCCGCGCACATCCAGCACTTCCTCGGCAAGTTGCGTGACTGGGAGGAGCCCGCCGCCGCTGGCGGCGCCTTGCCGAACCTGCTGAACGTGGTGGACGCCGACCATCGTCCTGGCGGCCACGACAACACGCAGATCGCCCGGAATCTGAGGTGGCGCATCTCGTCGTTCATCGACGACGAGCTGCGTCGGCGTTCGGCACCGCTCATCGACGACCAGCACATCTGGGCCAAGGTGCATGACCTGCTGGACGATCGAACCGTGCTGTTGACGTGGTTCCTGCCCGCGGCGGTGAGCGGCGCGGCCGTGCTGCTCGCGGTCACCAGGCAGGGCCGGGAGCTCGTGGTGCACCTCGGCGAGGGCGCGGACGGGAACGGCGACCGGCACCCGGATGCGGACCGGGTCGAGGCGATCCGGACGGAGATCGAACGCGACCCGCTGTTCGGCGACGTGACACCGGAGGGCCATCGGCTGCTGGAGTCGGCCGGCCTGCCGCTCGGCAGCAGCGAACTTTGGGACAACTGGCGCGGCCAGGGCAAGGATCGAATCCTGGCCTGGCCGCACGGCGCTCTGCACTACCTGCCCCTACCGCTGTGCCGCAGGGGCGGCCGTCTGATCGCCGACGACTGGACGGTCACCACGATCGCCGGCCTCGAAGCCCTGGCACCCGTCGAAGTAGCTGCGCGTGAGGGCCGCACCGTTGTCCTGGCCTCCGCTGCAGGGGGTGTTCCCTTCGATCTGCATGCCGAACCGGCGCTGGAGGAGCACGCGCGGAAGGTTGCCGAGGCGGTAGGCGCTGAAGCCCTCACCGGTCGTGCGGCCACTCGCGACAGGCTGCGCGCGGAGATGTCCACGGCGGACGTCGTCCACATTGCCGTACACGGGACGCTGGACGAGGACGCGCCGTGGATGCACTGCCTCTACCTCACGCCGGACGGCGACGACGACGGCCGCGTATTCGCGTACGACTTCCTGGATGTCGATCTACGCGGCGTTCGCCTTGTCACGCTCGCCGCTTGTGAGTCGGCGCTCGGTCGATTCGACCGTGGTGACAACATTCGCGGCATCCCTTCGGCACTGATCACCGCCGGAGCGCAGGCCGTCGTCGGGTGCCTGTGGCCCGTGCGCCCGGAGCCGGCCACGTACTTCTACCACCACCTGCACCACGGAGTCGCGCGCGGCGCGGACCCGGAGCAGGCCTTCCGTAGTGCCCAACTCGCCACGCGTGCCACGCATCCCCACTACCGTGACTGGGGAGCGTTCACCTATGTGCACGGTAGGAACAAGGGAGCCGCCGCATGACCGAGATTCGGCTGCACGACGTCGAACTCGTGCCGGAGCGTACGCTCGGCAGCCCGGCGGATGACGCACCGCTGCGTGGCAGGCTCACTTTCGGCTGGGACCTACTGCCTGCCGACCATGCGGGCGCGCCGGCCGGCTGGCTGTCCTATCTCAGTGCCACACCCGACCGGGAGTTCCGGCAACTGCTGATGGTGTGCTCGTTTCGCCCTGAGACACCGGAGAGCAAAGGCGTATTCCGCCATGCCTCCCTGGGCGTCGCACTGTCCACACCGGAACGTGATGTGCAGCCGATCGCGCGCCTGATCGACCCCGGTGAGCGCACCCGCCCTATCGCTGGCCTAGGGACGGGCGTGAGCTTCACGGTCACGACAGGCGTGCTGGATGTAGGGGTGGAGAAGCCGCCAGGCGCCGGACCGGCGAGGGAGGAGTGGACCGTCCGGGGCCACGGCGCTTCCCAGCCGAACCCGCAGTGGGAGTTCCGGCGAGTCAAAGGTTTCCCGTTGGTCGGCGATCACCCGGTGGCCGCGCTGGTGGAGCTCGTGCCCGACCGTGTGAACACGGCCGAGGTACTGGTCGCGGCGGAGCTGGAGCATCGCAACTGGGGCATCCGCCGCTACCGCGCGCAACTCGCGCCGACACCGCACACCATCGTGCTGGCGGAGTGACCCGGTGCTGGGGGCGCGAGCCCGCCTCAGGCACGGCGGGGCCTCCGGCTCAGGATCGGTCGGGGGTCAGCGGCGCGCTTGACGCTGACCCGGCAGCAGCCGGATAGCGAGTACGGATCCGTCGGCATGCACGGAGACGGGGCCGCCCCACTTCTCGTCCCAGGCGAGCAGGGGCCGGGTGTGGCGGGTTGCGTGCACGATGGCGCGGTATTCCTCGATGCTCCCTTCGGAGAGAAGCGCGAAGAGGCTAGCGCCGACGCCGGAGAACGCCTCGACCCGGGGGCCGTTCAGTCGGAAGACGTGGTCGGTGCCGGCATACGTGGTTCCGAGGAGCTCGTGGCTGATGTCCTGGACGCTAGTGCTGGCGGCATGCTCGAAGCCATCGAAGCGCTTGTGGCCCTGCCGGTCGGTCAGGTGACGGGCGGGGGCTTTGCCGGAGCCGGTGAAGGCCATGAGCCCGGCCGCCGTGGTGTGACCGAGAGTCTCCTGGAACCAGGTGTTGTACTTGGGCGTGACATGGCAGCCGGGTACGGGTTCGGGTATCAGGTCGCCCTCGGAAGGTGGCTGGATGCCCGGTATGACGTTCTCCTGTACGGGCTCGGAGTCCAGATTCGCTTCCGTTTCTCCGGAAGGGGCGCGACCAGCCACAGTCCATTGCGGATCGAACGCAGCAAGGTGCTTTTGAAGGAGGCCTCAGTCGACACCCAGACGGAGCGGTCGCGGCGATCGGGCCCGACCAGCAGAAGCACCGCGGGCAGACTTCTCACAAGGTAGATCACTGTCAACAGCCACCGGAGGTACCACGAGGGCCGACGGAAGCGGTCCGACCACACGGCCTCCGCGATGAGTACCGTTGCTGCCCGATGCCCCGGAATGGTGATGCGGGCGGTCGCATGGGCGGGAGCCCCGAACGGCCACTCGGCAGAGGTCTCCCTGCACTCTGGGGTGTCCGTCCAGATGACCGACGACGCGCCGTGGGCCTTGGCGAGTGGGTCCACGATCGTCTTGCCCATGTGGCGCAGGACAGAGCGCTCGGAGCCGACGTGTCGATGTTGGTTGCCGACTCCGTGCACAACGAGGTATCCGACGCGCGGCCTGCCGATGCCCTGCCTGCGGGCGTTCTGCTCATGGGCATCTTCTTTGGATACCGCCTTACGTCGAGCCTTTCCCGCCTGAGCCTGGCCGCGACGCTGTTGTGACCGCTTCATTGTGCTCCTTGGCGATGGTGCCGAGCCACGAGCGATCACCGGCACGGCAGCAACCAGCCGCATCCGTACAGATACTCAATGTGGTCTCGCTGTTTGGGAGGGAGAGCCCCTGAAGGCGTAGAGCTCGTGGATGGTTACGGGAAGCGAGCGCAGCAGCCACCCTCCCGACGGCACCGTCCACGCTCTCGTGCTCCCAGATGCGCAGCGGCAGCCAACCCAGTTGTGTGAGGTGAGCGTCGGTGTCCTCGTCGTGGCGGATATTCGCTTCGAGCTTTCGCGCCGCCATTCGGAGTTGTGCTGCGGAGCGTGCAGGCCTCGGCGTCCACCTGCTGCCCCTCCAGCACGGCAGGAGCCGGCTCCTCCGGGGTGGGGGGCGGGCAGAACACCTGGGTCGTTGCCGCCCCGAAGAAGGCGGTCACGATCTCCGGGTGCGGCCGCAGCTCATCGGACAGACGCTTCCTATTCCACAGTTCGAGTTGGAGATCCGGGTGTCTTTGCCGCAGCTCCATGAGGCGATCCTGGATCTCCGTGCGACTCGCATCGTGAGCGGTGACGACGACGAAACGGGTGGTGGCCCCCAAAGGCCGCTTGCCTGTGACGAAGCGGTCGACCGCCCTCTCGAGGTCCTCACACGTGAAGTTCTTCAGCCTCTTGGCCTGGAACACAGCGACTTCCGTGCCCGTCACGCCCGCGACATCGATGCCGTGCTGGTTCTGGCCCCGCTCGCCGTAGATCCACGTCTCCTCCCAGCCCTCCACCTTCCGGACGAGCCACGCGATCAGGTACTCCACGCTCTCCCAATCGAGATCGTGCGTGTTGAGCAGGTGGGGTGACGACACCACCAGTGGGGGCGCAGTCAACGTGGGCCAGCGGAACAGGGCGTGTTCCGCGCCCATCTGGCACCACGCCTGATGGGCTGCGGTCCTCTCGGGAGTCATGAAGGCAACCTAAGGGGAGGGTCGGACATCCGTCCCCTGAACGGGCAGGACGAGAACCTGTCGTCAAGATCGACGGTCTGCCATCCACGATGAGGCCCACACCACAAAGGCATCGACAAAGCGGCCCCAGACACTGACCGACGGATTACCGCACTCGCTGTGACGGGCTGCGCTCGCGTGGCAGTGCTCGCCGGCCGGGCGAGAGGTCCGGAGTGGCTGATCAGGGGCCGATGACACGCTCCGCCCAGCGCCGCGCCTTCTCCCCAGAGCCTGCGAATTGGCGTCCGAGCGCATTTGCTTCTGGGAAGTTGACGGCCTAGTCCACCTTGCCAGCTACAGCCAGTCGCGCTTCTTGAAGATGACGTACAGGCTGACGCAGACCACTGTCATCAGCAGGATTGCGAACGGGTAGCCACCTGCCCACTTCAGCTCCGGCATGTCTTCGAAGTTCATGCCGTAGATGGTTCCCACGAGTGTGGGTGCAAACAAGATGGCGGCCCAGGAGGAGATCTTCTTGAAGTCGTCACCCTCACACCGCTGCCCTGCGGAAATCGACTGGAGGGGAGCGCTGACCCGCGGGGATCCGCCTTTCTGGCCCTTACGCCGTGCTACCCGTCTATGCGGTCGATCCTCCCCAGACGCTCCCCAACGGGGCTTCATTCTCCCCAGGTTCTCCCCCGCCGAGGATGCCTTCGAAGGCGATTCACCGCTGGTCGGCGGGGCGGCCTGGGCGGTGGGACGAGCTACGCAGCGTATTGGAGTAGGGCGCCGCCTGCCTGCCGCCGGTGGTTGAAGTCGTGCACGGCTGCGGCGTACGGGGACGAAGGAGGGCAGGGCGGCCATGAAGGTGATGAGCTGCCACGCCTTTCTGGGCCTCGGACAGCGTCCACCCCGGTGGGCGGGCGGTAGACACGCGCGCCGCTCCACGCCCTGGGCGTCGGTGGCCCTGAGCGTGACGAGGTGGCGCCCCTCGGGCCGACGGTCACCAGCGACGTGACGTGACGGCCCCTGGAGAAAACTCCGCGACTCGCGCGACGGACTCGCCCCCTGGCCCCGTAGAGCAGGTGAAAGAAGCCGGGGAAGTGCGATGAGGGAGAGGTCTGACGTATGGCGGCTCGGTTGCCGGTGCGGATGTGTAAAGGCGTGCGGGGCACGGCGGTCGCGGCGGTGGCCATGGCGGCGCTGACCGGCTCACAGGCGCCCGGCCTCGCGGCGTCGGCCTCCTCCCCCGTGGAGGCCACCATGTCACCGAATCAGGGCACTTCGGGCGATGCCTACTACTTTCGCGAGCTGCCCCCACTCGCGTCGCACGGCCCGTCCGCACAGCAGCCGTCCTCGGCCGGTGCCGTCTTCGTGGCCGGCCGTGCGGCGCTGCCCGCCACCGTCCTCGCCGCGTACCGGAACGCGGAGTCGACGCTCGTGCGGAGCACCCCGCGCTGTGGTCTGCGCTGGCAGCTGCTCGCGGCGATCGGTCAGGTGGAGTCCGGCCAGGCGCGGGGTGGGAGGGTGGACGCGGACGGTACGACGTACGCGCCCATCATCGGCCCGCAGCTGAACGGCCAGGGGTTCGCCCTGATCCGGGACACCGACGGCGGCGCGTACGACGGCGACCCGTCCTACGACCACGCGGTCGGCCCGATGCAGTTCATCCCGTCCACCTGGGCCAGATGGGGCGCCGACGGCAACGGTGACGGCAGGACCGACCCCCATAACGTCCACGACGCGGCGCTCGCTGCGGGCCGCTACCTGTGCGCGGCCGGACGCGACCTCTCCCGGCCGCAGGACCTCGACCGCGCGATCCTCTCCTACAACAGTTCCCGGGAGTACCTGAGCGTCGTCCTGTCCTGGTACGCCTACTTCAGGGACGGCCACCGGGTGGTTCCGGACCAGGGCGGCGCGGGTTCCGGTACGGAGGTCGACTCGCCCGGCACCGGGCGGACCGAGCCGGCCGGCCCGCAGCGGGGTACCGAGACCCCGCCCGCCTCCCCGGCGCCCACGCCCCCGCCCGGGCCGAAGCCCGCGCCGACGCCCGCCCCGTCACCGACCGCCGACCCGCCGGACGACAGTGCGAAGCCCAGGCCGCCCCTGGTCACGGCCCCGAGTCCCGCTCCCGGCACCGGCATTGACGTGCCCGGTGACGGTGTCCTTCCGGCTACCGGCAAGGTCCCCGGCAACGGTTAGGACTCACTCGCGCATCGCCCCTCCACAACACCATGTACCCGGCGGTAACCTCCCGGGTCATGGCGACGGACTGGCATCCTCCGCACCCGGCCGAACCGGGTGACGACTCGGCCCACCTGCGGTGGCAGCGCATGTGGAGCCATCGCGAGCAGCTGCTCAAGGTGGCGCGCCGCAGGTCCATGAGCGCCGAGGACGCCGAGGACGCGGTGCAGGAGGCGATGCTGCGCGGCGCGCAGCACACACACCTCGACGAGGCGCGGCTCGGCGCATGGCTGACGACCGTGACCATGCGCCTGTGCGTCGACCGGTACCGGCAGGTCCACCGCGAGGCCCAGCTGGGCGGTACGCCCAAGCTCACCGCCCCCGGCCCGGTCCCCGTCGATGAGGCGGTGTGCGACCGGGCGGAGGCCAGGTGGCTGGCCTTCCGGAGCAGGGAGCTGCCCGCCCGTCAGGCGGAGGCACTCCGCCTGAAGTCGGAGGAGCGGGACGTCGGGCAGATCGCCCGCGAGATGGGGCTGAGCTATGAGGCGGTCGAGTCCCTGCTGGCCAGGGCCCGGCGTACGCTGCGCAACTCGCTGGCCGGGACGCTGGCGCTCGGCCTGTGGCTGATCGGGCGAGGCCGGGACCAGGCGGGTCAGGCGGGGGCGCATGCCCCCGCCCTGGCCGCGGCCTCGGCGGCCGCGACGCTCGCCATGGTGGGACTGGCCCTGCCCTTCGCGTACGAGCCGAACGCGCCGGTGCCGCCTCCGCCGGACATGGCGGTGGTGGGGGAGGAGCCGGGCGCGGCCGGTGACCGTATACCGACTGCCTCGTCCGTACGACCGGACGCCCCCGGCTCCGTACGCCCGACCGGAACGGTGTCGCCCACGGCCCTCCCCGGCGCGCTCCCGGCGGTGCTGCCGGTGGTGCCGGAGGTGGCGACGACCCTGCCCGCAGCACCGGACCTGCCCACCCCGGCTCTGACCGCCCCGGTCCTCCCCCCGCCCGTGTCCGCGCCGCCGCTGCCGTCCACGCCACCGCTCCCCGACAGCACGACCGTGCCGGACCTCCCCGGTGCCCTCTCCACCCGCCTGCCGTAAAAATCTTGGTCTCGCCGCGACGGACCCGCCGCCCTTCCCCGTAGAGCAGATGTCGGAGCTGCTCCCCGTTGAAGGGTGAACCGGATGGGTGTCGAGATCTGCGTGGAAGGGTTGACCAAATCCTTCGGCCACCAGGTCATCTGGCAGGACGTGTCGCTGACGCTGCCCGCCGGGGAGGTGTCCGTCATGCTCGGCCCCTCGGGTACGGGCAAGTCGGTGTTCCTCAAGACACTCGTGGGCCTGCTCAAGCCGGACCGGGGATCCATCCGGATCGCCGGTACGGACATCACCAAGCTCCGCGAGCACGACCTGTACGAGGTGCGCAAGCTCTTCGGCGTGCTGTTCCAGGACGGCGCCCTGTTCGGGTCGATGAACCTGTACGACAACATCGCCTTCCCGCTGCGCGAGCACACGCGTAAGCCGGAGAGCGAGATCAGACGGATCGTCCTGGAGAAGATGGACATGGTCGGTCTGATCGGTGCCGAGGAGAAGCTGCCCGGCGAGATATCCGGCGGGATGCGCAAGCGGGCGGGCCTGGCGCGGGCGCTGGTGCTCGACCCGGAGATCATCCTGTTCGACGAGCCGGACTCGGGGCTCGACCCGGTGCGGGTGGCCTATCTCAATCAGTTGATCGTGGACCTGAACGCGCAGATCGACGCGACCTTCCTGATCGTCACCCACGACATCGCCTCGGCCCGCCAGGTCCCGGACAACATCGGGCTGCTGTTCCGGCGCGAACTGGTGATGTTCGGCCCGCGCGAGGAGCTGCTGACCAGCGACGAGCCGGTCGTACGGCAGTTCCTCAACGGCCGTATGCAGGGACCGATCGGCATGGCGGAGGAGAAGGACGCCGCCCAGGTGGAGCAGGAGCTGGCAGGCCTCGCCGGCGGGGACGAAGCCAATCCCGAAATGACCCCGCGGCTGCTGCCCAGCGCCGGGGTCACCCGGCCGCCCCGCTGGCAGGCGATCGCCGACCGCGAGGCGAAGCCGCACCGCCGGGACCCCTCCGGGGAGGCTGACCCGGCCCCGGCCCCAGCCATGGCCCCGGCCATGGCGGCAGAGCCGCCCCCAGGGGCTGACCCGGACCGGAAGGCGGCGGAGCCGAGCCCGGCAAAAGGGGCAGACGGATGAGCTTCTCACCCAGCGGAGCGCTCCGGCATTCCGGCAGCCTCTTCGCCATGGCCCTGGACGTCCTGCGGACCCTGCCTCGACGCCCCTTTCAAGTACGGGAGTTCATCCAGCAGGCGTGGTTCATCGCGAGCGTCACCATCCTGCCCACGGCCCTGGTCTCCATCCCCTTCGGAGCGGTCATCGCCCTCCAGATCGGCAGCCTGACCCGGCAGCTCGGCGCCCAGTCGTTCTCCGGCGCCGCCTCCGTCCTGGCGGTACTTCGGGAGGCGTCCCCCATCGTTACGGCGCTGCTCATCGCCGGCGCCGGCGGCACCGCGATCTGCGCGGACCTCGGGGCACGCAAGATCCGGGAGGAGATCGACGCCATGCAGGTGCTCGGTATCGACCCGATCCACCGGCTGGTCGTGCCCCGCGTGCTGGCCACCATGCTCGTGGCGGTCTTGCTCAACGGCCTGGTCTCCGTTGTCGGGGTGGCCGGTGGCTATTTCTTCAACGTGGTCATGCAGAACGGCACTCCCGGTGCCTACCTGGCCTCCTTCACCACCCTCGCCCAGCTGTCCGACCTCTGGGCGGCCGAACTGAAGGCGCTGGCCTTCGGGGCCATCGCCGCGATCGTCGCCTCGTACAAGGGCCTGACCGCCAAGGGCGGGCCCAAGGGTGTCGGTGACGCCGTGAACCAGTCCGTGGTCATCACCTTCATGTTGCTGTTCGTGACGAACTTCGTGCTGACCGCCGTCTACTTCCAAATCGTTCCGCAGAGGGGATGACGATGACCCTGCTGAATCCGCTGAGCGTGCTCAAACGGGCCGGGCGTTCCCTGGAGGAGCTGGGCGCGCAACTGGTCTTCTACGGCCGCTCCCTCGCCTGGACCGGCCGCACCCTGCGCCGCTACAAGAAGGAAGTCCTGCGCCTGCTCGCCGAGGTGAGCTTCGGCCGCGGCGCGCTGGCGGTCGTCGGCGGCACGGTCGGCGTCATCGCCTTCCTGTCCTTCTTCACCGGCACCGAGGTCGGACTCCAGGGCTACGCGGCGCTCAACCAGCTGGGCACGTCCAACTTCGTGGCGTTCTTGTCCGCGTACTTCAACACCCGCGAGATCGCCCCGCTGGTGGCCGGGCTCGCGCTGTCGGCGACGGTCGGCGCGGGCTTCACCGCCCAGCTCGGCGCGATGCGGATCAGCGAGGAGACCGACGCGCTTGAGGTGATGGGTATCCCGTCGCTGCCGTTCCTGGTCACCACCCGGATGATCGCCGGCTTCGTGGCGGTGATCCCGCTGTACGTGATCGGACTGCTGTCCTCCTACTTCGCCGCGCGCACCATCACCACCGGCTACTACGGGCAGTCCACCGGCACGTACGACCACTACTTCCAGCAGTACCTGCCACCGGTCGACGTGCTGTGGTCCTTCGGCAAGGTGATCGTCTTCGCCGTCGTGATCATCCTGGTGCACTGCTACTACGGCTACTACGCGAGCGGCGGCCCGGCCGGCGTCGGTGTCGCGGTCGGCCGCGGCGTACGGACGTCCATCGTGGCCATCAACGTCCTCGACTTCTTCCTCAGCCTCGCCATCTGGGGCGCCAACACGACCGTACGGATTGCGGGGTAGACGGATGCGCATACGAATACCGGCCCCGGCGCTCACGCGGCCCACCCAACTGCGGCTGTACGGCATCGTCTTCATCGCCGTGATCGCGCTGCTGCTGTCCCTGACGCTCGCCGTCTACCAGCAGGTGTTCACCTCCGTCGTCCGGATCACCCTGGAGGCGGACACCCTCGGCAACCAGCTGGAGCCGCGCGCGGACGTCAAGCTGCGCGGCCTGCTGGTCGGTGAGGTACGCGAGGTCGAGGCCGACGGCGAGAAGGCGACCCTCTCCCTCGCGCTGAGGCCGGAGCACGTCCCCCTCATCCCGGCTGACGTCCATGCCCGGCTGCTGCCCAAGACCCTGTTCGGCGAGAAGTACGTCGACCTGGTCGCCCCCCAGAAGCCGTCGGTACGGCATATCCGCGCCGGTGACGTCATCACCCAGGACCGCACCACGGTCGGCATCGAGCTTCAGCGGCTGATGAACGACCTGCTGCCGCTGCTGCGCACGGTGAAGCCCGGCGAGCTGAACGCCACCCTGTCCGCCTTCGCGGGCGCCCTCGAAGGGCGCGGCGACCGGATCGGCGACAACCTCACCCGCCTCGACGACTACCTGCGCCGGCTCAACCCGCACATGCCCTCCCTCAAGGAGGACATCGCCCGGTTCGCCGATGTGGCCGAGGTGTACCGCGACGCCGCCCCCGACCTGCTGCGGATCCTGGACAACACCCTCACCACCAGCCGGACGCTGGTCGAGAAGCAGGAGCAGCTCGCGTCGGTCCTCACCTCAACCGCCACCGCCGCGAACACCACGGAAACGGTCCTCGACGAGAACTCCGACCGGCTCATCACCCTGGGCCGCGTCTCCCGTCCCACCCTCGCGCTGTTCGCCCGCTACTCGCCGGAGTACCCGTGCCTGCTGGCCGGGCTGGTGCGCCAGGAAGCGGCGTCCGAAGAGGCATTCAAGGGAGGAAGGATGCGCATCACCCTCGAATTCGTCCACCCACGTCCCCCCTACCGCCCCGGCGAGGAACCGCGCTATGCCGACCGCTCAGGACCCGACTGCAGGGGTCTGCCCCACCCTCACGTACCGGCACCGCCGATCAAGCTCAACGACGGTACGTCGGCGAGTAGTACGGGCCGCACCGTGTCCGGAACCCCGGCCGAACAGCACGCCGTCGCCTCACTCGTGTCCCCGGTCATGGGCGTGCCCGCCGACGAGGTGCCGGCGGTCACGACCCTGCTCTTCGGACCGATGGCACGGGGAACGGCGGTGAGTGTCATATGAGCACGACGAGTCGTATCCGTCGTACGAACGCGATGGCGACAGCCCCCCAGCTGATCAAACTCGGCATCTTCGCGGTGGTGACCGTGGCGGCTACCGCCGTGCTCGCGGCCACCATCGTCAATCTCTCCTTCACCCCCAAGGAGACCTACACCGCCGTGTTCAGCGATGTCACCAGCCTGGAGAAGGGCGACGACATCCGGGTCGCGGGGGTGCGGGTCGGCGAGGTCGAGAGCATCGCCATCACGGACCGGACGCTGGCCTTGGTGACCTTTACCGTCTCCCGCGACCGGCCGCTGCTCACCAGCACCCGTGCCGTCATCCGCTACCGGAGCCTGGTCGGGCAGCGGTACATCGCGCTGACGGAAGGCGTGGGGGAGGGAAAGCGGCTGCGGCCCGGCGGGCGGATCCCGCTCTCCCGTACCGAGCCCGCACTCGATCTCAACGCCCTGCTGAACGGGTTCAAGCCGCTGTTCGCCGCGCTGAGCCCGAAGGACGTAAATCAGCTCGCAACCGAGATCATCAAGACCCTGCAGGGCGAGGGCGGTACCGTCCGCAGCCTGCTCGCGCACACCGCCTCGCTCACCACGACACTCGCCGAACGCGACAAGCTGATCGGTTCGGTCATCGACAACCTCAATACCGTGCTGAGCACCGTGGACAAGCGCAGCACCCGCTTCTCCGACCTGATCGCGCAGCTGCAACGGCTGATCTCGGGGCTGTCGGACGACCGTAAGCCCATCGGTGAATCGCTGGCGGGCATCAACGGACTCGCGGAGGCCACCTCCGGCCTCCTGGGCGACGCCCGGCCGCCGCTGAAGGCCGATATCGCCGAGCTGGCCAAGCTCACGGAAACGCTGAACGGCCACGAGAAGACCGTGGAGGGTGTCCTGCAGCAGTTGCCCAACAAGCTCAACGAGCTGACCGGCACCGCCTCGTACGGCTCCTGGTTCAACTTCTATCTCTGCGACTTCGACGGCCGGATCGTGCTGCCGAAGACCAACGAGGTCATCACCCCCGAACTCCATGTCGCCCGGGCGAGGTGCGGCCGTTGATCCCCTTCCGTGAACGCAATCCCTTGGGTGTCGGCGCCGCCGGCCTCACCACGATCGCGCTGCTGATCGCCGCCGCGTTCAACGTCGAGAGCCTTCCGCTGATCGGCGGCGGCGAGACGTACAGCGCGGCCTTCTCCGAGGCCGGCGGGCTGCGCTCCGGCGACGAGGTGCGGATCGCCGGCGTCAAGGCCGGCAAGGTCGACGAGGTCGAGCTGGCCGGCGACCACGTCAAGGTGACCTTCCGGATCAAGGGAGACCCGGAGCTCGGGGCCCGTACCGGTGCGTCGATCCGCATCAAGACGATCCTGGGCGCCAAGTACCTCGCGCTGGAGCCGAAGGGTTCCGGCCGGCTGAAGCCGGGCAGCGAGATCCCACTGAGCCGCACGGTCCCGGCGTACGACGTGGTGGAGGCCTTCAGCGATCTCACCACGACCACCGAGCAGATCGACAAGCAGCGGCTGGCCGCCTCCCTGGACATCATCTCCACCACCTTCGAGGACGCCCCCGAGGAGGTCAAAGCCTCCATCCAGGGGCTCTCGAAGATCTCCCGGACCGTGGCCTCCCGTGATGAGGCGCTACGCGAACTCCTCGACCACGCCAACGGGGTCACCGGAGTGCTCGCCGAGCGGAAGGACGAGTTCGGCAAGCTGGTCAAGGACGGCGACAAGCTGTTCAAGGAGATCCACGCGCGGCGCCAGGCCATCCACGCGCTGCTCCAGAGCTCCGTCGCCCTCAGCGTCCAGCTCTCCGGCTTGGTGAAGGACAACAAAGCGGAGATCGGGCCGGCGCTCAGCCGCCTGAACACCGTGGTGCAGATGCTGGAACGCAATCAGGCGAGCCTCGACCGCAGCATCCAGCTCATGGCGCCCTTCGCGAGGGTCTTCACCAACACCCTCGGCAACGGCCGGTGGTTCGACAGCTACATCCAGAACCTGGTCGCGCCCACACCGGTGGTTCCACGGACGGAAGGGTCACGATGAGGATTCCGATGCGGCTCGCGCTGAAGCTCCCGAAGCCGCCGGCGAAGCGCGCGCCGACCCGCCGTCGCGTCCGCCGCCTCGTCCCCCGCCTCGCGTTCGCCACCGTGCTGGTGGTGGCCGCCGCCCTGGCCGTCGTTCAGCTCTCCGAGTCACCGAAGGTCCGGGTGACCGCCTACTTCCCGCGTACCGTCGGCATCTACCCCGGCTCCGACGTCCGTGTGCTCGGCATCCCGATCGGCGAGGTCAAGAAGATCACGCCGCAGGGTGAGCGGGTGCGCGTGGAGCTGGAGTACGACGCCCAGTACAAGGTCCCCGAGGAGGCCAAGGCGGCCATCATCAACTCCTCGGTGGTCAGTGACCGTTACCTCCAGCTGCTGCCCGTCCACCGCGGCGGCCCGGTGCTGAAGAGCGGCGCGGTCATCCCCGAGGAGCGCACGGCCGTACCGGTCGAGCTGGACCGGGTCTTCGACAGCCTCCGTATGACGGCGGACGCGCTCGGCCCCCAGGGCGCCAACAAGGACGGCTCGCTCTCCCGGCTGCTCGCCGTCGGCGCGGACAACCTCCAGGGCCAGGGCGCGCAGCTGCACCAGACGGTCGAGGACCTCTCGCAGGCCGTCACCACCCTGTCCGACGGCCGGCAGGACCTGTTCGGGACCGTACGGAATCTGCAGGTGTTCACCGCCGCGCTGGCGGCCGACGACGCCGACGTCCGGTCGTTCAACGACAGCCTGGCCAAGGTGGCCGAGCAACTGGCCGGGGAACGCCAGGACCTCGCCGCGGCGATCAAGCATCTTGCGGCCGCGCTCGCCGATGTGTCCGAGTTCGTGAAGCAGAACAAGAAGGACCTGACCGCCGATGTGAAGGGCCTGGCCAACGTGACCAACGTGCTCGTCACGCAGCGCGCCGCCCTCCAGGAGCTGCTCGAAGTCGCCCCCGCCGGGCTGTCCAATCTGCAGAACGCCTACAACCCCTCCTCCGGCACGCTCGACACCCGCAGCAACCCCGAACAGCTCCACGACCCGGCCGAGCTGCTGTGCTCCCTGCTGAAGACGACCGGGGAGAAGACCGACTGCCGGGATCTGAAGACCCTGTTCGACTCCCTGCCCAAGCTGCCCGCGGCCGACCCGCTCACCGGAGCGGCACTTCCCGTGGCCGGAACGGGCTCGACGGACAAGACGCTCGGCGGAATCCTGGAGGCCCGTACATGACGTACACGAGAGCTCCGCTCAAGGCAGCCTTGTGGACGGCCGCCGGTTCGCTGCTGCTGACCGGCTGCGAGTTCAAGGGCCTGTACGACGTCCCCCTGCCCGGCGGCGCGGCCGCGGACGGGCGCAGCTACCGGGTCACGGTCGAGTTCCAGGACGTCCTCGATCTCGTCCCGCAGTCCACGGTAAAGGTCAACAACGTGACCGTCGGAGCCGTCGAGAAGGTGGAACTGGACGGGTGGCACGCCCGGGTGCGGCTGCGGATCTCCGACTCGGTCAAGCTCCCCGGCAACGCGGTCGCCGAGCTGCGCCAGACCAGCATGCTCGGTGAGAAGTACGTGTCGCTGTCGGCTCCGGCGGACACCGGGCCGGTGGGCAGGCTCACCGACGGCGCGCGGATCCCGCTCTCCCGCAGCGGCCGCAACCCCGAGATCGAAGAGGTGCTGTCCGCGCTGTCGGCCCTGCTCAACGGCGGTGGAGTGGCACAGCTCCACACCATCACCACGGAGCTGAACAAGGCCTTGGAGGGTCGCGAGGACCGGGTCAAGTCGCTGCTCTCCGAGCTGGACACCTTCCTCGGTGGCCTCGACGCCCAGAAGAAGGAGATCATCCGTGCGCTGGAGGGCATCGACGCATTGGCCGCCACCCTCGCCAAGGAGAAGAAGACGATCGACCATGCCCTCACCACCATGCCGCCCGCGCTGAAGGTGCTGGCCGACGAGCGGGCCAAGCTGACCACCATGCTCACTTCGCTGTCGAAGCTGGGTGAGACGGGCACGAAGGTGATCAACGCGTCGCGCGACGATGTGATCGCGAATCTGCGCGCGCTCCAGCCGATCCTGCAGCAGTTGAACACGGCGGGCGCCGACCTGCCCAACGCGCTGGAGCTGCTGACGACCTATCCCTTCCCGCGCAATGTGGTGGACGCGATCAAGGGCGACTACGTCAACCTCGAGGTCACGGCCGATCTCGACCTGCGCAGCGTCTACGGGAACCTGGCCGGTCAGCCTCCGAAGCCGGGCACGCCCGGCACGCCCGTGCCTCCTGGGCTGCCAGGCGTCCCGACGCCCGGGCTGCCCGGAGTCCCCGCGCTCCCGGGCCTCCCCGAACCCCCCGCCCTTCCACGGGTTCCCCAGGCCCCGAAGCCGCCCGGGACGCCAGAACTGCCCGGCGGGTCGGGTGGGTCGGGTGGGTCGGGTGGCGTCGAGCTGGGCTGCCTGCCGCTCTGCCCGTCGGCCAACCAGGCCTCGTACACCGCTTACAGCGCAGGAGACGGCAACGGTGGCCTTCCGCCGGGTGTCGACCTCGCGCTCGCCGAGCTGCTGATGAAGGGACTGGTGCCGTGATCACCCGTACGGTCAAGACCCAGCTGCTCGCCTTCACGCTCATCACCGTGATCGGGGTGTCCTACGTCGGTGCCGAGTACACCGGACTGGCCGACCGCGTCCTGGACCGCGGATACACCGTACGGGCCGACTTCGCCGACTCGGGAGGCATCTACTCCGGGGCCGAGGTCACGTACCGAGGGGTGCCCGTGGGCCGCGTGGGCGATCTGCGGCTGACCGGCTCCGGCGGAGTCTCGGTGGGGCTGCTTCTGGAGGACTCCCCGAGGATCCCGGCGGACAGCCTGGCCGTGGTGGCGAACCGCTCGGCCGTCGGCGAGCAGTACGTGGACCTGCAGCCGCGCTCCGGCAGCGGCCCGTATCTGCGGGACGGCAGCTCCATCCCCCGCCATGACACCCGGGTGCCGATGCCCACGACGGACCTGATCCTGAGCCTGGACCGGCTGGTCAACTCGGTGGACAAGCAGGACCTGCGGATCACGGTCGACGAACTGGGCAAGGCGTTCTCCGGCACCGGCCCCCACCTGACGCGGCTGGTGGACTCGGGCAACGCCCTGGTCGAGTCGGCCTCCGATTCCCTTCCCCAGACCATCGCCCTGATCGAGGACTCCCGGAAGGTCCTGAAGACGCAGGCCGATCAAGGTTCGGCGATCACGTCCTTCTCCCGGGATCTGGCGGCGCTCACCGCGCAGTTGAAGGCGAGCGACGGTGATGTCCGCGCCCTGATGGCCAACGGCACCTCCGCCGCCCAGCAGGTGGATTCCCTCATGAGGGACACCCGCCCCCACCTACCGGTTCTGCTGGGCAACCTGATCAGCGGAGGTCAGATCACCCTCGCCCGGCTGCCCGGTGTGGAACAGATGCTGGTCACCTTCCCCGCGGTCGTCTCGGGCAGCTACACAGTGCTTCCCGGAGACGGCACGACCCACTTCGGAATGGTCGTCAACGCCGACGACCCGCCTCCCTGCCGTGCGGGGTACGAAACCCAGCGCCGCGACCCCGCCGACACCACCGACCGCCCGGCCAACACCGGCGCCCGCTGCACGGCCCCGCGCGGCGGCGACACGTCCGTCCGCGGCGCCCAGAACGCACCGGGAAGCCGCGTTCAGATCGGCTCGACGGGCGGAGCACAGACCGTATTCGGAAAGGACTCCTGGCAATGGCTGCTCGTGGGCCCCATGGCATGACCCCCATACTCGCCGTCCTGGCTGCCGTACTGGTGGCACTGATGGCTTCCTCCGGCTGGCTGGGCTTCCAGCTGTACGAGCGCGATGAGGAGGACCGGCGGCACCAAGACATCCTGGCCGCCGCCCGCCAGTCGGCGCTGAACTTCACGTCGCTCGACTACCGGCAGTACGAGCGGGACAGCAAGACCGTCCTGAACGGCGCGACCGGGGAGTTCAAGAAGCAGTTCTCGGCCCAGACCGCGGAGCTGACGAAGATCGTCGCCGAGAACAAGTCCGTCTCGGAGGGACAGATCCTCGACGCGGGTATCGCCCGGGCCGACGCCCGCACGGCCCGCGTCCTGGTGGTGGCCGACAGCAAGGTCACCAACGTCGCCGCCCCCGAGGGCACGTCCCGCAACTACCGCCTTCAGCTCGACCTCGTCTTCGAGGGCGGGCAGTGGCTGACGTCCGACGTCGAATTCGTCGGCTGACAGGAGAACCACCATGGCGAACCCGACCGTTCGAGCCCGCCAGCGCTCCGTGGCGGCAGCCGCGCGCGCGGCGGCCAAACGCGCCGACCAGGCAAGCCGCCGGCAGGAGGCCGACCTGGAGCCGGCCGCCCCGGAGCCGGCGGAAACGACGCCCGCCAAGCCGGCTCGCAGCCGACCCCGTCGACTCACCGCACTGCTCAGCATTGTGGTCCTGCTGGCCCTGGCCGCAACGGCCACGCTCGCCTGGAAGCACCGAGAGGCCGAGCGCACGACCGCGGCCCGCGCAGCGGCTCTGACGGCGGCCCGCAAGGCCGCCCCGGTGATCCTCTCGTACGACTACCGCCACCTGGACCGCGACTTCGCCGCGGCCCGCGGCCACCTCACCGGCCCCTTCCTCGACCAGTACAGCAAGACCACGGAGACCGTGGTGGCGCCCACCGCCAAGACCTACAGCGGGGTGGTGAAAGCCGCCGTCGCGACCGGCGACGCCACCCCGGCAGCATCGGTGATCTCAGCATCCCCGGACAAGGCCGTCGTCCTGCTCTTCATGAACCAGCTCACCACCAGCACCCAGATCGCCACCCCCCGTCTCGACCTCAACCGCGTCCGCATGACCCTCGTCCGCACTCCCCAAGGCTGGAAGGTCAGCGCTGTAGACGCGCTGTGACCGGGGCCCGGGAGCGGTTACTCGAGGTGCCGCGCTGCAGCTGGTGGAAGGGGATGGCGTGGCTGTCGGTCGCGGTGTACATGCTGATCGGGAGGCTCACCGGGACGAAAGTCAGTACGTCGGTCGGGGGGTCATGGTCATTGCCTGACCGCCCTCACCACCCGCCGCTTCGATCACACGTCTGCCCCTGCGCCCCAGCCGGAAACGGGCCGCTCGGCGGTCGCGGCGGCCCCCGGCAGGGACATGTTTGGGGGGTGCGGGAGGGGACAGCCGCGGGATACCGGGAGAAGTACGACCCGAGGAGTGTGAACCGTCATGGGCGCCGACAGGCAGGACGGCGGCATGCAGGACAAGCGTCAGACGCCGGGCGAGGGACGCGAGGAGCAGATTCGCGGGCGGTCGCCGGAGCCCGATCAGCTGAAGACGGGTGGTCGGCCGCGCCGTCCCGAAGAGGTGACGCGTGAGCGGGGCCGGGAGGACGCGACGATGCGCGACGTGATGCACGACCTGGGTGAGGAGGATCTGGACGACATGCGTGACGACCGTTGACGCGTAGCGGGTACCGCGGCAGGGGTCCGTGGACGCGGGGCCGCCCCGCCGGGCGCTGGTCCGGGTGGGCGGTCTCCTGCGTGTCCACGGGCGAAGGAGCAGTGTTCGCCGCCCGCGGCGCGATCGTGGCGTTGGTGCCCGGCCGACGCCGGGGCCGCGCAACACCATGGAGGAGGAGACGGACATGGACGCGATCGTGCTGCTGCGCGAGGACCACAAGACAGTCGAGAAGCTGTTCAAACGGTTCGAGAAGACCGGCGACGACGATCTCACCGAGCGACGGGCGATCGCCGACGAGGTGATCGAAGAGCTGACCGTGCACGCCTGGATCGAGGAGCAGGTCTTCTACCCCGCCGCCCGCGAGGCCGCTCCCGACACCACCGATCACATCCTCGAAAGCGTTGAGGAACACCATGCCGTGGTGTGGATGCTCTCCGAGCGCAAGCGGATGGACCCCTCCGACGAGCGGTTCAAGGCCAAGATGAGCGTCCTGATGGAGAACGTGCGCCACCACGTGGAGGAGGAAGAGCAGGAGTGGTTCCCGGACGTCCGCAAGGCGATGGGACGCAACCGGCTCACCGAACTCGGCGACCGCCTCCAAGCCGAGAAGGAAAAGGCCCCGCGGGAGCCGCTCGCGGTGCCCAGCGCGACCGACAGCTGAGGGTGCGGGTGAGGGGCGCCCCCGCCCGGCTGGAAGTGTCGGGCAGCCGGGCGGGACATCGAGCGAGGTGGGCGCGCCCCGTACGCGCACGTTCACGGGAGTGTGGAGGGCTGAGCCGCCCGCCCCGCTGGCCGGGTCAGGCGGCCTTGGCGGCGGCCGGGGTGAGGGCGCTCTCCAGCACCATCTGCGACGCGTGGTCCACGAGCTGGCGGAGCACCTGTGCGTAGAACTCGTCGCCGCCCAGCCGGCCCAGGATGCGGTGGGCCTCGTCGCGGAAGCCGTCGATCTCCGCGCGGTACCGGTCGAGGGCGGCGGGGGTCCGCAGGAGGCCCGCGAGTTCCGTCCTGGCCTGATGTGAGCGGCCGGCGCCGGCACACAGGCCCAGGATGTGGTCCCTGAACTCGGGAGAGGCGTCCTCGAGGACGGAGGCGAGGAGATACGTCACCGTGCCGTTGAGCAGGTCCTCGTCGCGACCGGACACGATGTCTTCCTGGTCGTTGAAGATCTGCCAGAGGATGCCGAAGACATAGCCGAATTCACGCCACAGTTCCACCCTTTCGGGCGTGGCGCCGGAGAATATCGCGGCCATTGCCGTGATCATTCCGAAGGGGGCGCCGGATTTGCCGCGATACGTCTCTACGACCGATTTCCGGGAGGCGCTGCCCATGTCTCCCCGCATGTCGGCTATCTGGCCGTCCACGCCGATGATCCAGCCGTTGAGTATCTCGGATATGAGCGCGCTGCGCGCCGGCTCCGGGAGTTCCTGGGACAGGATGATCTGAATGGGGAGCGCGTTTCCGGTGATCACGGAGGCGAGCAGCGCCTCGTTCTCGCTGAGGCTGCCGGAGATGGATGCGCCGTTGGCGTCTGCCAGGTCATCGAGATAGCACGCCGAAGTCCACCACAGCAGGTGCACGGCGGACAGCGGAATGGCGGGCCGTGGATGTCCCGTCTCGATCGCGTGCGTCAGCAGCGGCAGCACCGAGAGGGGATGTCTCAGTTTGCGGTGCTCCAAAAGCTTGGCCACTGAGTTCCTGGTGATGCGTGCCGACGGGCCGAGTCGCTCCAGGGCGGTTTCGATCTCCGCGTCGATGTCCCGTGAGACTTCCCGGTGCAGGTCCAGGTAGGACATGGAATTCAAGAAGGGCCTCCGTCGTGGTACTGGGCCGAAGGGGGCGAGGAGCGCACCCTTTGAGCCGCGTGACTGGCCGATTCGATCATTCCGGAGGGAGGGGATCCAGAGCGATTTCCGGCACCTGTGGCCGGTTCTTTTCGATCATGAGGGCGGGGTCGGCGGGACCCGGGCACCGGGCCCCGCCTCACCGCTCAGTAGTAGTCGCGCATCAAGGTCGTCGACCATGGCGGCTGACGCAATGCGCCGCGTGGCCCGAATTCGACCATGTATGGCTTCAAATCGAGCACCGGTGTGCCGTCCACCGCGTCGAGGCCCTCGACGTGGACGTCCAATCCGTCCACCTTCACCACCCGGCACCGCGAGACGCCCAGCCGGTTCGGCCGGTTCTTGCCGCGCTGGGCGAAGATGCCGACCAGCGGCCAGTCCGGGTTGCCCCGGGGGTGCCGTGCGCCCGTCTCGATCTTCTCCACCGGCACCCGGTCGAAGTGGTAGATCACCTCGACGTGCGAGAAGTCCTCGAGGCCGAACAGTGCCTGTGGACCGAACCTGCGGCCGTCCAGGCGGATCACCGCCGCCTCCCGGCCCCAGTCGTCGTCGGTCACTTCGGCGCGGCCGCCCACCACCACGCCCACGGGTTGCGACTCCACCACCATCACGTCTCCCTCGCGTCTTCGCCCGCGACGCGCCGGCGGGTGTCGCCGGGCGCGCCGCCGTGCGTCCTCAAGCCGGGCGGACCGCGACGCGGTCCAGCGCCGCCAGCAGCTCCGGCAGGTCCGGATCCCCCTCGTGGGGGACCGCCAGCACCTCGCTCGGCTCCTCGTCCAGCAGGACGAAGGCCGCCTCGCCGGTACGGGCCACCAGCGACCAGCCCGGGCCGTCCACCCGCAGCGTCCGGCTCCCCTCGCCGGCGAAGGACGACCGCACCCGGCCGAGCGGCGGCGGGGTCCGCGTGTACGCCAGTGCCTCCTCCCGCGCCCGCGCCAGCCCGGGGTGCGCGGCGGCCGCCGCGCCACCGTCGGTGGCCACCCGCCCGCGCCAGTCGGCCCACTCCCGCGCGATCTGGTCCGCGCCCATCCGCCGCTGGACCGGACCCCAGGCGTCCGCCGAGGGCGGCGCCAGCGGCACCCGCCCCGTGCCGTCCGCCCCCTGCTCGGGATCGTGCGGCTGCGGGATCCCCGGCGCGGCCACCGACAGTTCCAGGGGCCAGCCGGCCAGCGAGACCACGATCGTCCGCTCGTCGGGGGACAAGTCGTATTCCATCCCGCAGTCCCAGGAGGCGATGGCCGTGGCCACGAGCGAGACGTCGTCCACGACGACCGTCCAGCGCGCGCCCTCCTCGTCCTGGCCGAGCACCAGCCCGTACCCCTCGCGGTTCGGCGCCACACCCAGCAGGGAGCAGGCCTCGGGGAAGTCGTCGCCCAGGATGCTCGGGAACTGCGCGGGGGTCAGCAGCACGGCGGTCAGCACGTACAGCGAGCCGCCACCCTCGTCGTCGGACACCTGGCCTCCCGGTAGCTCTCTCGTCGGCGCACCTTAACCAGCGGGTAACCCGCCCGTCGAGAGCCTGCGGGTGACGATTTCCAAGCCCGCTACCTGCACGTAGAGTTGGGGCCCCACCACAGAAAGGTGTACCCGGTGCAGCGTTACGACCGGCTGAGGGACATCCTCCGTCTGGACCCCGACAAGGACTTCCTCGCCATCTACCGGCTCACCGCGACGTACGAGTTTCCCTGGGACTTCGCCCGCGCCCTAGAGCTCGCCCTGTTCCGGACCTATGCCGTCCCGAGCATCGGGGGCCTGCTGGCCGAGACCGCCGAGTTCACCGACCGGACGCAGAAGCGCTACGACGACACCGCGCTGCTGCTCGACGCCGTCGTCGAGCACGGCTTCGCGAGCGACACCGCCCGCACCGCGATCCGCCGCGTCAACCAGATGCACCGCAGTTACGCCATCTCCAACGAGGACATGCGCTACGTCCTGTGCACGTTCGTGGTGATTCCCGCACGCTGGCTGGACGCCTACGGCTGGCGTGCGCTGACCCATCACGAGCGCCGGGCCTGCGCGAACTACTACGCCACCCTCGGCCGCCATCTGGGCATCACGGACATCCCGGGCTCCTACGAGGAGTTCGAAGCCACCCTGGACGCCTACGAGGAGGCTCACTTCGGCTGGGACGAGGGTGGCCGGCGCGTTGCCGACGCCACCCTGGACCTGATGGCCTCCTGGTACCCGGCGCCGCTCGCCCCCGCCGTGCGCGGCGCCAGCAAGGCCCTCCTCGACGAGTCGCTGCTGGGCGCCTTCCGGTTCGGGGCCCCGCGCCCCCGGGTCCAGCGGCTGGTCCGGGGAGCCCTGCGGCTGCGCGGGCGCGCCGTGCGCCTGCTGCCGCCGCGCAAGGCCCCGCACTACGCCCGCCAGAACCCGGAGATCAAGGGGTACCGGGGCGGCTACGACGTGGGCGAGCTCGGCACGTTCCCCGTGCCGGGCGCGGGTGGCTGCCCCGTGCCGCATCCCCGCCGGCCCGCCGGAGCCGACGCACAGCCTCCGGCCTGATCCCGGCAGCATTCCCTGATCCCGGCAGCCGCCCCCGATTCCGGGGGCGGAGCCGGCGTACGGCCGTAGGTCACGGGCGACGCAGGGCCAGCGCCAGGAAGCGGTCGTCCTCGTCGCTGTACGAGGTCAGGCCCCAGCCCGAACGAGCCAGCAGCGGGCCGAGGTTGTGCTCGGCGCGCAGGTCCCCGGAGGTCAGCTCGCGGCCGTGGCGCGCGGCCAGGGCCGCTCGCCCGATCGGGTGAAAGAGAGCGAGCCGGCCGCCGGGGCGGACGACCCGGGCGAGCTCGCGCAGGTTCGCCTCCGGGTCGGGCAGGTGGGCGATCAGCCCCGCCGCGAACACCGCGTCGAGCACCTCGTCGCGCACCGGCAGCCGAGCCACGTCGGCGAGCAGAAGGGCGGCATGCGCTCCCCGCCCGGCCTCCTGCGCGGCGGTCAGCATCTGCGGCGTGAGGTCGGCGCCCAGCACGAGTCCCGTGGGCCCGACGGCGGCCCGTAGCGCTGACAGGGCACGACCGGTGCCGCAGCCCGCGTCGAGCACGCGGTCCCCGGGCCGCAGCCCGAATTCGGCCACGGCGGCGGCGAAGGCGGGCCCGTCCTCGGGGAACTTGCGATCCCAGCCGGCGGCGCGCGCCCCGAAGAACTCCTGCACGTGCGTGTGGTCTTCGCTCATGCGGCCCATGATCCCGCACGGACGCCCGCCCGAGGGTCCGCCCGAGTGCTGCCCGAGTGCCTGCCCGAGTGTCCGCCGACGGTGCGCAAGGTGGCATGCGGTGCGATCGAAACATGAACGTATCTCTGTCATATTTCAGCACTTACAGCGGCTTTCGAAATGCGCCCCCTGTTCGCGCCCTCACCCGGACTAGCGTCCGGTGGCCATGGAACACCTGGGACATCTGGACCACGCCGCCTACGGCTGGCTGACACCCGTGCTGTCATACGTGATGGCATCGACCGGCGCCGCCCTCGGGCTGCGCTGCACCGTCCGCGCGCTCGCCGCGACCGGAAGCTCGCGCCGCAACTGGCTCCTCACCGCGGCCTCCGCCGTCGGTACCGGTATCTGGACGATGCACTTCGTCGCCATGCTCGGCTTCGAGGTCACCGGCACCGAGATCCACTACAACGTGCCCCTCACCGTCCTCAGCCTGCTCGTCGCCATGCTGGTCGTCGGCGCCGGAGTCTTCGCCGTCGGCTACGGGAAGGACCGCAGCCGCTCGCTGGTACTGGGCGGCCTCACCACCGGACTCGGCGTCGCCAGCATGCACTACCTGGGCATGGCGGCCCTGCGCCTGCACGGTGAGGTCTCGTACGACCCCCTCACCGTCGGGCTCTCCGTCGCCATCGCCGTCGTGGCGGCCACCGCCGCCCTGTGGGCCGCGCTCAACATCAAGTCACCGGTGGCCGTCGCCGTCGCCTCGCTCGTCATGGGCGCAGCCGTCAGCAGCATGCACTACACGGGGATGACGGCCGTCGCCGTCAGCGTGAGCCCCTCGGACACGCCCCTGCCCGGCGCCACGGCCCTGCAGTTCATCTTCCCCCTCGCCGTCGGACTGGGCTCGTACCTCTTCATCACCGCAGCCTTCGTCGCCCTCTCGCCGACGGCGGACGAACGAGCCGCCTCCGCTTCCGCCGCCCGGCATCTGGGGGAGGGCCCGGTGCCAGCCCACTGATCGAGCCGTCTCCCGGCACCGCGCGCACCGCCCCGCCCCGCCCTCTACTCACCGTCCCCCCGCACTGCAACGGACCGCACCGCACTCCACCGCCGCGTCCGTTCGTACGTACCACCCCGGAACGAGGAGCCCATGCGCACACCCCGCAGAAGACCGGAAGTAGCGGCGCCGCGGCGGCCCGCGCCCCCGGCACGCGGCCGCCGGGCCCACGCCGGGCCGCCGGCCGAGGAACCGGCGCCGCACCAACCGCACCAACCTCACCAGCCCCACCAGCCCTTTCAGACTCACCAGCCGCCCCCGCCGCTCCCGACCGCCCCGTCCGAGCGCCGCCCCGGCCCCCGGCTGCGGCTGCGCCCCGCCACCGTCCGCGCGAAGATCGTCTCGCTGCTGATGGTCCCGGTCGTCTCGCTCCTCGCCCTCTGGGCCTTCGCCACCGTCAGCACCGCCCAGGACATAGCCCGGCTCAGCCGTGTCCACCAGGCCGACGCCGAGATACGCACCCCCGTCGCTGCCGCCGTCAGCGAGCTCCAGGCCGAACGGCGCGCCGCCGTCCGGCTCCTCGCCGACCCCGCCGCCGACCCGGGCGCCCTCGCCCCGCAGGCCCGCCGCACCGACACCGCCGTCCAGCGGCTGCGCCTCGGCGACCGCCACACCGTCGCCGACTCCGGCGACTACCGCTCCGACACGGTGGTCCGCCTGAGCGCGTTCGTCGCCGCCGCCGAAGCCCTGGGCCCGGCCCGCAAGGACATCACCGACCGCCGCGCCACCGCCGAGGCCGCCTACGCCATCTACACCGGCGTGGTCGATTCCGCAATCGCCGTGGGCGGCTCCCTGACCGGTGGCGAGGACGCCGAACTGGGCCCCGACGCCCGTGTCCTGCACGAATTCGCCCGCGCCGCCGAGCTGCTGTCCCGCGAGGACGCGCTGCTCGCCCTGCCGGGCCCGCGCAGCGCCGAAACGCTTCGGCTTCTGACCGGCACCATCGAGACCCGCCGGGCGCTCACCGACACCGCGGCCCGTGACCTCCCCGCCGCCCAGCAGGCCGCCTGGCAGTCCGTGGCCAAGAGCGCCGCCTACGCCGACCTCACCGGCGCCGAGGACCGGGCGCTGGCCGCCGGCACGGCCCGGGAGAGCCGCGGGGCGCCCGCCGGGTGGGAAGCGGCCCACACCGGCGTCGCCGCGTCCATGCGGGAGATCGAACAGGCCGCGCACGCCACGGCCGCCCACCGGGCCGACCCGGTCACCGAGGGCGCGCTGAGCCCGGCCGGAGCCGCCGTGGTGCTGGGTCTGGCAGCCGTCGCGGCCTCGCTCGTCATCTCCGTCCGGATCGGCCGCGCCCTGGTCGTGGAACTCGTCGCGCTGCGCAACACCGCCCTGGAGATCGCCCACCGCAAACTCCCGCGGGCCATGGAGCGCCTGCGCGCCGGCCAGGACGTCGACGTCACCGCCGAGACCCCGTCCGGGCCTCCCGCCGAGGACGAGATCACCCAGGTCGGTGAGGCGCTCGGCACCGTCCACCGGGCGGCGCTCAGCGCCGCGGTCGAGCGGGCGGAACTCGCCAGCGGGGTCTCGGGGGTCTTCGTCAACCTCGCCCGCCGCAGCCAGGTCCTCGTGCACAAGCAGCTCACCCTGCTCGACTCGATGGAACGGCGCGCCGACGACCCGAACGAGCTCGGCGACCTCTTCCGCCTCGACCACCTGACCACCCGGATGCGCCGGCACGCCGAAAGCCTGATCATCCTGTCGGGCGCCGCTCCTGGCCGTGCCTGGCGGATGCCGGTCCCCCTCACCAACGTCGTACGGGCCGCCGTCTCCGAGATCGAGGACTATCCGCGCGTGGAGGTCCGCCAGCTCGCGGAAGCCGCAGTGGTCGGCGGAGCCGTAGCCGACCTCACCCACCTGCTCGCCGAACTCATCGAGAACGCCACGCAGTTCTCGCCGCCGCACACCAAGGTGCGGGTCAGCGGAGAACCCGTGGGAGCCGGCTACGTCCTGGAGGTCGAGGACCGCGGTCTCGGCATGGGCCGCGCCTCCCTGAGCGACGCCAACCGGCGCATCGAGCAGTCCGAGGCGCTCGACCTCTTCGACAGCGACCGGCTCGGGCTCTTCGTGGTCAGCCGTCTCGCGGCCCGCCACGGAGTCAAGGTGCACCTGCGTACGTCTCCCTACGGCGGCACCACCGCGGTCGTGCTCCTGCCGAACTCCGTGCTCCAGGGCGCCATCACGGCCGCCGCCCCTGGCTCTGTCCCCGTCCCCGTCTCCGCGCCCGTCCCCGCGCCCGCGCCCGCTCCCGAACGGGCGCCTGACCCGGAACCTCCCACCCCGGTTCCCGGCCCGGCCCCGACTCCGGAGCAGCAGCCCACCATCACCGTCGTACGGGAGGACGCGCGCGCCTCGGCCGCAGGGCGGGACCCGCGCGACCTCCCGGCTCCCGAACGGGCCTCCGCGGCCGAGGGGCCGCGCGCCCCGGTGGCTTCGCTGCGGCCGCGCGCCCCCGGTGACGCGGGGACCCGTACCCAGACGGCCGCGGTCCCCGCCGCCTCGTTGACGGAACTGCCGCGCCGGGTGCGCCAGGCCAGCCTCGTCCCGCAGCTGCGCGAGGCGCCCGCCCCGGGCGACCCGGCTGGCGCCGGCCTCCCCGGGGACCCCTCGGGCCGCAGTCCGGAGGAGGCCAGGGATCAGATGACGGCCTACCGGGCCGGCTGGGTCCGCGGCGCCCAGGACAACTCCCCCCACGCAGGCAGCGAAGGAGAAGTGTGATGATCGAACACCAGAGGATCGGCCTCGACGGCGTCCGCAGGTCCGGCGAACTGGACTGGCTGCTGGACGACCTGGTGCTGCGGGTCCGCGAGGTCCGCCACGCCGTGGTCCTCTCCAACGACGGGCTGGCGGTCGGCGCCTCCAGCGCGCTCGGCCGGGAGGACGCCGAACACCTGGCAGCGGTGGCCTCCGGCTTCCACAGCCTGGCCAAGGGCGCGGGCCGGCACTTCCACGCCGGGGGCGTGCGCCAGACGATGGTCGAGATGGACGAGGGCTTCCTCTTCGTCGCGGCCGCCGGAGACGGCTCCTGCCTGGCCGTGCTCAGCGCCGCCAGCGCCGACATCGGGCTGATCGCCTACGAGATGGCCCGGCTGGTGAAGCGGGTCGGCGAGCACCTCTACACCCCGCCCCGGTTCGCGGCGCGGCCGCCGGCCGCCGGCTGAGGGCGGCGGCCGCGCACATGGACGGCCAGTGGTACGACGCCGACGCGGGTCCGCTCGTCCGTCCGTACGCCATGACGGGCGGGCGTACGAAGCCGGGGCCCCACGGGGTCCGCTTCGACCTGATCGCGCTGGTCGTGGTGGACCCGGAGGCCACGGACGAGGCGGCCGAGTCGCTGCTCGGTCCAGAACACCGGGCCCTGCTCGGGCTCTGCCGGTCCGAGACCCAGTCGGTGGCGGAACTCGCCGCGGACGCCGACCTGCCCGTGGGGGTGGTGCGGGTGCTCCTCGGGGACCTGCTGGAGGGCGGGCACGTCAAGGTCAGCCGGCCGGTGCCGCCCGCACAACTGCCGGACGAGCGGATTTTGCGTGAAGTCATCGAGGGATTGCGAGCGTTGTGATGGGACTGCATGACGACGGACCGGCTCCGGACGTGGATCCCGGTTCGGGGGAGGACCCCGAACTGGCCGCGCTCGCGCTGAAGATCCTCGTGGCGGGCGGCTTCGGGGTCGGCAAGACCACGCTGGTGGACGCGGTGAGCGAGATCCGTCCGCTGCGGACGGAGGAACTGCTCAGCGAGGCGGGCGAACTGGTCGACGACACGGGCGGCGTGGAGAGGAAGACGACCACGACGGTCGCGATGGACTTCGGGCGGATCACCATCCGGTCGGGGCTGTCCCTGTACCTGTTCGGCACGCCGGGGCAGGACCGTTTCTGGTTCCTGTGGGACGAGCTCGCGCAGGGGGCGCTCGGCGCGGTGGTGCTCGCCGACACGCGGAGGCTGGAGGACTGCTTCCCGGCGGTGGACTACTTCGAGCACCGGCGCATCCCCTTCGTGGTGGCCGTCAACTGCTTCACGGACGCGCGGCGGTACGGGGCGCACGACGTCTCGCGGGCGCTGGACCTGGACCGGGGGACGCCGGTGGTGCTGTGCGACGCGCGGGACAAGGACTCGGGGAAGGAAGTGCTGATCAGGCTGGTCGAGTACGCCGGGCGGGTGCACACCGCCCGGCTGCTGGAGTCGGTGGAGCCGCAGGCCGATTCCGTGTGAGCGGGACCGCCCGGAGCGGGGCGCGGGGACGGGGACGGGGCGCGTCATTCCTCTTGAGTCATCTTCTGCGCCATGGGGACGTCCTCCTTGCCGGAAAGGCACTGGTGGGGAAGGCTTGCGGGACGAGTACGAGGGGTGGGGCGCGGCCACGCAGGCGGCGTCGACGGGGAGGGGCTGGCAATGGCACTGGACAAGCAACTGGACTGGCTGCTGGACGATCTGACGCGCAGGGTCCAGCAGGTCAGGCATGCGGTGGTGCTGTCCAACGACGGCCTGGTGACGGGTGCGAGCGCGGGTCTGGCGCGGGAGGACGCGGAGCACCTGGCGGCCGTCGCGGCCGGTCTGCAGAGCCTGGCGAAGGGGTCGGGACGGCACTTCAGGGCCGGGGAGGTCCGGCAGACGATGGTCGAGTACGACGAAGGGGTGCTCTTCGTCATGGCGGCGGGAGCGGGCAGTTGTCTGTGCGTGCTCAGTGCCTCCGAGGCGGACATCGGTCAGGTGGCGTACGAGATGACGCTGCTGGTCAACCGGGTGGGCGAGCACCTGGGCGTCGCGGAACGGCGCATCACCGGGGGCTGAGTCGGTACGGGAGCGTCCGCGGAGTTATCCACAGGCCTCGCGGGCTGTCGTCGCGCTGAGTTACGGTCTTCACACAGAGTAATCACTGCTCGTGTGGGGGAGACGTCATGAGGGAGATGGGTACCGCTCTGCGGGACGACCCGGTCGTGCGCGCGGAGGGGGACGGGGCGGCGGACGTCCTGGTGGGCGCCGTACAGGCCGCCGGCGAACTGGGGCTGAGCCGGAGCGGGTTCGCGAGGGCCGTCCAGCTGGGGCTCGTCCGGACCGGGCCACCCGCGGCCGGCGGCGCCGCGCGCTACGCGCGGGCCGAGCTGGAGCGGCTCAGGGCGGCCGAGGGCTGGCCGGACGCGTTGCGCGAGCGGGTCGAGACGGTGGCCGGAGCAGAGGCGGCGGAGGTGCTGGGCGTCGTCCCGAGCCGCTTCACGCGGCTCGCGCGCTGCGGGCACCTCACCCCGGTCGGCTACCGGATCAACCGCTACCGGGCCGTGGTGTGGCTCTACCTGGCCGCGGAGCTACGGGGCTTCGCAGCGCGGGAGCCGGGGATGCTGAGCGGCGTCGCACCCCCGGCGGACCACGAACTGATGGCGGCCAAAGCGGATCTGCGCCCACGGCAGTGGCGCGGGCGGCACGTCGCGCTGCTGCTGAGACGGACCGCCGACCCCTGGGAGCGCGCGGCGGTACTGGCCGCGGTGCTCCCGGACGACGAACTGCGCGAAGCCGTGCCCGATCCGGCGGAGCGGATCGTCCTGGCCGCGCTGGCCCCACCCCCGCCGTACGGACATCCGCAGGCCCCGGCGGCCGCTGCGGTGGCGCTGCGGCTGCTCAAGGCGGGGCCGCCGGAGGAGGTCCACTGGTACCGCACCGGCCTGGACTTCGCCCTGGCGGGGGCGCGCGGTCAGTCGAAGTCGACGGGGGAGAGGGGGCCGACGTAGACCCAGGCCCCGGCCTCGCGGGAGAAGCCGCTGTGCTCGTGCAGCGAGCCGCTGTGCCGGCCCTCGCGGTAGTGGGCGCGGAACTCCACCGAGCCCTCCGTCTCGAACATCCCGCCGCGCTCGGTGGCGAGGATCTCCAGCCGCTCCCAGCGCTGACCGGGGTCCAGGTCGAGGTGGGCCGGGCGGGTCGAGGCATGCCAGGAGCGCATCAGGTAGGCGGTGTCGCCGACGGCGAAGGCGCTGAAGCGTGAGCGCATCAGCAGCTCGGCGGTGGGTGCCTGCTGCGTACCGGAGTGGAAGCGGCCGCAGCACTGCGGGTAGGCGGCGGGCAGCCCGCAGGGGCAGGGCAGAGCGGGGGTGGCCATGGGTGTGCTCAGTTCTTCGGGACGGGCTCGGACTGCTGGGACTACTGCTGCTGGGCCTGTTGGGCCTGCTGGGCCTTGGGACTACTGGGACTGCTTGGCGGCGTACGGGCGGAAGAGGCCCTCCTGGACCACGGAGACAAGAAGCCTGCCCTCCAGGTCGTAGATGCGGCCCCGGGCCAGGCCCCGGCCGCCGTGTGCGATGGGTGACTCCTGGTCGTAGAGGAACCACTCGTCGGCCCGGAACGGCCGGTGGAACCACATCGCGTGGTCCAGCGAGGCCATGTCGAAACCACGCATGCCCCACAAGGGCTCCACGGGGATGCGCACGGCATCGAGGAGGGTCATGTCACTGGCGTAGGTGAGGGCGCAGGTGTGCACGAGCGGGTCGTCGCCCAGCGGGCCGACGGCGCGCATCCACACCGCGCTGCGGGGATCGGCGCCCTTGAGCTCCTCGGGGGTCCAGCGGAGCCGGTTCACGTACCGGATGTCGAAGGCCTGGCGGCGGGCCATCCGCTCCAGCGCCTCCGGCAGTGCCCCGAGGTGTTCCCGGATCTCGTCCGCGACCTTGGGGAGCGTGTCCGGGTGAGGGACGTGGTGAGGAGGCAGCTGGTGCTCGATGCTGCCCTCCTCCGGATGATGGAAGGAGGCGGTGAGATTGAAGATCGTCTTGCCCTGCTGGACCGCGGTGACCCGGCGCGTGGTGAAGGACCGCCCGTCGCGCACCCGCTCCACCTGGTACACGATCGGCACCCCCGGGATGCCGGGGCGCAGGAAGTACGCGTGCAGCGAGTGGACCGGGCGGTCGCTCTCGACGGTGCGGCCCGCGGCCACCAGCGCCTGGCCGGCGACCTGGCCGCCGAAGACCCGCTGGAGGGACTCCTGCGGGCTGGCGCCACGGAAGATGTTCACCTCGATCTGCTCCAGATCGAGCAGATCGACCAGTCTCTCGGCGGGGTTCGTCATCAGAGGATCTCCACTGTCGGGTCCGGGCGGTGCTTGCGGTGCTTGCGGTGCTAGCGGTCCGGGCGGGCGGGGCGATGTCGGCGGACGGTGCGGTCCGGCGGGATGCCGGAGGGGGTCAGAGGGCGCCGAGCTCGCCGACCGAGGTGACCCGGATGACGGCCCGGCCCTCCTCGTCCGAGGCCGCGAGGTCGACCTCGGCGCTGATGCCCCAGCCATGGTCCCCGTTGGGGTCCGCGAAGGTCTGGCGGACGCGCCACAGGCCGTGCGCCGGGTCCTCCTCGATCTGGAGCAGCTTCGGGCCGCGCGCGTCGGGTCCGGTGCCCAGGTCGTCGTACTCGTCCCAGTACCCGTCCATGGCCTCGCCCCAGGCGTCGGCGTCCCAACCGGACTCGGCGTCCAGCTCGCCCAGCACGTTGACGTGGTCGAGGGCGGCCAGCTCCACCCGGCGGAACATGGCGTTGCGCACCAGGACACGGAAGGCGCGGGAGTTCGCGGTGACCGGCTTGACCTGGTCGGCCTTCTCCTGGGCCTGCTCCGCCGTCTCCACCTCCGGGTTCGCCAGCTGCTCCCACTCGTCCAGGAGGCTGGAGTCGACCTGGCGGACCAGTTCGCCGAGCCAGGCGATCAGGTCCTGGAGGTCCTCGGACTTGAGGTCGTCGGGGATGGTGTGGTCCAGGGCCTTGAACGCGCTCGCCAGGTAGCGCAGCACGATGCCCTCGGTGCGGGCCAGCTCGTAGAAGGAGGTGAACTCGGTGAAGGTCATCGCGCGTTCGTACATGTCGCGGATGATCGACTTCGGGGAGACCGGGTGGTCGCGCACCCACGGGTGGCTCTTGGCGTACACGTCGTAGGCGTGGAAGAGCAGCTCTTCCAGCGGCTTGGGATAGGTGACGTCCTGGAGCCGCTCCATCCGCTCCTCGTACTCGATCCCGTCGGCCTTCATCTGCCCGACCGCGATGCCGCGTTCCTTGTTCTGCTGGGCGGCCAGGATCTGGCGCGGGTCGTCCAGCGTGGACTCCACGACCGAGACCATGTCCAGGGCGTAGGAGGGCGACTCCGGGTCCAGCAGGTCGAAGGAGGCGAGTGCGAAGGTCGACAACGGCTGGTTGAGCGCGAAGTCCTGCTGGAGGTCGACGGTGAGCCGGATGGTGCGGCCCTCCGCGTCCGGGGTGTCGAGCTTCTCCACGACACCGCCGTCCAGCAGCGAGCGGTAGATCGCGATGGCGCGGCGGATGTGCCGCAGCTGGGCCTTGCGGGGCTCGTGGTTGTCCTCAAGGAGGTGGCGCATCGCCTGGAAGGCATCGCCGGGCCGGGCGATGACCGACAGCAGCATGATGTTGGTGACCTTGAAGCGCGAGGTCAGCGCCTCCGGGTCGGCGGCGATGAGCTTCTCGAAGGTGGTGTCCGACCAGGCGACGAAGCCCTCGGGGGCCTTCTTGCGCACCACCTTGCGGCGCTTCTTCGGGTCGTCGCCCGCCTTGGCGAGCGCCTTCTCGTTCTCGATGACGTGCTCGGGCGCCTGCGCGACCACATAGCCCGCCGTGTCGAAGCCGGCGCGGCCGGCCCGGCCGGCGATCTGGTGGAACTCGCGGGCGCGCAGCGTCCGGACGCGGTTGCCGTCGTACTTGGTGAGAGCGGTGAACAGCACCGTGCGGATCGGGACGTTGACACCGACGCCGAGGGTGTCGGTACCGCAGATCACCTTCAGCAGACCGGCCTGCGCGAGCTTCTCGACCAGGCGCCGGTACTTGGGCAGCATGCCGGCGTGGTGCACGCCGATGCCGTGCCGGACGTAGCGGGAGAGGTTCTGGCCGAACTTGGTGGTGAAGCGGAAGTTGCCGATGAGTTCGGCGATCTTGTCCTTCTCCTCGCGGGTGCACATGTTGATGCTCATGAGCGACTGCGCCCGCTCGACCGCCTGGGCCTGGGTGAAGTGCACGATGTAGACGGGGGCCTGCCGGGTCTCCAGCAGCTCGGTGATCGTGTCGGTGATCGGCGTGGTCACGTACTCGTACGACAGCGGAACGGGCCGGGTCGCGGAGCGGACCATCGAGGTGGGCCGGCCGGTGCGCCGGGTGAGGTCCTCCTCGAAGCGCTTCATGTCGCCGAGGGTCGCGGACATCAGGATGAACTGCGCCTGCGGCAGTTCCAGCAGCGGGATCTGCCAGGCCCAGCCGCGGTCCGGCTCGGCATAGAAGTGGAACTCGTCCATCACGACCTGGCCGATGTCGGCGTGCTTGCCGTCGCGCAGGGCGATGGAGGCCAGCACCTCGGCGGTGCAGCAGATCACCGGTGCGTCCGCGTTCACGGAGGCGTCGCCGGTCAGCATGCCGACGTTCTCCGTGCCGAAGAGCTTGCACAGGTCGAAGAACTTCTCCGACACCAGCGCCTTGATGGGGGCGGTGTAGAAAGTGACCTTGTCCTGGGCCAGGGCGGTGAAGTGCGCGCCGGCCGCGACGAGGCTCTTGCCGGAGCCGGTCGGAGTGGAAAGGATCACGTTCGCCCCGGAGACGACCTCGATCAGCGCCTCCTCCTGAGCCGGGTACAGGGTGATGCCCTGGTCCTGCGCCCACGAGGAGAAGGCCTCGAAGAGGGCGTCGGGGTCGGCGTTCGGCGGGAGCTGATCAATGAGGGTCACACCCCCCATCTTGCCTGGCTTCCCCCCGGATCAGGGAACCGGCGGACGGAAGGAAGATCATCGACGGTACGCTGTGCCGTCGATGAGGCCCGGACGAAAGCGTCGACCGGGCCCGAGCACACACGAACCGGGGCGGGGAACGACCATGATGGGTCCGGCGCACTCACTGTCCGGGGCTGCGGCCTGGCTGGGGGTGGGCGCGGCGACCGCGGCCGCCGGGCACCCCATGCCGTGGCCGGTCCTCGTCGTCGGAGCGCTGATCTGCGCCGGGGCGGCCCTCGCCCCCGACCTCGACCACAAGTCGGCGACGATCTCGCGCGCCTTCGGACCGCTCTCCAGAGGTTTGTGCGAGGTGGTCGACAAGATCTCCTACGCCGTCTACAAGAGCACCCGGTCCAAGAAGGACGCCCGCCGCACCGGCGGCCACCGCACCCTGACGCACACCTGGCTCTGGGCCGTGCTGATCGGCGGTGGCGCCTCCGCGATCGCGGCCACCGCCGACCGCTGGGGGGTCCTCGGCCTGCTCTTCGTGCACCTGGTGCTGGCCGTCGAAGGCCTCCTGTGGCGGGCCGCCCGGATGTCCAGCGACGTCCTGGTGTGGCTGCTCGGCGCCACCAGTGCCTGGATCCTGGCCGGGGTGCTCGATCAGCCCGGCAACGGCGCGAGCTGGCTGTTCACCGGACCGGGCCAGGAGTACCTCTGGCTCGGCCTGCCGATCGTGCTCGGCGCGCTGGTCCACGACATCGGCGACGCGCTGACCGTCTCGGGCTGCCCCGTGCTGTGGCCCCTCCCGATCGCGGGCAAGCGCTGGTACCCGATCGGCCCGCCGAAGATGATGCGTTTCCGGGCCGGCAGCTGGGTGGAGCTCAAGGTCCTCATGCCCGTGTTCATCCTGCTGGGCGGCTTCGGCGGCGCCGCGGCCCTCGAATTCATCTAGGACGTGGTCCAGGACCTCATCCAGGACCGCGACGACGCCGTGTGCCCCGGCCGGGAACGGCCGGCGCCCCGGGAGCGGGACCACTGGGGTCCGCTCCCGGGGCGCCGTGCCCGCGGGTCCCGCCGGTGGGGGCGGGGTCGGGGGCGTCAGTTCTTGGCGTAGAAGCCGAAGGTGTCGACGAGCAGGTCCGTGGGCTGGTAGCTCATGTTCCAGAAGTCGATCACGTTGTTCACGCCGGAGCTCGTCTGGACCAGGTTGGGCACGGTCTTGCCCGGGGTCCAGTTGAGGCTGGAGGAGTTGGGTGCGACCGGGCGGGTGGACCAGCCGCCCTCGTAGGCCTCCCACGAGTTCGGGTCCGGCGCGACCGTGAGGAAGCCGGTGCCCGCGGTATTGGTGACGGTGGCGTTGGTGATGACCGCGGTGATGTTCGAGTCGCCGCCGCCGTACCGCCCGTAGATGTAGGCGCGGCCGTCCAGCGGGCCGTCCCACTCGCGGGTGTCGAACCAGCGCTCCGGGAAGGTGCGCACCAGCGCGCTCTCGCTCTCGGGGCTGTAGTAGCCGACGACGTCGGCGACCACATGGGTCCCGGCCCCGGCGCCGTTACGGATGCTGATCTTGCCGTCCGGGCCGATCGGGACGATGACCGCGTTGGCGATGGTCTGGCCCGTGGTGAAGTTCAGGTTCGACGAGGTCGGGGCGGAGCTGCCGGAGGGGTAGACGGTCAGGTGACCGTTCGCCTGCGGCTCGGTGACGGTCACGTTGAGCGCGACGGCCTTCGCGCTCGCCGGGACGCCGGCGCGGCCCGTGACCTGGGTGCTGAAACTGCCGTAGCCCGGGACCCGGCCCGTGCCCGTACCGAGACCCTCGCGGGTGTCGACGATACGGCTCGGGGCCACCGAGGTGTAGCCGCTGGCAGCGCTCTTGGAGAAGTAGCCGGTGACGTCGGCGATGAGGTCGATCGCGCCGTCGCCGTGGTTGTAGATGTCCACGTAGCCGTTCCCGCCGACCGACGCGATCACCATGTTCGGGACGGTCTGCCCCGGGGTGTAGTTGACGTTCGAGGTGCTCGGCAGGTCGCCGCCCTCGGCGTACACGCGGACGTGTCCGCCCTTGGCGGGGTTGGTGACGGTGACGTTCAGGGCCACGGCGGTCACGCCGGCCGGGATCTGCGCGGCCCCGGCGATCTTGACGCGGGCCGTCCCGTAGGCGGGCACCTTGGCCAGGGGCGCGCCGATGCCCTCGCGGGTGTCCAGCAGGCGGGTCGGGGCGTGCGGGGTGAACTCGTTGCCCGCGGTCCGCACGACGATCTCGTTGGTGCCCCGGACGGTGGTGCCGTCGAGCAGGGTGACCTTGACGGTGTAGACGCCGGTCTTGGCGTACTTGTGGTCCAGGGTCTGCGTGGCCGGGGAGGCCGGCGTCGACGAGGTCTGGCCGTCTCCCCACTCGATGACCGAGCTGATCGAGTCCTCCGGCGCGACGGTGAACGTCAGGGCCAGCTGGATGGCGTGGGCGCTGATGGCCTCGGCCTGCAGTGCGACCGTCGGCTCGGCGGACGCGGTACCCGAGGCCCGCGGAGCGGTCTTCTCGCTGCCCTGCGCGGCCGGGTGGACCGTCTTGGCGGCAGGGCTGCTGAAGGTCTCGGCCTTGAACGCCTTGGCCTTGGCCTCGGTCAGGTCCAGGTCGGGAACGGACACCCCCGTGCCGCCCGTCCCCTTGGCTCCGTCCGGGCCCGCCGCGGTGGCGACGCCCGGGACGAGTCCGACACCGGCCGCGATGACTACGGCGGTGGAAAGCATGAGTCGGCGATTACGCACCGGCCCCCCCATTTTCTGTTTTTGAACGTGATCAGGTTTGAAGCTTGCTCAGAGTACATATGTGCGAGGAGTCCCGCGAGGGGTTTGGGTCACCATCCGGTCACCCGTGCCAGGACCGCCACAGCGCCGCGTACGCCCCGTCGGCGGCGACCAGTTCGTCGTGGGAGCCGAGTTCGCTGATCCTGCCGCCTTCGACCACCGCGATCACGTCCGCGTCGTGCGCGGTGTGCAGCCGGTGGGCGATCGCGATGACCGTACGGCCGTCCAGCACCCGGGCCAGCGAACGCTCCAAGTGCCGTGCCGCTCGCGGGTCCAGCAGCGACGTGGCCTCGTCCAGCACCAGCGTGTGCGGATCCGCCAGCACCAGCCGGGCAAGCGCGATCTGCTGCGCCTGCGCCGGAGACAGGGCCGTGGTGCCGGAACCGACCTCCGTGTCCAGGCCCGCCTCCAGGGCCCGTGCCCAGCCGTCCGCGTCCACCGCGCCCAGGGCCGCCCACAGTTCGCCGTCCCCGGCGTCCGTCCGTGCGAGGCGGAGGTTGTCGCGCAGCGAGCCGACGAAGACGTGGTGCTCCTGGTTGACCAGCGCCACGTGCTCGCGCACCCGCTCCGCCGGCATGCGCGAAAGCCGCGCCCCGCCCAGGGTGACCTCGCCGCTCCGGGGCGCGTAGATGCCCGCGAGCAGCCGGCCCAGGGTGGACTTGCCCGCGCCCGAGGGGCCGACGAGCGCCATCCGGGTGCCCGGCGGGACGGACATCGACACCCGGTGCAGGACGTCGACGCCCTCCCGGTAGCCGAAGTGGACCTCGTCGGCCCGCACGTCCCGGCCCTCGGGCGTCACCTTCGCGTCCCCGGCGTCCGGCGCGATCTCCCGTACACCCACCAGGCGGGCCAGCGAGACCTCGGCGATCTGCAGCTCGTCGTACCAGCGCAGGATCAGGCCGATCGGATCGACCATCATCTGAGCGAGCAGCAGACCCGTGGTCAGCTGTCCCACCGACATCCAGTCCCGCAGCACGCAGTAGCCGCCGGCCATCAGCACCGAGCCGAGGATCGTCACGTACGTGACGTTGATGACGGGGAACAGGATCGTCCGCAGGAACAGCGTGTACCGCTCCCACGCCGTCCATTCCTTGATCCGCCGCTCCGACAGCGCGATCCGGTCCGGCCCCAGGCGGTGCGACTCGACGGTGCGGCCCGCGTCCACCGTCTCGGTGAGCACGGCCGCGACCGCCGCGTATCCGGCCGCCTCCGAGCGGTAGGCCGCGGGCGCCCGCTTGACGTACCAGCCGTAGCCCACGACCAGCACCGGCAGCGCCACCAGGGACGCGAGCGCCAACGGGGGCGCGGTCACCGCGAGCGCCCCGAAGAGCAGCCCCACCCACACCACGCCGATGGCCAGTTGCGGCACGGCCTGGCGCATCGCGTTGGCCAGCCGGTCGATGTCGGTGGTGATCCGCGAGAGCAGGTCACCCGTACCCGCCCGCTCCAGCACCCCCGGCGGCAGGCCCACCGAGCGCACCAGGAAGTCCTCGCGCAGATCGGCCAGCATCTCCTCGCCGAGCATCGCCCCGCGCAGCCGGACCTGCCGGACGAAGAACGTCTGGAGCGCGAGCGCCAGCGCGAACAGCAGCGCCACGCGCTCCAGATGGAGGTCGCGCGTCCCCTCCGCGAGCTGGTCCACGACCCGGCCCAGCAGGTACGGGCCGACCATGGACGCGATCACCGCGGTCGCGTTGACGCCCACCAGCACCGCGAAGGCCCGCCGGTGACGCCGGAACAGGTCGCGCACATAGCCCCGTACGGTCGCCGACGTGCCCACGGGCAGGGTCGCGGCCGACTCGGGGGCCGCCGGATCGTACTCCGGTGGCGCCACGCCGATCATGCGGATTCCTCGATCTCTGTGAGTGCTTCGTCCAGCCCTGTCAGTTCCACGCGTGCGAGCCGCTGTTCCTCCTCGGTCTCGCGGGTGACGACCGCCCGGTAGCGCGGTTCGCCGTTCAGCAGCTCGCGGTGCGTACCGACCGCCGCCACCGTGCCCCCGTCGATGAGGACGACCCGGTCGGCGCGGTCAAGCAGCAGCGGCGAGGACGCCAGGACCACCGTGGTGCGCCCCGCGCGCAGCGCCGCGACCCCGTCGGCGATCCGCGCCTCGGTGTGCGAGTCGACGGCCGAGGTCGGCTCGTCGAGCACCAGCACCTCCGGGTCCGTGACCAGGGACCGGGCCAGCGCGAGCCGCTGGCGCTGGCCGCCGGACAGCGACCGGCCGCGCTCGGTGATCCGCGCGTCCATCGGGTCCTGGCATCCGTCCGGAGCCGACTGCAGCAGTGCGTCCAGCACGTCCGCGCACTGGGCCGCGCCCAGCGCCGCACCGGGCTCGACCGCTCCGGAGGCCGGTACGTCGAACAGGGCCCGCAGCGTGCCCGACAGCAGCACGGGGTCCTTGTCCTGTACGAGGACCAGCGTGCGCGCCGTGTCCAGTTCGAGCTCGTCCAGCGCGACTCCGCCGAGGAGCACCGACGGCCGTTCGCTGCCCGCCTCGCCGTCCATGGGGTGGCCGCCGAGGCGCTCCGCGAGCCGGCCCGCCAGGTCCGGGTCCCCGCACACGACGGCGGTGAACCGGCCCGCCGGGGCCAGCAGGCCCGTCTGCGGGTCGTACAGGTCGCCGCCCGAGGCCGGCGGCTGCGGGCGCCCGGCGTGCGCGGGCCGCTCGCCGGCCTGCGTCCGGGTCAGGGACAGCACGCGGGCGGCCCGCTGCGCGGAGGGACGCGAGAAGGAGTACGCCATGGCGATCTCCTCGAAGTGACGCAGCGGGTAGAGCAGCGTCGCCACCGCGCTGAACGCGGCGACGAGTTCACCCACCGCGACGCGCCCGTCTACGACGAGCGCGGCGCCGTACCAGACCACCGTGATCAGCAGCGCCCCCGGCAGCAGCACCTGGACCGCGGAGATCAGCGCCCACATCCGGGCACTGCGCACGGCGGCCTTGCGGACCTCCTGCGAAGCCTCGCGGTAGCGGCCGAGGAACAGCTCCTCACCGCCGATGCCCCGCAGCACCCGCAGGCCCGCCACGGTGTCGGAGGCCAGCTCGGTGGCCTTGCCCGCCTTCTCGCGCTGGATGTCGGCGCGTTTCGTGGCGCGCGGCAGCAACGGCAGCGCGGCCAGGGCGACCAGGGGCACGCCGACGGCGACGACCACGCCGAGTTCGGGTGCGTAGAACAGCAGACCGACGCAGACGAGGACGATGGAGAAGACGGCGGCGAGGAAGCGCGAGACCGCCTCGACGAACCAGCCGATCTTCTCCACGTCGCCGGTGGAGACCGCGACCACCTCGCCGGCGGCGACCTGCCGGGTCAGCGCGGAACCCAGTTCGGCGGTCTTGCGCGCGAGCAGCTGCTGCACCCGGGCGGCCGCGGTGATCCAGTTGGTGACGGCGGTGCGGTGGAGCATGGCGTCACCCACCGAGATGGCGACGCCGGTCAGGGCGAGCAGCGCGCCGACGAGGAGCAGCCGGTCGGCGTCGTGGTCGATGACGGCGTCGACGCCCAGACCCACCGCGTACGGCAGGGCGGCGACGCCGGAGAAGTGGAGCATGCCCCAGCACAGGCTCTTGAGCTGTCCGCCGAGTTGGCCCCGGCCCAGCCACAGGAGGAAGCGAGGGCCGGAGCGAGCGTCGGGTACCCCTGGATCCGGATACGGAAGATCGCTGATCTGCATGACGCCCCATGACTGGTCGAGTGGTCCAAACCGAGCAAGGTTCGCCTTCCGGATCGGCTCCGGGCAATCGATTTTCCCTGGACAACGGCTCGCGGCCACCAGGTTTGCGGATCTCCTCCGTGGAAGGACGCCTGGTCAGACGGGCCGCGCACAACGGCGCTCACGGGCGGGTGGCGCGCTCCAGGCCATGTGTGGCCTCCTCAGCAGGTGCGCTCCGCCGGGGCGTCCGAGAGGGTGTTCAGCAGGCCGCCGAGCACCTCGCGCTGGTCGGCGGTCAACGGTGCCAGGATCTCCTCCGCGGCGTCGGTGCGCGCACTGCGCAGCCGGCGCAGCGTGGCGCGGCCGTTGTCGGTGAGCTCGATCCTGATGACGCGCCGGTTGGCGGGGTCGGGCGCGCGGCGTACGCACGCGGCGGCCTCCAGGCCGTCCACGAGGGTGGTCACGGCGCGGGGGACGACCTCCAGGCGGGCGGCGAGATCCGCCATTCGGGGCGCCTGGCCCCCCTCGTAGTGCGAGACGAGGCGCAGCAGCCGACCCTGGGCGGGAGTGATCCCGAGCGGCTCCATGTGCCGCTTCTGGATCCGGTGGAGCCTGCGCGTCAGGCGCAGCAGCTGTTCGGCGAGGAGGCGGTCGGTGTCGGAGGCGGAGCTCATGCCGGGAACAATATCAGGATGCCGTTCATTGTGAGCATAGGTAACAATCACCTATGCTCCAATGGCCTCGACCCCCGACCCCGAGAGGGTGCCCATGCGTCACGACGAACCGAAGTGGACGCCGTCGAACGATCCCCTCGACCCCCGCCGCCCCGCCCCGGCCGAGCAGCCGCGCGAGCTGCGCCGCATCGTGGGGCTGTTCCGGCCCTACCGGGGGCGGCTCGCCGTCGTCGGCCTGCTGGTGGCCGCATCCTCCCTGGTCGGCGTGGCCTCGCCGTTCCTGCTCAAGGAGATCCTCGACGTCGCGATCCCGCAGGGCCGCACCGGGCTGCTCAGCCTGCTCGCCCTCGGCATGATCCTCACCGCCGTGGTCACCAGCGTCTTCGGCGTGCTCCAGACCTTGATCTCCACCACCGTCGGGCAGCGCGTCATGCACGACCTGCGCACCGCCGTCTACGCGCAGCTCCAGCGGATGCCGCTGGCCTTCTTCACCCGGACGCGCACCGGCGAGGTCCAGTCCCGCATCGCCAATGACATCGGCGGCATGCAGGCCACCGTCACCTCCACCGCCACCTCGCTCGTCTCGAACCTGACGGCCGTGATCGCCTCCGTCGTCGCCATGCTCGCGCTCGACTGGCGGCTCACCCTCGTCTCGCTGGCCCTGCTCCCCGTCTTCGTGTGGATCAGCCGGCGGGTCGGCCGCGAGCGCAAGAAGATCACCATGAAGCGCCAGAAGCAGATGGCGGCCATGGCGGCGACGGTCACCGAGTCGCTCTCGGTGAGCGGCATCCTGCTGGGCCGCACCATGGGCCGCTCGGATTCCCTCACGAGCGCCTTCGCGGAGGAGTCCGAGAGGCTCGTCGGCCTCGAAGTGCGGGCCAGCATGGCCGGGCGCTGGCGGATGTCCACCATCGGCATCGTCATGGCCGCGATGCCCGCCCTGATCTACTGGGCCGCCGGCCTGGCCCTCCAGACGGGCGCGCCCTCGCTCTCCGTCGGCACCCTGGTCGCCTTCGTCACGCTGCAGCAGGGACTCTTCCGGCCCGCCGTGAGCCTGCTGTCGACCGGCGTGCAGATACAGACCTCGCTCGCCCTGTTCGCGCGCATCTTCGAATACCTCGACCTGCCGGTGGACATCACCGAGCGCCCGGACCCGGTCCGGCTGGAGCGGGCCAAGGGCGAGGTCGCGCTGGAGGACGTGCACTTCGCGTACGACGCCAAGAACGGTCCGACCCTCTCGGGGATCGACATCACCGTCCCGGCGGGCGGTTCCCTCGCCGTGGTCGGCCCGACCGGCTCCGGCAAGAGCACCCTCAGCTACCTCGTGCCCCGGCTCTACGACGTGACCGGCGGACGGGTCGCCCTCGACGGGATCGACGTGCGCGACCTCGACTTCGACTCGCTGGCCCGCTCCATCGGAGTGGTCTCCCAGGAGACCTACCTGTTCCACGCCTCGGTCGCGGACAACCTGCGCTTCGCCAAGCCCGACGCCACCGACCAGGAGATGGTCGAGGCTGCCCGCGCGGCCCAGATCCACGACCACATCGCGTCCCTGCCCGACGGGTACGACACCCTGGTCGGCGAGCGCGGTTACCGGTTCTCCGGAGGGGAGAAGCAGCGCCTGGCGATCGCCCGCACCATCCTGAGGGACCCGCCGGTGCTCATCCTCGACGAGGCCACCAGCGCCCTCGACACCCGCACCGAGCACGCCGTCCAGCAGGCCATCGACAACCTCTCCGCCGGGCGGACGACCATCACCATCGCGCACCGCCTCTCCACCGTCCGCGACGCCGACCAGATCGTGGTCCTGGACGCGGGCCGCATAGCCGAGCGAGGCACCCACGAGGAACTGCTCAAGGCCGACGGCCGGTACGCGGCCCTCGTCCGCCGGGACCGGGACGCCGCGCTGGCGCCCGAGCCACCCGAGGGCGTCGAGCTGGCTCGGATCAATGTATGACCATATGAATGACGAATGGGCTGAATGTCGGAAAAGTCGCGTTTCGCGGGTTAGTGTTCCCGCATGCGTCATGAGCACCGGCCACCACAGCGCCGTTCCCGGCTCACCCGCCGGGGCCGGCTCGCGCTCCTGATCGGCACACTGCTGGCGCTGGGTGCGGCAGCCCTGATCCCGTTGTTGCGGGGTGAGGAAGCCCCGGAGAGGCCGCGCCGCCTGGTGATCCCCGAGGGCTGGCGGGCCCCGCAGGTGTACGCCGCGATCGACCGCGAACTGAAACTCCCGCCGGGCTCCACGAAGACGGCGGTGGCCACCGCCGGGCTGGAGCTGCCCGCGGAGGCCAAGGGCAATCCGGAAGGCTACCTCTTCCCGGCGACGTACCCGGTGACCTCGAAGTCCACCCCGGCCTCGCTGCTCGCGTACATGGTCCGGACGGCGAACGAGAAGCTCGCCACCAGGGCCGTGGCGGACGGTGGAAGAGCCCACGGGATGACCCCGTACCAGACGGCCACCCTGGCCAGCATCATCGAGGCGGAGGCCGAGAACCGCGCCGACATGGGCAAGGTCGCCCGGGTGGTGCACAACCGGCTGGCGAAGTCGATGCCGCTTCAGATGGACTCCACCCTCAACTACGCGCTCAACCGCAGCACGGTCGACACCAAGCTGAGCGACACCCGCATCGACAGCCCCTTCAACACCTACGCACGCCAGGGACTGCCGCCCACGCCGATCGACAGCCCCGGCCTTGAAGCCTTGGCCGCGGCGGTCGCGCCGACGCCCGGTGACTGGCTGTACTTCGTCACCGTCAAGCCGGGGGACACCCGCTTCTCGGCGACCTACGAGGAACACAAGAAGCACGTGACGGAGTTCAACCGGATCCGCGCGAAGGCTGCTCCCGCCGCCGCAAGATGAGGTGCGGACGGCCCGGCACCGGCCGGAGCCCCCGTCCGCGCCCTCAGAGCGCCGCAGCGCCCGCCCGCTCGCGCGCCAGGAGCCGGCGGATCTCGCGGACCGCCGCGCCGCCCGCCCGGTTGGCTCCGATGGTCGAGGCCGACGGGCCGTAGCCGACCAGGTGGACCCGCTCGTCGCGCACGGCCCTGGTCCCCTCGACCCGGATGCCCCCGCCGGGCTCGCGCAGGCGCAGCGGGGCCAGGTGGTCGACGGCCGCGCGGAATCCGGTGGCCCACACGATGACGTCCGCGTCCACGCGGGTCCCGTCGGCCCAGGTGGCGCCCGTGGCGGTGAGGTGGTCGAACAGGGGCCGGCGCTCCAGCACGCCCGAGGCCAGACCGGCCCGGACGGCATCGTTCAGCGGGAGTCCCGTGACGCTGACCACGCTCTGCGGGGGCAGCCCCCGGCGCACCCGCTCGTCCACCAGCGCCACCGCGGCCCGGCCCTCGGCCTCGCCGAAGCTGCCGTCGCGGAAGACCGGGGGCCGGCGCGTCACCCACGTGGTCTCCGCCGCCACCTCCGAGATCTCCAGCAGGTGCTGCACCGCCGACGTGCCGCCACCGACGACGATGACCCGAGCCCCGGCGAACTCCTGCGGCCCCGGGTAGTTCGCGGTGTGCAGCTGACGGCCGCGGAAGACGTCCTGCCCGGGGTAGCGCGGCCAGAACGGCCGGTCCCAGGTCCCGGTCGCGTTGATCAGGGCCCGGGGCGACCAGACGCCGTCCGAGGTCTCCACCCGCAGCCGTCCCGCGCCTGCGTCCCGTACGGCGCTGACGTCCACGGGACGCCGTACGCGCAGGTCGAAGCGGTCCTCGTAGGCGGCGAAGTACGCCCCGATCACCTCCGACGACGGCCGCAGCGCGTCCGCGCCCGTCAGTTCCATGCCGGGCAGGGCGTGCATCCCGTGGACCTTGCCGTAGGTGAGGGAGGGCCAGCGGAACTGCCACGCCCCGCCCGGGCGGGGCGCGTGGTCCAGGACCACGTGGTCGATCCCCGTCCGGGCGAGGTGGTAGGCGCTGGACAGGCCCGCCTGCCCGGCCCCGATGACCACCACGTCCACGTCGCGCGAGATGTCGTTCACGGTTCTACTAACTCCCGAGGCGTGCGGACTCTTCCCGCACCCCTCAGGCCCCAGCCCTCGGGCCCAGCCCTCAGGCCGCCACCAGCGTCGCCGGCACCGGGGTCCTCGGCTGCAGGGTGAGCCCGGGGAAGACCCCGGCCCGCTCGGTCCCGCTGTCCAGGTGGAACCGCTGCCCCACTACGGCCAGCACGAGCACGGCCTCCACCAGCGCGAACCGCGCCCCCAGGCACGCGCGCGGGCCGCCGCCGAAGGGGAACCAGGCATGGTCCGGCGCCCGACGCGGCGCGTCCGCGTCCCACCGCTCGGGGCGGAAGGCCTCCGGGTCCGGGAACCACCGCTCGTCGCGGTGCATCGACCAGGGGCTCGTCCACACCGCCGTCCCCGCCGGCACCGCCCGCCCGCCGATGCTCGCGCCCTGGGCGGCCACCGCCGAGATCAGCCAGACCGGCGGATAGATCCGCAGCGCCTCCTTGACCACCTGCCGGGTCCAGGGCAGCCGCGCGTAGTCCTCGTGCGTCGGCAGCCGCCCGCCCAGTACCCGGTCCAGCTCCTGCGTCAGCCGGGCCCGCGCCTCGGGCGCCCCCGAAAGCAGCTGCCAGGCCCAGGTCAGGGTGGTCGAGGTGGTCTCGTGGCCGCCGATGTAGAGGGTGATCGACTCGTCCCGCACCTCCTTGCGGGACAGCGGGCCGCCGTGCTCGTCGCGGGCCGCGAGCAGCCGGCTCAGCAGGTCGTCCCGCTCCGCGCCGGCGCTCGACGCGGCCTCGTGCTCCCGTATGACGTACTCGATCTCCTCGTCGAGGACCGCCACGGCCTCCCGCATCCGGCGTCGGCCCGGAGTGCGCACCCACGACGGCAGGAACAGGGTCAGCCCCCTGAACTCCGCCCCCAGTTCCCGCTGCGCCGTGGCCATGGCCGCACTGATGGGCGCCTCCCGGCCCGCCGCGTCACTGCCGAACAGCGTGCGCACCGCGATCCGTTGGGTGAGCCGGGCCATTTCCTGGTGTACGTCGATCCGCGCCCCCTCGCGCCAGCTGCCGGCCAGCGCGTCGGCGCACTCCACCATCGTGGCGGCGTACGAGGCGACTTGGCGCGGCCGCACGGCGGGCTGGACCAGCGCCCGCTTGCGCCGCCAGTCGTCTCCGGTCGAGACGACCACCCCGTTGCCCAGCAACTGGTGCAAGGCCCAGCCCAGTTCCATGGGCTTGAAGGTGGACTCGACGGCTCCCAGGAGTTCTCCGGTGTGCTCGGGCCGGGAGAGCAGTATTCCCCGGCGCGGGCCGAGCGACCAGGGCACCCAGTCGCCGTAGTCGTCGCGCAGGGACTCGAAGAAGGCCAGTGGATCGCGGGCGAAGGCGGGCAGGTTCCCGAGCAGGGGCCACCCGCGCGGTCCGCCGGTCCGGGTGCCCGGGGGCAGGGTCGCGGTCACGCAGGCATGGTGGCACCGGCCCGCGCAGGGCGCCAGAGGGCCGACCGGGCCGGCGTCCGGCGGTGCGTCAGCCTGTCCGGTGGTGCGTCAGCCGGTCCGGCGCGCCGTCAGCCAGTCGTGCGCCACGTCCGCGCTGAACTCCGCCTGCCCGCCCGGGAAGAGCAGCCCGGCCGCCGCGAAGGCCGGGTCGTGCGCGGTGTCCTTCACGTACGGGATCGCCACGCAGCCCATCCCCGCCGCGCGGGCCGCCCGCGCACCCGGCGCCGCGTCCTCGAAGACCACGCAGCCGGCCGGGTCCGCGCCCAGCCGGCGGGCCGCTTCCAGGAACACGTCCGGCGCGGGCTTGCCGTGCGCCACCTCCTCGGCGGAGACCACCGTGGTCAGCAGGCGGTCCAGCCCGGTGGCCGCCAGTACGGCGTCGATCGCCTCGCGCGAGGAGCCGGAGGCCACCGCCATCGCCGCGCCCTCGGCGTGCAGGCGTTCGACGAGCTCGCGCATCTGCGGGAAGACCTCGGTCCGGGTGCCGGCCAGCTCCAGGTAGGCGGAGTTCTGCTCGGTCAGCAGCTGTTCGACCGGCGCCGGGATCCCGTACCGGTCCTTGAGGATCTCCAGCGTCTCCAGCGTGCCGATGCCGATGAAACGGGCGTGCTGCTCCCACGTGAAGTCGGCGACCCCGTGCCGCTCCAGGGTGCGGCGGCCGGACTCGTAGTAGTTCGGCTCACTGTCCACGAGGGTGCCGTCGAGATCGAATATGACGGAAATCATCCGTTGGGTCCCGTCCTGCCGGTTCTGTCCTGCCCCGGCCATCCTGTCAGGCTTTGCGGGCCGCCCTGCCCACGGACTCGACCAAGGGCAGCAGCCGGTGGGGGACCCGTTCGCGCAGCGCGACCTCCGTGCGGGTGCGGACCACGCCCGGGAGCCGGATCAGCCGCTGGATCACGTCCTCCAGATGGGCGTTGTCGCGGGCCGCCACGCGCGTCAGCAGGTCACCGCCGCCGGTGATGGAAAAGGCCTCGATGATCTCCGGTACGGCGGCCAGCGCCTCGCCCACGTCGTCCAGGTGCCCCTGGGTGACCTCGATGTGCACGAAGGCCAGCACCGGGTGTCCGAGCGCCGCCGGCGAGAGCACCGGCCCGGTCCCGGTGATCACACCGGTGCGCTCCAGCCGGTCCAGCCGGGCCTGCAGCGTGCCCCGCGCCACGCCGAGGATGCGGGCGTACTCGCGGACGCTGGTGCGCGGCTGCTCGATCAGCAGGCGCAGGATCCGGGTGTCGAGCTCGTCCACCGCCATGCCGTGACTGTACCAATGGCTCAGTTCCGGCGGACGGTGCCCGCTCGCGCGCATCCGATCGCACCGCCCCGCCGGAATCGCGTACGGGACCCCCGGCCCGAACGGCCCACGAGGAGCGGAGACAGTCATGACGGGTCTGAACTGCCTGGTCACCGGAGCCACCGGCTACATCGGCGGGCGACTGGTGCCCGAACTGCTCGACGCGGGCCACCGCGTCCGCTGCCTGGCCCGATCCCCGGAGAAGCTGCGCGACCACCCCTGGGCCGGGCAGGTGGAGACCGTCCGCGGCGACGCCACCGACCCGCAGGCCGTGGCCGCCGCCCTGGAGGGCGTCGACGTCGCCTACTACCTCGTGCACGCCCTCGGCGGGGGCTCCGGCTTCGAGGAACGCGACCGCGCCGCCGCCCGGATCTTCGCCGAGCAGGCCCACGCGGCCGGGGTCCGGCGCATCGTCTACCTGGGCGGACTCACCCCGGCGGGCATCCCCGTGCACGAGCTGTCGCCGCACCTGCGGTCGCGCGCCGAGGTGGGCGAGATCCTCCTCGCGGGGCCCGTACCGGCCACCGTCCTGCGTGCCGCGGTCATCATCGGTTCCGGCTCCGCCTCCTTCGAGATGCTGCGCTACCTCACCGAGCGGCTGCCCGTCATGGTGACCCCCAGCTGGGTCGGCACCCGCTGCCAGCCCATCGCCGTCCGCGACGTCCTGCGCTACCTCGTCGGCAGTGCCGGCATGCCGCCCGAGGTGAACCGGGCCTTCGACATCGGCGGCCGGGACGTGCTCACGTACGAGGAGATGATGCGCCGCTACGCCGCGGTGGCCGAGCTGCCCGACCGGCTCATCCTGCGCGTCCCGATGCTCACCCCGCGGCTGTCCAGCCACTGGATCGGCCTGGTCACCCCCGTGCCGCGGGCGCTGGCCCGGCCGCTCGCGGAGTCACTGCGCCACGAGGTGGTCTGCGCGGAGCACGACATCGCCCGCTACGTGCCCGACCCGCCCGGAGCACCGCTCGGCTTCGACCAGGCGCTCTCGCTCGCCCTCCAGCGGATCCGGGAGGCCGACGTGACCACCCGCTGGTCCTCCGCCTCCGTGCCGGGCGCGCCCAGCGACCCGCTGCCCACCGACCCCGACTGGGCGGGCGGCAGCCTGTACACCGACCAGCGGGAGCGGGCCGTCGCGGCCTCGCCCGGTGCGCTGTGGCGGGTCGTGGAGGGCATCGGCGGGGAGCACGGCTGGTACTCCTTCCCGCTGGCCTGGGCGGTACGCGGCTGGCTCGACCGGCTCGTCGGCGGAGTCGGCATCCGCCGGGGCCGCCGCGATGCCACCCGCCTGCGCGTGGGCGACTCCCTCGACTTCTGGCGGGTGGAGGAGATCGAACCGGGCCGGCTGCTGCGGCTGCGCGCCGAGATGCGGCTGCCCGGTCTCGCCTGGCTCGAAATGCGCGCCGACCCCGGTCCGGAGCCGGGCCGGGCCCGCTACCGGCAGCGGGCGCTGTTCCACCCGCACGGCCTGCTCGGCCACCTCTACTGGTGGAGCGTGTCCCCCTTCCACGCCGTGGTCTTCGGCGGGATGGCCCGCAACATCGCCCGCGCCGCCGAACGCCGGGACGGCGCCGCGGCCGACAGCGCATCCACGGGGACCCCGGCCGCCGAAGTACCCCACGACAACCCTCCTCACCGACCCTGACGCGGAGCGAGAACATGAACGTCGCGGTGGTCCTGTACACCTCCGACCTGCGCCTGCACGACCACCCGCCGCTGCGGGCGGCCATGTCCTCCTGCGACCAGGTGGTTCCGCTGTTCGTCCGCGACCGCGCCGTCGCGGCCGCCGGCTTCGCCCCGCCCAACCGGCAGGCCTTCCTCGCCGACTGCCTCGCCGACCTCGACGCGGGACTGCGCGCCCGCGGCGCCCGCCTGGTGCTGCGCTCCGGGGACGTCGTCGCCGAGGTGTGCGCCCTCGTACGGGAGACCGACGCCGACGAGGTCCACATGGCCGCCGGCGTCAGCGCCTACGCCCAGGCCCGCGAGGAGCGGCTGCGCAGCGCCCTCGAAGCCGAGGGACGGCGGCTCTACGTGCACGAGACGGTCATCACCGCCGTCGCGCCCGGCGCCGTGCACCCGGCCGGCGCCGATCACTTCGCCGTCTTCACCCCCTACCTCCGCCGCTGGACCGAACTGCCCCCGCGGCCGCTCGCCGCCGCACCCCGCGCCGTCCGGGTCCCCGAAGGCGTCGGCTCCGAGCCCCTGCCGGCGCGCGGCTCCCTCACCGGGATCTCCCCGGGCCTCGCCCGGGGCGGCGAGAGCGAGGCCCGGCGGCTCATGGCGAACTGGCTCCGCTCCGGACTGGCCGACTACGCGGACCGCCACGACGATCTGGCCGGGGACGCCACCTCCCGCCTCTCCCCGCACCTGCACTTCGGCACCCTCTCGGCCACCGAGGCCGTCCACCGGGCCCGGTCCGTCGGTGGCCCCGGCGCCGAGGCCTTCGTCCGCCAGCTGTGCTGGCGCGACTTCCACCACCAGGTGCTCGCCGCTCGCCCCGAGGTGGCCACCGAGGACTACCGCGCCCGGCAGGACCGCTGGCGCACCGGCCCCGCCGCCGAGGAGGAGACCGAGGCATGGAAGGACGGCCGCACCGGATATCCCGTGGTCGACGCCGCCATGCGCCAGCTGCGCCACGAAGGCTGGATGCCGGGCCGCGGCCGGATGCTCGTCGCGAGCTTCCTGACCAAGACCCTGTACATCGACTGGCGGACGGGCGCCCGCCACTTCCTGGACCTCCTGGTCGACGGGGACCTCGCCAACAACCAGCTGAACTGGCAGTGGATCGCGGGCACCGGCACCGACACCCGCCCCAACCGCGTGCTCAACCCCGTCCGGCAGGGCCTGCGTTTTGACCCGCAGGGCCACTACGTGCACCGCTGGGTGCCCGAGCTCGCCGGGCTGGACGCTCCGCTCGTCCACGAGCCGTGGCGGCTGGCGGAGCCGGAGCGGGCCCGCTACGACTACCCCGATCCGGTGGTGTCGCTCGCCGACGGACTCGACCGTTTCCGGCAGGGGCGGCACGGTGGGTGAAGCGACTCGGCCCCCCGCCGCCCGTCGTACCGTGTGCGGGTGCAGCCCCCGCCGCAGCCCCCGACACGGCCCGGACCCCCGCCGGGCCCGCCCGCCGTCGCGCTCAGTACCGGCGCCGTCGCCCGGCACCTGGGAGTGTCGCCGAACACGCTGCGCTCCTGGGAGCGCCGGTACGCCATCGGTCCCGCCCGCCGCGAGGGCGGACGCCACCGCCGCTGGACCCCGCAGGACATCGCCCGGCTGGAGCTGATGTGCCGGCTCACCGCACAGGGCGTCCCCCCGGCCGAGGCGGCGCGGGCCGCGCTGGACGCGGCACCCGCAGCACCCGCCGCATCCAGCGCGGCGGGTCCGGTGATGCCGGGCGGGCCCGGTCCCCTTCGCCTCGGTGAGGTCCGCCCGGAGTGCCGGGGGCTCGCACGTGCCGCCGTACGGCTGGACGCGCCGTCGGTGGCCGAACTGCTGGACACCGCCCTCGCGGAGCACGGTCTGGTCACCGCGTGGGAGGAGATCATCGCCCCGACCCTGCACGCCGTGGGCCGCACATGGGCCTCGGCGGGGGAGCGTTACGTGGAGGTGGAGCACCTGCTCTCCTGGCACGTGTCCGCGGCCGTGCACCGCATCCGGCCCGCTCCTGCGGCGCCGCACCCCGCAGCGCCCCCGGTGCTCCTGGCGTGCGTACCGGACGAGCAGCACAGCCTGCCCATCGAGGCGCTGGCCGCGGCCCTCGGCGAACGGGGCCTGCCCGTGCGGATGTTCGGGGCCGCGCTGCCCGCGCAGGCCCTGCGGGACGCCGTACGCAGGACCGGGCCGCGGGCCGTGGTGCTGTGGTCCCAGACCAGGGCCACCGCGGACGCGGCCCTGGCCCGGTCCGTGGCGGGCATCGAGTGGGGCCTGCGCGGCGCGCGGGGGCACCCGGCGTTGCTGCTCGCGGGACCGGGCTGGGGCGCGGGCGCCCCGCAACCGCGCGCGGAGCGCCTCTTCGGGCTGCGATCGGGCCTGGAGGTCATCGCGGCGCTGACGGCGGATGCGGCCCCATCGACCGGCGCAGGCCGTGCAGGGCCCGCCGCATATGGCTCTTGACGGTCCCCAGGGGCAGGCCCGTACGGTCCGCGATCTGGGACTGGGAGAGGTCTCCGTAGAAGGCGAGGCACATCACCCGCCGCTGCGGGGACGGCAGCCGGGACAGCTCGGCCAGCACCAGCAACCGGTCCACGACGCGCTCCGGTTCGGCCCGGGCGCTCGCGCCGGACCGGGCGGCGGGGTCCGGACACGCACGCGCCGCGGCGGCGGCCGCCCTGGCCCGGCGGCCCCTCGCCTCCAGCGCGTCGGCCACCTTGTGCCGGGTGATCCCGCTGAGCCAGGCGCCCAGCCCGCCCGGCCCCGGCCGGTAGCCGCGCCGCCCGTGCCAGGCCGCGAGGAACACCTGCTGGGTGACGTCCTCGGCCTCCCGCTCGTCCCCCAGCGCCCTGCGCGCGAGGGAGTGCACCATCGGCCCCCACCGCCGGTAGACCGCCTCCACGCAGGCGTCGTCCCCGGCCGTGAAACCGGCCACGACGCTCTCACCGGGCCCTGCGGAGCCCCCGGGGCGCTGCACCCCTGTGCCGTCCATGAGTGTGCCGTCCATGGGTCGAGCCTCGTGCGCCGGCCGCCTCCGGGAAACTCGCAGCGTTTATGCACCGAATCAAGGCCGAGGCACCGGCTCCCTGACACGCCGACCCCGACCCCGCGGCCACGGGCCGCACCGCATAGGGTCGCGAGAATGAGCGACTTGGTGCTGGTGAGGCACGGCGAGACGGAGTGGAGCGCCAACGGGCGGCACACCGGGCGCACCGACGTACCCCTGACCGCGCGCGGCGTCGAGGAGGCCATCTCCCTCGCCCCCTACTTCCAGGGCCGCCGGCCCGCCCTGGTGCTGACCAGCCCGCTGCGCCGGGCCGTCGCCACCGCCGAACTCGCCGGCCTCACCGGCGCCGTCCCCGACCCCGACCTCTACGAATGGGACTACGGCGGCTACGAGGGCGTCACCACCGCGGAGATCCGGCGCAGCGCCCCCGACTGGTCCCTGTGGACCGACGGCGTCCCGCCCGGCGACCCGGCGCACCCCGGCGAGAGCGCCGCCCAGGTGGGAGCCCGAGCGGACCGCGCCCTGGCCCGCGTCGCGCCCGTCCTGCGCGCGGACGACGGCGACGTCGTGGTCGTCGCCCACGGCCACTTCCTGCGCGTCCTCACCGCCCGCTACCTCGGCCTGGATCCGGTGGCCGGCCGCCTGTTCCTGCTGCGCACCGGCACCGTCAGCGCGCTCTCCACGGAACACGGCCTCCCCGTGATCGCGGGCTGGAACACCCGCCCCTGACGGCAGCGCCCGCCTCGCGCGGCGCTGCCCGGTGCCCGACCATGCGTACATGGCCCATGACGGTGCGGGTGGCGAACCCGGGACGGAGCAGCAGGACGCGGGGCTCAAGCCCAATGCGATCGGCTTCCTCGACGCGCTGGTCATCGGGCTGAACTCGACCTCGCCGGCCTACTCCCTGGCCGCCGTCATCGGCCCGATCGTGGCCCTGGCCGGGATCTACGCGCCGGGCATCATGCTGGCGTCGTTCCTGCCGATGCTGCTCATCGCCGCCGCCTTCTACTACCTCAACAAGGTCGACCAGGACTGCGGGACGACCTTCTCGTGGGTCACCCGGGCCATGGGCCCCTGGGCGGGCTGGCTCGGCGGCTGGGCCATCGCCATGACGGGAGTGCTCGTCATCGGTTCGTTGGCCGACGTGGCCGTCCACTTCGGGCTGCTCGCCGTCGGCCTCGACGGCTGGGCCGCCGACGCCGCGGTCCGGCAGGGCCTCACGGTCGCCGTGATCCTGGCGATGACCGCGATCTGCGTGATCGGCACCGAACTGTCGGCCCACTTCCAGGACGTCCTCATCCTCGCGCAGGTGCTCTGCCTGCTGGCCTTCGCCGTCGTCGCCCTCTACCGCATCTACGCCGGCACCAGCACCCTCGACTCGCTCGAACCGTCCGTCGGCTGGCTCAACCCCTTCGGCGCCGGCGGCGCCGCCCTGACCGGCGGACTGCTGCTCGGGGTGTTCATCTACTGGGGCTGGGAGTCCGCGGTCAACCTCACCGAGGAGGTCGAGAACTCCGCCACGGCACCCGGCCGGGCCGGCATCTGGTCGACCGTGGTGCTCCTGGTGACGTACCTGTCCGTGGGATTCGCGGTCGTCGGCTACTCCGGCACCGCGTTCCTCGCCGCGAACGCGGGCGAGGAGGAGGCCCTCTTCGCCGTGCTCGCCCACGAGGTCATGGGCGGCTGGGACTGGGTGGTGCTCCTCGCCGTCTGCACCTCCGCGCTCGCCTCCACCCAGACCACGATCATCCCCGCCTCCCGCACCGCCCTGTCCATGGCCCGCCGGCACGCCCTGCCGCCCCCGCTCGCGCACATCCACCCGCGGTTCCGGACCCCGGACGTGAGCACCTGGTGGGTGGCCGGCATCGCCATCGTCTGGTACCTCGCCGTCAACCAGATCAGCGAGAACGCCCTCCTGGACTCGCTCACCGCGCTCTCCCTGCTCATCGCCTTCTACTACGCCCTCACCGGCCTGGCCTGCGCCGTCTACTACCGCCGCCACCTGCGGGAGAACCTGCACAACCTCCTGCTCATCGGAGTCGGCCCGGTGACCGGCGCCGGCCTGCTGACCTGGCTCCTCGTCGAGTCGGTCCACGACATGTCCAACCCGGAGAACTCGGCCAGCGGCGTCTCCTGGTTCGGCCTCGGCCCGCCGCTGGTCATCGGGATCGCGATCGCCGCCGTCGGCGTGCTCGTCATGTGCTTCTGGCGGGTACGGGACGGCCGGTTCTGGCAGGAGCGGCGGGGAGTGGCCGATCCGGCGCTCGTCCACGGCGGGAAGCGCTGAGGAGGCGGGATGTCCGTGGTCCTCGGATACGACGAGTCGCCCGGCGCGGCACGCGCCCTGAACGTGGCGCTGGAGGTGGCCGGCGCCTTCGGCGAGCCCCTCGTCCTCGTCTTCGGCGCCGCGGCCCCCGGCGCCACCGGCGAGGAGTACCGGGCCCACCGGGAAGCCGTCCGCCAGGCGGGCCGCAGCGCCCTCGCGCACGCCGTCGAGGCGGCCGACGCGGCCGGCGTGCCGTCGACGGTCGAGGTGGTCGACGAGAAGCCGGCCCAGGCCCTGCTGGACGCCGCGGAGCGTCACCACGCCCGGGTCATCATCGTCGGCACCTGGGGCGGCAGCCCCATCCGCGGCGCCCTCCTCGGCTCCACCCCGCACAAGCTACTGCACCTGTCCCCGGTGCCCGTCCTGTGCGTGCCGACGGAGACCGGCCCGGAGCACTGACCAGGCGGGCGGCCGGTCGGCCGGTCCGTTGGCACCGCCCTGGCCGAGGACGGCGCGTTCTCGCTGTGCCATTGGTGCAGTGGTAAGGGGGCCGCTTGAGCCAATGCCCTCCTGGATGTTTATCTGTGGCGTATCCATGTACTTTCGGCGCCGCGCAGCGCCGGACGGCAACGAGGCCGGTCCGGAGCGCGGCGCCTTCGCCGTGCCCGTGAGCCGCCCACCACCCCCGGGCGGAGCCGGGCCGGCGCGCACCACTGCGAGGGGGGCGGCACACCGCCGTGAAGAGGATGTTCGTGGCACCGGATCCGGGCCGTATGAGACTCAGGAACGCGGCCCGCGCCGTGATCGGCGTCGCCGCCGCCGTCGCCCTCGCCGAGCTCTGCGGTCTGTCCCTGACCGCCTCCATCACCGGGGGACTGGCGGCCCTGCTCGCCCTCTTCACCGTCACCGATGCGACCGTGCGCCGCCAGGCGGTCACCACCGCCCTGCTGCCGACCGCCGGATTCCCGGTCCTCGCCCTCGCCACCACCCTGCACGGGGTGCCCCTCGCCCGGGACGCCGCCTTCGTCCTCGTCGTCTTCTGCGGGGTCTACGCCCGCCGCTGGGGCCCGCGCGGACACGCGCTCGGGATCTTCGCGTTCATGAACGTCTTCATCACCCAGTTCCTGCACGCGCTGCCCGCCCAGCTCCCCGCCCTGTACGCCGCCGTGGCCCTGGCCCTCGGGGCCGCCGCCGCAGTGCGGTTCCTGCTGTGGCCCATCGAGCGGCGCACCCCGCCGGCCGCCGCACCCGCGCCGCTGCCCGGGCGGGGCCTGGCCCGGCCCACCACCCGCCAGGCCTTCCAGGCCACCGCCGCGTGCGCCCTCGCCCTCGCCGTCGGCCAGGTGCTCTCCGAGGACCGCTGGTACTGGGCCGTCGGCACCGCCTGGTGGATCTTCGTCAACACCGCATCGCGCGGCGAGACCCTCGTGCGCGGCTTCCGCCGCGTGCTCGGCACCGTCGTCGGCGTGGCCGCGGGCGTGCTGATCGCCATCCCGCTGGACGGAGCGCCCGCGCCCACCGCCGTCCTGGTCGCCGGATGCGCCTTCGCGATCTTCTACACGGCCCCTGTCTCCTACAGCTGGATGATCCTGGCCGTCACCCTGATGGCCGGACTGCTCTACGGGCTGCTGGGCGTGCTGGATCCCGGCCTGCTCGTGCTGCGCCTGGAGGAGACGGCCGTCGGCGCGGTGTGCGCCGCGCTGGCCGTCGTCCTCGTGCTGCCGGTCACCACGCACGCCACGAACGACGCCTGGATCCAGCGGGCCCTGCACTGCGTGCACGCGGCCACCGCCGAGGCCGCGGCCCGCCTGGCCGGCTCCCCGACGGCGGACCCCGCGCCCCACGCGGCCGAGCTGGAGACCCTGCTGGCCCGGGTCCGGATGGCGCTCGCGCCGCTGGTGCACCCGCTCAGCCCGTTCCGCGCCCGCAAGGCCCGCGCCGGCCAGGTCATCGCCCTGCTGGACGACTGCGCCCGCGAGGTGCGCGGGCTGGTGGCCGTCGCCGCCGACCCCGACGCCAGCCACGACGCCCGCCTGGCCGCGGCCTGCTGGCGCGTCGAGGCGGCCGTCGAGGCACTGACCGCGGGCGAACGGCGTCTGGACGAGTTCGCCGCCGCGGACGACACGGCGGCGCAGGCGGCCGCGGCCACCGCCGCCGGGCCCGCCCTCGCCCACCTGCACGGCCTGGAGCGGGCCCTCGCCGGGCTCGCCGCCCCGCTCGGCACCGACCCGCGGGACCCCGTCGTCGTCAGCGCCTGAGCATCAGCGCCTGAGCAACCCGCCCGAAGCCGAAGCCGCGGCCAGCCCCGCCGGCAGCCGGCCGGGCGTGTGCACCACCCCGAGGGACTGGGTGGCCCGCGTCAGGGCCACGTACAGGTCGCTGGGCTGGAGTTCGGCCGGCTCGACCACGATCACCGTGTCGAACTCCAGCCCCTTGGCCTGGCGCGGGTCCAGCAGGACGACCTCCCGGGTCAGATCCGGCTCCACGTCCTCCCGTACGCCGGGCAGTACGGCGGCCAGCGCCCCGTGCAGCCCGCGCGGGGCGATCACCGCGAGCCGTCCCTCGGCCGGCCGCTCCCGTTCCACGGCGTGCGCGACCGCCCGCGCCGGGTCCTGCGCGGCGTGCGACCAGGGCCGCGTCCCGGTGGCCCGTACCGACGTCGGGGGTTCGAAGCCGGGATCGCGTTCCCGCAGTACGGCTGCCGCCACCTCCATGATCTCGGCGGGCGTGCGGTAGTTGACCCCGAGCCGGACCAGGTCCCAGCGCCCGCCCACGTACGGGTCGAGGATCCGCTCCCACGCACCGCAGCCCGCCTCGTCGGCGGTCTGCGCCGGATCGCCGACCAGCGTCATCGACCGGGTCGGGCAGCGGCGCATCAGCAGCCGCCACGCCATCTCCGACAGCTCCTGCGCCTCGTCCACGATGACGTGCCCGAAGGCCCACGTGCGGTCGGCCGCGGCCCGCTCGGCCGTGCTGCGGTGATCGGCCTCCTCGTGGCGCTCGGCCATCCGCTCGGCGTCGATGATGTCGTGCGCCGCGAGGTACTCGCTCTCCTCGTCCTCGAACTCGTAGGACTCCGAGCCCTGCGACAGGTCCAGCACCCCCTGCGCGTAGGCGATGCGCCGCTGCCGCTCGCGCTCCTCGGCGGCGCGCCGGGCGCTGTCGTCCTCCCCGAGCAGCTCGGCGGCCTCGTCCAGCAGCGGCACGTCGGCCGGGGTCCAGTCGGGCCGCGGCGAGGGCGCGCGGCGGATCAGCTCGGCCTCGTGCGCGGGCAGGTGGGTGGGCTCCGCCAGGAAGTCGCCGATCAGCTGCTGGGGGGTGAGGCGGGGCCACAGCGAGTCGATCGCGGCGTGCACCGCGGGGCTCACCGCGATCTCCTTGCCGAGCTGGGCGATGTCGTCCGCGCCCAGCAGGTTCGGACCGCCGTACGGATCCGCGCCCAGCCGCTCGGCCAGCTGCGCGGTGAGCGCGTCGATGACCGGGAAGGCGAAGGCGGCCCGGGCCTGGTTGTGCGGCAGCCCGGTGGCGCGGGCCCGGTCCCGTGCCGCGTACGCCATGGTGCGGTCGAGCAGCAGGGTCCCGTAATCGTCGTGGTCGATCTCCAGTGCGGGCTCGGGGACCGTGTCGTAGTCCTCGCCGCACCGCGTCGGCACGGTCTCCGGCAGGCGCTGGCGGTCCGCGACGACCCGGGCGAGGACCTCCGCCATCGCGGCCCGGCCCTTCACCGCGGCGGCCCCCGGCCGTTCGGCGCCGGTGGCGTGGACCCCGGGGAACAACTCGCCCGGGGTGGCCAGCAGCACGCCCGTCTCGCCCAGGGCCGGGAGCACCCCGCCGATGTATCCCACGAAGGCCGGGCCCGGTCCGACGATCAGGACCCCGCGCTTGGCGAGCGACTCCCGGTGGGCGTACAGGAGGTAGGCCGCGCGGTGCAGCGCGACCGCGGTCTTTCCGGTGCCGGGGCCGCCCTCGACGACCAGCACCCCGCGGTGCGTGGAGCGGATGACCCGGTCCTGCTCGGCCTGGATGGTGCGCACGATGTCGTGCATGCGGCCGGTCCGGGCGGCGTCCAGCGCGGCGAGCAGCACGGCGTCCGCGTCGGCGCCCTCGTGCCCGGTGCGCTCCGCGTCGGTCAGGTCGAGGATCTCGTCGTGCAGTGCGGTGACCACGCGCCCCCGGCTGCCGATGTGGCGGCGCCGGCGCAGGCCCATCGGGGTGTGGCCGGTGGCGAGGTAGAACGGACGCGCCATATCCGCGCGCCAGTCCAGGACGAGCGGGGTGCGGTCGGTGTCGTCCGCGCGGATTCCGATCCGGCCGATGTGGTGGTCACGGCCGTCGGAGAACTCCAGACGGCCGAAACAGAGGCCGTTCTCACCCCCATTCAGAGCGGAGAGCAGGCCGGACTGCTCGGCGACCAGCACATCGCGCTCCAGACGGGCCTGAAAACCGGTGCCGACGTCGCGCAAGGCGGATTCGACAGCGTGTTCGGCCTGGTCGCGCAGGTCATCGAGGCGCCGATAGAGGTCGGTGACGAATTGCTGCTCTTTCCGGAATTCCTCGGTTGACAATTGCACTCCTGCCGCGATACGGTGTCTTCGTAAGCTTCTTTGCGGACTCGTTTTACTGAAGTCGCGAACTATTAAATATACGCTCACTCCTCCCTCGGCAGTCAATTCGGCCGGGGGATTTTTTGCGTACCGTGGATTCCATGACCACTGCACCCGGCTCCGCCGACGGCATCGTCTACCGCCTCGCCCGCCCGCAGGACGCGGGTGCCATCGAGGCCCTGGACGGCTCCTTCACCACCGCCACGGTCTTCGAGGTCGCCGCCGCCGACTCCGGCTTCGGCTTCGTGCTCCGCGAGGTCCCGGTGGACCCGCCGGTGCACAAGGCGTTCCCGCCCGAGGAGCACGACGAGCAGGGGTTCGCCGGGGCCGGGGGCCGCGCCGGCGCCGTGGACTCGGCCGCCGACACGCGCACCTACGTGGCGCTCGACGGCGGCGACGTCTGCGGCTTCGCCGCCGTCGGCTACGCCGCGTGGAACCGGCGGCTGACGATCGAAGACATCGAGGTGGAGCCCGGCCGCCGGGGACGCGGCATCGGCCGGGCGCTGGTGGAGTGCGCGGACCGGTTCGCGCGCGAACGGGGCGCCGAGCACCTGTGGCTGGAGGTCAGCTCGGTCAACGCCCCGGCCGTGCACGCCTACCGGCGCATGGGATTCACCTTCTGCGGCCTCGACACCACCCTGTACCAGGGCACGCCCGCCGCCGGTGAGCAGGCGCTCTTCATGAGCCGGCCGTGCTCGTGACCTGCACCCGGCCCGGCCCCTGACGCGGCCCGGCCCGTGCCCGCGCGGGTCGGATCGTACGCCCCTTCGACCGCCGCCCGCAGCCCGATCCCCGAAGAGCACTCGGAGGGGTGTTCGGGGCGCTCGAACCGCACGGCGCCGACCTGCCGCATATACAACGGGTCCTTGCTCATTGCGCATTCATCCGGCACGTACGGGGTGGATCAGGTCGGACGGGGGGTAACCGCCCGGGATGGAAATTCTTCACCAGCGCTCCACCACCGCACAGGTGTGGGAAGCGGCCGAGGAGTTCATCCGGCTCTTCCACCGGGAGAATCGGGACGCCGGCGATCCGCAGGCCCGGCTCGCCGCAGTGCGGGCCGAGTTGGCGGACACCGGAAGCTACGTGCACACCCCGCAGGAACTGGTCCACGGGGCGCGGGTGGCCTGGCGCAACAGCAACCGCTGCATAGGCAGGCTCTACTGGAACTCGCTGCGGGTCCGTGACCGCCGCGCACTCACCGACGCCGACGACATCGCCGCCGAATGCTTCGAGCACCTGCGCGAGGCGACGAACGGCGGGCGGGTCAGACCCACGATCACCGTCTTCGCGCCGGACACCCCGGACCGCCCCGGCCCGCTGATCTGGAGCGAGCAGCTCGTCCGGTACGCCGGCTACGGGGACCACCCCTCGCTCACCGTGGGCGACGCGCGCAACGCCCCGCTCACCGCCGCCCTGCTCCGGCTCGGCTGGCCCGGCGGCGCCGGCACCCCCTTCGACCTGCTTCCCCTGGTGGTCCAGGGTGTCCACGACACACCGCGCTGGTTCGACACCCCCGCGGACGCCGTCCTGGAAGTGCCGATCGAACACCCCGACCAGGGCGGCTGGGCGGACTGGGGGCTGCGCTGGCACGCCGTACCCGCCATCTCCAACATGTGCCTGGAGATCGGCGGCGTCCACTATCCGGCGGCCCCGTTCAACGGCTGGTACATGGGCACCGAGATCGGCGCCCGCAACCTCGCCGACACCGACCGGTACAACCTCCTGCCGGCCGTGGCCCGCCGTCTGGGCCTGGACCTCTCCAGCGACCGCTCGCTGTGGAAGGACCGCGCGCTCGTCGAGCTCAACCGGGCGGTCCTGCACTCCTTCGACCGCGCCGGGGTCACCATCGCCGACCACCACAGCGAATCCCGGCGGTTCCTGTCCCACCTGGAACGGGAGCAGCACAAGGGGCGCGAGGTCGGCGCGGACTGGTCCTGGATCGTGCCGCCGATCTCCGGCTCGGCCACCCCCGTCTTCCACCGCACCTACGAGGACAGCCCGAGCAGCACCGCGTACGTCCACCACTCCGGGGCGCAGGAACGGGCCCAGGGGCGAGATTTGGTCTAGACCTCCTGTTAGGGTCGGCTCCGAACCGATCGGCGGAGGGACACGGCATGCGTGACAGGACGGCCGGCGCGGCGGAACACCGGGCCTACATCGGCTCGTTCACGTCGGCGGGCGGGCGCGGTGTCACCACCGCGGCCGTGGATCCGGCGACCGGGGCGCTGACCCCGCTCTCGGTCACCGCCGCCGAGGACCCCTCGTACCTCGCCCTCGCCCGGGACACCGGCCTGCTCTACGCGGTGAGCGAGACGGGGCGGGGTGCGGTGGCCGCCTTCCGGCCCACCGCCGGCGGGCTGACCCCCCTCGGCGCGGCCGTCCGCGTCGGGGGCTCCGGTCCCACGCACCTGAGCCTGGCCGGGGGCCGGTTGCTCACCGCCAACTACACCTCCGGGGACGTCAGCAGCCTCCCGCTGGCCGCCGACGGCAGCCCGGGCGGGCCCGCCGCCGTCCTCGCGCACCGCGGATCGGGCCCCGACGCCGAGCGGCAGGAGGGGCCGCACGCCCACCAGGTGCTGCCCGACCCGACCGGCCGCTGGGTGCTGAGCGTGGACCTCGGCACCGACTCCGTCCGCGTCTGCGCGCTGGAGGAGGGCGGCGGCGCGCTGCGGCTGCACTCCGAGACCCGGCTGGCCCCGGGCAACGGCCCGCGCCACCTCGCCTTCCACCCGGACGGGAAGCTGGCGTACGTGGTGAACGAGCTGAGGCCGCTGCTGACCGTCTGCCGGTGGGACGCGGAAGCGGGCGGCCTGGAACCGGTCCGGGAGGTTCCGGTGCTCTCAGAAGCCCGCTCAGGGGCCGTACGGGACTACCCCTCCGCGGTCGTCGCCTCACCCGACGGGCGCTTCGTCTGGGCGGCGGTCCGCGGCGCCGACGTCATCGCCACCTTCTCCCTCACCGGCGGGGCCGAGGAGCCGCGGCTGACCGGCGTCGCCGACTGCGGCGGTCGCTGGCCGCGCGACCTCGCCGTGGACCCCTCGGGGCGCCGGCTGTACGCGGCCAATGAGCGCTCGGGGGACGTCACCTGGTTCGACGTGGACCCGCTGACCGGGCACCCGCAGCCGGCCGGCTCGACGGCCGTGCCCGCCCCGACCTGCGTGGTCTTCGGCTGACGGCCCCAGGGGTGCGCGGGGTCGTACGACGTGAGGGGCCCCCGCCGCTCGGCGGGAGCCCCTCACGTCGTGGTGGGACGGTTCAGTTCGCAGGGGCGCCCTGGCTGATCCCGAGCGCGGCGGAGTACTGCGCGACGGCGAGCTTGCCGAGCGCGCCGTAGGCGCCGAGCACCTCGGAGGCGGCGCAGTCGGCCTCCTTGCAGGCGGTGTCCAGCAGTCCGTCCGCGGCCTCCGGGCCGATCAGGTACGGGGCGAGCGCGAGCTGCGTGGAGCCCTCGCGGCGCAGCTGCTCGGCGACGGCGGCCACCGAGCCCTCCTGGTCCAGGGCGGCCGCCTTGACCGGCACCGCGAGACGGGCGGCGAGCAGCATGCCCGTGATCCCGGCGGCCTGCACGGCCTCCTCGCCACCGGTGGTGGCCAGCACGATGCCGTCGGCGGCGGTGGTCACGGTGAAGAGCCGGGCGCGGTCGGCGCGGGCCAGGCCCGCCTCGGACAGCCGCACGTGCAGGCCCTCCGCGAGCAGCGGGTGCGGACCGAGTACGTCGGCCAGCTCGGCGGCGGCCGAGGAGTCCATCAGAGCTTGGCGCATCCGGCGGAGCAGATCGCCGTCCGGACCGGCCAGCAGCGGCACGACCACGGCGTCCGGGCCGGTCGGCGCGGGCACCTCCTGGCCGATGGCGCGGGCGAAGTCCGCGCGCGCGGCACGCTCGCTCGCGACCGCGGTCAGGACACCCGACAGCGACGGGAACTCGGAGGCGTCGTCCCCTTCGAGGAAGCCGATCCGGGCGTCGAGGCCCGGCAGCTCGGAGCGGCCGATGCTGATGATCTCTTCCGCGAGCCCCCGCGAGACGGCCGAGGGGGCACCGGGCACGGCGAGCACCAGCGCGGGCGCGCCCTCGGGCGCCACCGCGGGCTCGGGCCGGCGGTGCCGTCCGGTCTGGCGGGGTCGCGGCATTCGTACGGGCAGGCCATTTGCGGGCCCAGTGGGGGAGCTCATGGCGCCGCATGCTACTGGCTTATCGGAACCAGGTGTTCGGGCAGGGCCTTCTCGCGCGGCATCTGTCCGTATTTATCCGCTGAAGAACAGATACCCTCAACTGACGGACGGCAAGCGCCAGTCCACAGGCTGTGACCCCTGTCTCACCAGCAAGTCGTTCGTCCGGCTGAACGGCCTGGAGCCGAAGAAGCCGAAATCGGCGGACCTGGGGGAGGGGTGGGAGGACTCCACCACGGGCAGTTCGCCGAGCAGCGGCCGCAGATTGCGCGCCGCCCGGCCCCACAGGATGGAGACCAGTGGCTTGCCGCGCGCCGCGAGCGCCCGGATGGCCTGGTCGGTCACGGCTTCCCAGCCCTTGCCCTGGTGCGCGTTGGGCCGGCGGGGCGCGGTCGTGAGCGAGCGGTTGAGCAGCAGCACGCCCTGCCGGGTCCACGGGGTGAGGTCGCCGTTCGCCGGGCGGCCGGTGCCGAGGTCCCGGTGCAGCTCCAGGAAGATGTTGTCGAGGCTCGGCGGGACCGGCCGGACCTCGGGGGCCACCGAGAAGGACAGGCCCACCGCGTGCCCCGGGGTCGGGTAGGGGTCCTGGCCGACGATCAGGACCTTCACCTCGTCGAAGGGCTGCTGGAAGGCGCGCAGCACGTGGGCCCCGGCCGGGACGTACGTCCTGCCCGCCGCGATCTCGGCGCGCAGGAAGTCGCCCATGGCGGCGATCTGCCCCGCCACCGGCTCCAGAGCCCGGGCCCAGCCCGGCTCGACGATCTCGTTCAACGGTCGTGCTGCCACGGTGGATCACTCTACTGGCCGATCGTCGCCGCCCGTACGCACAGCACGTCCGGCAGGTGCTCGGCCAGCAGCTGCCAGCTGTCGCCGTCGTCGTGGCTGACGTACAGCTCGCCGTTGCGGTTGCCGAAGTAGATGCCCGCCGGGTCCGCGTCGTCCGTGCACAGCGCGTCGCGCAGCACCGTGCCGTAGTGGTTCCCGGCCGGCAGCCCGCGCGTCAGCGGTTCCCAGGTGGCGCCCGCGTCCTGGGTGCGGAACACCCGGCAGCGGTGCTCGGCCGGCACCCGGTCGGAGTCGGCGTTGAGCGGGAACACGTAGGCGGTGTCCGGCCGGTGCGGGTGGGCGGCCACCGCGAAACCGAAGTCGGAGGGCAGCCCGCCGCCGATGTCGGTCCACCGGGCCCCGGCGTCGTCGCTGCGGTAGACGCCCCAGTGGTTCTGCAGGTAGAGCCGGTCCGTGTCCCCGGCGTCCTGGGCGATCTTGTGCACGCACTGGCCGAACTCGGGGTTCGGATCGGGCAGGAACACCGCCGACACCCCGCTGTTGGAGGGTGTCCAGCTGGCGCCGCCGTCGGTGGTGCGAAACACCCCGGCGGTGGACACGGCCACGGTCACGGCGTCGGGGTCGCGGGGATCGGTGATCACCGTGTGCAGGCCCTCGCCACCGCCGCCCGGCTGCCACTTGCCGCGGCTCGGGTGCTCCCAGAGCGGGCGCACCAGCTCGAAGGACTCGCCCCGGTCCGTGGAGCGGAACAGCGCGGCCGGTTCCGTCCCCGCGTACACCACGTCCGGGGCCTCGGGGCCGGCCGGTTGCAGCTGCCAGACCCGCTCCAGGGAGGCTCCGGTGTCCTGGGGGAACTTCACGGCGGGCGCGGCTGGTTCGCGCCAGGTCGCCCCGAGGTCGTCGGAGCTGAAGACCGACGGCCCCCAGTGCGTGCTGTCCCCGCCGACGAGCAGCCGGGGCGACGGGCCCCGCCGGTCGACGGCGACCGCGTAGACGGCCTGGGCGTTGAAACGGGGTCCGTCGAACTCCCACGGCCCGCCGCCCTGGCGGCGGCCGATGAAGAGTCCTTTGCGGGTTCCCACGAGCAGCAGTACGTCGGCCATGGCCGGCACCTCCGGACGTCGTTGTCCATGCGGGGCGATCCCTGCGGAGCGCTTTCCGGTCAGTCTGCACCCACCCACTGACAGACGTCGCGCGTGAAACACGACCCAGCTTTGTACGGCAGGTCTCGTAGTACGAGAGATTTCGTAGTACGGTGGTTCTCGTACTTAGCCGCCGATCCCCGGCGCACCCGGTTGACCTCTGGAGACCCCTGATGAACGCCGCCTCCGCCGCCCCTGCCGCCCCCACCGCCCTGTTCACGCCGTACACCCTGCGCTCGGTCACCCTTCCCAACCGCGTGTGGATGGCCGCGATGTGCCAGTACAGCGCCGAGGCCTTCGGCCCGAACGCGGGCGTGGCGGGCGACTGGCACTTCGCCCACTACGCGGCCCGCGCCGTCGGCGGCACCGGCCTGATCATCCAGGAGGCCACCGCGGTCTCCCCGGAGGGCCGGATCTCCCCCTACGACCTCGGCATCTGGAACGACACGCAGGTCGAGGCGCTGCGCCGGATCACCTCCTTCCTCAAGGCCCAGGGCACCGTTCCGGGCATCCAGATCGCCCACGCCGGCCGCAAGGCCTCCACCGAGCGCACCTGGAAGGGCGGCGCCCCGGTCGGACCCGAGGGGCACGGCTGGCAGCCGCTCGCCCCGAGCGCCGTGCCGTTCGCCGAGGGGCACCAGGTGCCGCACGAGCTGACGGTCGAGGAGATCGCCGGGATCGCCCGCCAGTTCGCGGCCGCCGCCGAGCGCGCGCTCGCCGCGGGCTACGAAGTCGTCGAGATCCACGGCGCCCACGGCTACCTCATCGGGGAGTTCCTCTCCCCGCACAGCAACAAGCGCACCGACGCGTACGGCGGCTCCTTCGAGAACCGGACCCGGTTCCCCCTCGAAGTCGTGGACGCCGTACGGGCGGTGTGGCCCGAGGAGCTCCCGCTGTTCTTCCGCATCTCCGCCACCGACTGGCTGGAGGAGGACGGCTGGACCGCCGACGAGACCGTCCGGCTGGCCGGGCTGCTCCAGGAGCACGGAGTCGACCTCCTCGACGTCTCCACCGGCGGCCTCGCCCCCGGGGTCAAGATCCCGGTCGGCCCCGGGTACCAGGTGCCCTTCGCCGCCCGCGTCAAGGCCGAGACCACGCTCCCCGTGGCCGCCGTCGGCCTGATCACCGAACCGGAACAGGCCGAGAAGATCCTCGCCAACGGGGAGGCCGACGCGGTGCTGCTGGGCCGCGAACTGCTCCGCGACCCGTACTGGGCCCGCCGCGCGGCGGCCGAGCTGGGCGCGGAGATCCGTACGCCGGAGCAGTACCACCGCTCCTGGTGAGACCGCCCGGGGTGACGCGGGTCCTACGGTGACTCTCGTACGATGGCACGGGCAGCCGAGTGAGTGGAGCAGGGACATGACGGAACGGGACGCGACCCGCACCTGCGCACACCCGGAGCCGGCCGAGATCCGCCTGGAGGGCGTGCTCCACGCGCTCTCCGACCCGGTCCGGCTCTCCATCGTGCGCGACCTCGCGGCCTCGGGCTCGGACCTGGCCTGCTCGTACTTCGACCTGCCGGTCACCAAGTCCACGACCACCCACCACTTCCGCGTCCTGCGGGAGAGCGGGGTCGTCCGGCAGGCCTACCGCGGCACCACGAAGCTCAACGCCCTGCGCCGGGAGGACCTGGAGGCGCTCTTCCCCGGCCTCCTCGACAGCGTCCTCACGGCGGCGGCCGCGGAGGAAGCGCGCCTCGCCTAGGGGGTGTCGACAGGGCCTGCGGCCTCGTACGGGGTATCGCTTCAGCCCGCCCCCGCGCCCGCCCCCGTAGCCGCAGCGCCCAGCAGTCCCTGCCAGTCCGGGATCTTCACCGAGCGGCGGCCCAGGGAACGTCCCAGGTCGGCCTCGGCCGCTTCGATCGCCAGCCAGCCCGGCCACTCCACGGGACGCAGGCCCGCCGCGCGCAGGGCGTCCAGGGGGTCCCCCGGCAGCTCGCGGCGGGCCAGCGCCCCCGCGTCCTGGAGCAGCGAGGACGCGGTCTCCTTGGCGCAGGGGCGGTTCGTGCCGATCACCCCGGTCGGGCCGCGCTTGATCCAGCCCGCCACGTACTCGCCGAGCGAGGCCCGGCCCGCGCGCAGCACCCGGCCTGCGGCGTGCGGGACCGTGCCCTTGGCGGGGTCGAAGGGGAGCCCGGCCAGCGGGACGCCCTTGTACCCCACCGAGCGCAGCACCAACTGCGCCTCGATGTCCTCGTACACGCCCGTCCCGGTGACCCCGCCGTGGCCGTCCGGCGCGGTGCGCTCGAAGCGCATGCCGGTCACCCGGCCGTCGGGTCCGCCGAGGATCTCCGCCGGGCGCAGGTAGAACCGCAGGTCGATGCGCCGCCCGGCGTCGCCCGGCCCGCGCTGCGCCCAGTCGCGCAGTACGTCGAGGTTCCGCCGCGCCACCGCCGGCAGGGCGGCGGCCGCCTCCGGGTCGTCGTAGACGGGGTCGAGCGCGAGCTCGGCGGGGTCGGCCAGGGCGTCCACCCCCGGCAGCGTGCCCAGTTCCCGTAGCTCCTTGGTGGTGAACTTGCCCTGGGAGGGCCCGCGTCGGGCGACCATGGCCACCCTGCGCACCGCGCTGTCCGCGAGCGCGCCGAGCGCGGGCTGCGGCATGTCCGTCGGGGTAAGTTCCGCCGTGCCCCGGGCCAGGATCCGCGTCACGTCCACCGCGACGTTGCCCGCCCCGACGACCACCGCCGCATCCACCCCGTGCAGGTCGAAGTCCTCGCCGACCGCGTCCGGGTGCCCGCTGTACCAGGACACGAAGGCCGTCGCGGAGTGCACTCCGGCCAGCTCCTCGCCGGGGATCCCCAGCAGCCGGTCCCGCGCCGCGCCCACGCAGTACACCACCGCGTGGTACAGCTCCAGGAGCCGCTGCGTGGGCAGAGCCTCCCCGCCGACCTCGACGTTCCCGAGGAAACGGATCCGCTCGTCCTCCAGGACGGTGCGCAGGCTGCCCTGCAGCGACTTGATCTTCTCGTGGTCGGGGGCGACCCCGTACCGCACGAGCCCGTACGGAGCGGGCAGCCGGTCCAGTACGTCGACCCGCACCCCGGGCACCTCGCGTTGCTGCACCAGCGTCTGGGCCGCGTAGACCCCGCTGGGGCCCGATCCGACCACGGCGATACGAAGCACGGTGGAGCTCCTCCCGCAGGTGGTCCCAGCATGACACCCGGCCCCTGCGACGTCAGCCCATCGCGCGCATCCGGTGGATCTCGGTGCTCTGCGTGGCCACCACCTCGGTGGCCATCTCCTCGACCGCCACGTTGTTGCCGCCGGCCAGCGCCTCGCCCGCCATCTTCAGGGCCCCCTCGTGGTGCGCGGTCATCAGCTTCAGGAAGAGCCGGTCGAAGTCGGCGCCCTTGGCTTCGGCCAGCTCCTTGAGCTGCTGCTCGCTCGCCATGCCGGGCATCGCGCCGTGATCGTGGTCGTGCCCGCCGGAGCCCGCCGACGGCGCCGGATGCAGGGCCGCCCACTTCTCCATCGCCCCGATCTCGGGCTGCTGGGCGGCCGTGATCCGTTCCGCCAGTCGTTTGACGCCGTCCGCCGCGGCCCGCTCGGGCGCCAGCGCGCTCATCGTCAGCGCCTGCCGGTGATGCTCGATCATGCCCCGTACGTAGGCGTGGTCGGCGGCGTTCGCAGTGTCGTCGGGCTTTTCCTTCAGGGCCTGTTCCGGGGTGAGGGTGCGGGCCTTCTCGCCCGGCTTGCCGGGGGCGATGACCACGGCCCGGCCGTCGTCGGCCCGGGCTCCCTCGTCGTCTGCCTGGCAGCCCGCGAGGGCCATCAGGAGGCCTGCGGCCGCGACCGCTCCGGTGAATCGGCCGAGCCGCGTTCGTAACGCCTCGCGGCTCCGGGGGGCTTTTGCCATGTCCATGAAAGGGAAGATACTGCCGGGGTCCTGGTTCCGTTCCCTCGCGAACGGAACCGATCGGGCTTTCACGGGAGGGCACAGTGACCTCGCTACACACCAGGAGAGTGCGAAACGGGAGGGTGGGAGTGGTCGTCGCGGCGGCCGGGCTCCTCACCACGCTCCTGGCTGCCGGACCGGCGGCCGCCACCCCCGACCCGGGCGAGTTATCGCCCGGCCTCGGCAACCAGCAGAGCGGCGCGGGCCTCGTCGGGGGCAGGGAGCTCGCCCCGGGCGACATCCCCGGCCAGGACGAGATCGTGCACAGCGCCAACATCAAGCCGCTGGCCAACATTCCCAGCGCCGACCCCACGGTGATCAATTCCGACCTGGCCTTCCAGGGCAGGTACGCCTACGCGGGCAACTACAACGGTTTCACGATCTACGACATCGCCGATCCGAAGGCGCCCAAGACCGTCACCCAGGTGCTCTGCCCGGGCGGTCAGAACGACATCTCCGTCCACGGTGACCTGCTCTTCCTCTCCACCGACTCCTCGCGCAGCGACGACTCCTGCAACAGCGTCTCGCAGCCCGCCACGGAGAAGTCCTCGTGGGAGGGCATCAAGATCTTCGACATCAAGGACAAGAAGAACCCCAAGTACATCAAGTCCGTCGAGACCGCCTGCGGTTCCCACACCCACACGCTGGTGCCGGGCGGCCGGGACATCTACCTCTACGTCGCCTCCTACTCCCCGAACGAGGCCTTCCCCGACTGCAAGCCGCCGCACGACGGCATCTCGGTGGTCAAGGTCCCGAAGAAGGCCCCGACGCAGGCCGCGGTCGTCGCCTTCCCGATCCTCTTCCCCGACGGCGGCAACCCGGGCGGGCCCACCAACCCGGGCGTCTCCAAGACCACCGGCTGCCACGACATCACCGTGCTGCCCTCGAAGAACCTGGCCGCCGGCGCCTGCATGGGCGACGGCATCCTCTTCGACATCAGCAAGCCCGAGCAGCCGCGGGTCATCGACCGGGTGCAGGACAACGTGAACTTCGCGTTCTGGCACTCGGCCACCTTCAACGAGCGCGCGGACAAGGTGGTGTTCACCGACGAACTGGGCGGTGGTGGCGGCGCCACCTGCAACGAGGCCACCGGCCCCAACCGGGGCGCCGACGGGGTCTACGACATCACCGGCAGCGGGGACCAGCGCAAACTCGTCTTCCGCAGTTACTTCAAGATCCCGCGCCACCAGGCCGACACCGAGAACTGCGTGGCCCACAACGGCTCGCTGATCCCGGTCGGCGGCGGCCGCGACCTCATGGTGCAGGCCTGGTACCAGGGCGGCGTCTCGGTGTGGGACTTCACCGACTCCGCCCGGCCCAAGGAGATCGCGTACTTCGAGCGCGGACCGCTGACGACGGACAAGCTGGGCCTCGGCGGGTCCTGGTCGGCGTACTACTACAACGGGCACATCTACTCGAACGACATCGCCAAGGGCCTCGACGTGCTGAGGCTCGACGACTGGCGCACCGACAGCGCCAAGTGGGTGTGGCTGGAGCGGCTCAACGTGCAGAGCCAGCCCGAGTACCACTGACGCCCTGCGGATCAAGGGTGTGAAGGAAACGTTCCGCCGGGCGGTCCCCCGTCCGGCGGAACGCCCAGCTCCCAGTCCAGCCCGTACCGCTGGAACAGCTCGGCCCGCAGCCGCGCCGCCGGCATCGGCGCGCCCGGCAACAGGATCGCCACGACCGCGCCCATCAGCAGCGCCCGCAGGAGCGGGTAGTCCGTGTCCGGGTCCGCCGAGCCGTACCGCGCGACCGTGTCCCGCAGCAGCTCCGCCAGCCGCTGTTGCTCGGGGCACTGCACGAAGCCCTCGGCCGTCAGGATGCCCGCCATGTGCGTCCTCATCAGCAGCGGCTCGTCCCGGGCCAGCCCGAGGACCGCGTCGATGGCGCGCGCCAGCCGCTCGCGCCCGTCGTCGCTACGCGGTCCGCGCTCCAGCGCGGCGTGCAGGGTGAGGTGCATCAGCCGGTGAACCGCCGACTGGAGCAACTGCCGTTTGCCCGGGAAGTAGTACGAGACCAGACCGCGTGCGGCGCCCGCCCGGTCGGCGATGTCGCCGAGGGTGGTGGCCTCGTAGCCGCGCTCGGCGACGAGCTCGACCGTGGCCTGGAGCAGCCGCTCCCGGGAACGTCTGCGCAATTCTTCATTGACCGATGCGCTGCGCGGGGACATGCTTACTCCTGCGTTGACTGGCTCAGAGCCAATATACTCAGCGCACGGGGTCGCCTGCTCTGGGTGAAACGGGGGATCGCCCAGGGCAGGCCCCCCACCCCTACCGCCGCGCCGGGCAGGATCCCCGTCGCCGGACGGATCCGGACGTCGCGAGAGCCACCAGGGTCACGCCCAGCAGCCAGCCCGCGACCACGTCCGACAGCCAGTGCACCCCGAGGTAGATCCGGGTGAAGCCGACGCCGAGCACCGAGACCGCGGCCACCGCCCAGGCCACCGGCGCCCACGCCGGGGCCGGGCGGGGGAGCAGCCACAGGAGCAGCCCGCACACCACCGTCGCCGTCAGGGCGTGCCCGGACGGGTAGGCCGCGTAGTGCGCCGAGTCCACCGGGTCCGACCACACCGGACGCTCACGTCCCACCAGCGCCTTCAACCCCTGCTGCACCGCCGTGGCGACGACCGTGGCCACCGCCACCCGCAGGGCCCGCTCCCGGTCGCCGCGCCGCCACAACAGCACGCAGGCGAGGGCGGCCAGGGCCCGCATGGTCCACGGGTCCCACACCCAGTCCGTGAGCACCCGCATGGCGTGGGTGACCCCGCGGTGGGCGACGGCGTGGGCGTGCAGGTCCCGCGCGACCTGTTCGTCGTAGGAGAGGAGCGGGCGCCACCCCACCACCAGCACCGTCAGAACCGTCCCGAGCACCGCACAGCCGATGCCCGCCCACCGCAAGTGATCGTTCCGCATGGACGGATCCTCGCACCGGCGGGCCGGCCGGCGGCGCCGGGCACGCCCCGGACGCCGGCCCGGCGCGCCCTACGCCAAGGCGCTCAGCCCGGGTACGAAGGCCACCAGCAGCGGAATCGCCGGGACCAGCGTGGCCAGGGCGGTCAGCCGGACCCTGCGGCCCGCCGACAGCCGGGGCGCGGCCGACAAGAGCCTGCGCACCCGCTCCTGGACGTGCGCCTGCGGGGTCGCGGAGGGCCCGAACACCCCGCGGTCCTCGTTGAGTCCGACCAGCGCCAGCGCGATCGTCAGCCGCCCGTACCGCCGCGAGGCCACGTCGTCCGCGGCCATCTCCACCAGCCGGTGCATCTCCGCCTCGAACGCCGCGAAGACCGGCACCTGCGGGAACCCCCGGGCCAGGGCCCGCGAACAGTTCAGCAGCCAGTCGTGCCGGGCCGCCGCGTGTCCCTGCTCGTGCGCCAGCACGGCGTCCAGCTGGCTCCCCTTCAGCCGGCCCAGCGCCGCCGTGGTCACCACCAGCTGAGGGGCGGCCCCCGGCAGCCACCAGGCATCCGGACGCGGCCCCTCCAGGACGACGAGCCGCACGCCCGCGGGGTCCTCCCCGGGCAGGAGCGGGGCCCGCACCAGCAGCTCGGTACCCTGCGCGCGCCGCCGGGCCCGTGCCCGCAGCACCTCGGCGGCCAGCATCGCCCCGGTCCACAGGGCGCCGCCCGCCAGCGCGAGCGCGGTGGCGGTCGCCCACGCGCCGCCCGAGGCACCCAGGCCGTAGGCGTCGACGACCCCGTGCGGGGCGGAGGCGAAGAGCCGGCCGCGCACCGCCTGCCAGGCCGCCGCCGCGCTCAGCAGCATCGACAGCCCGAAGCACAGCAGCACCGCACCCACCACGCACTGCCACGCCCACAGGGCGACGACCGGCTCGCGCTCGGGCCATCGGGCCCGGGCCAGCAGCCGGGGGGCGAGCACCGCGGTCAGGGCGCCGAGCAACAGGAGTGCGGCGGGGACCATCATGTCCGCCAGCCTATGAGCGCGGGGCTACCTGCGGGTATGACCTCGGGTCTTTGGTGACGCAGGACACGTCCCGGGCAGCCGTCACATCGCGAGCAGCATCGCCAACATCCCTATGGCCATGGTCAGTCGGCAGGCGCGGATCACCTCAGGAGGGCCGCCGCGGCGGTCCGGGTCCGGCTGCGCGGCCGGGCCGCCCGCGGTGACCAGCCGGGCTCCGCCGAGCACCACGTACCCGGCGTAGTAGAGCAGGAGCGCCCCGGTCAGCAGCGGCAGTCCGGCGCCCTCCGCGTGCCCGCCCCCGTGGCCGGCACCCTCCCCGTGTCCCGACCCCGCCATCAAGGCCATGTACACCATCGTCAGCGAGCCCACCAGGTGGTGCGCGTGGTGGCCGCCGCCCCGCAGCAGCCACACGGCGTGCAGGGCCGCACCGCAGAAGACCGCCCCCAGAACGGCCGCCCGCCACTCGTCCGCGCGTCCGAGGGGCACCGCCATCAGCGCCATGCCGAAGCCCATCACGGCCTCCCCGCCGCCGCCCGGCCCGCGCACCCGCCACAGGCAGTACCCGCCGCTCACCGCGCTCAGCAGCACCAACAGCCAGGAGGAGAGGGAGGCGGAGAGGGACAGGGTGGAACCGTGCACGGCAAGACCCCCCGGTTCGTCGGCGTCAGGGGGAGAGATGCCCACTCAGGGGGCCCTCACGCCGGTCCGGGTTACGCTCTCCCTGCCTCACCAGGCATGTCATATGCCACCGCACCGAACGGAGCGCCCGATGCCGACCGCCCAGCCCGCCGCCCTGAGCTTCCGCAGTGCCGTGGAGGCGGATGTACCGGAGCTGGTGAAGCTCGTCGAGTCCGCCTACCGCGGCGACGCCAGCCGGGCCGGCTGGACCACGGAGGCGGACTTCCTGGACGGGCAGCGCACGGACCCGGACGGGGTCCGCGCGGTCATCGCGAGCCCGGACGCCGTCCTGCTCGTCGTCGAGCGCGCAGGTGCGCTCGTCGCCTGCTGCCAGCTCGAACACCGGGGGGACCACGCCTACTTCGGCATGTTCGCCGTCCGCCCCGGGCTGCAGGGCGCCGGCCTCGGCAAGGAGATCCTGGCCGAGGCCGAACGCCGCGCCCGCGAGACGTGGGGCGCCGGGGAGATGCGCATGACGGTGGTGAACGTACGGGAGGAGCTCATCGCCTACTACGTGCGCCGCGGCTACCGGCGCACCGGCGAACTGAGCCCCTTCCCCTACGGAGACGAACGCTTCGGCGTGCCGCTCCGGGACGACCTGGCCTTCGAGCTGCTGGTCAAGCCGCTCTGAGCGCCGTCCTCCTCTAGGCGGTGAAGCGGCCGGTGCTGCGGATCTCCGGGAAGTCCGTGGCCGCGCCGTCCAGGCCCAGCGCCCGGGCGAGCCGCAGCTGCTCCAGCGTGTTGACCGTCCAGCCGGTCACCCGCAGTCCGGCCACGTGCGCCGACTCCACGGTCTTCAGCGTGACCCGGCGGATGTCCAGGGCGATCGTCCCGGCGCCCGCGGCCAGCGCACGGCCGACGACGCCCTCGGCGTCGTCGCCGGGCGAGGCCGTGTACAGGGTGGTCCGCACACCCGGAACCAGCCGGGCCGTCTCGGTGAGCACCTCGTCCCGGGAGGAGGCGACCTCCACCCGCGCGGTGAGGTCGCGGCGCAGGATCAGCTCCGCGAGCACCCGGGCGGCGGCCAGGTCCCGCACGGACACGTGCAGGGGCGCCCGGACGGTCTCCAGGACCTCCTCGAAGACCGGCACGTGCTCGCCCTGACCGGCGTCCAGCTCGCGCAGCTCGGCCAGCGTCAGATCGGCGACGGCCCCCGAGCCGTCGGTGGTCCGGTCCACCTCGGGGTCGTGCAGGGCGACGAGGGCGCCGTCCTTGCTCAGGCGGAGGTCGAGGGCGATGACGTCCATGCCGCAACGTTCCGCTTGGCGATACGACCGCAGGGTGTTCTCCGGTTCGACACCCATGACCCCGCGGTGACCGATGGTGAGGAAAGTCAAGGTTCTCTCGCTTCCGTCGACGGCGGCTTCCCGCGCGGTCGCGGTGTCCCGACCGGCCGCGCGATGAGGACGCATGCTAGTGCGCCGAGGGTGCGAAGGGACCGCCCGTGCACCGGCCCGGAAGGGCGCCCCCGGCCGCTTCCCGCCGGGGTTGTGCGCCCCCTGGAGGCGGGGTGCGCGGCTGCCCGCGTCACTCACGCGTGGGCGCGTCCCCTGCGGATTGACGGGGCGCGGTCCCGCCCCCCTGGACCCGGCGGGCAGCCTGGGTCGCGGCGGTTTTCGACGGTCGTCCCGGGACGTTCCCCGGCTTCCCCGGGCCGCCCGCCGTAGTGCCCCAGGCCCGGGAAGCCTTGGCGCGACTGGGCGGAGCCACCGATTCCACCCTGACGAACGGGAAGACTTCCGGTGAATCGGGGGGTGACGCAGGATATTTTCCCGCGTTACCACTTGGCTGGAACAGCCTCGCACGTTTACGCTGCCTTGACGTGAGGTTCTCCTGTGGAGGAAGTGACATGACGGAAACTCTTGTGCCGGGCATCGGCGGGGCCGCGATAACCGCCGGGGCGCGGGTGGTGGACCACCCTGCGTGGCCCGAGCTCAAGGCCGCCGTGGAGGAGATCCGCCCGTGGCAGGCCAAGGACGGCTCCATCGACTTCGACGCCGAGGGCGCCCCCGCCCAGCACACGGCCGAAGCGGCCGTCGGGCGCGTGATCCGTGCCGTCGAGACGCTCTCGCCGTTGCTCCCGCACGCGACCGCGTACCACGAGGCGCTGGTGGGCGACCTGCGCAAGTGGGCCGCGGGCGGCTTCGGGGTCCCGGACTTCCTGGACTCCCTGCTGGCCTTCCAGCCGGCCGCCGAGCGCGCCGACGGGCTCCAGCACCTCGTCGTCTTCCCGATGTACACGCAGAACGGCAACCCGGACCGCAACCTGGAGGCCGTCGCGCTCAAGATGGTGTGGCCCGAGTGGCTCGCCGAGCTGGAGCGCACCCGGTACGACAACCCGCTCTTCCTCGGCATCACCTTCGAGGACTTCACCGCGGGCTACGACACCCACTCCGCCGTGCTCTTCCCGGAGACCATCGCCGTGCGCGAGGCCCCCGAGCGCTTCACCTGGGGCGGCATCTTCTGCGACCGCGAGGCAGCACGCTTCCGCAAGGTCACCCAGGCCGCCGTCGACATCCTCGGCGTCGACCTGCCGGCCGACATCGCCGCCATGGTCACCGACCAGGAGCGCTGCGAGAAGGCCTTCGTGCTGTGGGACATGGTCCACGACCGCACCCACAGCCACGGCGACCTGCCCTTCGACCCCTTCATGATCAAGCAGCGCCAGCCGTTCTGGATGTACGGCCTGGAGGAGCTGCGCTGCGACCTCACCGCCTTCAAGGAGGCCGTGAAGCTGGAGTCCGAGGGCAACGAGCACGGCCGTGACGTGCAGTACGCCGTCCTCTTCGACCGGATGTTCCGCTTCCCGGTCTCCGGCGACCGCAACCGCAACTACGACGGTCTCGGCGGCCAGCTGCTCTTCGCCTACCTCCACAAGCACGACGTCGTGCGCTGGACGGACAACAAGCTGAAGATCGACTGGATGCGCGCCCCCCAGGTCACCAACCAGCTGTGCGCGGAGATCGAGGACCTGTACCGGGCCGGCATCGACCGCCCGAAGCTGGTGCACTGGTTCAAGGCCTACGAGCTGGTCTCGACGTACCTCGCCCCGCACCCCGGGTCAAAGTGGGCCAAGGGCCCCGACGCGCTCGACATGACGCAGCCGCCGCGCAAGCTCGTCGACGACGTGCTTCCGGACGAGTTTCCGCTCAGCATGTTCTTTGAGGCGCTCGCCAAGAAGCTCAAGGGCACCATCGCCTCGACCAAGGGCATCACCGCTCTGAACGCAGAGCAGGCCGAGCGGGTCGCCGCGTGAGCACTCGCCCACAGGAGGCTGCAGAGATGAACGGCTCCGGGAACGGCAACGGAAAGCTGAACGGAGCGGTGGTGGCGGTGGCCGGGGCCGGCGGGCCCGCCGGCCGCGCCACCCTGCTCCGCCTCGCCGAGGCGGGTGCGGTGGTCGTCGCGTCCGACGCCGACCCGGCGCGGCTCGCGGAGGCCGTGGACGCGGCACGCTACGCCCACGGCGGCGCCACGATCACCGGTGACACGGTGGACCTGCTCGACCTGGGCGCCACCCGGGCCTGGGCCGAGACCACCGAGAAGGAGTACGGCCGGATCGACGGCCTGGTGCACCTCGTCGGCGGCTGGCGCGGCAGCAAGACCTTCACCGACGTCGACCTCGCGGACTGGGACTTCCTGGAGAAGCTTCTCATCCGCACGGTCCAGCACACCTCGCTCGCCTTCCACGACGGCCTGCTGCGCAGCGAACGCGGCCGGTTCGTGCTCGTCAGCCAGTCCGGCGCGCACAAGCCGGTCGCCAACAACGCCGCGTACAACGCGGGCAAGGCGGCAGCCGAGGCCTGGACCCTGGCCATGGCGGACTCCTTCCGCAAGGCGGGGGGCGACGAAGGCCCCGGCGCGGCGGCTGCGATCCTGGTCATCAAGGCACTGGTGCACGACGCGATGCGCGCGGAGCGTCCCAATGCGAAGTTCGCGGGCTTCACCGACGTGACGGAGCTGGCCGAGGCCATCGCCGGCGTGTGGGAGCGGCCCGCCACCGATGTGAACGGACAGCGTCTGTGGCTCACTCCGCAACCGTGAGAACCGATGCCGTGAAGACCGATGCCCGGCGCCACCACGACCCGGCGGTGCGCGGTTTCGCGAGCGACAACTACGCGGGGGTGCATCCCGAGGTCCTGGCCGCCGTCGCGCTCGCCAACGGCGGCCACCAGGTCGCCTACGGCGAGGACGACTACACGGAACACCTCCAGAAGGTCATCCGCAGCCACTTCGGGCCGTACGCGGAAGCCTTCCCGGTCTTCAACGGCACCGGCGCCAACGTCACCGCCCTCCAGGCGATGACGGACCGCTGGGGAGCGGTGATCTGCGCCAAGAGCGCCCACATCAACGTGGACGAGGGCGGCGCTCCCGAGCGGATGGCGGGCCTCAAGCTGCTCGCGGTCCCGACTCCGGACGGCAAGCTCACGCCCGAGCTGATCGACCAGGAGGCCTGGGGCTTCGAGGACGAGCACCGGGCGATGCCGCAGGTCGTGTCGATCACCCAGAACACCGAGCTGGGGACCGTCTACACGCCCGACGAGATCCGCGCGATCTGCGAGCACGCGCACGGGCTCGGCATGAAGGTCCATCTCGACGGGGCCCGGATAGCCAACGCCGCCGCCTCGCTCGACGTGCCGATGCGCGCCTTCACGAACGCGGTGGGCGTCGACGTGCTGTCGTACGGCGGCACGAAGAACGGCATGATGTTCGGCGAGGCCGTGGTGGTGCTCAACCCGGACGCGGTCCGGCAGATGAAGCACATCCGCAAGATGTCGATGCAGCTCGCGTCCAAGATGCGCTTCGTGTCGGTCCAGCTGGAGGCGCTGCTCGCCAAGGACCTGTGGCTGCGCAACGCCCGGCACGCCAACGCGATGGCGCAGCGGCTGGCCGCCGGCGTGCGCGAGGCGGACGGCGTGGAGATCCTCTACCCGGTCCAGGCGAACGCGGTGTTCGCGCGTCTGCCGCACGAGGTGTCGCGGCGGCTGCAGAAGCGTTTCCGCTTCTACTTCTGGGACGAGGCAGCCGGCGATGTCCGGTGGATGTGCGGTTTCGACACCCAGGAAGAGGACGTGGACGGCTTCCTCCAGGCCCTGAAGGAAGAGCTCGCACGCTAGCCCCCATTGCTGCATAGATATGCCCCCCGCCGTAAATCTATTGATCTACGGTGGGGGCGTAGCTATGCTCCGGGGCATGCAGCTGATCCCTCAGGACCCTGATATCCACGCCTATCTGGCCTCCGACCAGGCGATCGACCACTGGCATCCGCTGGTGCAGGAAACCGCCGACACGCTCTGGCGCACCGCCCCGGACGCATATTCATACGCCGAAGCGGCCTTCGAGTTCGTCCGCGACACCATCCCGCACTCGGCGGACTCCGGTGACCTCCGGGTCTCCTGGCGGGCCTCCGACGTCCTCGCCACGCGCAACGGCATCTGCTACGCCAAGTCCCACGCCCTCGTCGCCCTGCTGCGCGCCCAGGGCATCCCGGCGGGCCTGTGCTACCAGCGCCTGGTGGACGACGACGGCGCGAACCCCATGGTCCACGGGCTGGTCGCCCTGCGGCTGCCCGGCGCGGAGCGGTGGGTCCGCCTGGACCCGCGCGGCAACAAGCCCGGCGTGGACGCGCGGTTCAGCCTGGACGAGGAGCGACTGGCCTTCCCCGTACGCCCGGACTGCGGCGAGGTCGACTACCCCGAGCTGTACGCCGCCCCGCACCCGGCCACCCTCACGGCGCTCCAGGGCTCCGCCGACCGGGCGGAGTTGTGGCGAAACCTGCCGACGGCCCTGTGACCGCCTTCCCCGGTGCGGGTCCCCGCCCCGACGCCAGGACGTGCAGCAGGGCGGCGGCGAACTGAAGCCCGGCGATCCCGGTCAGCAGCAGCCCCGCGGGCGCGGCGGCCGCGAGCCCCACCAGGGCCGCGCCGGCCGACGCGGCCGTCATCTTCAAGCCCGCCCCCAGGGTGAACACCTGGGTCCGCACCCCCGCCGGGGCGTACTCCGCGCGGATCCGCAGGGTGGCCGTGAGCAGCGGCCCGTCGCACACCCCGGCCACCGCGAAGAGCGCCGCCGTGAGGGCGACGGACGGCGTGAACGCGGCCGCCGTCAGCGCCACCCCCGTCCCGGTCAGCGCCCACCGCACCAGCCGGCCCGGCTCCACCGACGTCATGCGGCCCAGCGTGAGCGAGCCCGCCAAGGCGCCCACCGCGAAGGCCGTCATCAGCACGCCGCCGGCGCCGGGGCTGCCGAGCCCGGTGGCCAGCAGCACCGAGGTGGTGGTGAGGGAGCCGATGCCGACGAACGCGAGCGTCGTGGCCGAGGTGATCGCCCGCAGTTCCCGGACCCGCCACAGCGCCGCCAGCCCCGCACCCACCCCGGCCCGGGGCCCGCTCCGGGTCCCCGCGGCGCCCCGGTCCTCGTACGCCAGGGTCGCGGCCAGCGCCGCAGCCAGCGCCCCGGACACCGCCAGGGCCCCCATCGCCGGCCCGGCCGAGACCGTCGCCGCGATCAGGCTCACCACCGCCGGGGCGGTGACCGCCGCGGCGTTGTAGGTGGAGGCGTCCCAGCCGTACGCGCGGTCCCGCCCGGGGCCGGCCGGGACCAGCCCGGTGACCAGGCTGGAGAGCCCGCCCGTGACCATCGGCCCACAGGTCCCGCCGAGCACCGCCACGGCGAGCACCAGCGCCCCCGGCGCCCGGCCCAGCAGCACCGACAGCGCCGCCACGGCGGCCGTGAACGTGGCGAGCGCGCCGACGTGGAACAGCCGGGGCCTGCGGGTGCGGCCCGCTGCGACGCCCGCGAGCGGAGCCGCCAGCACGTTCGGAACCAGCCAGGCCGTCAGCACGAACGCCCCGTGCGCCGCGCTCCCGGTGCGTTCCAGGGCGAGGAGCACCACGGCCATGCCCATGCCCTCGTTCGCGAACCTGGCCGCCAGTGCCGCCGCCAGATACCGCCCGAACCCGCCCATTCCGCCCCCCGCGTGATGTAACGTGATAGCTGGAAAAGACGTTACGTCATGTTGGTGTAGTGGGAAAGGATCCGGGCATGGCGCAGCCCCGAGGAGGCTTCTCGGCGGCGCGACGGCTGATCGACCTCGCCGAGGCGGTCCGCGCGACCCCCGAACTGCCGCGCGCCGACCTGGCGGAGCTCCTCGCCGCGCACGGGGAGCGCCCCGCCGACCTCACCGAGCGGGCGTTCCCCGAGGCGAGCGCGGCCGAACTGCGCGCCGCCGCCCGGCGGATGGGGGCGGTGCTCGCCGAGCGCGACGAGGACCGTGCCGCGCAGGCGCTCAACGCGCTGTTCGAGGAGTGCGGCACCCGGCCCCGGCTCACCCGGCACGACGGCCACCCCTGGCACCTGCACGCCGACCGGGGTGAGGGGGCCGGCTGGGGGGACTGGTTCCTGGCCTCGGGCGCCCTCGCGCTCGCCCAGCTGCTCACCGAGTACGGGCGGATCGCCTGGGGGGCCTGCGCGGCCGAGGGCTGCGGGCGGTTCTTCCTCGCCACCGGGCCGGGCAGTGCGCGCCGCTACTGCACCACCACCTGTGCGACGCGGGTCCGTGTCACCGCCCACCGGCGCCGGAAGCTGCAGACCTGATAGGAAACTTTCTTGTCAGACCTCGTTGTCAGCTTGGCATGAGCATGAGTATCTTCGGCCTACCGGAACCCCTCCCGCCGGAACTCTCCCACCGGAAGGCCCCCCATGCGTTTCGGATTACCCGCAGGCCTCGGCGCCCTCGCCCTCGGCCTCGCGGTGACCCTGGTCCCCGCCCCCACCAGCGCCACGCCCGCCATGCCGTCCACGCCAGCCACACCCGCGACGCAGGCCGCGGCCCCTGCCGCGTTCGCCCATCCCGGAGTGCTCAACAGCCGTGCCCAGCTGGACTTCGTCCGTACGCAGGTGCAGGCCGGCCGGCAGCCGTGGAAGGCCGCGTACGACCAGATGCTGGCGAGCAAGTACGGTTCGCTGTCGCGCACCCCCAAGCCGCGCGAGGTCGTCGAGTGCGGCTCCTACTCGAACCCGAACATCGGCTGTTCGGACGAGCGTGAGGACGCCATCGCCGCGTACAGCCAGGCGCTCGCCTGGTACATCACCCGCGACAGCCGCCATGCGAAGAAGTCGATCGAGCTGATGGACGCCTGGTCCGCGAAGATCAAGGACCACACCAACAGCAACGCGCCGCTGCAGAGTGGCTGGGCGGGCTCCACCTGGCCGCGCGCCGCCGAGATCATCAAGCACACGTACACCGGCGGCTGGCCGAACCAGGGCCGCTTCGCGACCATGCTGCGCGACGTCTACCTGCCCGAAGTGATCAACGGCAGGCCGAACAGCAACGGCAACTGGGAACTGATCATGATGGACGCCGCGGTCGGGATCACGGTCCACCTCGACGACCGGGCCGGATACGACAAGGCGATGGGCATCTACCTCGGTCGCGTCCCCGCCTACTTCTACCTGGCCTCCGACGGTGCGCAGCCCGCGTACCCGCCGCGCTCGTCCATCGACACCCGCGGCGAGCTGATCGACTACTGGCACGGCCAGAGCACCTTCGTGGACGGCCTCGCCCAGGAGACCTGCCGGGACTTCGGCCACACCGGCATGGGGATCGCCGCGGCCCTGCACGTCGCCGAGACCTCGCGGATCCAAGGCCGCGACCTCTACCCGCAGTTCAACGACCGGCTGCGGCACGCGCTCGGCTTCCACGCCACGTACGAACTCGGCGCGCCCGTGCCCTCCTGGCTGTGCGGCGGAAGCCTGACCAAGGGCCTCGGCCCGGCGACCGAGGTCGGCTACAACGCCCTGCACACCCGGCTCGGCGTCACCATGGAGAACACCCGCAGGCTCACCGAGGGCAGGCGCCCGGCGGGCACGGAGAACCACTTCGAGGCCTGGGAGACCCTGACCCACGCCGAGAACCCCAACTGAGCCCGGCGGGCGGGGGCGTCGCGGCGGTCAGCCCGCTTCGCGGACCTGGGCCGCCGTCGGCGCGGTGCCGCCCAGGTGGGCCGGCAGCCACCAGGAGTCCTCGGGGCCGCTGGGCTTGGCCGGATAGGCGCGCTGGGCCGCGTCCAGCAGCTCCTGCACGCGCTCGCGCAGCCGCCGCGTGATGGCGCCGGCGAACTGGTCGGCCGGGGCCTCCATGGGCTCGCCCACGCGCATGGTCACGGGGATGTGGCTGCGCTTGAGGTCCTTCGGGCGCCCCTTGGTCCACAGCCGCTGCGTGCCCCACAGCGCCACCGGGATCAGCGGGACCCCGGCATCCTGCGCCATGCGCGCCGCACCCGACTTGAAGCTCTTGAGCGTGAACGACTGGGAGATCGTCGCCTCGGGGAAGACCCCGATGATCTCGCCCGACCGCAGCGAGTCCAGGGCGTGCTGGTAGGCGGCCTCACCCTGCTTGCGGTCGACGGGGATGTGCTTCATCGCGCGCATCAGCGGACCGGACACCTTGTGCCGGAACACCGAGTCCTTGGCCATGAAGCGCACCAGGCGCTTCTGCGGCCGCGCGGTCAGACCGGCGAAGATGAAGTCGAGGTATCCGATGTGGTTCGACACCAGGACCGCGCCGCCCTTGCGGGGGATGTTGTCGGTGCCCTGCATGTCGATACGGATGTCGAGCGCACGGAAGAGTCCGTGCGCGGCACCGATCACGGGAGGGTAGACGAGCTCAGCCATTGGGGAGACCCCGCTTTCTGCCTGGGGAGGTGCTCCCGGCCGGAAGTTACGGAAGCGTAGGTACGCGACCATGGGGATCGTGCCCCATACGGGGCCCGCTGGCCAGTCCGTAAGCCTTTGCCCGGGGAGATTCTCGTCACGCCGGGGAATGCCGGGGGACCGCGGAGTGCTCCGATCCACGTACCAGCGTACGGGGACGGCGTACGCACACGCAGGCGACGACGGGAGAACGGATGCTCGGGGACGAAGACGGCCGGGCGGTCCGGCCGGAAGGCCGCGGGGACGGCCCGGGGACCCGGCTGGGCGCCGCGGACCTGGGCGCCGAACCGGGCGAGCGGGCCAGCCTGGTGCAGTTCTCCAGCGCCTTCTGCCAGCCCTGCCGGGCCACCCGCAGGATCCTCGCCGAGGTCGCGGCCATGGTCGAGGGGGTCGCGCACATCGAGATCGACGCGGAGGACCGGCTCGACCTCGTACGGGCCCTCGGCATCGAGAAGACCCCGACCGTGCTCGTGCTGGACGCGACGGGCCGGATCGTCCGGCGCGCGGCCGGGATGCCGCGCAAGGTGGATGTGATCGCCGCCCTGGGGGCCGCCGTCTGACGGGCGACGGCGGGGGCGGGCCGGGCGGTGCGGGGGCTCCGGCGGACGCCGCGGGGCGCGGCGCCGGCGCCGGTGCGGCACACCGGACGCGCCGGTGCGCGCGCCGGTGGGCGCGCCCGCACGCAGCGTGACGCGCCTGACATCTGGCCGTTCTCGCTTGACTGTGTCCACGGGAGATCGCCAGGCTGGCGGCATGCGGTATGAACTCCTGCTCTACGGACGGGTCCACGTGGACCTCGCCCGCCACGCGAGCGCGCGCTGTCGGGATCGCTGACGTCCCCGCCCCCCGATCCTCGACAGTGCCCGCGCGTTTCGCGGTAGAAAGCAGAACCCTGATGACTGCTCCGACGGTCCCCACGGTGGCGACGGCCCCGTTCCCCCGCTCCGGCGCCGGCCGCCCCGGCTCGCCCGACCTCCTGCGTTCCGTCTTCCGGCAGCACGCCGCCGGCGTCGCCGTGATCACCGGCCAGGACGACGGGCGGCCGGTGGGCTTCACCGCCACCTCGCTCAACTCCGTCTCCGCCGACCCTCCGCTGCTGTCCTTCACGATCGCCACCGGGGCCTCCAGCTGGCCCGCGGTGCGCGACGGCGAGTACCTCGGGGTCCACATACTCGGCGAGCACCAGCGCGAGCTGGCCGGCCTGTTCGCGCGCAGCGGGGCCGACCGCTTCGGCCCGGCCACCGGCTGGAGCGAGGGGCCGCACGGGGTCCCGGTGCTGGACGGCGTACTGGCGTGGCTGGTCTGCCGCGTCGTGGCCCGGGTGCCCGCGGGCGAGCACCGTGTGATCATCGCGGAGGCGGTCGTGGGGGACCCTGCGGGGGAAGGCCGCCCCCTGCTGTACCACCAGGGACGCTTCAACGCGTTGCGTGACTGAATCGTCCCTGCTCGGGCGTCTCGGGCGGCGTTGGGCAGATCACAGTTGACCGGCCTTGCGATGTGGCCGCACCCGCTGTGTACTGACGAGTAACATTCCCTTCGGAGCGCGGGCCGCCCCGACCGGGATCCGCCCGACAAGGCGCCTATGCTGCCTGCATAAGGCGGTACCAGAAAAGACGATGCGGTAGGAGAGCCGGCGTGAGCCTGAGGATCGTTGTCTGTGTGAAGTACGTCCCCGACGCCACTGGCGACCGGCAGTTCAGCGAGGACCTGACCGTCAACCGTGACGACGTCGACGGCCTGCTGTCGGAGCTCGACGAGTACGCCGTCGAGCAGGCGCTGCAGATCGCCGACGAGGCCGACGACGCCGAGATCACCGTCCTGACGGTGGGTCCCGAGGACGCCAAGGACGCGCTGCGCAAGGCGCTGTCGATGGGCGCCGACAAGGCCATCCACGTCGAGGACGACGACCTGCACGGCTCCGACGTCATGGCCACCTCGCTGGTGCTCGCCAAGGCGATCGAGAAGGCCGGATACGACCTGGTCATCACGGGTATGGCGTCGACCGACGGCACCATGGGCGTCCTCCCGGCGATCCTGGCCGAGCGCCTGGGCGTCCCGCAGGTCACCCTGCTCTCCGAGGTCAAGGTCGAGGACGGCACCGTGACCGGCCGCCGCGACGGCGACACCGCGAGCGAGCAGCTGGAGGCCTCCCTCCCCGCGCTCGTCTCGGTGACGGACCAGTCGGGCGAGGCCCGCTACCCCTCCTTCAAGGGCATCATGGCCGCCAAGAAGAAGCCGGTGGAGTCCTGGGACCTGGAGGACCTGGAGATCGAGGCCGACGAGGTCGGTCTGGAAGGCTCCTGGACCGTGGTCGACGCCGCGGCGCAGCGCCCGGCCCGTACCGCCGGCACGATCGTCAAGGACGAGGGCGAGGGCGGCAAGCAGCTGGCCGAGTTCCTGGCCGGCCAGAAGTTCATCTAAGAGCTTCCGCCGCCCTTCCTTAGCCCCCAGACACTTCGCAATCGCAGGAGAGCAGTCCCATGGCTGAAGTTCTCGTCTACGTCGACCACGTGGACGGCGCCGTCCGCAAGCCCACCCTCGAGCTGCTGACGCTGGCCCGCCGCATCGGCGAGCCCGTCGCCGTCGCCCTGGGCGCCGGTGCCGACGCCACCGCCGCGGTGCTCGCCGAGCACGGCGCGGTCAAGGTCCTCACCGCCGACGCCCCCGAGTTCACCGAGTACCTCGTCGTACCGAAGGTGGACGCGCTCCAGGCCGCGTACGACTCCGTGTCCGCCGCAGGCTCCCTCGCCGCGGTGCTCGTCCCGTCCTCCGCCGAGGGCAAGGAGATCGCGGCCCGCCTCGCGGTCCGCATCGGCTCCGGCATCATCACCGACGCCGTCGACCTGGAGGCGGGTGACGAGGGTCCGGTCGCGACGCAGGCCGCCTTCGCCGCGTCGTTCACCACCAAGTCCCGTGTCTCCAAGGGCACCCCGGTCATCACCGTGAAGCCGAACTCGGCCCCGGTCGAGGCCGCTCCGGCCGCCGGCACCGTCGAGGCGCTCGCCGTCACCTTCGGCGCCCTGGCCACCGGCACCAAGGTCACCGGCCGCACCCCGCGCGAGTCGACCGGCCGCCCCGAGCTGACCGAGGCCGCGATCGTGGTCTCCGGCGGCCGCGGCGTCAACGGCGCCGAGAACTTCCACATCATCGAGGAGCTCGCGGACTCCCTCGGCGCGGCCGTCGGCGCCTCGCGTGCCGCCGTCGACGCCGGCTGGTACCCGCACTCCAACCAGGTCGGCCAGACCGGCAAGTCGGTCTCCCCGCAGCTATACATCGCCTCCGGCATCTCGGGCGCGATCCAGCACCGCGCGGGCATGCAGACCTCGAAGACCATCGTGGCCATCAACAAGGACGCCGAGGCCCCGATCTTCGACCTCGTCGACTACGGCGTGGTCGGCGACCTCTTCGCGGTCGTCCCGCAGCTGACCGAGCAGATCAAGGTCCGCAAGGGCTGACCTGCGCTTCTCTTCTCAGCTTGGTTCTTCTCCGGGGCCGTGTGGTGATTGTCACCGCACGGCCCCGAGTCGTTTGTCCAGGACGGGAGGGGGACCATTGACGGAGCGGAACCCCGTGACTAAATTCTGCTATGCGGATCTAAGCTTCCGTGAAGCGGAAAAGAGGAGAGTGCACGATGGGTCAGCAGGAGAAGGTGGCGACGAGCCTCGCAGGCGCGGTCAGCGAGGGCATCAGCGCCTCCCTCGCGCCGGTGGACGCGGAACTCGCGCGCCACTACCCGGGCGACCCCGGCACCCGGCAGCCGATCCACACCGTCTACGTGCCCGGTGACGTCTTCGCGGCCGACACCATCCGCTCCTGGGGCGACCAGGCCCTCGCCGCGCTCGACGAGCACGCCCCGGACGCCGCCACCTTCGCCCGCGTACTCGGCATCTCCGACGAGCTGGCCGTACCCGTCTACGACCGCGTCCGCGCCAAGCTCGCCTCCGAGCCCGTCGAGGACCTGCGCGTCGACTTCGAGGACGGCTTCGGCGTCCGCTCCGACGAGGAGGAGGACCAGGCCGCGGCCCGCGCCGCCCGCCTCGTCTCGGAGGCGTTCTCCAACGGCACCAACGCCCCGTACATGGGCATCCGCATGAAGTGCATGGAGTCCAACGTCCGCGACCGCGGCATCCGCACCACGGACATCTTCCTCTCCGGGCTGCTGGAGCACGGCGGCCTGCCGGAGGGGCTGGTCCTGACCCTCCCCAAGGTCACCTACGCCGAGCAGGTCAGCGCCTTCGTCAAGCTCCTGGAGGCCTTCGAGACGGCCCGCGGCCTGCGCCCGGGCCGGATCGGCTTCGAGATCCAGATCGAGACCAGCCAGTCCATCCTGGCCTCCGACGGCACCGCCACCGTCGCCCGCATGATCGAGGCCTCCAAGGGCCGCGCCACCGGCCTGCACTACGGCACCTTCGACTACAGCGCCTGCGTCGGCGTCTCCGCCGCCTACCAGGCCAGCGACCACCCCGCCGCCGACCATGCGAAGGCGATCATGCAGGTCGCCGCCGCCGGCACCGGCGTGCGCGTCTCCGACGGCTCGACGAACGTGCTGCCCATCGGCACCACCGCGAAGGTCCACGAGGGCTGGAAGCTGCACTACGGCCTCACCCGCCGCGCCCTGGCCCGCGCCTACTACCAGGGCTGGGACATGCACCCGGCGCACCTGCCGACCCGCTACGCGGCCGTCTTCACCTTCTACCGCGAGGGTCTTGAGACCGCCGCCGCGCGCCTGAAGGCGTACGTCGCCAAGATCGAGGGCGACGTGATGGACGAGCCCGCCACCGCCAAGGCGCTGGCCGGCTACCTGGTCCGCGGCCTCGACTGCGGCGCGGTGGGGCCGGAGGAGGTCACGGCCCTGACCGGCCTGACCCGCGCGGAACTGGACGCCTTCGCCATCCCGCGGCGCTCGGCGACGCTGACGGCGTCCGCCTGAGCCTGACGCGCGGTACCCCCGGGGCCCGGCCGGGCGCCCCCGGCGCGCCGCAGCGGCTCGGCCGTGCCCGTGCCGCGCACCTCATCGGCTGACGGGCGGGAGCTCGCCCGAGCCGCGGGGGACCAGGCGGGTCGGGAGTTCGATGCGGGTCGGGGGCGCGGCGGCCCCCGCCAGGCGTTGGAAGAGGCGGTCCGTCGCCACCCGGCCCAGGGCCGCGGGGTCCTGGGCGACCACCGTGACGCCCGGGCGGAGCAGGTCGGCCAGTTCGAAGTCGTCGAAGCCGACCAGGGCCACCGGGCGGTCCAGGGCGGCCAGGACCCGTACCACCGTGACCGTCACGCGGTTGTTGGCCGCGAACAGGGCGGTCACCGGCTCCGGACCCGTGACCATGTCCCGGGCCGCCGCCGTGACCCGCCCGGGGCTCGTCGAACCGAGCGAGACCCAGGAATCGGCCACCGCGAGGCCCGCGTGCGTCATCGCCGCCCGGAAGCCGCGCAGACGCTCCGTCGCCGTGTGGATACGGGGGTGGTCGCCGATGAAGCCGATCCGGCGGTGGCCGCCCGCGATGAGATGGGCGACGCCCGTCCGGGCGCCGCCGAAATTGTCCGACAGCACCACGTCCGCGTCGATCCGTCCGGCCGGACGGTCCACGAACACGGTCGCCACACCGGCCCGGATCTCCGGCTCCAGGTAGCGGTGGTCGTCCCCGGCGGGGATCACGATCAGCCCGTCCACCCGGCGGGCGCACAGCGCGAGCGCCAACTCCCGCTCGCGGTCCGGGTCCTCGGCACTGGAACCGTTGATGAGCAGCGCCCCGTGCGCGCGGGCCACCTCCTCCACCGCCCGGCTCAGCGGACCGTAGAAGGGGTCTGCGAGGTCCTCCAGGATCAGGCCCACGGTGGCGGTACGGCCCTTGCGCAGGACGCGGGCGCTGTCGTTGCGGCGAAAGCCCAGCGCCTCGATGGCCTCGTGGACCCGTTTCTCCGTCTCGGGGGTGACGCCCGGTTCGCCGTTGACCACCCGCGACACCGTCTTCAGGCCGACGCCCGCCTGGGCCGCCACGTCCTTCATGGTCGGCCGGTTGCCGTAGCGGGGCTCGGACGGGCGGTGGTGGGGCACGGTCGTGAATCCTCCGGAGGTCTCGGGCGGGGCTGTGACCTTGAGGATAAGCACTCGGCCGAGAGTGAGGTTTCCGTGGCAGGGTGGGGCGGGCAAGCCACTGGGGGCTCCGGACGAGCCATGGGGAGAGGGGTAGACGTGATTGTCTGGATCAACGGCACATTCAGCGCCGGAAAGACCAGCACGGCCCGCGAACTGACCGGAATCCTGCCGGACAGCACCCTGTTCGACCCCGAGTTCATCGGCGACGCGCTGCGCGTACTGCTGCCGCCCAAACGGCTGGCGGAGGTGAGCGACTACCAGGACCTGCCGAGCTGGCGCCGCCTGGTGGTGGACACCGCGGCGGCGATGCTCGCGGAGGTCGGCGGGGTGCTCGTCGTACCGATGACCCTGCTGCGCCAGGACTACCGGGACGAGATCTTCGGCGGGCTGGCGGCGCGCCGGATACCGGTGCGGCACGTGCTGCTGGCCCCGGAGGAAACGATCCTTCGCGAGCGGATCGCCACGCGGGAGGAGCCGGGGGAGCCGTCGGCCGTGGACCTGCGGGTGCGGCAATGGGCGTACGACCACATCCCCGTCTACCAGCAGGCCCTCGGCTGGCTGACCGGCGACGCGCACGTCATCGACAACGGGAGCCTGACCCCCCGGGAGACGGCCCAAAAGATCGCCGAAGCCGTCCGCTCGGAGACGGCCGCGGTCTGCGACATCGTGCAGACCCCGGAGCCCACGGGCGAGACGGTGGCGGCCGGGGTCCTGCTCTTCGACGAGCGGGACCGGGTGCTCCTGGTGGATCCGACGTACAAGGCGGGCTGGGAGTTCCCCGGCGGGGTCGTCGAGGCGGGCGAGGCGCCGGCGCGCGCGGGCGTACGCGAGGTCGCCGAGGAGCTCGGTCTCGTACTCGACGGCGCCCCCGGCCTGTTGGTGGTCGACTGGGAGCCCCCGCAGCCCCCCGGCTACGGGGGCCTGCGCCTGCTCTTCGACGGCGGCCGCCTCACGCCGGAGGCGACCGCCCGGCTCCGGCTGCCGGGCCCGGAACTGCGGGCCTGGTGCTTCGTCACGGAGGCCGAGGCCGCCGGCCTCCTCCCGCCGCACCGCCACGAACGCCTGCGCCGGGCCCTGCGCGCCCGCGAACGCGGCCGCCCCCTGTACCTGGAGGCGGGCGTCCCGGTCGGCTGACCGGCCTCAGGCCGGCGGGGTCTGGGCCGCGGCCTCCGCCAGCGCGGCCGCCGTGTCCACCGTCAGGGGATCGCCGTGGCCGAAGCAGGCGACCGAAGGGGCGAGCGCGGCCAGGCGGTGGAAGGTGTCGATCGCCCGGCCGCGGTCCACGTTGAAGACGCCCAGCATCAGCGGGCCGACCGCGGCGACGCAGTCGCCCGTGAACAGCACGCCGTGGCGCGGCAGATGGACGGCGATGCTGCCGTCCGTGTGGCCCGGAGCGTGGACCACGTACGCCCCGTCACCGAAGCCCAGCGCGTCCCCGTCCTCCAACTCGCCGTCGACCGGGGTCGGCGGGGCCTCGGGGACGGTCAGGCCGTGCGCGTACAACGGGATCTCCCAGTCCAGCAGCGCCGGTTCGGGAACGGGCCGCTCGCCGCGGATCACGGGCGCGTCCAGACGGTGCGCCAGCACCCGCGCGCCCCAGCGGGCGCGGAGCTCACCGGCCGCGCCGACGTGGTCGCGGTGGCAGTGCGTGAGGACGATCCGCTCCAGCCGTTCGGGCAGCAGCCCGAGACGGCGGACGGCCCCCTCGATCTCGGCCGCGGACTCGACGTTCCCCGCGTCGATCAGGGTGAGCGCCTCGCCGTCCTGCCAGAGGTAGGCCTGGCCGATCGGGAAGCGGAGCATGTGCAGCCGGTTCGGCAGTACTTCGACAAGATCCATACCTCGAACGTATGCGCCCCCGCCCGCTCGCGGCAGGCGACTTCACCCGGAGCGAAGTACGCCCAGGGCGCACTGACGAGCGCGCCCCGGGCGTACCTGCACCTGCACCCGCACCTGCCGCGGGGCTCAGCCGCGCTTGGACTCCGCGTAGTTGACCAGGAAGAGCGCCTCGGCCACCGACAGCCGCTCCAGCTCCTGCGGCGACACGCTCTCGTTCACCGCGTGGATCTGCGCCTCCGGCTCGCTCAGCCCGATCAGCAGCATCTCCGCCTCCGGGTACAGCGACGTCAGCGTGTTGCACAGCGGGATCGAACCGCCCATGCCGCTGATCTGCATCTCCTGGCCGGGGTACGCGGTCTCCAGCGCGGCCCGCATCGACGCGTACGCCGGGCTGTCGGTGTCGGCCTGGAACGGCTGGCCCTGGCCCACCACTTCGAGTTCGAGGCGCGCCTGCCACGGCGTGTGGGCCTCCAAGTGGGCCTGCAGCAGCTTGATGGCCTCGGTCGTGTCCGTGCCCGGCGGTACCCGCAGACTGATCAGCGCGCCCGCGCTCGCGTGCACCGACGGCGTCGCCCCGACCACCGGCGGGCAGTCGATGCCGAGCACCGTCACGGCCGGGCGGGCCCACAGCCGGTCCGCGATCGTGCCGTCACCGATCAGCTCGACCCCGTCCAGGACCTTCGCGTCGGCGCGGAAGTCGGCCTCCGGGTACTGCAGGCCCTCCCACACTGCGTCCGAGGCGAGCCCGTCCACGGTCGTCGAACCGTCCGCGGCGCGCAGCGAGTCGAGCACCCGGATCAGCGCGGCCAGCGCGTCGGGGGCGGCGCCGCCGAACATGCCGGAGTGCAGGTTGCCGCCCAGCGTGTCGATCTTCACCTTGAGCAGGCACATGCCGCGCAGGGTGGCCGTCACCGTCGGCAGACCGAGGCGGAAGTTGCCCGCGTCGCCGATGACGATGGTGTCGGCGCTCAGCAGCTCCGGGTGGGCCTCGGCGTACTGCTGGAGGCCGCCGGTTCCCTGCTCCTCCGACCCTTCGAGGATCATCTTCACGCTCACCGGCACACCGCCGTTGGCCTTCAGCGCGCGCAGCGCCAGCAGGTGCATGATGAACCCGCCCTTGCAGTCGGCCGCGCCGCGCCCGTACCAGCGGCCGTCGCGCTCGGTCAGCTCGAAGGCCGGGGAGATCCAGGCGGCGTCGTCCAGCGGCGGCTGGACGTCGTAGTGCGCGTAGAGCAGGACGGTCGGCGCGCCCTCCGGGCCGGGCAGGAAGCCGTACACGGACTGGGTGCCGTCGGGGGTGTCGAGCAGCGCCAGGTCCTGGAAGCCCTCGGCGCGCAGGGCGTCGAGCACCCAGTTCGCGGCCGCCTCGCTCTCGCTCTTGGGGAACTGCGCCCAGTCCGCCACCGACTGGAAGGCCACCAGCTCCGTCAGCTCCTGCTTGGCGCGGGGCATCAGCGAGGCGATGGTCTCGGCGATCGGATTCTGGGACATGGGCACGCTCCTTTTGGGTGCGACGTTGTTCGTTGCGTACGCCGCCCGCATCCGCGGGGTGTGCGTATGCCGGGTACGACGAAAGACAGTCCCGATCCTCGCACAGCAGGGCGGGGCGGCGTCTCGCCGTAGGATTTCCCCGGCATCGGAGCAACCGGGTGATCAGGAGCGGCAACACATCGTGAGCAGCGACGACGACGTACGCGACGCAGGTGCAGACGACGCAGGCGCAGACGCGGCAGGTGCAGACGCCGCGGGCGGGGGCGCAGGCGCCGCGGGCGAGGGCGCAGACGCAGGCACAGGCGCGGCGGCAGGCGAGGGCGAGGGGCGGGCCGCGCGGGACGCGGGCGACGGGGCGGCCGGGGAGACCGGCGAGGTGTGGGACGTGGTCGTGGTCGGAGCGGGACCGGCCGGGGCCTCGGCGGCGTACGCGGCGGCGACGGCCGGACGGCGCGTCCTGCTGCTGGAGAAGTCCGAACTGCCCCGGTACAAGACCTGTGGTGGAGGGATCATCGGCCCCTCGCGCGACGCGCTGCCCCCCGGCTTCGTGCTGCCCCTCAGGGACCGCATCCATGCGGTCACCTTCTCCATGAACGGGAGACTGACCCGCACCCGGCGCTCGAAGCAGATGCTGTTCGGGCTCGTCAACCGCGCCGAGTTCGACGCCGGCCTGGTCGCCGAGGCCGAGAAGGCCGGCGCCACCGTCCGTACGGGTACGGCCGTGGCCCGCGTCGAGCAGCACGGGGCGGCCGTGCCCGACCGGCGCACGATCGCCGTGGTGCTCGCCGACGGGGAGACCGTCCTGGCCCGCGCGGTGGTCGGCGCGGACGGCAGCGCGAGCCGGATCGGCGCGCACGTCGGGGTCGAGATGGACCAGGTGGACCTCGGCCTGGAAGCGGAGATCCCCGTGCCGGAGACGGTCGCGGAGGACTGGAAGGGGCGGGTGCTGATCGACTGGGGTCCGCTGCCCGGCAGTTACGGATGGGTCTTCCCCAAGGGGGACACCCTCACCGTCGGTGTCATCTCGGCCAAGGGCGAAGGCGCCGCGACCAAGCGCTACCTGGACGACTTCATCGCCCGGCTCGGTCTCGCCGGCTTCGAACCGGCCGTCTCCTCGGGGCACCTGACCCGCTGCCGCAAGCCCGAGTCCCCGCTCTCGCGGGGCCGGGTCCTGGTGGCGGGCGACGCGGCCGGCCTCCTGGAGCCGTGGACCCGGGAGGGCATCTCGTTCGCGCTGCGCTCGGGGCGGCTCGCGGGGGAGTGGGCGGTGAAGATCTCCGAGGCTCAGGACGCGGTGGACGCGCGCCGCCAGGCCCTGAACTACGCCTTCGCGGTGAAGGCGGGACTGGGCGTGGAGATGGGGATCGGCCGGCGGATGCTGACCCTCTTCGAGGCCAAGCCGGGCCTGTTGCACGCGGCGATCACCGGGCTCCGTCCGGCGTGGCGGGCCTTCGCCCGCATCACGCGCGGCGCGACGACCCTGGCCGACCTGGTCCGTACCTCCCCGCTGGCCCGCAAGGCGCTGCACGCCCTGGACGCCCGGCAGGCGGCCCGTGGCGGCGGCCAGGGATAGGGGCCAGGGACAGGGGAGAGGTTCGCCGGGGCGGGGAAGGAGGCGTGGCCGGTCCTGTCGGGACCTGCCGCGCACCTCCCTTCCGCCCCCCCCGGGAACGGGGCCGGCCAGGCGCGCGTCAGGTCAGTTCGACACCGTGATGCGGAAGACCGGGTGGTCGGCGGCGGCCGCCTGGAGCTCCGCGTCGGACGACTTCGCGTCGACCCCCTGGAAGAACTGGTTGACCTCCCAGCCCCACCGCTCCAGGTAGGTGCGCAGGACGGCGGCGTGCAGGACCGGGTCGGTCAACTCGGTGGCGGTGAAGGCGCGCACCTTGCGCCCCACCCGCAGCTCGCCGCCATTCGCGACCCGCATGTTGCGCACCCACTGGGAGTGGCCGCGGGCCGAGACCAGGTACTGGGCGCCCCCGTGCGTGTGCGGGTTGACCGGGATCCGCTGCATCTGGCCGGACTTGCGGCCGCGGACCGACAGCTCGGCGCTGCCGGCCAGGCTGATGCCGAAGCGTGCCAGCTTGCCCAGGAGCGCGTTGAAGCGGGTGGCGAACGGGCCGGCCTGGACGTAGTACGGGGTGGGCGCGTTCACGGGGACCTCCGGGGCTGATTCCGCATGGGGGAGAGCACTGCTCTCGCTTGAGGACAGTCTGCACGGAACGCTGCTCCGAAACAAGAGCAGTGCTCTCTCAGTAGATCGGTGATCCGATTTCTGGGCAGTGCTCCACGTGCATGGCACACTGACTGCATGAGCACCGTGCAAGGGGCAAGGGAACGGGCCCGCATCGAGGTCACCGCCGCCATCAAGGACGAGGCGCGCCGCAGACTCGCGGCCGAGGGCGCCGCCAAACTCTCCCTGCGCGCCGTCGCCCGCGAGCTGGGCATGGTCTCCTCCGCCCTCTACCGCTACTTCCCCAGCCGCGACGAGCTGCTCACCGCGCTCATCATCGACGCGTACGACAGCCTCGGCGCCGCCGCCGAGGCGGCCGACGCCCGGGCCCTCGGCGCCGGTGCCGCACCCCACGCCCGCTGGATCGCGGTCTGCGAGGCCGTGCGCGCCTGGGCGCTGGAGCACCCGCACGAATACGCCCTCATCTACGGCTCCCCGGTGCCCGGTTACAGCGCGCCCATGGACACCGTCGGCCCCGCGTCCCGGCTCGCTAACGTCCTCATCGGCATCCTCCGCGCCGCCCACCAGGGCCGCGGTCTCGCCCTGCCGCCCCTGCCGTCGACCCTGCGTCCCGAGGCCGACCGGATGACCGCGGAGTTCGCCGAGGGTCTGCCCCCGCAGGTCACCGCCGCGCTGGTCGCCGCCTGGGCGCAGCTCGTCGGGCTCGTGTCCTTCGAGGTGTTCGGTCAGTTCAACCGGGTCGTCGAGGACCGGACCGGCTTCTTCGCGCACGCCGCCGGCCAGTTGGCGCACGGGGTCGGACTGCCCGCCGTATGAGGGCAGGGCCCTGGGCGGACCCGGCGGTCCGGGCCGCAGCGGGGGCCGGCTCCGCTGCGGCCGTTCACGTGATGAGGCGATGGTTCGCTCTTCTGTTCCTCGCACCAATGCGGGCGGTTCAGGCTTGAACGAAGGGTCGCCCGTCTAGTGTTCCTCGGGTCGCCCCCCTGTGCCGCCGCCGGAGGAACGTTCATGCCCCGCGCCGTGAAGGCCCTGTACGCATCCCTGGCCGTCTTCTTACTCGCCGCGCCGGCGCCGGCCGTCACCGCGTCGGCGCGCGACGCGCCGCCCGTCGCACCGGCCGCATCCGCCCCCCAGCACACCGAACCGGACCCCGGACCGCCCCCGACACCCCGGACACCGGGCGTACGCGGCCTGGAGATCGGCGTCCCCGCCTACGTGTGGGCGAACGACCGCGTGCTGAGCGGCCTGACCGCCACCGCTCCCGCCCCCTCGGTGGTCGTCCTGAACCCGGGCAACGGCGACTCCCCCTTCGACGCACCCTGGCGGTCCCGCGCCGACGCGCTGCGCGGCCGCACCACCGCCACCGGCGAGAAGACCAGGGTGCTCGGCTACGTCCACACCGACCACGGCAACCGCGACATCGCCGCCGTCAAGGCCTCCGTCGACAACTACCTCAAGACCCCCGACGGCCGCCTCCACGTCGACGGCATCTTCTTCGACGTCGTCAGCCGCGACTGCGGCCCCGCCAACGCCACCCGCGACCACTACGCGGAGCTGCGCCGCTACGTCCAGGACACCATGGGGGCCGCCGCCCCGGGCGGCCCCGGTCTCGTCGTCAACAATCCGGGCACCGCCATAGCCGACTGCTACCTGGAGCCGGACCGCCGGACCGCGGACGTCTTCGTCACGTACGAGGACACGTACGCCGCGTACACGGGCGGCGGCTGGCTCGGCGGCAACGTCTTCGACCCGCTCTCCGGCTACCGCGCCGGCGCCGAGCTCGACCCGCGCGGCACGGCGTTCTGGCACCTGGTCCACGAGGTCCCGGACGAAGCGGCGATGCGCGTCACCCTGCGCACCGCCTTCGACCGCGGCGCGGGCTACGCGTACGCCACGAGCGCCGGCATGCCCAACCCCTGGAACGCTGCCCCGACATGGGAGTACCGCGCCGAGACCGGGTACGCCGCAACCATCGGGTGACGACTCAGAGCCGGGCGGCCCCCCCCGCCCCGCCCCCGCCGTCAGATTCCGGCCGTCTCGCTCCACAGCACGGCCAGCGACCCGTCGCCCGTCACCCCGGGGCCGGTGAGCGGGAGCCGGTTCCAGAGGGCCGCGTACAGCCACGCCGCCTCGCCCGTCAGCTCGCAGTCGGCGGCCTCGCCCGTATCGCCCCCTACCGTGCGGGGCGGCTCCGGCGAGAGGTGCACGGTCCACGTCGCGCCCGTGTCGGCGGCCCGCACCCTGAGCACCCAGGGCTCCGGGGTGCGCACCCGGCTGCGCGGCCGGGCGTGGAAGCCGGTGAGCAGTTCGTCCACCCCGTCCTGTGCGAACTCCGGCGTCACCGGCGAATACGCGACACCGAGGGCCGCCTCGGCGTCCATGCGGTGCACGGCGGTCTCATGGGCCTGGCGCCGCGCCCAGAACGCCAGCGGCGACGGCGGGGCCGTCGGAAGGAAGGTCCAGCACTCCAGGTCGGCCGGGGCCTCGGCCAGCGTGCGGACCAGCGCCGCGTGGCCCTCGCGGAACCAGCCGATCAGCTCGGCGCCGGCCAGTTCCGGCGCGGCGGGGAACTCCACCGGCTCCAGCCGTGCCTCCCCGATGAAGCCGGCCGCCCAGCGGTGCACCGACCCGGTGTGCCGCAGCAGATCGGTGACGTGCCATCCCGGACACGTGGGCACCAGGGCGTCCGTACCGGCCCGTTCGGCCAGATCGGCGAGCAGTTCGCCGTCCCGCGCAAGGGACTTGACGTAATCGGTGATCTCCATGCCCGGCAGTCTGCCACGCACCCGGCGACGGGAGGCCCCCGCAGGCCCCCATGCCCCCCAGGCCCCCGCAGGCCCCCCGGCCCCCGCCGCTCCGGATCCCGCCCGCCCGGGCCACCATGGAAGGGTGAACCACCCCGAGCACCCGGAGCCGGTCGCGGAGCTCTTCCCCCGCGAGCGGACCGTGATCGCCCCCGGCGCCGTCCACGTGCCCGACTGGCTCGGGCCCGGGCGGCAGGCCGAGCTGCTGGCGGCCTGCCGCGCCTGGGCCCGCCCGTCGGCCGGCCTGCGCACCGTACGCACCCCCGGGGGCGGGGAGATGTCCGCCCGGCAGGTGTGCCTCGGGCTGCACTGGTACCCGTACGGATACGCCCGCACCGCCGTCGACGGGGACGGGGCGCCGGTCAAGCCGATGCCCGCCTGGCTCGCCGAGCTGGGACGGGAGGCAGTGGCCGCCGCGTACGGAACCCCGCCGGAGCCCGAGGTGGCGTACGACATCGCCCTGATCAACTTCTACGGCGACGACTCCCGCATGGGCATGCACCGCGACGCGGAGGAGAAGTCCCCGGCGCCGGTGGTCTCCCTCAGCCTCGGCGACACCTGCGTCTTCCGCTTCGGGAACACCACCTCGCGCGGGCGCCCGTACCGGGACGTCGAGCTGCGCAGCGGCGATCTCTTCGTCTTCGGCGGTCCCAGCCGGTCGGCCTATCACGGAGTGCCGAAGATCCTGCCGGGCACGGGCCCGCGGGCCCTCGGTCTGACCGGGAGGCTGAACATCACACTCCGGGTCGGCGGCCTGGGCTGAGGGGCGGCGCCCGGCCCCCTCCGATCATGCGAGGATCGATGCCATGAACGGCAACGGGGTCCCGCCGCGGGTGGGGGACGTGACCACGCCCTCCGCGTCCATGACGGCCACGCGGACGAAACTGGAACGGGGTCGCGGCGCGCTCGGGCCGGCGCTGGAGCTCGTCCACACCGGCCGGGCCCCGACCCGCGCCGTCCTGACGGCAGAGCTCGGCGTCACCCGCGCCACCGCCGGAGCCGTCGCCGCCGAGCTGGAGGCGCTCGGGCTGATCCGCGTCGACTCGCGCCCCGGCGGCGCGGGCGGCACCCAGGGCCGTCCCTCGCACCGCCTCTCGGTGGACGAGAACGGCCCGGTGGCGCTCGCCGCACAAGTGCACTCGGACGGTTTCAGGGCCGCCCTCGTGGGCCTCGGCGGCCGGATCGTGGCCACCGCCCCCGGCAAGGTCACCGTCTCCGCCGACCCGGCGCAGGTGCTCGGCGCGGTCGTGGAGGCGGGCGCGCAGCTGCTCGCCGAGAGCGGCCGGCGCTGTGTCGGCGCGGGGCTCGCGGTCCCGTCGGCGGTGGCGGAGCCGGACGGTACGGCGCTGAACCCCCTGCACCTGGCCTGGCCGGCCGGCTCTCCCGTACGGGCCATCTTCGCGCAGTGCGTGAAGGCCGCCGGGATCGACGGCCCGGCCCTGACCGGGAACGACGTCAACCTCGCGGCCCTGGCCGAGCACCGGCACGGCGCGGGGCGCAGCGCCCAGCACCTCCTGTGCGTGGCCACCGGGCACCGCGGGGTGGGCGGGGCGCTGGTACTGGACGGCCGCCTCCACAGCGGGAGTTCGGGCCTGGCGCTGGAGGTCGGCCACCTCACCGTGAACCCCGAGGGGCGGGCCTGCCACTGCGGCGGCCGCGGCTGCCTGGACGTGGAGGCGGACCCGCTGGCCTTCCTCACCGCGGCGGGGCGCACCCCCGGCCCGGAGGTGTCGCTGCTCCAGCAGGCCCGCGACCTGCTGCACGACGAGCCCGCGGAGCCGGCGGTACGGGCGGCCACGCAGGAGCTGATCGACCGGCTCGGGCTGGGCCTCGCGGGCCTGGTGAACATCCTGAACCCGGACCGGATCATCCTGGGCGGCCTGCACCGGGAACTGCTGCACGCCGACCCCGAACGCCTGCGCGCGGTGGTCGCGGACCGCAGCCTGTGGGGCCGCAGCGGCGGCGTGCCGATCCTGCCGTGCACCCTGGACCACAACAGCCTGGTGGGCGCCGCGGAGCTGGCCTGGCAGCCGGTGCTGGACGACCCGCTCGCGGCCTTGGCCCAGGTCTGACCCGCCCCGAGGGCGCCCCCCGGCCCGGGGCGTGCTCCGACGGGCACGGCCCGGCCGGGGCCCGCGGTGGGGTCACCCGGGACTGGCGGCGACCCGCGAGGCCACCGGCAGGGCCGGCGCGGCGGAGCTCGGGTCCACGGATACGACCACCGCTCGCGCGGGCTCCCGTACGGGCTTGGCCGCGATCCGTACCGGACGCAGCGGGGCCGCCGGGGCGGGGGCCGTGGAGAGCGTGAACCACACGACCTTTCCCGGCCCGTCGACCTGCGGCCGCGCGCCCCAGGCCTCACTGACGGCCTCCACGAGGGCGAGCCCGCGTCCACAGGTCTCCATCAGGTCCGCCGCGGTCTCGTGCAGCACCGGAAGCCGCGGATCACTGTCGATGACGGAGACCGTCAGACGCCCGAGCCGCAGTTCGATCTCGACGATGCAGGTCTTGTCCGGCTGGGCGTGGCGGTGGACGTTGCTGAGCAGCTCCGTCACGCCCAGCGCAGCCCGGTCGATGAGCGGATCGAGCTGCCAATGGCGCAGCTGGGCGGAGACGATCCGGCGGATTTGGCCGATCCGCGACGGCAAGGCCTGCAGTTCGACGACGCAGTGCCTGCGGGAATGACTGATCACGGCTGCGACTCCCCGACATGAGTGTTACGGGTGCTGCACCCTCGGTAATCCTCCACCAGGGTCACCCACGGTGCGCCGTAGTGCAACCGAACGCGATCGAAAGCGATCCGCATGGATACCCAAAGTGACTGTTTGCGCAGGTGGCGGAGGTACATTGCGAAAGCAGGGGGCGAAATACACCCACGAAGGAGCGCGGCGCATGAGCACCACCGGCACTACCGGTACCAGCGGCACCACCACTGCCACCGGTGCCACCACGGTCACGACCCTCGACGTCGACCGGAGCGACGCGGACTACCGCGCCTGGCTGAAGGAAGCCGTCCGCAAGGTCCAGGCGGACGCCAACCGCTCCGCCGACACCCACCTGCTGCACTTCCCGCTCCCGGAGGCGTGGGGCATCGACCTCTACCTCAAGGACGAGTCCACGCACCCGACGGGCTCCCTCAAGCACCGCCTCGCGCGCTCGCTGTTCCTGTACGCGCTCTGCAACGGCTGGGTCCGCCCCGGCCGCCCGGTCATCGAGGCGTCGTCCGGATCGACCGCCGTCTCCGAGGCGTACTTCGCGAAGCTGATCGGGGTCCCCTTCATCGCGGTCATGCCGCGCACGACCAGCCCGGAGAAGTGCCGCCTCATCGAATTCCACGGCGGCGAATGCCACTTCGTGGACGACCCGATGAAGATGTACGAGGAGTCGGCCGCCCTCGCCGCCCGTACGGGCGGGCACTACATGGACCAGTTCACGTACGCGGAGCGGGCCACCGACTGGCGCGGCAACAACAACATCGCGGAATCGATGTACCAGCAGCTGCGGCTGGAACGTTTCCCCGAGCCCGCGTGGATCGTCGCGACCGCCGGCACCGGCGGCACCTCGGCCACCATCGCGCGCTACGTCCACTACATGCAGCACGACACCCGCATCTGCGTCCCGGACCCGGAGAACTCCTGTTTCTTCGACGGCTGGACCCAGGGCGACCCGCACGCGAGCAGCGACTGCGGCTCACGCATCGAGGGCATCGGCCGGCCGCGGATGGAGCCGAGCTTCGTGCCGGGGGCCATCGACCGGATGATGCGGGTCCCCGACGCGGCGAGCGTCGCCGCCTGCCGCGCTCTGGAGACGGCGATAGGGCGCAAGGCGGGCGGTTCCACCGGCACGGGCCTGTGGAGCGCCCTGAAGATCATCTCGGAGATGGTGGCGGAGGGCCGCACGGGCAGTGTCGTCACCCTGCTGTGCGACCCGGGCGACCGCTACCTGGACAAGTACTACTCCGACGAGTGGCTGGCGGCGCAGCGGCTCGACATCGCCCCGTACGCGAAGACCCTCGACACCCTGCTGACGACCGGGATCTGGCGCGAGCCCACGGCCTGACCGTCGCTACGGCCGCTTGACCGCCGCCACGGCTAGGGCGTGACCGTCGCCGGCTACTGCCCCGCCGCGCGCCGGGTCCCCAGCCGCGCGTCCAGCGTGCGCACCGCCTGGCGGAACGACCGGTCCAGGGCCGGGCGGGCGAGGGGGAGGCCGAGGCGGAAGGGAGCCGGGCCGTCCGCCGCGAAGGTCCAGCGGACCTGCGTGCCGGGCCCCTGCGGGGTCAGCCGCCACTCCTCCAGCAGGGCGTGGACGGCGGGGGCGTTGGTCGTGTCGACCCGGTACGCGTAACGCCGACCGGGTTCCGCCGCCATGATCGTCTCCTGGAAGCGCACCCCGCCCAGCAGCCTGATCTCCCGGCCCGCGCCGCCCTGCGTGGGGCGGGCCAGGGTGACGGCCTTGAACCACTGCGCCCAGCCCGCGACTTCATCGGCCAGTGCCCGGTACACGGCCTCGGGCGGCGCCGCGGCCTCGGCGGTGAAGACCAGCCGGACCGGCGCGGCCTCGATGAAGTCCAGCCCCACCGGCCGGAGTCGGCGAACCATGGCGGTACCCCCTGGTCGAAGAAGTCCGAGCAATCGAAAGCGAGTTCCGAAAACGCGCCCCGAAGGCGGGATTCCGAACGTGCGCGCGACACCATAGCCGCACCTTCGGCAGAAGTCCGTACGGACCGGGGACCGATCCGGACACGACGCTGGGCAGGCGCCCCGCCGGGCGGGATGCTGGAGTCCCGGAGTTCCCCGCGATCGGAGTTCCGCGAGAACGCAGAGCCCCGGCACCGGAGTTCCGCGAGAACGCAGAGCCCCGAGACGGGAGTTCCGCGAGACCGGAGTCCCCCAGAACGGAGCCGCCAGTGCCGGACACGCCCGCGCCGCAGCAGCCGGCGCCACCGCCGCCCCTGGCCCTCGAACTCCTCGTCCACGGAGTCGCCGGCGCCGCCCCCGCCGAACTGCTCGGAGACCCGCGCACCGTGCGCGTCACCGGAGACTCCACCGCGGCCGTCTTCCGCCGCACCGACGACGCCGACGCCGAAGCCCACCCGGAGCGGTACGCCGGGCGGCCCGTCCCCGAGGCCTACTGCTGGTCGCGCCTCACCTCCGGCAACGGCGCCCGCGCCCTGTGGCTGCTGCTCCTGCCCTTCATGGTGGCCAACCTCGCGCACTGGGCCCGGCCGGCCCCGTCCGCCGCCCGGCCCGCCCCGCGCGCGGTGCGCACGTACGGCGTCCTCGTACGGGTCCTCTCCCTCAGCCTGACCGTGCTGCTGATCGCGGCCGCCTGCGAGGTCGCGCTCGACCTCGTCGCCTGGCAGTGCGCGGGCCACGCCCCCTGCACCCGCTCCCGCTCCTGGCTGGACTTCCTCGCGCCCGGCGCCGGCTGGTGGGCCCAGCCAGGGCGCCGCCTGGCCCTCGGGGCGCTGGTCCCCGCCGGCCTGACCGGGCTGCTCTGGTTCCTGTCGAACCGGACGTGGAGCGCCTACGAGTCCCAGCCGCCGCCCGCAGGCGCCCCCGACCCGGACACCGCATCGGACACCGCGCCCGCACTCGGCCGACCCGGGTTCTGGTACGGACGCCGGCTCGTGGCCCGGCTCCGCGCCGCCCACACCGCCGCCGGGCTGCTCACGGTCGCCGTGGCCGTCGCCGTGCCCACCCTGCGCGAGGACCGCCGGGCAGGAGCCCCCGTCCTGGAAGCCCTCGGCTGGGCCGTGCACGTCCTGCTCGCCGCCGGGGCGCTGAGCGTGGCCTGGGTCGTCTGCCGGCGCGGCCGCACCGAGGCCCGGCCCGACCACCGGCTCGACCGGGCCGCCGTCAGCCTGCTGCCCGGCACCGCCCTAGCCCTGCTCACCGCCGTGCTCCTGTACGCCTGCTGGTCACGCCCCGCGTGGAGCTCCGCCGGGCGCCTGCCCGGGGACTTCGCCTTCGGCGTGCTCATGCTCGGCCAGGGCGTGTGCGTCCTCGCCCTCGCCGTCGTCGCCTCGTCCCTGTACCGCAGGGCCCCCGACCCCTCGGCCGCCCTGTACGGCCTCGGCGGGCCCGCCGTCGCCATGCTGGGCTGCGCGCTCGGCGGGGTGATGTCCGGCGGGCTGGCCCAGCGCGTCGCCGACTGGCTGGACGGCGGGGCCACACCGGGCATGGCCGGCGCCCCGCTGCCCGGGCCGCCCGTGCTGCTGTCCTGGCAGGCCGCTGTGCTGCCCCCGCTGCTCCTCGTACTGGCCCTGCTCGCCGCATGGTTCGCGGTGCGCGGAGCCCGGGCCCGGCGCCGTCTCGCCGAGGCCGTGGCCGGCGAATACCCGGGGGAGACCCCCGACCCGGCACGCAGCCGCCGGATCGCCGGGGCGCGGACCGCGGCCGCGCTCACCGACTCCGCGCCCTGGTTCGTGGCGGCCGTCTCGGGGATCACCCTGCTGCTCGGCGCGGGCGCGCTCGCCGGAGCCTGGCTCACCGGGCAGGTCCCCGCGGAGGCGGCCCGCGGCACCCAGCCGCTGCTGGAGAGCGCCGCCCGCGCCGCCGAGGACGCCGGCTCCTGGCTCATAGGCCTAGGGGTCGCCGTCTTCGTCACCTGGGGCCGGCGCGCCTACCGGGACCCGGCCGCCCGGCGGACCATCGGCATCCTGTGGGACGTCGGCACGTTCTGGCCGCGCGCCGCCCACCCCTTCGCGCCGCCCTGCTACGCCGAGCGCGCCGTCCCCGACCTGACCTGGCGGATGGCCGGCTGGACCGGCCGCACCGGCGGCCGCCTGGTGATCTCCGGGCACTCCCAGGGCAGCGTGCTCGCCGCCGCGGCCGTCTGGCAGCTGCCGCCGCCCGTCCGCGGCCGGGTCGCCCTGCTCACCTACGGCTCCCCGCTCGGCCGCCTCTACGGCCGCTGGTTCCCCGCCTACTTCGGACCCGGGCCGCTCACCGCCCTGCACGGCGAGCTCGACTGCTGGCGCAACCTGTGGCGGGCCACCGACCCCATCGGCGGGCCGGCGCTGCCCGGCGCGGTGGCTGGCGTGGACCGCGGCCCGCTCCCCGACCCGATCGCCTACGGGCGCAGCGCCCGCCACCCGCTGCCCGCCCCGATCCTCGGCCACGGCGACTACCAGGCCGATCCGGCCTTCGCCGCGGAACGCGACGCCCTGCTCGCCCGGTTGGCCACGCCCGCCCCGGCCCGGGTGCCCCGCCCCGCGGGAACCGGAAGCGTGCCCGGTCAGTCGGTCAGCACGGCGCGGGCAGCGCCGGCAGATCCGCCGGGAACAGCAGGGTGAGCTCGTCCGTACTCGGCTCCGACAGCTGGGCCACGCGCCCCGCGTGCCGCTCCACCATCGACTCGAAGGTCTGGCGCGCGGTGCGGCCGTTGCCGAAGGCCGGCCCCTTGGGCAGCTCGGTGAAGTACGTCAGCAACGCTTGCGGCGTGCCCTCCCCGAGCCGGTACTCGTGCTCCTCCGCCTGCTGCTCCACGATCCGCAGCAGTTCCTCCGGCCCGTAGTCGCCGAAGGTGATGGTCCGCGAGAACCGGGAGGCCACGCCCGGATTGACGGTCAGGAAGCGGTGCATCTCGGCCGTGTAGCCGGCGACGATCACCACCACCGCGTCCCGGTGGTCCTCCATCAGCTTCACCAGCGTGTCGATCGCCTCGCGCCCGAAGTCCCGGCCCGAGTCCTCCGGGGCCAGCGCGTACGCCTCGTCGATGAACAGCACCCCGCCGCGCGCCCGTTCGAAGGCCTCCTGCGTACGGATCGCCGTGGAGCCGATGTGCTCCCCGACCAGGTCCACCCGGGACACTTCGACGAGGTGCCCGCGCTCCAGCACCCCGAGGGAGGCGAGGATCTCCCCGTACAGCCGGGCGACCGTGGTCTTGCCCGTGCCGGGGGAGCCGGTGAACACCAGGTGCCGGCGCACGGAGGCCGCCTTGAGGCCGGCCTGCTGGCGGCGCCGGCCCACCTCGATCATGTCGGTCAGAGCGCGCACCTCGCGCTTGACGCTCTCCAGTCCGACCAGCGCGTCGAGCTGCTCCAGCATCTCACCGGAATCGCGAACGGGCGCCGGCGGGGCTTCCCCGGACCGGTCCGCGGGCCGCGGTACGGAAACAGGGGCCGCCGCGACGGCACTCTGGGCGGCGGTGGCCGTACGGATCCCGGCCTGCGCCCCCGCGCCCGCGCCGCCCGGGGGCGACTGGGCCGCCAGGCGCGGACCGGACTCGTCGCTGGTGCACTCCTCGGCGACCGGCCCGTCCTCCGGGAACTCGTACCCGCCGCGGGCGCAGCGCTCGGTGTGGCAGCGCGTCAGGGTGGTGCGGCAGCCGTCCATCACGTGGAAACCGAAACCGGAACTGCCCGTCACCCGGCAGGCCGTGAAGGTGCCGCGCCCGCCCGCCGACACGTAGAAACCGGCCTCGGCGGGGGAGGTGACCGTGCACCGCTCCAGGGACGGGTCGGCTCCCTTGGTGACGATCACGCCGGTCTGGACGGCGTCGATGGTGCAGTTCGCCAGGGTGCCGCCGCTGCCGTGGTCGCGGAACCAGGCGCCGGTGGCCGCCTCGCGGATCCGGCAGTCGTCGAGCTGCGCGGTGGCGCCGTCGCTCACCGAGACGGCGGTGTTGCGTACCTGGGACAGGTCGCTGTCGACCACGTCGACCCGCGATCCCCGGTCCAGCACGAACAGCGCGTCCGGGACGTCGTGCACGCGGCAGGAGTCCAGGGAGGCGGTGGCCCCGTCACTGATCCACACCGCCGGATAGTCCCCCGTACTGTCGTGGATCTCGCAGGACTCGGCGTCGACCCGGGTGCCCGGATCCCACACGGACAGGCCGTTGCGGCCGAACCGGCGCACCGTGGTGCGGCTGAGGGTGAGCACCGAACGGGACCGCAGATCGATCGCGTTCTCCGGGATGTCGTGGATGTCGCACCCGGCCAGGGTGAGCACGGCGTCGGTGTCGAGGGTGACCCCGTCGGCGGAAGTGCGGTGCACCGCGCAGTCGGTGAGCCGGGCCGCGGCGCGGGCGGCGATCTGCACCCCGGTGCCCTGGACCTCGTACACCTCGCAGCCGAGGGCCTCCAGTCCCGAACCCTCACCGGTGACCCCGATGCCCGCACCCGTGGCGTGATGGATCCGGCAGCGCTCCAGCCGGGGGCGGGCGCCGCCGCGCACCGAGACGCCGGTCTGCCCGGCGGCGACGACCTCGCACTCCTCGAACACCCCGCCGCCACCGTCCAGTACGGCGATGCCCACGCCCGTCGGATTCTCCACGGTGCACCGACGCACGAGCGGCCGGGCCCCGGAGCCGCGCACCTCGATGCCGGCCGCCGAGCGGGTGCTCACCCGCAGGTCGGTCAGCTCGGGGGAGCCGTCCTCCACCAGCAGCGCGGGCGCCGCCCGGTCCTGGCCCTCCAGATACAGGTCCTGGACCACGGCCGAGGCGCGCACTGTCAGCGCGATCCCGTCGAGCGGAGCGATGCGCACCGATCCCAGGCCGCCCTCCGGCCCGCGCAGGGTGACGGCGTGGTGCAGCACCAGATTCTCCCGGTAGGTGCCGGGAGCGATGGACAGCACGTCTCCGTCGCCCGCCACGGCGAGCGCGGCGGTCAGCGTCGGATAGTCACCGGAGCGGCGCCGCCACCGCGAAGAGCCGCTGTGCGTCACCTGGACCGTGCCCTGAACCATGGTGCTGTCGTGCCCCCACTCTCGTACTCGCGCTGCCGATGCGACCACCGGCCGCCGAAGACCTCAGCCCCCGAAGCCCTGAGGCGATGAAGCCACTGGCGCCGCGGGAGTGACCGGTCCGGCGGCCCCACCGTAGCGCGCGCGGAGCCCACGGGGTGCCAGGTCAACTGCCCGCGCCCGCCCGGCCCCAGTCGGGGCCCGCGGCCGCCCACGCCCGGTCCAGACGTATGTACCGCCTGTGCATGAGCCTTCGTACGACCAGCCGCCGGACCGTCTCGACCAGCGCGGCCACACCGATCGCGGCGGCCAGGCCCGCGGTCCCCGCGTGTAAGACGGCGGCGGAGGGGTCCAGCGGCTGCCCCACCACCCGGCCGTGGGCATCGGTCCACATCCGGAACCGGTCGCCTGGGTGCGGCGGTTCCTCCGCGGCCGGCACCGTGCCCTCGTGGCTCGTGCCGTCGGGCGCGGTCCACACGGCCACGATCTGCGTACGGTGCGGGGCCGTGCGCTGCGCCGAGGCGTCGGCGGACACGCCCGCGGCCGACTCCGGCGCCGGCCGGACCACCACGGCCGGAACGAGGTGGCGCTCCTGCCGCTGCGCCTGCGCGGCCCGCTGGAGCGTGCCGTCCACCCGCAGCCCGGCGACCCACCCCACCGTCGGGGCCACCACCACCACGCACACCAGCGCGGCGAACGCCACCCACGCCTCGAAGAGATCGGTCGGCCGGCGCAGCGGATTGCGCCGCCAACGCCACAAACCCATTGCTGTCCGCACAGTCCGGCTCCCCCTGCCTCGGCCAGTCTCCGCCTGTCCACCCGTCCTGACTGATCCAACGGCTTGGTCGTGCCGGTTGGTTCCAACCTGGACGTGTAGCCCCCCGAAGGTGTCATTCCGGGGGGCTGCTCGCCTGCCCGGGCCTCAGCCCGGGCAGTCAGTCGAGAATGTGCACCTCGTCGCCCACGCGCACCGTGCCCAGCCGCACCGGCACCAAGAGCCGTCCGAAGGTGAGCGACTTGCCGATCCGCCGGTGCAGGGCCAGGGTCTTCAGCGGCTCCTTGCCCCGCTCCGCCGTCTCCTGGTCGGTGGTGGTGACGATGCACCGGCCGCACTCCCGCGCCCCGCGGAAGACGGCGTCGCCGATCGCTATGCGCCGCCAGCCGTCCTCGGCCCACGCCTCGGCCCCGGAGACCACCACGTTGGGGCGGAACCGGTTCATGGGCAGCGGCCCCTCCTCGGGGTGGTCCCCCCGCGCGATCAGCGAGTTGAGCGCGTCCAGAGAGGCGAGGGTGCTCAGCAGTACCGGATAGCCGTCGGCCAGGCTCACCGTCTCGCCCGGCAGCGCGTAATCCGGATCCACAGGACGGCGTACGGCCGGATCGTCGAGGTGCACCAGTCGCGCCTCCACCCCGAGGTACGCGCTGAACCAGTCGGCCGCGGCGCTCGCCGCGACGACGGTCTCCACCTTCTTCCCGAACAGGGTGACCGGCTCCAGCGGACCCGGTTCGGGCACCTCCACCACCAGCTCCGCCATGCCCGGCGCCGACACCGCGATCCGGCCGCCGTCCAGCGGACGGGCCGCCGCCAGGGCGAGCCGTGCGTGGCGGCGCTGGGTCATGACCGCGCCCTCGGCGTCGACGAGCGCCCAGCGCCGGTCTCCGGACAGCCCCCAGGGCTCCACGGCCACCTCGTCGGGAGCGGTCCCCGCTACCGATTTGACGGGATGGACGTGGAGGGCCTGCACGCGCAAGTTCGACATGGGAGCATCCTGCCAGCCCGCCCCGGTGCGCCGTGCGTGGGTGGGCCGGTCAGTAACCACGCCCCTGGTAGGGGCGGCCGTACGGGTCCTCGTACGAGGCGCCCTGCACCGGCGCGGGCACCGCCATCGGACGCGGGGCGGCCGGGCGCATGGCCTCGTACCCGGTGGCCGTCGCGACCGGGCGGGGCTGCTGCGGCTGGGGCTGCGGTACGTATCCCCCGCGGGCGGCGAGCGGCTGCTGCTGCGGGATGTACGGCGCGGGGGCGTGCTGGAGCGGCATCGGCTGCGGAGCGGCCTGCTGCTGGTACGGGTACCCGTACGCCGGGGCCTGCTGCTGCGGCATCGCCGGCGGCAGCGCGGGCAGCGCCGAGGCGAGGGCCGGCAGGTACCCACCGCTCGAATATCCGGCGCTCGGGGAGTCGTAGGCGGCCGGGACGCGGATCGGGGCGATCTGCGGAGTGCCGCGTTCGGCGACGAGGGAGTCGTAGATGGGGGTGTCCGGGAAGGAGGGCGCGGAGTAGTAACCGCCGCCATAAGTGGAGCGGGGGGAGGTCATGGGACCTAAGTTAAGCCCACGACTTCACCGGGTCCATAGCGAGGTTCCGTCAACACCGCCCTGACCTGCATATTCGCAGGTCAGGGCCACAGCTTTCACTTGACGTTCACGTGCACGATTCGCCACTTCCACCCCACCTTGGCCCGACTCGTGCTCACCGGTTGCGTGGTGCACCGATTTGGTGTTGACGGAGCGTCACAACGCCGTGACCTCGGATGACCTTGTTTCGGGCAGCAGTTCGCCGTTTCAGGCGTCGCTCGGCCGGGCATAGGTACGGCCCTTCCAGGCCGCGCCCCGGCCCCGGTAGTGCTGGACGGCCGAGTCGACGGTCATCAGGAGGTACAGCAGCGCCGTGAACGGAAGCAGCGGCGCGAGCGCGATCGGCAGCCGGTAGTAGCGCAGCATCGGCGCGTACGTGCCGGACATCAGCAGCCAGGCGAGGCCGCCGGCCCACGCGACGGCGGGGTGCCCGGTCACGAGGCCCGCCAGGAGGGCGGACGGGGGCACGAGGTAGACGAGCACCAGCCCGGCGACCGTCCCGGCCAGCAGGAGGGGCTGGTGGCGCAGTTGCGCGTAGGCGCTGCGCGAGACCATCCGCCACAGGTCGGTGAGGGCGGGGTACGGGCGGACGCTGTCCACCCGCTCGGCCAGCCCTAGCCAGATCCGCCCGCCCGAGCGGCGGACCGCGCGGGCGAGGGAGACGTCGTCGATGACGGCCTGGCGGATGGAGTCGGGCACCCCGGCCCGCACCGCCGCCTCGGTGCGCAGCAGGACGCAGCCGCCGGCCGCCGCCGCGGTACGGCCGCCGGGGCGGTTGATCCGGCGGAAGGGGTAGAGCTGGGCGAAGAAGTAGACGAAGGCCGGTACGACGAGCCGCTCCCAGAGGCCGGCTACGCGCAGGCGGGCCATCTGGGAGACGAGGTCGAGGTCGGCGGAGGTGGCGGCGGCGACCAGCTCGCGCAGGCTGTCGGGTTCGTGCGCGATGTCGGCGTCGGTGAGGAGGAGGTAGTCGGGTCGGGGGTGGAGGTGGGGGTGGGGGTGGGCTTGGCTGAGGTGGTCGGGCTGGGTGGGCTGCGCGCCGCGGGCGAGTGCGATTCCGTGCCGGAGTGCCCAGAGCTTGCCGGTCCAGCCTGCGGGGGGCTCGCCGGGGGAGGTCACGGTGAGGGGCAGCCCGGGGTGTTCCCGGGCGAGGCGGAGCGCGAGCTCTCCGGTGCCGTCCGTGCTGCCGTCGTCGACGAGGACGATCGCGGCCTCGCCGGGGTAGTCCTGGGCGAGGAGCGAGGGCAGGCTGCGCGGCAGTACCTCGGCCTCGTCCCGGGCCGGGACGACGATCGCCACGGACGGCCAGTGGGTGGGGGCGGTGCGCGGGGGGAGGCGGACGTCGGTCCGCCAGAACATGCCCTGGGCGAAGGTGAGCCAGAGCCAGGCGGCGAGGGAGGCGTAGGCCGCGCAGGCGGCGGTGAGGGGGCCCATGGCGGCAGTGTGCCGGGGTGGGTGGGGTGTGTCGCGCATCTGCCTCCCGGCGGGGTGGCGGGGTGGCGGGGTGGCGGTGTGTGCGGGGCGGACCCGTCCCGTGGTGGTCGGGTGCGGCCCGGTGGCCGCGCCTCAAACGCCGGCGGGGCTGGGCGTGGCTTCGGGTGGGGCGGTGCCCCTGTGGGGGCTCTCCTCGGCTTGCGAACCCTGGCGGGGTCGGAGACTGCGGCGGTGGCTGGTTCGCCGCGCCTGCGGGGAGCCCCCACAGTGTCCCCACCCCACGGCCCTGGTGGGAGGCGCCTGCGGGGAGCCCCGCAGGGTTCCTGGCGCGCGGCTCTGGTCCGAGGTGCCTTTGGGGAGCTCGGCAGGGTTCCCGGCCTGCGGCCTGGTGGGAGGTGCCCGGGGGGAGTCCCGCAGGGTTCCTGGCGCGCGGCTCTGGTCGGAGGTGCCTTTGGGGAGCTCGGCAGGGTTCCCGGCCTGCGGCCTGGTGGGAGGTGCCCGGGGGGAGTCCCGCAGGGTTCCTGGCGCGCGGCTCTGAC
>NZ_JBWKJU010000001.1:374306-688543 GCF_056432025.1 Streptomyces sp. NPDC045695
GGTTCGAGGTGCCTTCGGGGAGCTTGGCGGAGTCCCCGGCCTGCGGCCCTGGTGGGAGGTGCTTCCGGGGCCCCGCAGGATCCCGGCCCATGGCTCTGGGGGGAGGTGCCTCCGGGCCTCGGCAGGGTGGTTCCCGGCCTGCGGCCTGGTGTGAGGCGGGGGTTGGGAGCCCCCGTGGGGGCGCCTGCGGGGAGCCCCGCTGGATCCCCGGCCCGCGGCCGGTGTGGGCCGGTGTGGGGTGGGGAGTTCCCGCAGGGTTTTCGGCCCGCGGCCGTGGGGGGGAGGCGGGGCTGGGAGCCCGCATAGGCTCCGCCGTGCGGCCGCGTGCGGCCGCGTGGGGAGGCGGGGTGGGGCCGCGTGGGGTTCCCGGGTCACCGCCCTGGTGCGAGGCGGGGGCCCGGGGCGGAGTGGGGTCGATTAAGGTGGCTGGGTGAAGATCGCGCTCATGGACTCCGGAATCGGCCTCCTCGCGGCGGCCGCGGCGGTGCGGCGGCTGCGGCCGGACGCGGACCTGATCCTGTCCTCCGACCCTGACGGGATGCCCTGGGGGCCGCGGACACCGGCCGATCTCACCGAGCGGGCGCTCGCCGTCGCCCGGGCCGCCGCCGGGCACCGCCCGGACGCGCTGATCGTGGCCTGCAACACCGCTTCCGTGCACGCCCTGGCCACGATGCGGGCGGAACTGGAGCCCGGTGTCCCGGTCATCGGGACCGTGCCGGCGATCAAGCCCGCCGCGGCGGCCGGCGGCCGCGTGGCGATCTGGGCCACGCCGGCCACCACCGGCAGCCCCTACCAGCGCGGGCTGATCCGCGACTTCGCCGCCGGGGCCCGGGTCACCGAGGTGCCGTGCCCGGGACTCGCCGACGCCGTGGAGGCCGCCGACGACGCCGCGGTGACGGCCGCCGTCGCCGCGGCCGCGGCGCTGACTCCGGCCGACGTCACCGACGTGGTGCTCGGCTGCACCCACTACGAGCTGGTCGAGACTGCGATCCGGGCGGCCCTCGCCGTACGGACCCGGGGAGGCGCGTTCGTCTTCCACGGCTCCGCCGAGGCCGTCGCCGTGCAGGCCCTGCGCCGCCTCGGTGCCCGGCCCGAGCCCGCTCTGCCCTCCACGGGCGCCCTCACGGTCCTGCGCAGCGGGCGCGAGGGCACACTTCCCGCCGCCGCGCTGGGGTACGCCGAAGGCCGGCTCCTCGCGGGACACGGCGCGCCGGTCGGATAGCCCCCGCTCTCGCGAGACGAAACGTCTTGCGAGAGTCGGGGGTTGTTCTTTATGCTCGTGGCGAGACGGTGCGTATCGTCTTCTTGTCTCGTCGAAGGGGATCGCTCTTGCGTGCTTCACTCGCCTCCACCCAGATCGTCCTGTCCGAGGTCGGCAAGAGCTACGGCGCCCACGTCGTCCTGCACCGCGTCAGCTGCACGGTCCGGCCCGGCGAGCGGGTCGGCGTCGTCGGTGACAACGGCTCCGGCAAGTCCACACTGCTCCGGCTCCTGGCCGGACGGGAGAAGCCCGACCACGGGGAGGTCGCCGTCACCGCACCCGGCGGTGTCGGGCACCTCGCGCAGACCCTCGACCTCCCGCCGACCGCCCGCGTCGGCGACGCCGTCGACCTCGCGCTCGCCGACCTGCGCGCCCTGGAGCGCAGGATCCGCGCCGCCGAATCCCTCCTGCACCGGGCCGGTCCCGAGGAGCTCAGCGCGTACGCGGAACTGCTCGCCGTCCACGAGGCGCGCGGCGGCCGCGATGCCGAACGGCGCGTCGCGACGACCCTGCGCCACCTCGGCGAACGCACCCCGCTCGACCCCGATCGCCGGCTCGCCACCCTGTCCGGCGGCCAGCGCTCCCGGCTCGCGCTCGCCGCCGCGCTCGCCGCCGAGCCGGAACTCCTGCTGCTCGACGAACCGACCAACGACCTCGACGACGAGGCGGTCGCGTGGCTGGAGCAGCGCCTGCGCGGCCACCGCGGGACCGTCGTCGCCGTCACCCACGACCGGCTCTTCCTCGACCGCGTCACGACCGCCGTCCTGGAAGTGGACCAGGACCGCCGCACGGTACGCCGCTACGGAAACGGTTACGCCGGGTTCCTGACGGCCCGGGCCGCCGATCGGGCCCGCCGGCAGCGGGAGTACGAGGGGTGGCGCGAAGAGGTGCGCAGGGCCGAGGAGCTCGCCGACACCCACGTCGGGCGGATCGCCGCGATCCCGCGCAAGCTTCCCCGCGGTTTCAGCGGCGCCGGGGCCTTCCGGGCCCGGTCGCGGACCCACGGCGCCGCGAGTCGCATCCGCGCCGCCCGCGAACGGCTGCACCGGCTGACCGAGAACCCGGTCGCGCCGCCTCCGCAGCCGCTCCGCTTCACCGGCCGGTTCACCACGGGCTCCGCCGGGGTGGTGGAGCTGGCGGGTGCGGCCGTGCCGGGACGGCTCGAACCGCTCTCGCTGACCCTCGAACCGGGGGAACGGCTCCTGGTGACCGGGCCCAACGGGGCGGGTAAGTCCACCCTGTTGCACCTGCTCGCCGGTGAACTGGAGCCCGCGCGAGGCCTCGTACGCACACCCCCGTGGGTGGGGCTGCTCCGGCAGGACGATCCGTGGGGGCGCGAACTGCGTTCCACGGTGGAGGTGTTCGGCCAGGAGTACGCGGAGCAGGTCGCCGCCCACGGACTGCTCACCCCGCACGACCTCACCCGTCCGGTACGCGCGCTCTCAGCCGGGCAGCGCCGCAAGCTGGAACTGGCCCGGCTGGTGGCGCGGCCGCTCGACCTGCTGCTGCTGGACGAGCCGACGAACCACCTGGCCCCCGCGGTCGTGGAGGAACTGGAGGCGGCCCTGGCCCACTTCGCCGGCACGCTGGTCCTGGTCACGCACGACCGGCGGCTGCGTGCGGCCTTCCCCGGCCGCCGCCTGGAGCTTCAGCCGCACCCGTCGCCCGCCGCCGGGGAGCGCCCGGCGAGCCGCTGAGCCAGCCCCCGCAGGTCCGCCGCGTCCAGGACCCGGTCGCCGAACCCCGGCAGCGGCACATGGAGCACGGCCGTCCACCGCTCGGGCACCGCCCGTCGGCCGTACCGGGCCCCCGCCAAGGTCCCCGTCACCGCGGCCACCGTGTCCGTGTCCCCGCCCAGGTCCACGGCGGCCCGTACCGCGTCCGCGAACCCGGTGGTCGTCCGCAGCGCCCACACCGCGGAGCCGAGGCAGGGCCAGACGGCCCCGTTGAATTCGGTGGCCAGGCCGGGGTGCCAGCCGGGGGCGAGCACGCGGCCGTACCGCTCGCGGTGGTCGGGGTGCACGGCGGCGAGGGCCGAGGGGAGGGCGGCCAGCGGATCGGCTCCGCACAGGGCGGCGCGCACCAGCTCGTGGAGGACCGCCGTCCCCTCCCACGCGGCCCGGTCGCCATGGGTCAGCGCCGCGATCCGCCGGGCGGCGTCCATGGTCCCCGCCTGCCCGGCGGCGGCGAAGTACACCGCCGAGGTCGCCGCCCGCATCAGGGATCCGTTGCCCGCGGCCCGCGCGTTGATCCGGAAGTGCCGGGCGGCGGCGCGGTCCCACGGCTCGCCGCTCGTCAGTACGTCCTCGGTCTGGAGGCCGATGTCCTTGGGGTCACCGGCCGCCCATCGCTGGAACCGGGCGAAGACGTCCGGGAGGTCGAGCCCGCCCCGCTCCAGCAGGGACTCACCGACCAGGACGGCCATCTGCGTATCGTCGGTCGCCTCCCCCGGATCCCAGCCGCCGCCCCCGCACATCTCCTGGCCGCGGGCGGTCAGCTGCCCGGGCGGGCCGAACTCGTAGGGCGCTCCGAGCGCGTCGCCCACCGCCGAACCCACTACGGCCCCCACGGTCCGGTCGAGGCGGGTGGTCACGGTGTCGCCGGGGGTCGGATGCACGCCGTCAGCCTAAGGGGCCGACTGCGGCCCCCCGGGCTGCTCCCGGAGGGTTGGCGCGCTGAAGCGAGTGGGCGGGGGACGTGGCGGGCGGGGGGAACGTGAGTACGCTGCTACACATGACGGGTCACCCACCGGGTCCGCTCTGGACGGGCCGGGCCTCCAATCGTGCGCAGTGGCTGCTCGCAGCGGCCGGTGCGGCCTGTATGGCGCTCGGCATCGAGCTCGCCGTCGACAACGCCTGGACCTCCGGCTTCGTCCCCCTCCTGATGGCCGTCACCGGCTGCCTCGCCGCCGGGCTGCTCATCCTCTACGGCACGCTCGCGTTCGTGCACGTCGCCGTCACCGTCGACTCCGAGGCCCTGGAAGTGCGCTGCGGCCACATCGGGCTGCCCCGGCGCAAGATCCGGCTCGCCGAGGTGTCCTCCGCCCAGTTCGTCCCGCGCATCACCCCGCAGCAGTGGGGCGGCTGGGGCTACCGGTGGCGCCCCGAGAAGGGCACCGCAGTGATCGTCCGGCGCGGCGAGGGCGTGGAACTGAAGCTCGGTGACGGGAAGCTGTTCACGGTCACCGTCGACGACGCCGAGAACGCCGTCCGGGTCATCCGCACCCACCTGCGAGCCCTCGCCCGCTAGGGCGAGCCGCAGGTCCCCTCCCCGCCCGTGCTTACCAGCGCTTTGTCCGAGGGGACGTACACTCCGCCAGATGAGCAGCAGTGTCACCCGCGCGGCCGGGAACGAGCCCCTGGAGCCCGTCGAGGCCGCCGAGCCCGTCCAGCGCGCCGAGGCCGCCCCCGGGACCGAAGGTGCCGCCGTCCCCTGGTGGGGGACGCGGAAGGGATTCTGGCTGGGGCGCGCACCGCTCGCCGCCCTCGGCGGCGTGCTGCTCTACCTCAGCTTCCCGCCCCGGCCCCTGTGGTGGCTGGCCCCCTTCGCCCTCGCGCTGCTCGCCGGCTGCCTGTACGGCCGCCGGGCCCGGGCCGGTCTCGGCATCGGGTTCCTCGCCGGGCTCGGCTACCTCCTGCCGCTGCTCGTCTGGACCGGTGAGGAGGTCGGTCCGGTGCCCTGGCTGGCGCTGGCCGCGCTCGAAGCTCTGCTCATCGGCCTGAGCGGCCTGGGGATCGCCCTCGTCAGCCGACTCCCGGCCTGGCCGCTGTTCGCCGCCGCCGTGTGGGTCGCGGGCGAGGGCCTGCGCGCCCGGGCCCCCTTCGGCGGATTCCCGTGGGGCAAGCTCGCCTTCGGACAGGCCGACGGTGTCTTCACCCCTCTCGCCGCCCTCGGCGGCACCCCGCTGCTCTCCTTCGGCGTGGCGCTCTGCGGATTCGGCCTCTACGAAGCCGTGCGCATCGCCCGCAGCCACCCCGGCCGCACCGCCGCCGCGCTGGCCGCGCTCACCATCGCCGCGCCGATCGGCGCCGGCCTCGCCGCCCGCCCGCTGGTCTCCGACGCGGCCGAGGACGGCACCGTCGTCGCCGCCGTCATCCAGGGCAACGTGCCCCGCCTCGGCCTCGACTTCAACGCCCAGCGCCGCCAGGTCCTGGACAACCACGTCGACCGGACCGTCCAGCTCGCCGAGGACGTCCGGGCGGGCCGGGCCCCGAAGCCCGACTTCGTCGTCTGGCCGGAGAACTCCTCCGACCTCGACCCGTACGCCCAGCCCGACGCCTACGAGGCCATCGACCGCGCAGTCAAGGCCATCGGGGTGCCCGTCGCGATCGGCGCCGTGGTGTCCCCGGAGACCGGTCCGCTGCGCAACACGATGATCCTCTGGGACCCGGTCGCGGGCCCGACCGAGACCTACGACAAGCGCAAGATCCAGCCCTTCGGCGAGCGCATCCCGATGCGCTCCTTCGTCCGGCTCTTCAGTTCCGACGTCGACCGGGTACGCCGCGACTTCGGGCCCGGCAAGGAGCCCGGCGTCTTCGACATGGCCGGCAGTGGCATCGGCATGGTCACCTGCTTCGAGGCGGCCTTCGACGACGCCGTCCGCTCCACCGTTCGGGACGGCGCCCAGGTGATCGCCGTACCCAGCAACAACGCCACCTTCGGGCGGACCCAGATGACCTACCAGCAGCTCGCCATGGACCGCGTCCGCGCCGTCGAGCACAGCCGGACCGTCCTCGTCCCCGTCACCAGCGGCGTCAGCGCGGTGATCCGCCCCGACGGCAGGATCACCGCGCAGACCAAGATGTTCACCGCGGACGCGCTGGTCGCCGAGATCCCGCTGCGTTCCAGCCGCACCCCCGCCACCGTGGTCGGACCGCTGCCGGAGTACGCGCTGCTCGCCCTCGCCGCGGGCGGCCTCGGCTGGGTCCTGACCCGCCGGATCCGCACCCGCCGGGCGGCCTGAGGCGGGGGCCGGCGCCCCGGCCTCGTAGGGTCGGGGGATGACCACTCCCCATTTCATCCGCGAGATCCGTGCCACCGCCGGCCACCGGCTGCTCCTGCTGCCGGGGGTCACGGCGATCGTCTTCGACGACCGGGGCCGGGTCCTGCTCGGCCGGCGTTCGGACACCGGGCAGTGGTCCGTGGTGGGCGGCATCGCGGAACCGGGGGAGCAGCCCGCCGCGACCGCCGTGCGCGAGGTGTACGAGGAGACGGCGGTGCACTGCGTCCCGGAGCGGGTGGTCCTCGTCCAGATGCTGGAACCGATCACCTATCCCAACGGGGACGTCTGCCAGTTCCAGGACATCACCTTCCGCTGCCGCGCGACCGGTGGTGAGGCCCGGGCCAACGACCACGAGTCCCTGGAGGTCGCCTGGTTCGAGCTGGACGCGCTGCCTCCGCTGGAGTCCTTCGCCCTGGACCGGATCCACCGGGCCCTTACGGACGAGCCCACCTGGTTCGAAGTCCCCGCCGAGATCACCGACCGGCAGCGCGCTACAGTTCCGCAGATCTGACGGCTGTATTCGGACAGCCGTTCTTTCGAAGGGACGGTCGAGTGATGGGCGCGCGCAGTTCGGCCGGGGCCTCGCAGCCGGGCGGCCGTACGCCGGCCGGAGCACCCGGAGCGCGCCTGGCGGTCCTCGACGGCGTGCGCGTCCTCGCCGCACTGGCCGTGCTCTTCTACCACTACGTGGTCCTCGCGAGCGCCTGGGGCGAACCGCCCGAGGCGCTCTTCCCGAACGCCCACCGGTTCGCCGTCTACGGCTGGCTCGGCGTCGAGATCTTCTTCCTGGTCAGCGGCTTCGTCATCTGCATGAGCGCCTGGGGCCGCACCGTGGGCGATTTCGCGGTGTCCCGGCTCTCGCGGCTCTTCCCCGCCTACTGGGCGGGCGTGGCCTTCACCTCCCTCGTGCTGTTCGCCTGGCCGGAGGTGCGGCGGGTCACGTCGCTGAGCGACGTCGTGGTGAACCTGTCCATGCTCCAGGGCGGCATCGGGGTGCCCCACATGGACGACACGTACTGGACCCTCTTCGTCGAGCTCAAGTTCTACGTCCTGTTCGCGGTCGTCGTCATGCGCGGCGTGACCTACCGCAACTGCGTCCTCTTCTGCGGGCTCTGGACCCTCGCCGGCGTCGTGGCCCCCGGCGTGGACAACGGTGTGCTGTCCTTCTTCGCGGTCCCGTCCTCCTCCCCGTACTTCATCGCCGGGATCGCGTTCTACCTGATGCGCCGTTTCCGGCCGAACGCCGTCCTGTGGGGCGTGGCCGGCACCCAGTTCCTCCTCGCGCAGCACCACGTGCACGCACGCATGATCGCCAGCCTGGGCCGCGGTGCGGCCGGGCAGACGCCCGCCTGGCCCGCCCACGTGATCATCGCGCTCGGCTTCCTGCTCATGGCGGCCATAGCGCTCGGCGCCCTCGACGGCGTCCGGTGGAGATGGCTCCCGCACGTCGGAGCGGTCACCTACCCGCTCTACCTGATCCACATGATGGCCGGGCTGACGGTCATCCATCACTTCCGCGCCCGGGTGGCGCCCGTGCCCCTGGTCATCGGTGTGACCGGCGCCATGGTGACGCTCGCCTGGATCATCCACCGGTTCGTCGAACGCCCGCTGGGCCGGGCACTGCGCGCGGGCCTGCGGCGCGGCGTGGAGGACGTCCGCGCGCAGAGCCCGCGCCGGCCCTCGCTCGGCCTGCTTCCCGCCCAGCCGTCCGCGTCCGCCGCGGAACGGGTCCCGGCCCGCCGCTGACGTCCCGCGTGCGCCTTCCCGGCCCGTGACCGTCAGCCCGCGTCGGCGGCCTCCCGGTACAGCTCCACGGCCTGGTCGCCCAGCACCGCGCTGTACGAGACCTCCGGCACGCTCCCGCCGCCCTCGTAACCGCCCAGCACCCCGGTCAGGGCGCCGTCCACCAGCCAGGGGCTGCCACTGGTGCCGCCGCTGAGGTCGGGGCAGTCGATCCGGCGCTGGGTCTCGGACCAGAGCGTCGCGGTGTTGGCGCAGCGCAACGGCGCCTGCGCGGTCCGCGGGTACCCGATGACCGTCACCGCGGCGTCGTCCGGCTGCCCGGCGGCGACCGGGAAGCCGCCCACCAGGTCCTCGACGCTCGTGCCGCGGCCGTCACCGGCGGGGGCCACCGTCGCGAACGCGATGTCGGCGTCCGGGTCCCCGCCGTCCGTCCAGCCCGCGGCGATGTGCACACCAGTGATCCTCCACACGCCGTACGGGGCCCGCCCGTCCCGGTAGCCCGGCGCGAAGACGGTGGTGTACGGGCTGTCCAGGCAGTGCGCGGCGGTGGCTATCACGTCGCCGCCCTCGCTGTGCACCACGGCGGCGGTGCAGAAGTGCCCGCCGTCGAGCCCGTCGGTGAAGAGCGCGCCCACCCGGTCCGCCGTGGCATCGGCCGGCGCCCGCGCGGTGACGCCGAGCGGCGGTCCGGCCGCCACCTCGGGCAGGTCCACGCCGGTCAGCGCGGCCATCGCCGTCAGCGTGAGCAGAATCCGTGACGCCCGCCGCGCACGGGGGCGCCGGGCCGGTCGGTGGAGCGTGCGGTGGATCATCACCCCACCCTGCCCGCCGAATCTGTGTCCGGAGCCCGGGATTCCGTATGAATCCCCTGTGAATCCTGTGAATGCCGTGAAGCCGCTGTGCAGGCCCCGCGACGGCGGTCGGCGTACGGGTGGCCGGCCTTCGGGCCCACGACACCCGTCTATGGACGCCACGGAGAGTTTCCGGACCGCCTGTTGTGCACGACGGAGCGTGATCGCCCGGCCCCGCCGCCCTAGCCTCGCCGCAGGAGCACGAACGAGGGGCGGTACCCGGTGAACTGGCTGATCCACGACTACCGCGAGAGCGATCTCGCAGCGGTGGTCCACCTGATCGACACCACGGCCGAACTCGGCCAGGAGTCGGTCTTCTCGCTCGCCGAGTGCATCAGCGCCCTGACCGACCGGCAGCCCTGCGTGGTCGCCGTCCACCAGGGCGTCCCGATCGGCGCGGCCCTCGCCTGCGTCACCGGCGAGCGGGCCTGGGTCATGCGCATCGCGATCGCCGCCGGGTGGCGCGGCCGCGGCCTGGCCAGCGCTCTGCTCGTCGAGCTGGAGCGAAGGCTCATCGCCGCCCGGGTGGGGCGGATCGCGTACGTCCTGCCCGAGGAGGACCTGCTCGGCGAGGGCCTGCTCAACGCCGGTTACACCCGGCAGCCGGCCGTCGCCTACTTCGAGAAGACCGAGCCGCTGCACGGTCCGGCCGCCGGCCTCCTCGACGACCTCGGCGGCCGCTTCCTGCCGAACGACCTGTGGGCCAAGGTCGCCGGCATGGAGAAGGAGAAGGACCTCATCGAACGGCGCGTGGTCCTGCCGCTCGCCGAGCCCGAGCGGGCCGCCTCGCACGGCGTACGGCCACCGCGCGCCATCACCCTCTTCGGCCCGCCCGGCACCGGCAAGACCACCTTCGCCCGCGCCATCGCCTCCCGGCTCGGCTGGCCCTTCGTCGAACTGCTGCCCTCCCGTCTCGCCGACGAGGGCAATCTGGCGGCGGCCCTGCGCGACGCCTTCGCCAGGATCGCCGAGCTGGAGCGCGTCCTCGTCTTCATCGACGAGGTCGAGGAGATCGCGCCCGTACGCAGCGAGCCCGCGCACCCCGGCGGGATCCACGGGGTGACGAACGAACTGCTCAAGCTGATACCGGGCTTCCGGGAGGGCGACGAACGGCTGCTGGTGTGCGCCACCAACTCCATCCGCTCCCTCGACCCGGCCTTCCTGCGGCCCGGGCGCTTCGACTACCTGATCCCGATCGGCACCCCCGACCCCGGGGCGCGCGCCGCGATCTGGTCCCGCTACACGGCGGGGCGCCCGGACGTCGACGTCAGCGCCCTGGTGGCGGCGACCGAGCTGTTCACTCCGGCCGACATCGAGCACGCGGCGCGGATCGCGGCGCAGGTCTCCTTCGAGCGGGACCTGGAGGCGGTCGGTGCGCGGGGCGCGGTGGCGGCGCAGCTGGGCGCCACCACGGCGGACTACCTCGCGGCGGCCCGCCAGTGCCGGCCCACGGTGACCCCGGCGATGACGGGCGAGTTCGAGGCCGACATCACGGCCCACGCCCGCTTCTGAAGCGCGTCCCCCGGCCTGCGGGGCCCGTCACGGTCGGCAGCGGTAGGTGAACTCCACGGCGGCCGTGCGCCGTTCGGGCGACAGCAGCTGGAGCTCGGCCCTCGCCGGGTAGCTCCCCACGCCCTGGAAGGTCCACAGCAGGTGCAGCCGGGCCTCGCGCTGCCCGCGCGGCACCCGCTCGGTCAACGGCTCGGAGCGGGTGCCGTCGCTGCGGACCCAGCGGTAGGTGAGGGTCCCCGGGCGCCCGTTGGTCCGTACGGTGGCCACCACGTCGGCCGCCGCGTCGCAGGCCGGGCCTCCGGGACCGGTGGTCACGGCCACGTCCCGGACCTCGAGGGCGGGTCCGAACCGCTGCCACCCGAGGTACGCGAGGACCGCGAGCAGCACGACCGCGGCGAGGGCGTAGCGGCGCAGGCCGGCCCCCCGGCGCCGGCCGGGCGCCGCGGCGACGGCCGTGACCACGGGGAACGGGGCGGGCATGGCCGCCGTGACCCCGGGCCCGAACCGGAGCACGGACCCCTCGACCCGGTCGGGGACGACCTCGGGAGCGACTTCGGGAGCGGCCTCGGGGGGAGCGGCCTCGTACGCAGCCTCGTACGCGGTCTCCGGGGCCGCGTACGGCGCCGCGTCCGCAGTCGGCGGCGGACCGTAGAACCAGTGACTGCCGAGAACGGTGGCGCTGTAGTCGTCGCCCTGAGGGGCGTGGGGATCGTTCACCGGGGCACGTCCTGACAGCGCAGCAGGTACTCCGAGGCGGACGCGGAGGTGTTCCCGGCGGCGGGCTTGGTGGTGACCCGGACGCCGCCGTAGCAGCCGCGGTCGCGGCTGAAGGTGTGGGAGGCGACCACCGGGGGCGTCGAGCCCGATCCGGACTGGACCACGTACGCATCGGTGCCGTCGGAAACGGAGTAGGCGCCCTGCCGGCCACCCAGGAACCACTCCACCACGACGGTGACCGGACCGGTGCCCGTGGTGGCGAGCGTGATGGTCGCCTCGCCCCGGTAGACACCGGTCCTGAGCGAGACGTCGACGTGCGTGACCGTGACGGGCGCCGTGGGCGTCGGTCTCGGCGTGGCCGGGTGCGTGGGCGTGGGCGTGGGGGCGTGGGTGGGTGACCAGGTCACCGTGGGCGTGTGGGTCGGTGGGGGACTCGCAGACGGCGACGCCCACGTGGACGGAGAGGGGCTCGCCGACGCCGAAGGGCTCGCACTCGGCGACGGTGAGGGGGACGCGGATCCGTCCGGGGCGGGGGAGGCCGATCCGGGCGGCGCCGCGCTCGTCGTGGCGAACGCGCTCAACGCCGAGGTCCCGCCCGGGGCCGCACCGACCGCGTCGGTCGTGAACAGCAACACCGCCCCGAGGACCAGCGCCACCCCCGCCGCGGACCAGCCGCTGCGGCCCGGAGCCCAGCCCGAACCGCCGCTCAGCGCGGTCGTGGCCTGCGCCGTGGTACCCGCCGCCGACGCGCCCGCGGAGGGGAACAGCAGCGGCAACAGCGCGGCCAGCGCCGCCAGTCTGCGCTGCCCGCGCTCCTCCCACCGGGGCCCGTACGCGGCCCGGGCCACGCCCTCCAGCTCCGCCACGAACGCCTCGGCGTTCTCCGGCCTCTGTTCGGGCTCCTTGGCCAGGCCGCGCCGGATCAGCGGCCGTACCGGCTCCGGGGCCTCGGTCTCCGGCACCGGAGCCTCGGTGTGCTGGACGGCGAGCTCCGCGAAGTTCTCCCCGTCGTAGGGCTTGCGCCCGGTGAGGCACTCGAAGAAGGTCGCGGTCGCCGCGTACACGTCCGCCGCGGGTGAGGCCGGCCGGCCCCGCCACTGCTCGGGGGCCATGTAGGCGGGGGTCCCGGCCACGCCGGGCGTGGTGCCGCGGTTCGCCGCGATCCCGAAGTCCACCAGCTTGGAGGATCCGTCCGCCGCGACCAGTACGTTCTCCGGCTTGTAGTCCCGGTGGACGACGCCCGCCCGGTGCGCAGCGGCCAGTCCGAGCAGGGAGCCCTTCAGCACGACCAGCGCGGCCTCCGGCTCGGCCCGCCCCGAGCGCGCCAGCAGCGCGCGCAGGGAGACGCCGTCCACCAGCTCCATCACGATGGCCGCGCCGCCCGGCGCCTCCACGTACTCGTACAGCCGCACCACGTACGGGGACCCCAGCCCGCCCAGGAGGCGGGCCTCGGCCCGGAACCCGCCGACGAACGCGGGGTCCTGGCGCAGCCGGTCGCCGAGGTACTTCACCGCGACCGCCGTGCCCGTGGCGTCGTGGACGGCGAGCACCACGCGGCCGCTGCCGCCCGATCCGAGTTCCCGGACCTCCGTGTAGCCGGGCACCGTCCACGCGTTCCTCATCGTCCCGCCCCTGCCTGTTGCATGTCGTGCTGAGCCGTGCAGAGCCGTGCCCTGCTGAGCCGTGCCGTGGCGTCGCCGAGTCCTAGGACCGGACGTCCCGTGGGACGTGATGTGTGCCACGGCCGGTTCCCGCTCAGGCCGCGGCGGACACCGCGCCGATCATCGCGTGCAGCCGGTCGGCCGCCGCACGGCCGAAGGCCGGGTCGTTGATGTGCGTTTCGTAGTCGTACAGCCGGGCGGCGCTGCCCCGCAGTCCGTCGCGCAGCGCCGTGAACAGGGCCCCGTCCGCGCCGGGGTCGTGGTAGGGGCCGCCCGGCGCGCCGAGCGTGGACAGTCCGCGCAGCGGCAGGCACACGGCCGTGGGCCCGGTCGCCGCGCGCAGTTTGGCGGCGACCCTGCGGCCGAGCTCGGCGCACTCGGCCGGGGTCGTACGGGTCACCGTTATGGAGGGGTTGTGGACGTGGACACCCCGGTCGCGGACCCTCTGCGGCAGGCTCTCCAGCGGGCCGAACTTCACCATGTCCAGCGCCCCCAGGCTGACCACCTGAGGTATTCCCGCCCTCCCGGCCGCGCTGAGCCGGTCGGGCCCGGCCGTGAGGATGCCCCCGCACAGGTCGTCGGCGAGCTCGCTGAGGGTGAGGTCGAGAACGCCCGCGAAGACCCCCTGACCGGCCAGGGTCTCCAGGGTGCGCCCGCCGGTTCCGCTGACGTGGAAGACCAGCACCTCGTAGCCCAGTTCCGTCAGCCGCTCGCGCGCCGCGTCCACGCCGGCCGTGGTCACGCCCGCCATGCTCGCCGCGACGAGCGGGCGGGCGCCCGCGCCGAGCCGGGGCGGGCGGGGTTCGAGGCAGGCGCGGGCGAAGGCCCCGGCCATCCCGGCGATCGCCTCGACGGCGTTGGTCAGGACCGGTCCGGAGACGCTGTTGATCCCCGCGACGTCCACCACGCTGTACATCATCGTGATGTCCGAGGAGCCGACGTACGGGGCGACGTCCCCGGACGCCATGGACGACACCATCAGCTTCGGCACGCCCAGTGGCAGGGCGCGCATCGCCCGCGTGGCGATGGAGGTGCCGCCGCTGCCGCCGATTGCCAGCACGCCGTGCAGTCTGCCTTCGGCGTGCAGGCGTAACAGGGTCGCCTCCGCGCCCCGGGCCATCATGGTCACGGCCGCGCCCCGGTCGGCGGCCGTGCGCAGGTGTGACAGTTCCGCTCCCGCCGCCCGGGCCACCGCGTCACGCGGCACATCGGCGGGCACCCGGGGTTCGCCCATGATTCCTGTGTCCACGAGGACCACTTCGACGCCGGCGCGCAGCAGTTTCTCGCGCAGCCAGCCGTACTCCACACCCTTGGTGTCCAAGGTTCCCACCAGCACGACGTTCGTCATGTGTGCAATGTCCACGCGGGTGGCGATGTTGGCAAGCGTGCGTTCCGCTAACCCTTCAGTAGTTCCAACAGGCGTTCTAGAAAGGGAACTTGAGAGGGAATCAGCATGCTTGCGGCCAGTGGGGGAGCGAACCAGGCGACCCGGTCCAGCTCCGGGAACTCCTGTACGTTTCCGGAGCGCGGCGGCCACTCCATGGTGAAGGTCCCGGGCACCATCAGCGCGGGGTCGAGGTCCGCCTCCACCGCCCAGATCGTCACCAGCTTGCCGCTGGTCAGCCGTACCTCGCCCAGCGGCAGGTACTCGCCCTCCGGCGGCGGCAGCCCGATCTCCTCGGTGAACTCCCGGCGCGCCGCGTCCCGTGGCGTCTCGTCCGGCCCGTACTCGCCCTTCGGGATGGCCCAGCCGCCGGCCTCCCGCCCGGCCCAGAGCGGGCCGCCCATGTGGCCGAGCAGGACCTCGACACCGGTGTCCGGTTCCCGCCCGGTCCGCCGGAAGAGGAGCAGTCCGGCACTGCGCTTGTGCGTCATGGGTGCATGCATGCCCCGTGCGGACGCGCGCCAATGACCGGGGCGGCGGCCGGGGTCCTGTGACCGGTGACCGGCGACCGGTGTCAGTGGTCGTGCGGGCCGTGCCGGTGGACCGGCCCGTGCGCGTCCGCGCAGTGGGAGTCGTACGGGTCCTCGCCCGCCCGGCCGACCGTGAGGAGGGAATCCTGCTCGTGGTCCACCTGGAGCGTGGTGTGCGTGATCCCGTAGTCCTCGGCCAGGAGCCGCTCCAGATCCCGGCGTACGGCGTGACAGTCGCCCGCCGGCTCCACGAGCACGTGCGCGGACAGCGCCGCCTGCCCGGAGGTGATGGTCCAGATGTGCAGGTCGTGCACCTCGGTGACGGGCGGCTGCCTGACGAGGAGGTCACCGACCGCGTCCGGGTCCACATGGGCCGGGGCGGCCTCCAGGAAGATCCGGCCGGACTCGCGGACCAGGCCGTAGCCTGCCTTGACCATCAGCACCACCACCACGAGCGTGGCGATCGCGTCGGCCTGCCGGAATCCTGTGGTGAGCACGATCAGACCGGCGACGGCGGTCCCGATGAAGGCGAACAGGTCGTTCAGGATGTGCTGGTAGGCGCCCTCGACGGCGAGCGAGGACCGGTTCGCCCGGGAGATGCACCAGGCCGCGGCCACGTTGACGGCGATGCCCGCGAGCGCCGTGACGAGGACGAGCCCGCCCTCGACCGGCGGCGGGTCGATCACCCGCCGCACCGCCTCGTACGCCAGCCAGAGCGCCAGCAGGAGCAGCGTGAGGCCGTTGGCCTGGGCGGAGAGTATCTCCGCGCGCTTGAGGCCGTAGGTGTAGCCGCCGCGGGCGGGGCGGGCGGCCAGCCGCATCGCGATCAGCGCGAGGACGATCGAGACGGCGTCGGTGAGCATGTGGGCCGCGTCGGAGATCAGGGCCAGCGAGTGGGCCATGACGCCGATGAACACCTCGACGGCCATGAACGAGCCGATCAGGCCGAGCGCGATCGCCAGCCAGCGCCGGTCGGGGTCGGCGGACACCCCGTGGCTGTGACCCCCGTGCGCGGCGTCGTGCCCGTGTCCGTGCCCGTGCCCGTGGCCTCGCCCTCGGCCCGGCCCGTGGTCGTGATCGTGGTCGTCGCGCGTGTGGTCCTGCCCGGTCATGGCGCCCCCGTCTCGTCGCGTCACCCGTGTGTTCGGTTCCGTCGCGTGAAGTGAAGCGCACCCGGACGCGATCGGCAAAGGCTGCAACGGGGACCGTTGTCATTCCCCATAAGAGGCCTCTGACCTGCGACGATGTCCGGCCGATGCCGGGGCGGCGGGTTCGTGGGAAAATTTGCTCATGGTCCAGCGCCCCGGTGTGCCGACCGCGCCCGAGCTAGTCCTGCAGACCGACCTGGGCTCCACTCCGATGAGCCCCGGCCGGACCTATCACGTGGGCAGGGACCCCCTCTGCGAGATCTGCCTCGACGACGCCCGCGTCTCCTGGCACCACGCCGTACTGCGCTCCGAGGGCGACCACTGGACGGTCGCGGACGAGGGCAGCACCAACGGCACCTACGCCGACGGCCACCGCGTCCAGGAGTGGAGCGTCGGGGTCGGCAGCGAACTGCGCTTCGGCAGCCTGGACGACGGCCCGCGCGCCGTCCTGGTCCCGGCGGGCGACCCCGCCGCCGCGTCCGCCGCCGCGTCTGCCGCCGCGTCCGCAGCCGCGTCCGCGCCGGCCTCCGCCCCCGCGCCGCCGGCCGGCCGGCCCTCCCGGGTCTCGAACCCGGCGGCGACCGGCACCTTCCGCCAGCCGACGACCGTGCGTCCGCTGCCCGCCCGTACCGTCGTCCGCATCGGCCGCGCCCCCGACAACGACCTCGTCATCGACGACCTGACCGTCTCCCGCCGCCATGCCGAACTGCGCGCCCTGGCCGACGGCACGTACGAGATCGCCGACCTCGGCAGCCACAACGGCACCTACCTCAACGGCTCCCGGGTGGAGCGGTCCGCGTTCCTCATCGAGGGCGACATCGTCGGCATCGGCCACTCGGCCTTCTGCCTCGTCGGCGACCAGCTCCAGGAGTACGTGGACACGGGCGAGGTCTCCCTCGACGTCCAGGACCTGACCGTCGCCGTCGACCGCGGTCGCAAAACCCTCCTCGACCACGTCTCCTTTCCCGTCGGCGCCAAATGCCTGCTCGCCGTCGTCGGCCCCAGCGGCGCCGGCAAGTCCACCCTGCTCGGCGCGCTCACCGGTCTGCGCCCCGCCGACCAGGGCACCGTCCTCTACGACGGACGCGACCTCTACCGCGACTACGCGGAACTGCGCAGCCGCATCGGGCTCGTCCCGCAGGACGACATCCTGCACGCCCAGCTCACCGTTCGCCGCGCCCTCACCTACGCCGCCGAGCTGCGCTTCCCGCAGGACACCGCCAAGGCCGAACGCCGGGCCCGCGTGGACGAGGTGATCGGCGAACTCGGCCTCCAGCAGCGCGCCGACCAGCCCATCCACAGCCTCTCCGGCGGCCAGCGCAAACGCGTCTCGGTCGCCCTGGAACTGCTCACCAAACCCTCGCTGCTCTTCCTCGACGAACCCACCTCCGGCCTCGACCCCGGCATGGACCGCTCCGTCATGCACATGCTGCGCGGCCTCGCCGACGACGGCCGCACCGTCATCGTCGTCACCCACAGCGTCCTCAGCCTGGACGTGTGCGACCTGCTGCTGGTCCTCGCACCGGGCGGGCGCATCGCGTACTTCGGACCGCCCCAGGAGGCCCTCGGCTTCTTCGGGTTCGAGGAGTGGCCAGAGGCGTTCGAGGCGTTCGAGGACCAGCGGGACCGGGACTGGGCGGGGCAGTACCGCGCCTCGCCCGTCCACCGCCGCCACATCGACGTCGCCGCCCGTCAGCCCCAGCTCGCCGGGACAGCCGGTGAAGCCGGACGTTCCGGCGGGGCCGCGCCCCTGCCACCGCCGAAGGCGCAGAGCTGGGGCTCCCAGCTGTCCTCCCTGGTCCGCCGGTACGCCGCCGTGCTCAGCGCCGACCGCACCTTCATCGTCATCATGATCGCCTTGCCGTTCATGATGGGGGCCATGGCCCGCGCTCTCGCCGGGAGGACCCTCACCGCCGAGACGGCGCTGAACGCGCTGCTCATCCTGTGCATCGGCGGCGTGCTCACCGGCGCCGCCAACGCGGTCCGCGAACTCATCAAGGAGCGCGTGATCTACCAGCGGGAACGCGCTGTCGGACTGTCCCGCTCCGCCTACCTGATGTCGAAGGTGGTGGTGCTCGGCACGATCACGGTCGGCCAGGCCGCGGCGCTGACCCTCGTCGCCCTCGTCGGGGTGAAACTCAACGCCCCGGACGGCAAGGGCATCTTCATGCCTCCGCTGATCGAGATCACCCTCGCCGTGGCCCTGCTGTCCTTCTGCGCCATGATGCTCGGCCTGCTGATCTCCGCCGTGGTGCGCAAGGAGGAGGTCACCATGCCGCTGCTGGTCCTCCTCGCCATCGTCCAGGTCGTCTTCTGCGGCACCCTTTTGAAGATCACCGGCGTCCCCGTCATCGAGCAGCTGGCGTGGTTCGAACCGGCCAGGTGGGCGATGGGCGCGATGGCCGGCACGATCGACCTCGGCGCGATCGTCCCCGGCAAGCTCACCCAGGACCCGCTCTTCGCCCACGAGAAGGGGGTGTGGCTGCTCTGCATGGCCTGCCTGGTGGCCCTGTCCGTGCTCTTCGGTGTGCTGGTCTCGCGGCTGCTGCGCCGCCACGAGCCGGCCATCATGAGGAAGTAGGCCTCATGAGCAGCCCGATGGGCGATCCGGGGGGCGGGGCCGCGGGCTTCCGGCCCACCCACGTCGTGCCGCAGGACGGACTTCCCGCGTGGGAGTCGCCGGACGTCTCCCGGCCCACCACCCCGCTGGACCCCTTCCTGCCCGTCCGGCTGCTGACCCGGCAGGGCGAGTGGGGGGAGGTCCTGTGCTCCAACGGCTGGTCCGCCTGGGTGGACGGGAGGCTGCTGGTCGCCGTACCGCAACCGCCGCCCACCACCGGAGGGCGGCCACCGGAGCGTGCCGACGACCCGAGGCCGCTGCTCGCGCGCAGCGCCGAAGTCCTGGACGGCTACCGGCGGGCCTTCGAGGAGTTCGCCTCGGGGAGGGTGACCAGCGAGGTCTTCCGGCGCTCCGTACGGGGGGTGCGGGTCGGCATCGTGGTCGACGGGGAGTCGGTGTGGCTCTACGACGAGGCGGCGGGACGATGGCTGTACGGCGACGGGACCCGCCTGGCGACGTACGCGGTCGCCACCGGGCCCGGGGTCGCGCCCGGGCCCCCGTCACCGCCGCCGACGGCTCCCGGCGTGGGGGCCGACGTACAGCGGGGTGCACCACCGGCCGGCCCGGCCGGGGCCGGGCACGGCGCGCCCCCCGGCGGACCGCCCGACCGGCCCTCGCCGCACGACCCCACCCGGATCGTGGACACGCGTGACGCGGGAGGCGCGTGATGAGTGAGGAACCGGTCCGCGGCCGCCCCTCCGACCTGCGCGGGAAGCAGATCGCCGGGTACCTGGTGGAGAGCGAGATCGGACGCGGCGGCATGGCGGTCGTCTACCGGGCGCGGGACCTGCGGCTCGACCGGACGGTGGCACTGAAACTGCTGGCCCCCGAGCTGGCCCGGAACGACACCTTCAGGAAGCGGTTCGCCCACGAGTCGAAGGTGGCCGCGGCCATCGACCACCCGCACATCGTGCCCGTGTTCGAGGCGGGGGAGACCGACGGGCTCCTCTACATCGCCATGCGGTACGTCGCCGGGCAGGACCTGCGGGCGATGCTGGACCGGACGGGTCCGCTGCCGGTCGACACGGCCGCGCGGATCGCCGGCCAGGTGGCCTCGGCGCTGGACGCGGCCCACGACCACGACCTGGTGCACCGCGACGTGAAGCCGGGCAACATCCTGGTCGCCGAGGGCACGGACGCCGACCATCCGGAGCACGTGTACCTCACGGACTTCGGACTGACGAAGAAGTCGCTGTCGCTGACCGGGTTCACGAGCGTGGGGGAGTTCGTCGGAACCCTGGACTACGTGGCGCCGGAGCAGATCTCGGGGAAGCCGGTGGACGGCCGGTGCGACGTCTACAGCCTCGGGTGCGTCGTCTACGAGACCCTCGCCGGCGGCCCGCCGTTCGAGCGGGACGACGACATGGCCCTGCTGTGGGCCCACCAGTACGCCGTCCCGCCGCCGCTGACCTCCCGACGGGAGGGGCTGCCCGCGGCGGTGGACGACGTACTGGCGAAGGCCCTGGCCAAGTCCCCGGAGGACCGCTGGAGCACCTGCCTGGAGTTCACCGGGGCGCTGCGGCGGGCGGGGGCGAGCGCCCGGCGCAAGAGGTCCTCTACGGGGGCCGGGGCATCGGGCTCCGGTGGGTCCGGGGGCGGGACGGTGCCCCCCGCGCCGCCTCCCGTACCGCGGTGGGCGCTGCCCGTGTTCCGCGGGCCCGCGGGCCCGGGATAGCCCCCGGGCCCGGGATAGGCGGTCACCGCTCCAGGTCTACGCCTGTGTCGCGGTCTACGCCCGTGTCGCGGCGGGCTCGTCGACACGGCCGCGACGGTGCAGGGGGCGCGCGAGGAAGGCGCCCAGGAAGCCCGCCACCGCGCCCCAGAGGAGGGCGAGGCCGACCGTACGCCACAGGACCGGGAGCAGCTCCACCTTGCCGCCGAGGCCGTCCCCCTCGCCGAGGCCCAGGAGGGAGAGGCCGAACTGGGCCTGGATCCGCGCCAGCAGACAGACGGCCAGGGTGGCGAGGGCCAGGGCCACGCCCAGGTGCAGCGCGTGCTGCCAGGGGCGGACGTGGGCGGGGGACCGTACGGCCGCCAGGACGCCCGTACCGAGCAGTAGGACGGCGGCCACCGCCACCAGCCACCACGCCCGGGAGTCCCGCTCCGCGAGCGAGGCCACGTCGACCGAGGACAGGTCGGGCCCGCGCAGGACCTGGTCCAGCAACTGCGGCATCGGCAACCCGAAGGGCCCCTCGACCTTGCCCTCCCAGGCCCCGCCGAAGCCCAGGGTGAGCGCCAGCCAGGCGAGGTTGGGCGCACCCAGCAGGATCACGGCCAGGGTCCGCGCGGTGTGGCCCTGGGTCGCGGCCACCACCAGGCCGACACCGACGCCGATGACGACGTACGCGAGGAGCAGTACGACGGTGGCGAAGGCGGCCGGGCGCAGCGCCGCGTGGAAGCGGACCAGCCGGGCCGGGAGCGGCGCGCGGCGCGAGACCAGCAGGGCGATGAGCAACAGGCCCAGGATCCAGAGCAGTCCGAAGAGGAGCGTGACCGGCAGGTCGGCCCGGAATCCCACGGTCGGTGCGGAGTCGAGGAGTTCGGCGATCTCCCCCAAGGGGGAATCGCCGGTGGAGATCCCGAAGGTCTGCCGGGCGAAGAGCGCGGCGCCGGTGAGTGCGAGCAGCCACAGCAGGGCCAAGGGCACGGCCCGGCCGAGGAGTTCGCGGGGGCGGGCCACCGCCCGGTTGTGCAGCGGGCGCAGGAAGCAGTAGCCGGCCGTGAGGGCGCCGGCCAGGCTCACCGAGAGCGGGAGCACTGACAGGCCGGCGTCCGCTCCCCCGAGGAATCCGGCCCCGCCCGACACCTCGACGGAGCCGCCGGCCGCCATCACCACGACCGCGGCGACGACGTGGGGGAAGGCGCCGCCCGGCAGATCGTCCGCTCCGGCGCACGCCAGCCCGGCCGCGGCGACGGCCGTCATCACCGCGAACCCCACGATGACCGCGACGAGGGCGTCCCGCCATGCCCTCACGAAGCCCCCCGGCCCTGTCGATCTCGGCGTCTGGCTCATCCTGCCACCGTGACACCCGCAGCCCCCGGACACCACCCGGACGGGGCACACGCCCTCGGCTTGCGGGTACCACCCGGACGGCGCACACAATGGTCCCCAGGGAACTCACTCCTCATGGGAAGAAGAGCCCGTGACCACGCAACCTTCCGGCCAGGTGCCGTCATCAGAGCGCCCCACGGGGCCGCCCTCCGGCCCGCTCTCGGGCGGGCAGCAGGGGCCGCCACCGCCGCCACCCCCGGCGCCGCCCGGCGGGCCGGGCGGTGGAACGCCCGGTGGGCCGGGAGACGCCGGCGGCGGGGGAGGCCCCGCCAAGGGACCCTGGTGGCGATCCGTACCCCGGCTCGCCACCGCGCTCGTCGCGGTGGCGGCCGCCGTGGCCCTGGCCCTCGTGCTGACCCGGCCCGGCGGTACCCCCGACAACGCGGGCCGCGAGGTGTTCCTCCAGCCGGTCTCCGCATCGGGCCCGGACCCGTTCACCGAGTCCACCGCCGCGAAGGAGGCCGCACCGCTGCCGGAGAGCCCCCCGCCCTCCAGCGGCGACACGGCCGCCACGGCCACCGCTGGGACCACGACGGCCACGAGGAGCGTCAGCGGCGCCGCGCCGGGCGTGTACGGGGGCACCAGGTCCACCGCCAGCTGTGACGTCGAGAAGCAGGTGAAGGCACTGTCGGCGGATCCTGCCAGGAACGCCGCCTTCGCCTCCGCCCAAGGCATCCAGCCGGCGGCCGTCCCCGGCTACGTCCGCTCGCTCACCCCGGTGCAGCTGCGGACGGACACCCGGGTGACGAACCACGGCTACCGCGACGGCCAGGCCACCGGCTATCAGGCCGTGCTCCAGGCCGGGACGGCCGTGATGGTGGACGACCGGGGCGTGCCCCGGGTGCGCTGCGCGTGCGGGAACCCGCTCGGTCCGCCGGTGGCGCTCCAGGCCAACCCGAAGCGCTACGGGCAGGTGTGGAACTCGTACCGGCCGTCGCAGGTGGTGGTCATCGCTCCGTCGGTGACGGTCGTGAAGAAGTTCGTGATCTACGACCACCAGGACCGGCGCTGGTACGAGCGCGACCGGCACGACCACTCGGGCAAGCACGACAGGCCGGTGCCGCCGCCGCCGACGCCGACCCCGTGGATCACGCCGACGTCGCCGACCCCGTCCGTGTCACCGTCCTCGCCCACGGCGTCGGAGTCCCGGTCGCAGTCTCCGTCGGAGTCCCCCTCGCAGTCTCCGTCGAAGTCCTCGTCGGAGTCCCCCTCGCAGTCTCCCTCGAAGTCGGCGTCCGAGTCCCCCGGGACCCCGAGTGCGTGCCCTCCGACGGACACGCCGAACGCCTCCTGCCAGCCGTCCCTGTCGCCGTCCGCATCGGCGAAGTCGGGCTCGGAGTCCCCGTCGAAGTCGCCCGCGTCCCCGAGCCTGTGCCCTCCGACGGACACGCCGAACGCCTCCTGCCTGCCGACGCTGGCCCCGACGTCGACGCCGCCGTCGCCCACGCCGTCGCCGTCGGTCTCAGCGAAGCAGGAGCCCGAGCCGCAGTCCGCGCCGCCTCCGACGACGCAGAGCCCGGCGGCGCCGGAGCCCCCGGCTCCGCGGACCTCGGCCGCGCCGGAACCGAGCTTCACGGTCACCGGCCCCCAGCAGCCGCCGCCCCCGCCGACCACGCCGGCTCCCCAGCCCCAGGAGCCTTCGCCGACTCCGCCGGCCCAGTCCTAGCCGGAGCTAGGTCGGCTCTTCCGGATCTTGCGGGCCCGCCAAGATCCGGAAGAGACGGCCTAGGAGCTAAAGGGTGTCCTGGGCGCGGCTGTGGTCCTGGGGCAGGCCCGTCCCGCCCAGTCGTGTGAGCAGAGCGCCCAACGAGTCCACCTCCTGCGGAGCCCACTGCGGGGCGGCGAAGGTCTCCGCAGCCACCTGCTCGGCCGCCTTCAGCAGCTCGCCCAGGCGCTCGCGCCCGGCGTCCGTCAACGCGGCGTACGCCACGCGGGCGTCGCGGGCGTCCGCCTCCCGCACCACGAGGCCGATCCGCTCCAACGGCGCCAGCCCCCGCGTCACGCCCGACGCTGTCATCCCGAGCGCCTCGGCGAGATCCACCCGCCGCATCCGCCCGCCTTCGGCCCGCCCCAAGTGCAGCAGGGTCAGAAAATCGGCCAGGCTCACCCCGAACAACGCCCCGAGGCGGTTGTCGAACCGCCTCACCAGGGTGGTCTCCGCCTTCACCAAGTGCAGGCATACGTCCAGCGCATCACTCATTGCTACCTCCTTGACTCCTCAAGTATCCGAGAAGATGCTTGAGGAGTCAAGGAGATGTTGAGCATCTGGGGGGGCGGCGTCACCAGCCGCCGTCGAAGAAGGCCGCGAGGGCGGGCGCCGGGTCCACGGCGGTGGTGGTGTTGGCCACCGCGACGACGAGCACGGCCAGCGACGACAGGGCCGAGACGACCCCGAGCGCCCCCAGCAGGCGCCTCGTTCGCCTGTCGGACGAGGCCGCCCGCGCCCGCCTCCTCCACAGCACCACGCTCGCGCCGACGAGGGTGACCGCGACGACCCCGGCGATCACCGCCATCGCCGCGTGGTAGCGCGCGAAGTCGCTGACCATCACCTCAAGGGCGGGCGAGGTCAGGTCACCGCCGTGCAGGGAGTCGGCCAGTTGCCGCCGGAGCTGACCGAGCGTGTCGCCGAGCGCTCCCTCGGCCGCGCCGACCTCCAGCAGCGGCAACAGCGAGGAGAACGGCGCCACGGCGCCCTGGACGTTGGCCATCACGACCGCCAGCGAGAACAGCGCGAGCGCCGTGACGAGCCCACCGGCCGACGCGAGGGCGGTCCTTGCTCCCGTCCTCAGCGGGCCGGCCGTCAGGAACGCCTTCCAGAGAAGAACGCCGAGTGCGACGAGCACGACCAGCAGGACCGCAGCGATCATGGCCTTGGCCACGTGGTAGCGGAACCAGTAGTCGACCACCCTCTCCACGCCCGGGGAGAAGTCCCGTTCGCGGGACATCCCGTACGCGGCGAACGCCTCGCGGAAGGCCTCGACGAGGCTGCGCCGGTCGACGATGCCGTCGCCGGAGCCGCCCGCGGCCGCCAGCGTGCGCGGGGCGAGGAGGAAGGCGGCGAGGAGGGCCGCCGCGAGGGCGGCGAGCACGGCGAGCGCCCGGCCGCGGATACCTGCGGAGCGCGACGGTGCTGCGGGAGAGCGCAAAGGGGTACCTCCGGTTCGAGCGGGCGTGTGGCGGCCGCCGGCGGCCTTCCGGCCACCCTCGCGTACCGGGGCCCACCCGGTCACTGGGGTCCGCCGCCCCCGTGGGGGTGGGGCCCGCCCCACCTCTCTCGTGGCCCCACGGGGACACCGGCCAGGGAGAGTGAGACCCTGGCTGCATGGCCCGTAGGGGAAGCAGCCCCGAGGTCGACTGGCCCGCCCGGCCGGATACGAGCCTTGCGCTCAACCGCATGGGCACCTTCGACTGGGACCTCGACAGCGGGCGGATGCATCTGGATCCCACCGCGCTCGAGGTCCTCGACCTGCGCCCGGACGAGTACGACGGAACCCTCGCCGGGCTCCGGCCCCGCCTCGCCCCCGCCGAGGAGGCCCGGCTCGACGCCCGCGTCGCGCAGGCGATCAAGGACGGCCGCAGCCACTACGGGGCCTACGTGCGCAGCCGCCGCCGGGACGGGTCCTCGGCCTGGACCCACATCCAGGGCCACATCCTGCGGGAACCGGACGGGCGGCCGTACCGCGTCATCGGGATCCTGCGCGACGCCGCCCACGACGCCGACGACCCCGGTGCCGACGGGGAACACGCCGAGGGCCGGCGGCGCATGACCGGCGTCGTCGAGCGGACCACCGCCATCCTCGCCCACGCCCGCACCGTCAACGACGTGACCGACGTCCTCAAGGACCCGGAGGCCCTCGGGCACCTCGGTGCGGTCAGCGTGATGCTGGGCGTCGTCGACGGCGGACGCATCCACCTGGTCGCGGAGGGCCAGCTCGGCTCGTACGTGCCCGAGATCGAGTACACGCGGATCGACGCGCAGTTCCCCATGAGCGAGGCCGTGCGCACCATGCAGCCGGTCTTCATCGCCTCGCGCCAGGATTTCCAGACGCGCTACCCGCAGCTGTGGCCGTACATCGAGCCGCTGGAGGTACGCAGCGGGGTGTACCTGCCTCTGATCGCCCAGGGACGGCCCGTCGGGGCACTCGGGCTGCTCTACCGCCGGGACGGCGATTTCACCGCCGAGGAGCGCAATGTGCTGATGGCGCTCGGCAGCGGCATCGCGCAGAGCCTCCAGCGGGCCATCCTCTTCGAGCAGGAGCACGACCTGGCCGAAGGGCTCCAGCGGGCCATGCTGCCCCGCCGGATCCCGGAGGTGCCGGGCGCGCGGATCGCCGTACGGTACCGCTCCGCCCGGATGGGGCGGGACATCGGCGGCGACTGGTACGACGTGATCCCGCTCGGCGAGGGCCGGGTGGGGGTGATGATCGGAGACGTGGAGGGGCACGACACCGACGCGGCCGCCGTCATGGGGCAGCTGCGCATCGTGATGCGCGCGTACATCGTCGAGGGGCACACCCCCGGTGCGGCGATGGCCCGGGCCTCGGCCTTCCTGCGCGAACTGGAGACGGAACGGTTCGCCACGTGCACGTACGCCGAGGTCGACCTCAGCACCGGGATGCTGAGGATGGTCCGCGCCGGTCACCTCGACCCGGTCGTGCGGCGCGGCGACGGCAGCTGCCACCGGATCCAGGTGGCGGGCGGGCTGCCGCTCGGTCTTCCGGCGCGCGAGCAGTCCGGAACCGGCTCCGGCTACCCGGTCACCAGCCTCGAACTGCACCCCGGGGACACGCTGGTGCTGTGCACGGACGGCCTGATCGAACGCCCCGGCGCGGACCAGGACACCGGGATGCGGGAGCTCATGGCGGCGGTCCGCAGCGGGCCGGCGGACGTGGAGGAGCTGGCCGACGTGCTGTGCGACCTGGTCGGCGACTCGGGTGGCGGGGACGACATGGCCCTGCTCGTCCTGCGCCGCCGCGGTACGCCCCTCGCGCGGGGCGGCGGCCCGCTGCGCCAGCGGCTGGAGCCCGGCGACCCGGAGGCGCCGGCGTTGGCGCGGCACCTGATCCGGGCGGCGGCGGACGCGTGGGGGGCGTCGGACCGGGCCGACGAGATCGAACTCGCGGCCGATGAACTGATGACCAACGCGCTGGTGCACACGGAGAGCGGCGGCGACGTCAGTCTGCGGCTCACGGGGCAGGGGCGGATCCGGATCGAGGTCGAGGACGCGAGCAGTGCGCTGCCGCGGCGGCGGGAGGCGGGGGACTGGGCGGTCTCGGGGCGGGGGCTGCTGCTGGTGGAGCGGCTCGCGGACGAGTGGGGCGTGGAGGCGCGGGGCGGGGGGAAGTGCGTGTGGTGCGAGTTCGCCGTGGCGGTGGGGGAGGCGGAGGTGGGGGCGGGGCGGTGAGGGGCCGGTCGGGGCGGTGTGCGGTTTGCGGGCGTGCGGCGGGGCCGGTGTGGGGCCACCTGGCCGGTGTCGGCGGGCCGGGCGCGGCTGGTGGGCGGTTTGCGGGCATGCGGCGGGGGCGGGGTGGGGGCCGGTGCCGGCGGGGCCGGGCGCGCGCCGGGGTGTCTCCTCGGGCGCCGAACGGTTCGGGGGTCGGGGGGTGCGGCGGTGGTGCGTTCGACGCCCTGCGGGGACACCCCGGCACACACCCGTCCCCGCCGACACCGGCCGGGTGGCGCACACATTCGGCCCCGACGACGCTGGCTTTTTCGGCCTCTAGAGGCGTACGAGCGTGATTTCTGTGGCCTTGACGCTGGTCCATACCTCGGTGGCTTCGGTGAGGCCGAGTTCGGCGGCGGCGGTCGGGGTGATTTCCGCTACGAGGTCGGGGGCGGCGGGTGAGGTGATCAGGAGGCGCAGGCGGCTGCCGACCGCGGTGATCTCGCGTACGGTGCCCGGCCAGACGTTGCGGGGGCTGCCGCCCGGGCGGTCGCGGTGGACCGATACTGCTTCTGGGGCGATGATCGCCAAGGCCTGCGCCCCCTCGGGCAGCGCCTCGGCGACCACCAGGCGGCCGCCGCCCGCCAGCGCGAGCCCGTCCGGCGACGCGGTGCCCGGCCAGGCGTTGCGTCCCAGCATGCGGGCCACCCAGGGGGAGCGCGGGTGCCGGGTCACCTCGGCGGGCGGCGCGTCCTGGAGGGCCTCGCCGTCGGCCAGTACGAGGACCCGGTCGGCCAGCGACACCGCCTCGACCGGGTCGTGCGTCACGATCAGGCAGACCCCGCCGAAGCCGGCCAGATGCGTGCGCAGGGTGTGCCGGACGTGGGCGCGCGTGGTCTGGTCGAGGGCCGCGAGCGGCTCGTCGAGCAGGAGGAGGCGGGGCCGGGCGGCCAGCGCGCGGGCGAGGGCGACGCGCTGGGCCTGGCCGCCGGACAGCTGGGCCGGCTTGCGGTGGGCGAGGTGCCCGACGCCGAGCCGGTCCAGCCAGGACTGCGCCTCCCGGCGGGCCTCGGCGCGCGGTACCCGGCGGGAGCGGAGCCCGTACGCGGTGTTGGCCAGGGCGTTCAGGTGCGGGAACAGGGCGCCGTCCTGCGGCACCCAGGCCACCTGCCGCTGGTGCGGGGGCAGAGTGGTGACGTCGGTGTCGCCGAGCCGCAGGTCGGCGTGGGACCGCGGGGTCAGGCCGAGGAGCGCGCGCAGCAGAGTCGTCTTGCCGGAGCCGTTCTCGCCGACGACGGCGATGGTGGTGCCCGGTTCGGCGTCGAGGGTGAGCCGGTTGAAGCCGGTGACCGTGGCGTGCAGGGGCCAGGAGCCGGCCTGCGGCGGTGTGGACCGGGTCTCGGCGGCCGGGGCGTCCGTGTCCTCGGGGACCTGCGGCCCCCGGGCCTCGCGGGCGGCCGGAGCGCCCGTCCAGCGGCCGCGCAGGGCGATCAGTACGGTCATGGCGATCGCGAGGAGCAGCAGGGAGACGGAGGTGGCGGCCTCGGGCTGGTCCTGGAGCAGCAGGTACACCTGGAGCGGCAGGGTCTGGGTGGTGCCGGGCAGGTTCCCGGCGAAGGTGATGGTCGCGCCGAACTCGCCGAGCGCCCGGGCCCAGGTGAGCGCGGCGCCCGCGATCAGGCCGGGGGCGACCATGGGCAGGGTGACGGTGAAGAACACGCGGACCGGCGAGGCGCCCAGCGAGGCGGCGGTCTCCTCGTAGCTGTGCTTGAGGCCGCCGATGGCGCCTTCCAGGCTGATGACCAGGAACGGCATGGCGACGAACGTGGCCGCGAGCACGGCGCCCGAGGTGTGGAAGGGCAGGGTGATCCCGAAGGTGCCCTCCAGCCAGGGTCCGAGCAGCCCGCGCCGCCCGAAGCCGAGCAGCAGGGCGACACCGCCGACGGTCGGCGGCAGCACCATCGGGAGCAGCACGAGCGAGCGGACCAGGGCCTTCCCCCTGAACTCCACGCGTGCCAGCAGCCAGGCGAGCGGCACGCCGAGCAGCAGGGAGAGGCCGAGGGCCCACAGGGAGACCACGAGCGAGAGCTTCAGGGCCTGGACCACCCCGGGGCTCGCGAGGTGGGAGCCGAACTCGCCCCACTGGGTGCGCACGAGGATGCCGATGAGCGGCAGCAGCAGGAACGCGACGGCGAGCAGGGCGGGCAGGGCCAGGGCCACGGGGGGCCGGTTGCGGGTGCGGGGTCTGCTCATGGGGGTTCCTGGCCTGGGGCGGTGGTGGCGGACGTCGAGGGCGCCTACGCCTTCTGGAAGCCCGCGTCCTGGAGGATCTTCTGCGCTTCGGGCCCGCTCAGCCAGGCCACGAACGCGGCCGCGGCCTCGCCGTGCCGGGACTGCCTCAGCGCGGCGGCCGGGTAGGAGGCCACGGCGTTCTGGGCGTCCGGGATCTCCACCGTGGCGACCTTGTCACCGGACTTGGCGGAGTCGGTCTTGTAGACGAGACCGGCGTCGGCCTCACCGAGCTCCACCTTCGCGAGGACGGCGCGGACGTTGGGCTCCTGGGAGACCGGCTTCACCTCGATCTTCTGGGCGTCGAGGATCTGCCTGCCGTAGCGGCCGACCGGGACCTCGGGGGCGGCGAGCACCACCTTGATCCCCGGGTCGGCGAGGTCGCCGAGCTCATCGATCCGGAACGGGTTGCCCTTGCCGGCGGCGATGACCAGACGGTTCTTGGCGATGACCGTGGCGTCGCCGGTCTCGGCCCTCAGGCCGTCCATGGTCCTGGTGTCGGCGGTGACCAGCGCGTCGGCCGGTGCACCTTGCTTGACCTGGGCCGCGAGCTCCTGCGAACCGGCGAAGGAGAAGGTGATCCTCGTACCGGGGTGTGCCTTCTCGTACGCGGCGCCCGCGGCCTTGAAGGCATCAGTGAGGGAGGAGGCGGCGAGGACGGTGAGGTGCGCGCCCCGGGCCCCGGCGGCGGGCTTCGCTTCGCCGTCGCCGCAGGCGGCCAGCGGCACGAGCAGGGCGGCGCTCAGCGCGGCGGTCGCGGCGCGGCGGCGGGCCGGGGTGGGGATCGGGCTCGGGGTCATGGGGCAGGTGTCCTCGGGTTCAGGTGCGGTCGATGTGGACGCTGGTGGATTTCACGCGGGCGGTGGCCCGCATGCCGACCTCCAGCCCGAGCTCCTCGACGGCCTCGCGGGTGAGCAGGGAGACCAGGCGGTGGGGACCTGCCTGGATCTCGACCTGCGCGGCGACGTCACCCAGCGTGACGGCCGTGACGATGCCGGGAAAGGCGTTGCGCGCCGAGGTGTACGGCTCCGCGTCCTCGCCCTGGGCGCCCTGGCCGACCTCCAAGGAGAACGCCGCCAGGTCGCGGCCGTCGATCAGGCGCCGGCCGGCTTCGTCGCGATGGGTCGCGACCCGGCCGGCGTCGGCCCAGCGGCGCGCCGTGTCCGGGCTGACGCCCAGCAGGCGCGCCGCCTGTCCGATGGTGTAGGACTGCATGTGCGACACGGTAGGGCCAGATCTGACGCATGTGCAATCTTGTTCTGAGGATCACCCTGGTAGGTGCGGTGGGTGTTGTCGTATCCGCCAAAAAGTCGTTGCCTTGCGCCGCGCCCGGATGGTTAGAGTCGGGGTATGGCTGATGAGGTAGCGGACACGGGCACGGTGCGGGTCGACGCGTGGATCTGGTCCGTGCGTCTGACGAAGACCCGCTCGACCGCGGCGACGGCCTGCCGGGCGGGCCACGTGAAGGTCAACGGGGAACGCGCCAAGCCGGCGCAGCCGGTGCGCGCCGGTGACGAGGTACGGCTCTTCCACGCCGGGCGGGAGCGGATCGTGGTCGTCAAGCGGCCCGTGTCCAAGCGGGTGGGCGCGCCGGTCGCCGCGGAGTGCCTGATCGACAACAGCCCGCCGCCGCCGACCCCCGTGGAGGCGGCCGTGGTCGGCATCCGCGACCGGGGCGCGGGCCGACCGACGAAGCGTGAGCGCCGCGAGATCGAGACCCTGCGCGGACGTTCGTAGCCGATGCGGCGGGGCCGCCGTGCGCTTCCCCGCCGGCCCCGCGGCTCAGGCCTTCCGGTACGCGTAGGCCTCGGCGGCGGCCGAGGCGACCGCCGCCAGGGGGGCTCCGGCCGATGCGGCCACCACCGCCGCCACCGCGCCCTCGACGAAGGGGGCGTCGACCAGCTGGGACCCGGGCGGCAGTTCCTCCTCCAGCAGCAGGGCCTTCACCGTGAGTACGGAGCTGCCCAGGTCCGCCAGCAGCGCGACACCGGCGCCCGCGTCCACCTCACGGGCCGCCGCTACGATCCGCTCCGCGCTCGTGCCGAGCCCGCCGGCGGCCGTCCCGCCCGCCGCGGCGACCGGGGCGAGGGGCCCGCCGGCCGCCAGGCCCCGTGCGAGCTCCGCCACCGACTGGGCGACCTGGGCGCTGTGCGACACCAGCACGATGCCGACCATGGCCGGGCCGGACCCGGCGCCCGTCACGCCGCGCCCCCGTCCGAGAGCGCCCCGTCCGACACCGCCACGTCCGCGAGCGCCCGTAGCAGCAGCGCCGACGAGGTCGCGCCCGGATCCTGGTGCCCGATGCTCCGCTCGCCCAGGTAACTGGCCCGGCCCTTGCGCGCCTGCATCGGCGCCGTAGCCACAGCCCCCTGCTCCGCCGCGTCCCCGGCCGCCCCGTACGAGGTGCCCAGCGCGGCCACGCCCGGCACCAGCGCGTCCAGCATCGTCTTGTCGCCCGGCGCCGCCCCGCCCAGCTGCGCCACCGCGGCCACGCCCGCGTACAGGGCCTCGCGCAGCTCCGCGTCGGAAACCTCGGACGCCTCGCCGAGGGCCTTGCCGGTGCGCCGCAGCAGCGTCCCGTACAGCGGCCCCGACGCGCCGCCGACGGTCGAGATCAGCGTCCTGCCGGCCAGCTGGAGCACCTCGCCCGGCGCTGCCGGAGCCTCGGCGTCCAGGGCCGCGAGCACCGCCGTGAAACCCCGTAGCAGATTGCTCCCGTGGTCGGCGTCCCCGATCGGGGAGTCGAGCTCGGTCAGATGGTCCGCCTCGCGCTCCACCGCGGCCGCGGCCGCGGTCATCCAGCGCCGGAAAAACTCTGCGTCACGCACCGGATCTCCTCGCCTCGCATCGGTTCTGGCCGTCCCACCACCACCCTACGGTCAGCACCCCCAACGCAGCGCCGCCGTCCGGACGGGCGCGTCCCACAGCCGCAGCAGCTCCTCGTCGGCCCGGCACAGCGTCACCGAACACCCTGCCATGTCCAGCGACGTGACGTAGTTCCCCACCAGCGCCCGCGCAACCGGTACTCCGCGCTCGCCCAGGATCCGCGCCACCTCGGCGTGGAACCCGTACAGTTCGAGCAGGGGCGTCGCCCCCATCCCGTTGACCAGCGCCAGCACCGGCCCGTCGGCCGGACCCACGTGCGCCAGCTCTTCCAGTACGGCGCCCACCGCGACCTCCGCGACCTCCCGCGCCGACATCATCGCGCGCCGCTCCCGGCCCGGTTCGCCGTGGATTCCGATGCCCAACTCCAGTTCGCCCTCGGGAAGTTCGAAGGTCGGGCTGCCCTTCGCGGGCGTGGTGCAGGCGCTCAGCGCCACCCCGAAGCTCCGTGAGGCCGCGTTGACCCGCCGGGCGGTCGCCGCGACCTGCTCCAGCGGAGCCCCCTCCTCGGCCGCCGCCCCGGCGATCTTCTCGACGAAGAGGGTGGCCCCGGTGCCGCGCCGTCCGGCGGTGAACAGGCTGTCGGTGACCGCGACGTCGTCGTCGACGAGGACGCGCTCCACCCGCAGGCCGTCCTCCTCGGCGAGCTCGGCGGCCATCTCGAAGTTCAGCACGTCCCCGGTGTAGTTCTTGACGACGAACAGCACGCCCTGCCCGCCGTCCACCGCCGCGGCCGCCCGCAGCATCTGGTCGGGCACCGGCGAGGTGAACACCTCGCCGGGACAGGCGGCCGACAGCATCCCGTACCCCACGAACCCGGCGTGCAGCGGCTCGTGGCCCGACCCGCCCCCGGACACCACCCCGACCCGCCCGCCGTCCCGCGCGCCGCGCCGTACGACGACCCGCCGCTCCACGTCGACGTCGAGCTCGGGATGGGCGGCGGCCATGCCCCGCAGGGCGTCGGCGACCACGGTCTGCGGACTGTTGATCAGCATCCTCATGCGTATCTCCCGGCGAGGCTGACAGGTGACGGGCGGGGCGCGGTCTCCGCAGGTCTGACTTCGGTGACGCGCCGTCAGTCTACGAGCCGGCCGCCCGCGCCCGGGGCGTGTCACCGGGGCGCTGCGCGCCGCCTGTGCTCAGCCGACCCGCTGCGGCCAGCGGGGGTGGTGCCGGTCGATGACGTAGTGGTGCCCGTGCCGCCAGCCGTCCGTCGCGGGGCGGGCGTCCGCGAGGTGCGGGTGGCCCGCCGGCAGGTCCGGATGGACGTGTTCGAGCCGGATCGGGTCACGCGCGGGCCAGATCACGGCCGCGGCCGCGGTGGCGCCGAGGGCGACGGCGCCCAGGACCAGCGAGGTCAGCGGCATGCCCGCCCCCGCCGCGAGCCAGCCGGCCAGCGGGTAGGTGAGCAGCCAGCAGCTGTGGGAGAGGGAGAACTGCGCGGCGAAGGCGGCGGGCAGGTCGGCGTCGGCGGTGGAGCGGCGGATCACGCGGCCCGCCGGAGTCAGCACGGCCGAGCAGGCGGCGCCGATCGCGGCCCAGGCGGCCAGGAACGCGGGCCAGGACCGGGCGCCCGGGGCGGTCGCGGTCAGTGCGGCGACGCAGGCCAGGACCACCGGAAGGGCGAAAGCGGCGCACAGCATCACCGCGCGGTCGGTGGCGCGGCGCAGGAGGCGGGGCAGGAGGAGCGCGGTCAGCATCGATCCGGCGCCGTACGCGCCGAGGGCGAGGGAGACGGCGCCCGCCGGGCGCTCGAAGTGGTCGCGGACGAGCGTGACGGTGTCGACGAAGACGATGGCTCCCGCGGCGGCCACCGCCAGGTCGAGGGCGAGCAGGGCCCGCAGCCGGGGGGTGGCCCAGAACAGGCGGGTGCCGAAGGCGGCTTTGGCGTAGAGGCCGCCGGTCCGCTCGACGGGGGCGGGCCGGGGCAGCACGGTGGCGACGATGAGCGCGGCGGACGCGAGGAAGCCGACGGTCGTGCCCGCGAACAGCCAGTCGTAGGAGACCAGGGTCAGCAGGGCGGCGGCCAGTGCCGGACTGAACAGGCTCTCCATGTCGTAGGCGAGCCGGGCCATCGACAGGGCCCGGGTGTAGTCGCGTTCGGCGGGCAGGAGCTCGGGCACGGTGGCCTGGAAGGTGGGCGTGAAGGCCGCCGACGCCGCTTGGAGCGCGAAGATCAGGACGTGGATCTGCCAGATCTCGGTGACGAAGGGAAGGGCCGCCGCGACCCCGGCGCGGGTGAGGTCCATCGTCACCATGAGGGCGCGGCGGGGGATCCGGTCCGCGAGCGCTCCGATCACGGGGCCGATGGCGACGTAGGCGATCATCTTGATCGCCAGCGCGGTGCCGAGCACCACCGGGGCACGGGCGCCCGCGAGGTTGTAGGCGAGCAGGCTCAGCGCCACGGTGGCGAGCCCGGTGCCCACCAGGGCGATGACCTGGGCGGCGAACAGACGGCGGTAGGTGCCGTTGCGCAGTACGGACAGCACGGGCGGCCCCCGTCCCGGTCGGCGGATCGCTCAGGGAGCCATGCTAGCCAACATGTGCGCACCTGTGCACCTATTCGATCCGAGCTGTCCGAGCTGTCCGAGCCGTGCGGTCCGCCAGGTGCTCAGTCGTGCGGCGGAAGAGACCCGAGCTGGTGATCGGCGACGTTCAGCGCCTCGTCCACCAGCCGCCGCAGATGACCGTGGCTCAGGGCGTAGACGACCCGGCGCCCGTCCTTGCGCGGGGTGACCAGCCCGGCCAGGCGGAGCTTGGCGAGGTGCTGGCTGACCGAGGGCCGGGCCGCCCCGCACGACTCCGTGAGGGTGGTGACGTCGGCCTCGCCCCGGCCGAGCCGCTCCATCAGCGCGAGGCGGGTGCGGTCCGCGAGCAGCGCCAGGACGGACGCGGCGGCGTCGAGCCGGTCGTCCCGCACCGTCCCCCGGCCGGGCCGCTGCTCGCGGCCGCGCGGCTGCTCCTGCTCCTGCTCCTGCGCGATCCGCGCACCTGTCAGGTGTTCGCCTGCGCTCATGGCCCCATCGTAGGGCGGCCACCCCCGCGAGCGTGCATGCTCACGCACACGTACGAAGGCCCCGCCGCCCCCCGAAGGGAGTGACGGGGCCCCTGTACGGGCGTGCGCCTGCGGTCAGCCGAGCGCGGGCGCGTTCCGCTGAGCCGTCGCCTCCGAGCCATCGGCGCGCACGGCCAGGAGCCGCTGGGCCAGCACGCCGAAGACGATGGCGAACACCGCCCACAGGACGAGCTGGACGGCCAGCGAGGCGATCCGGAACTCCCACAGCACGGCGGCGGGGAAACCGGGCTTGACCGCGTCGTCGTTCGCCGGCAGGAACACGAACGCGAGGGCGGCGGCGGCGACGAAGCCGCCGCCCGCGGCCAGCGTCGCGTTCCAGTTGCCCAGACGCGGTGCCAGCCGTCGTCCGATGATGATCGCGCCCACGCCCAGCAGCACGCTGAGCAGGATCATCAGGAAGAACAGCGTGGTGCGCTTGCCGATGGTGTCCGGGTTGCCCACCGCCGGCGGGGTGGCCGGGTACTTCAGGAACGGCACCAGATAGACGGTGGCGAAGGCGGCCGCGGCGGTCAGCGCCGCCGTGGCCCGCGGGCTGAACCGGCCGACGCGGCCCAGGGCGAACGAGAACGCGAGCGAGGCGATGCCGCCCAGCGCGACCCCGTACACCAGGACGCCGGTGGCCAGCCCGAGGGTCGACTGCACCGGTCGGCTGACCAGCTCCTCTTCCTCTTCGGCGGCCCCGGCCGACGCGGCGTCACCGCCGTGCCCCGCGTGCCCGGCGTGAGCACCCGAGGCGCCCGCCGCGTCCTGAGCGGCCTGGGCCTCCTCCACGGCGATGGAGTCCCGTACCGGAGGCTCACCGACCACGTAGGCGACGGCGAAGGCGAACAGACCGGCGATCAGGCCGGCGAGCATGCCGCGGACCAGCAGACCTCTGACTGTCGAGGCGTACATGTGCACGGCCTCTCAGTGGCAGGGGAAGCCGAGCAGGTGACGGCCGTCGTGGACCCACTCGTGCACGCCCTCACCGGCGAACAGGGCGGTGGCACCCTGCTCGGCACCGACGAAGTACAGGGCGACGAGCATCAGGAGACCGACGAAGAGCGCCCAGGGCAGTACCGCGCGGACGGGCAGCGGAGCGGACAGGGAACCGGCGGTGGTGGGGATGGCGGCGGATGCGACAGCCTCGGCCATGGTGGAACCTCCTCGGGGAACACGCGTCCCATACGGTGGTGCAGGACGACGGTCCTCGGGTCTGACTCGCCGCGGCGCCACCCCGGGGGGTACCGCCACAGCACACAGTGGCGCGACCATGCCGGATTCTCACCGGACTTCCGTCTCGCCGTCGTCGCTATGTGGAAATGTCCCCGTGACGCTACCGCGCCCGGGCCTTTCGGCCAAGAGCGTGAGTCTCTGATCACACATTTACAACGGACAGCGCCGTCCGGCTGCTAGAATGATCACGCTGGCCTTCGGTGCGCGTCCCCAACAGACGTGTCCGGAGGCTTTTTTCATGCCTTCCGACCCCCAAGCGGCCCCCGTCGCCGCCACCGCGCCCGTCTCCATCGCCTCCGACCGCCACTCCACCACCGGCTATCGCGACCTGCTGCGCAACGTCGAGTTCACCGGCCTCTATGCCGGTTTCACCCTCACGGCGGCCGCGGGCACCCTGTCCGGCTTCGCGCTGGGATCCCTGGTCAACGACCGCACCGGTTCCCCGTTCCTGACGGCCGTGAGCATGTACGGCGCCACGTTCGCGACGGTCCTCGGCGCGCTGACGCTGATGTCGGTCGCGGACGGGGAGCGTCCCCGACGGACCCTCGTCGCCCTCCAGTTCGCCTCGCTGCTGGGCGTCGCCGCCCAGGCGGTCCCCGGGTTGCCGCTGGCCGTCCGGTTCGGCCTGCTGCTGATGCTCGGCTTCTTCCAGTCCCTGGGGACCGGTACGCGCCTGGGCCTGCTCGCCGAGATCGTGCCCACCTCCGCCTACGCGACGGCGCGTTCGCTGATGAACATCACCTCCGGCGGCATGGCGATCCTCGGCTACGCCGTCGGCGCGGTACTGCTGCGCCACCTCAGCCCCTACGGCGTCTTCACCGTCGCCGCGGCCCTGACCGCCGTCGGGCTGGCCGTGGTGGCGGCCACCGTCCGGGAGCACTCGATCCGGCTCACCCGCCGCCCCGGCCTGCGGCAGACCTGGGCGACGAACAAGGAGCTCTTCGCCCACCCCGGGCGGCGGGCGCTGCTGCTGAACCTGTGGGTCCCCAACGGCCTGATCGTCGGCTGCGAGGCCCTGTTCATCTCCTACGACCCGCGCGGCGCCGGAACCCTGCTGGCCGCCGGGTCGGCGGGCATGCTCCTCGGCGACCTGGCCGTCGGCAGGCTGCTCAGCGCCGACCGGCGCCGCCGCAGCGCGTTCGCCCTGCGGCTGCTGCTCGCCGTGCCCTTCCTGGTGTTCGGGTTCCATCCGCCCACCCTGGTCGCGGCGGCCGCGGTGTTCCTCGCCGGCGCCGGATTCGCGGCCACCCTGCCGCTCCAGGAGCAGCTGCTCGCGCTGACCCCCGACGCGGTACGCGGCCAGGTCCAGGGGGTCGAGTCCGCCGGGCGGATGACCTGGCAGGGCCTCGGCGCCGCGATCGCCGGCGGCCTGGCCCAGTACCTCGCCCCCGGCTCCGCGATCGCCCTCGTCGCCGCGGTCTCCGTCGCCGTCACGGTCCTCGCCGGGCCGGCCGTGGCCCGCACCGCCCGGACCGCCCGCACCGGCTGAGCCGGGACCCACCCGGGACGCCTGAGCCGGCCCCTCGTATTCGTGCAGGTGTTCGGTTGAGGGGTTAGGCTGGGGTCATGAGCGCAGTCCAGGGCCTTCAGGGTCTGCAGGGTTCACTCTTCGACCAGGACGAGGAGATCCGGCTGGGTCCCCTCGCGGGCCTGCGACGGGCGGTGCTCGGCGCCGGGGCCTGGGTCGACCACCTGCCCGGCTGGCTGACGGGCGCCGACGCCCTCTTCGAGCGGCTGGCGGCCGAGGTGCCCTGGCGCGCCGAACGGCGCCAGATGTACGAGCGCGAGGTGGAGGTGCCCCGCCTGCTGGCCTTCTACGCCGAGGGCGAGGCCCTTCCGCACCCCTCGCTCACCGAGGCGCGCTCCGTCCTGAGCCGCCACTACGCCGCCGAGCTCGGGGAGCCCTTCGTCACCGCCGGCCTGTGCCTGTACCGCGACGGCCGTGACAGCGTCGCCTGGCACGGGGACCGCACCGGCCGTTCCTCGACCGAGGACACCATGGTCGCGATCGTCTCCGTCGGCGACCCGCGCGACCTGGCCTTCCGGCCGCGCGGCGGCGGGCCCACCCTGCTCCGGCTGCCCCTGGGCCACGGTGACCTGGTCGTCATGGGCGGCTCCTGTCAGCGCACCATGGAGCACGCCGTGCCCAAGTCGGTGCGGGCCGTGGGTCCCCGCATCAGCGTCCAGTTCCGTCCCCGGGGCGTGCGTTGACCGCGGTGGCGGCCGCCGCGCGCAAGGACCGCAGGGCCAGCAGCAGGACCCCGATGTCGTCCAGGTACACCGGGTCGGGGATGAGGTCCACCGGCGAGACGGTGTAGAGCACGGCGACCCAGAACAGGGCCTTGTCGCGCAGCGGGATGCCCGCGTCGCGCAGCATCCGTCGCGCCGAGAGCACCCGTACGAGCAGCACGGCCGCGGCGATCGCGAGCCCGGCGGCGATGACCGCGGCCAGGGTGAGCCAGACCTTTGCGTCCATGGCGCCCTTATGCCCCGGCGCGGGCCGCACGATCCGGTGCGCGGCCCGGATCCACTCAGGTGCCCTGTGCGCGCAGCCGCCGACCGACCTCGCCGAGCCCGTCGGCGAGCGCGTCGAGCTGTTCAGGGGTCAGCACGTCGACGAGGATCTCCCGGACGGTGGCCACGTGTCCCGGCGCGGCCTCCTCCAGCTTGGCGCTGCCGGCGTCGGTGAGGACCGCGAAGACGCCGCGCACGTCGGAGGGGCAGCTGCGCCGGCGGACCAGCCCCGCCTTCTCCATCTGGGTGACCTGGTAGGTCAGCCCGCTCTTGGAGTTGATCAGGCCGTTGGCGAGCTCGGTCATCCGCAGTTCGCGCCCCGGCGCCGCGGCGAGCCGCACGAGGATCTCGTACTGGGGGTGCGACAGTCCGGCCTCGTCCTTGAGCTGTTGGTCGAGGCGGCGGTTCACCAGGGCGGAGGCGGCCAGGAAGCCGCTCCAGGCGCGCATTTCGCGGTCGTCCAGCCATCTCGGTTCAGCCATGGGTCCAGATTACACGGGTTGTTCGAATTTGAATCAATGGCTAGGGTGCTGACCGGTGGTTCGAATGTGAACAACCCTCCCTGCCCCCACCGGGCCACCCGCCCGACCGGAAGGACCCCCCATGACCAGCCCCTCCGTGACCCCGACGCAGTCGCAGGCAGCAGCGACCGCCGCCCCCCGGTGGTCCGGCCCCGCCGGCCTCTCCACCCCCGGTCACGACACCGGTCTGCTGCTCCTGCGCCTCGTACTCGGCCTGACCATGGCCGCGCACGGCACGCAGAAGCTCTTCGGCTGGTTCGGCGGCGGCGGCGTCAGCGGCACCGGCCGGTTCTTCACCGCGAGCGGCTACCCCGCCGGGGACGCCATGGCGGTCCTCGCCGGCCTCACCGAGACCCTGGGCGGCCTCGGCCTCGCCCTCGGCCTGCTCACCCCGCTCGCCGGCGCCGCCGTCGTCGGCACGCTCATCAACGCGATCGCCGTCCACGGCACCGGCGCCTTCTTCGCCCCGAAGGGCATCGAGTACGAACTCCTGCTGACCGCGGGCGCCGCGGCCCTCGCCCTGACCGGCCCCGGACGGTACGCCGTCGACCGCTTCCTGCCCGTCCTGCGCGGCCACCGTCTGGCGCACGGAGCCCTCGCCGTCGCCCTCGGCGTCGTCCTCGCGGCCGCACTGCTCCTCGTCCGGGACTGACGTCACGGGCCGTCCGCACGAAGATGCCCGGGGTCCGAGCTGATTGACCCCGGGTATTCGCGGGAAGAGCGGACAAATGACACAACCCATCGAAGACTACGCACTCATCGGCGATCTCATGACCAGCGCGCTGGTCGGCCGCGACGGGTCCATCGACTGGCTGTGCCTGCCGCACTTCGACTCCGCCGCCTGCTTCGCCAAGCTCCTCGGCGACGAGGAGAACGGCCACTGGCGCATCGCGCCGGCCGGCGCCGCCCCCTCCGAGCAGTGCACCCGCCGCGCCTACGTCGACGGCTCGCTGATCCTGGAGTCCTACTGGGAGACCGAGACCGGCACGATCAAGGTCACCGACTTCATGCCGCAGCGGGACAGCGCACCCGACGTGATGCGCATCGTCGAAGGGGTCGCCGGCGAGGTCACCGTCCTCAGCACCCTGCGGCTGCGCTTCGACTACGGCCACGTCGTGCCCTGGGTCCGCCGCTCCGACGGCCACCGCGTCGCCGTCGCCGGTCCCGACTCGGCCTGGTTCCGCAGCGAACCGCCCGTCCCCACCTGGGGCGAGGCCAACAGCACCCGCTCCGAGTTCACCGTCTCCGCCGGCCAGCGCGTCGCCTTCGTCCTCACCTGGCACCCCTCGCACGAACCGCGCCCCGAGCCCGTGGACCCGTACTCCGCCCTGGAGCACGGCCTCGCCGACTGGCACGCGTGGACCTCCAAGTGCCTCTACGAGGGCCCCTACCGGGAGGCCGTCACCCGCTCCCTGATCACCCTCAAGGCCCTCACCTACGCCCCCACCGGCGGTATCGTCGCCGCGGCCACCACCTCCCTGCCCGAGGAGATCGGCGGCGTCCGCAACTGGGACTACCGCTACTGCTGGCTGCGCGACGCCACCCTCACCCTCGGCTCGCTCCTCGCCACCGGCTTCCTCGACGAGGCCCGCGCCTGGCGCACCTGGCTGCTGCGCGCGGTCGCCGGCGACCCCGCCGACCTCCAGATCATGTACGGGATCAGCGGCGAGCGGCGGATCCCCGAGGTCGAGCTGCCCTGGCTGCGCGGCTACGCCTCCTCCGCCCCGGTCCGGATCGGCAACGCGGCCGTCGACCAGCTCCAGCTGGACGTGTACGGGGAGGTCCTCGACGCCCTCCACCTGGCCAGGGCCGCGGGGATCCCCGTCGAGCGGCACGCCTGGAACATCCAGCTCGCGCTCCTCGACTTCCTGAGCCACAACTGGCGGCGGCCGGACGAGGGCCTGTGGGAGGTCCGCGGTCCGCGCCGCCACTTCGTGCACTCCAAGGTGATGGCCTGGGTCGCCGCCGACCGGGCCGTGCGCACCCTGGAGGAACACCCGTCCCTGCCCGGCGACGTGGAGCGCTGGCGGACCATGCGCGACGAGGTGCACCGCGACGTGTGCGAGAAGGGCTTCGACCCCGAGCGGGGCACCTTCACGCAGTACTACGGCTCCCGCGAACTCGACGCGGCGACCCTGCTCATCCCCAGGGTCGGCTTCCTGCCGGCCGACGACCCGCGCGTCATCGGGACGGTCGACGCCGTGCGCGCGGAGCTCGGCAGCAACGGGCTGGTCCGCCGCTACAGCACCGAAGGCCCCTCCGTCGACGGCCTGCCCGGCGACGAAGGGGCCTTCCTCGCCTGCTCGTTCTGGCTGGTCGACGCCCTGCACCTGACGGGCCGGGGCAAGGAGGCCCGCGCACTGTTCGAACGGCTGCTCGCGGTGCGCAACGACGTGGGACTGCTCGCGGAGGAGTACGACCCCGTCGCCGGACGTCAACTCGGCAACTTCCCCCAGGCGTTCAGCCACATCGGCCTGGTGAACACGGCGATCACCCTGGGGTTCGACGAGGAGGGGACCGCCGGCGCGGACTGAGGAGCGGCCCGCGGCGCGTCCGGGGCTACGCCGCCCCGCCCGTGCGCAACGCCAGCAGCAGGGCGATGTCGTCCGGCCGGTCGGTGCTGCCGCCCGCCTCACCGATCAGCCGGTCGGCGGTCTCGGTCAGCGGGCTCGGCCGGGCCGCGGCCAGGGCCGTGCGCAGCCGCTCCACCCCGACGTCGATGTCGATGCCCGGCTTCTCCACCAGCCCGTCCGTGTAGAGGGCGAGCACCGAGCCCCGGGCCAGCCGCAGTTCCGTGACCGGGTACGAGGCCTGCGGGTCGATGCCGAGCACCACCCCGCCCGCCAGGTCGAGCACCTCGGTGCGGCCGTCGGGGTGGCGCAGCAGCGGCTGCGGATGGCCGGCCCGCACGGCCCGCACGAAGCCGGTCGCCGGGTCGAGCGACACGTAGCAGCAGCTGGCGAACTGGCCCGGATCCAGGTCGATGAGCAGCCGGTTCGTGCCGCTCATCACCTCCTGCGGAGTACTGCCGCTGAGCGCGAAGGCCCGTACCGCGCTGCGCAGTTGGCCCATCGTCGCGGCGGCCGCCACCCCATGGCCCTGGACGTCCCCGATGACCAGCGCCAGCCGGCCGTCGTCGGTCTCGACGACGTCGTACCAGTCACCGCCGATGTCCATGCCGACCGTGCCCGGCAGGTACCGGGCGACCGTGTCCACGTGCGCGCACACCGGCAGCCGGTGCGGCAGCAGGGCCGACTGGAGCCCCCGGGCGCGCGCCGCCTCGTTGTCGTAGCGCTTGGCCCGTTCCAGGGCCTGCGCGATCAGACCGGCGAGCGCGGTCAGCACCGTACGCTCCTCCGGGCTGAAGCCGCGCGGCGTGTCGAAGCCGAGGATGCAGGAGCCGACCGGCCTGCCGGAGGCGATCAGGGGCAGGAAGGCGCGGGCGCCGAGGTGCGCGTCCAGCGGGATCCCCGGGTAGGCGGCGGCCAGTTTCTCCATCGACTCGAAGAACAGCGGCCGGCCCGTGGTCAGCGTCTCCACGCCCGGCAGCTGCGTGTCGAGCGAGACGCCGTCGAAGCGGTCGAGGAAGCCCTGGGGGAAGCCCGTCTCCCAGGCCAGGTACAGATGCCGTTCGTCGAGCAGGTAGATCGCCAGCTGGCGGCCGCCGAAGGCGGGCAGCAGCTCCTCGGTGACCACCGCCGACACCTGGCGCGCCGTGACCGCCTCCGTCAGCGCGATCGCGAGGGCCACCGGGCGGTACAGCGCCGAGGCCCGGTCGGCCACCGAGCCGAGGCCTCCGCCCGGCTGGGCGACGGACTCGGGAGCGTAGTCGGGCTGCTCGGCGGCGCCGATCATCACGGTCAGCCCGTCGGAGCCGGGGTACAGGTCCACCGAGAGCCAGTCCCGGGCGTGGTGCCGGCCGCGCCGCACCGGGAAGTGCACCGCCTCGGTGGACAGGAACACGGCCCGGAAGTGGTCCTCGTAGGCGCGGTGGGCGAGCCAGGGAGCCGCCTCCCACAGCACCTGCCCCAGCAGTCGCGCCCCGCTGAGGCCGAGCAGGGTCTCGGCGGCGGTGTTCGCGAAGCGGATCCGGCCCTGACGGTCCAGGGAGAGCACCGCCTGCGCGAGCCGGTCCACGGCCGGGCCGGCGCCCCCGGCCCCGTCGGGCGCCGGTGGCCCCGGCACGTCCACCGGGTCCCCTTCCCAGACCACCGGCGCTCCGGCCGCCGCCAGCATCGAGAGCTCGCGGGCCAGGGCGGCCGCAGCCTCGCGCATCCGCGCCCGCTCCGCGGCGCCGACCGGGACCCCGGGGGTGGCCGGGCGCAGCACCATCAGCACCCCGAACCGCTCGGGGCCGGCGGTGACCGGCTCGTACAGGGAGCCGAAGGGGAAGGGCAGCCCGGCCATCAACTGCGGGAAGCGCCGCATGGCCGCCTCCGCGTCCGGCAGGTGCACGGACTGCCCGGAGCGGTACGCCTCGGCCACCGGGTAGGGGCGGTTCGTCTGGATCCGCCACCACGGCCGGAACAACGGCGCCGGCAGGCCCAGGAGCGCGGCCAGAAGGAGTTCCTCGGTGGGCGAGCGCAGGTAGATCCCGCCCGCGTACCCGCCGACGGCCTCCACGGCGCTCGCCGCGGCACGCGCGAGCACCCGGGCCGTCGCATCGGGGCCCGGGCCTGGGCTCTCCCCTCTCGCCGTCACACCGTCAGGATGCGCCCCCGGCGCCCGGCCCGGCATCCCGGCCCGGTCACGGGGACCGCGGCGGCGCTCCCCGGCCGCGGCCGGAGCCGCGGTAGCCGGCCACCACCGCCGCCGACGCCAGCAGCAGCACCAGGGCCACCGCGCGCAGCGCGGACCCCATGGCGTCGGTGAAGGCGTCGGCCTGGGCCGGATCCGTCGGGTCCCCGTGGAAGCGGGAGGCCAGCACCGTGCCGACCACCGCCACGCCGAGGGCCGCGCCGATCTCGCGGGCCGCCGTGTTCAGCCCGGAGCCGAGCCCGGCCTGGTGCGCGGGCAGCTCCGCGACCACCGTCAGGGTCAGCGAGGGCGCGCACAGCCCGGTGCCGACGGACAGCACGAGCAGGTAGAGCGCGTACACGGCGTACGGAGTGCCCGCGTCGGCGGTGGAGACCAGGAGCAGTCCCGCCGCGATCAGACCGAGCCCGGCGCCGACCGGGAGCCGGGGACCGGTGTGCTCCTGGAGCCGGGCGCCGAACCGGGGCACCAGAGCCATGCCGACGGTCAGCGGGACGATCGCGGCGCCCGTCAGCGCCGGGGAGAAGCCCTTCGCGTACTGGAGGTACTGGGCGTTGACGAAGAACAGGGCGAAGAGCCCGAAGAAGGCGCTGCCGATGCCGAGCGTCCCGGCCCGCAGCTTGCGGGAGGCGAAGATCCGCGGGTCCAGCAGCGGGCGGGCGGTGCGCAGGGCATGGCCGGTGAAGGTGGCGAGCAGCCCGGCGCCGGCTCCGAACGCGGCCAGCACCCGCGCCGAGGTCCAGCCGAACGCCGGGCCCTCGATGATCCCGTAGACCACGGCGAGCAGCGCTCCCGCGAGCAGGACCGCGCCGGCGGGGTCGACGGCGGCGTCGGGCCGGGACGGCGTACGGGGCACCGTACGGGCGACCGCGACGGCGAGGACCGCGCCGAGCGGCACGACGGCCCAGAACAGCGCCCGCCACGTCAGGAACTCCCCGGCCAGGCCGCCGCCGACGTTGCCCGCCAGGCCCCCGAGGCCCGCGGACAGCGTCCAGGTGGCCAGGGCCTGCCCCCGGCGCTCGGGCGGGCTCAGGTGGACCAGGACGGACATGGTCGCGGGCATGATCAGGGCCGCGCCGGCCCCGCACAGGCCGCGCCCGGCGATCAGTACGGCCGGGTCCCGGGCGAGCGCGCTGACCGCCCCGCCCGCGGCGAACAGCGCGAGCCCGGCCAGGAGGGCGCCCTTGCGGCCGTACCGGTCGCCGAGGGCCCCGGCCGGGATCAGCAGGGCGGCGAAGACGATGACGTACGCGTCGACCGCCCACAGCAGCTGGCCGGGGGAGGGCCGCAGGGCGGACGCGGCGAGCTGCGGGATCAGCAGGTTGACGGCGGCGACCATGGCCTGCGCGACCAGCACGCAGGCGCACAGCGCGAGCAGGGCGGCCCGGGTCAGGACGGGCGGAGCGGGGGCGCAGGGGTTCGGGGCGGACGGGCTCAGGGCAGGGCGGAGCACGGCTCCTCCTAGGAGTCGGCGGGGAAGGGTGAGGGGGGACGCGTGTGCGGGGCCGGGCAGGCGCCGGGGCCATCCCGCGTTCCCCACCGTAGAGTTGGGGCGACCTGCTTTCCAGTGCATGTTCTGCAAGGGATGAATGCGTGTGACGCAATCCGCATCGGGCCAGGGCCTCGACCTCAACCTCCTCGTCGCCCTCGACGTCCTCCTGGAGGAGTCGAGCGTGTCCCGGGCAGCCGCCCGCCTGCACCTGTCCGAGCCGGCCATGAGCCGCACGCTCGGCCGTATCCGCAAGGCCCTCGGCGACCCCGTCCTGGTCCGGGCGGGCCGGAGCATGGTGCCCACCCCGCACGCCCTCGCCGTCCAGGGCGAGGTCCGCGCCGTGGTGGAACGGGCCCGCGCCCTCTTCCTCAGCGGCGGCCAGGTCGACCTGCCCAGCCTCGTGCGCACCTTCACCGTGCTCGCCAACGACGCCTTCACCGCGGTCCACGGAGCCACCCTCTTCACCCGCGTGAGCGGGGAGGCGCCCGGGGTCCGGCTGCGCTTCCTGTCGGAGAGCCACGTGGACGTCCCGGCCCTGCGGGAGGGCGTCGCCGATCTGGAACTGGGCGTCATCGACGACCGTTCCCCCGAGGTGCGCGTCGAGCAGCTCACCGACGAGCGGATGATGGCCGTCGTACGCCCCGGCCATCCGCTGCTCCGCGGCCGCGTCACCGCGCGCCGGTTCGCCGCGGCCGAACACCTGATCGCCTCCCGGCGCGGCCGCCTGGAGGGCCCGGTGGACACCGCCCTCGCCGAACGGGGACTGTCCCGGCGGGTGGTGGGCGCCGTGGGGACCTACCCCGCCTCCCTGTTCGTGCTCCGCGAGAGCGACCTCGTGGGGCTCCTCACCACCCAGGCCGTGCCCCTCGCCGCCGCCCTGGGGCTGGAGGTCTTCGAGATCCCGCTCGACCTGCCGACGCTGCCCTTCGGCATGGCGTGGCACCCGCGCCACGACGCCGATCCGGGGCACGCCTGGCTGCGCGCCTGCGCGCGCGAACTGCTGCCCGTACGGCGGGCCGGCCGCGGCGTCCCCGATGAGCCGCAGCCGCACCGGGCGCCCTGACGCCTCCGACCGGGCGACGGGGATGGGCCGATCGATTCCCTCATCCGGGGGACGGACGGGTGTACGGACCACCCCCGGACGCGCCGCGGGGCACGATACGCACGCGTCCCACCCCCCGGCAGGCCACCGGAAGGCAGAGCATGCGGTTCCAGTACGACACCATCGGCGAGCGGTACGCGGAGTCCCGGAACACGGCGGGCTTCTCGGCGGCCGACACCTACACCCTGCACGGAGCCCTCGACGCGCTCGGCGGGGTGCGCGGGCTCGACGCCCTCGACCTGGCCTGCGGATACGGCTACAACACCCGGCTCCTGGCCCGCGGCGGGGCCCGGCGGACCGTCGGCGTGGACGTCTCCGAGGAGATGATCAGGCTGGCCCGCGAGCACGAGGCGACGAGGGACCGGCCGGACGTCGAGTACCTCGTCGCCGACGCCGCCGGGCTGCCGAGCCTCGGTCCCTTCGACCTCGCCACCGCCGCGTACGTCTTCAGCTACGCGCCCGACCGCAGGTCCCTGCACGCGATGTTCCGCTCCGTGCGCGCCAGTCTGCGGTCCGGCGGGCGGCTGCTCGCCATCGTGCCCAACGCGGGGGCGTTCCCGCGCGTGGACTGGTCGCCGTACGGGGTCCGCATCCTCGACCGGGTCCCGGACGGGGACGCGCCGCTGCTGAAGGCGCACTTCCTGACCGAGCCGCCGGTGCCCTTCGAGTTCCGCGAGTGGGCGCACAGCGACCTCGCCGAGGCGGCCGTCGAGGCGGGGTTCGCCACCGTCGGCTGGCAGCCGAACCGGACGCCGCCCGCCGACTCCGAACGCGACGAGGCCTACTGGACGGCGTACCGCGCCTGGCCGATCAGCTCACTGATGACCTGCACGGCGTAGCGCGCCCGGCCCGTCACAACTCCGCGGCCGAGCGGACCAGCTCCACGATCCGCTCGCGCGCCGCCCGCCCCTCCGGCACCGGCAGCAGCGGGTACCCGTGCGGCATGCCCGCCTCCTCGTGGAGGTCCACCTCGGCCCCTTCGGCGCGGGCCCGGCGCAGCAGCTCCCTGCTGTCCGTCGCCAGCACGTCCCGGGTCCCGGCGAACACCGTCAGCGGCGCCAGCCCCGCGAAGGTGCCGTGCAGCGGACTCACCCGCGGATCGTCGGTGGCCAGCGTCCCGGCGTACAGCCGCCCGGCCTCCCGCAGCCCCGGGCGCGCCTGCACCGGGTCGATCGCCTCGATGGCAGCCTGGTCCGGATGGCTCATGGTCACGTCCAGCCAGGGCGAGATCAGCACGATCCGGGAGGGCTGCTCCCCGGTGCGGTCGCGCAGCCGCTGCGCCGCCGCCAGCGCCAGCCCCGCTCCGGCCGCGTCCCCCAGCAGCACCGTCCCGCCGGCTCCGCCGCTCGCGATCAGGCCGCTCAACAGGTCCGTGGCGACCGGGACCGTCCTGTCGGCGGTACCGCGCGGGGCGAGGATGTAGGCGGGCACCACGACCCGTGCCCGTGCCCGCGTGACCAGGGTCCGGACCAGCGCCCAGTGCGGGCGGACCAGTTCGTCGACGTAACCGCCGCCGTGCAGGTAGAGCACCTGGGCCGCGGGCTCGGCCCCGAGCGGGGCCACCTCGTACACCGGCCAGGCTCCGACGAAGGTCCGCGAGACGTCCGCGACCCGGCCCAGCGAACGCGGCGGCAGATGGGACGCGGGCCGGCGGGCCGACCGCGCCACCCGAGCCCCGACCGCATCGGCGCTCGCGAACCGTCTTCGCCGTCCCGCTGCGGACAGCGCCACCGACAGCGCCCTGCTGCGCAGACTCGGCACGCCCCTCACCTCCCCTTTCCCCGCCCCGCCACCGGGAAGTCGCCCCCTGGCCCGTCAACGGAGGAGCATAGGCGTGAAGCTGCACTGTCGACCCGCTTAAGAAAGTCTCGATGGACTGATCACGATGCCGATCGGCAGATTGGTGCCCGTCACCGACGCCGTCCGGGCCCGCACGCCCCCGGCGCCCCCTTCCGCATGCCTGGAGCCACCCTCATGAAGGCACTCGTCAAGCACAAGGCCGAGCCCGGACTGTGGCTCATGGACGTCCCCGAGCCCGAGTACGGCCCCGGCGACGTGCTGATCAAGGTGCTGCGCACCGGCATCTGCGGGACCGACCTGCACATCCGTGCCTGGGACGGCTGGGCGCAGGGCGCGGTCAAGACCCCGCTCGTCCTCGGCCACGAGTTCGTGGGCGAGGTGGCGGCGCTCGGAGCGGACGTCCGCGACATCGAGATCGGCGCGCTGGTCAGCGGCGAGGGCCACCTGGTGTGCGGCAAGTGCCGCAACTGCCTGGCGGGCCGCCGCCACCTGTGCCGCAGCACGATCGGGCTCGGGGTCGGCCGCGACGGCGCCTTCGCCGAGTACGTGGTGCTGCCCGCGCAGAACGTGTGGGTGCACCGCACCGCGGTGGACCTGGACGTCGCGGCCATCTTCGACCCGTTCGGCAACGCCGTGCACACGGCGCTGTCCTTCCCGCTGGTCGGCGAGGACGTGCTGATCACCGGCGCCGGCCCGATCGGGATCATGGCGGCCGCCGTGGCCCGGCACGCCGGCGCGCGCAGCGTGGTCATCACCGACGTCAGCCCCGAGCGGCTGGAGATCGCCCGCAAGGCCGGCGCCACGCTCGCGGTGAACGTCGCCGAGTCCTCCATCGCCGACGCCCAGCGGCAGCTGGGCCTGCGCGAGGGCTTCGACATCGGCCTGGAGATGTCCGGCCGCGCCGAGGCCATGCGCGACATGATCGACAACATGACGCACGGCGGCCGGATCGCCATGCTGGGTCTGCCCGCGCAGGAGTTCCCGGTGGACTGGGCGAAGGTCGTCACCTCGATGATCACCATCAAGGGCATCTACGGCCGCGAGATGTTCGAGACCTGGTACGCGATGACCGTGCTGCTGGAAGGCGGGCTCGACCTCAGCCCGGTCATCACCGGCCGCTACTCGCACCGCGACTTCGAGGCCGCCTTCGACGAGGCGTCGACCGCCCGCAGCGGCAAGATCATCCTGGACTGGACCGCGTAGGCACCCGCCCCGCCCCGGTCCCCCCGAACCATTTCCCTCCGGCCGGGCCCCGCTCACCCTCCCCCCTCCGCGGGGCCCGGCCCCCCTCCGCCGCACTAGGAGAACGCAGCATGTTCGAGTCCGTCCGCGAGGACCTGCGCACCACCCTCGACGAGATCCGCGCCGCCGGCCTGCACAAGCCCGAGCGCGTCATCGGCACCCCGCAGAACGCGGCCGTCGCCGTCACCTCCGGCGGCGCCGCCGGTGAGGTGCTCAACTTCTGCGCCAACAACTACCTCGGTCTGGCCGACCACCCCGAGGTCGTCGCCGCCGCGAAGGACGCGCTGGACCGCTGGGGCTACGGCATGGCCTCCGTCCGCTTCATCTGCGGTACCCAGGAGGTGCACAAGGAGCTGGAGGCCCGGCTGTCGGCCTTCCTCGGCCAGGAGGACACGATCCTCTACTCCTCCTGCTTCGACGCCAACGGCGGTGTCTTCGAGACCCTGCTCGGCGCCGAGGACGCGGTCATCTCCGACGCCCTCAACCACGCCTCGATCATCGACGGCATCCGCCTCTCCAAGGCCCGTCGTCTGCGCTACGCCAACCGCGACATGGCCGAGCTGGAAGCCCGCCTGAAGGAAGCCACCGAGGGCGGCGCCCACCGCAAGCTGATCGTCACCGACGGCGTCTTCTCCATGGACGGCTACGTGGCCCCCCTCCAGGAGATCTGCGACCTCGCCGAGCGCTACGACGCCATGGTCATGGTCGACGACTCGCACGCCGTCGGCTTCGTCGGCCCCGGCGGCCGCGGCACCCCGGAACTGCACGGGGTCATGGACCGCGTCGACATCATCACCGGCACCCTCGGCAAGGCGCTGGGCGGCGCCTCCGGAGGCTACGTCGCCGCCCGCGCCGAGATCGTGGAGCTGCTGCGCCAGCGCTCGCGCCCGTACCTCTTCTCCAACTCCCTGGCCCCGGTCATCGCGGCGGCCTCCCTCAAGGTCCTCGACCTGCTGGAGTCGGCCGGTGACCTGCGCGAACACCTCGCCGCCAACACCGAGCTCTTCCGCACGAAGATGACCGAGGCCGGTTTCGAGATCCTGCCCGGCGACCACGCCATCGCCCCCGTGATGATCGGCGACGCGGCGGAGGCGGCCCGCATGGCGGAGCTGCTCCTGGAGCGCGGCGTGTACGTGATCGGCTTCTCCTACCCGGTGGTGCCGATGGGCGCGGCCCGGATCCGCGTCCAGCTCTCGGCGGCCCACTCGACGGCCGACGTGGAGCGCGCGGTCGCGGCCTTCATCGACGCCCGCGCGGCTCTTTCCGCTGCTCAGGGCTGACATCATGGAGGGGTGATCGACCCCCGCCGGCTGCGCATCCTGCGGGCCGTGGCGGACCACCGTACGGTGACCGCCGCGGCCGCAGCCCTGTACCTGACCCCCTCGGCCGTCTCCCAGCAGCTCGCCGCGCTGGAGCAGGAGACGGGCCACGCCCTGCTGACCCGCAGCGGCCGGGGCGTACGGCTCACCGCGGCCGGTGAGATCCTGCTCGGCCACGCCCACGAGGTGCTGGCCCAGCTGGAGCGGGCGGAGGCCGAACTCGCGGCGTACGCGGGCGGCTCGGCCGGCGAGGTCACGGTGGCCGCCTTCGCCACCGGCATCGCGGAGGTGCTGGCCCCGGCGATCACCCGGCTCGCGCTGGAGCATCCCGGGATCCGGCTGCGGGTACGGGACGCCGAGGGCGACCAGAGCCTGCCCCTGCTGCTGGACGGCGAGGCCGACCTCGCGCTGGCCGTCGAGTACCGGGGCGGGCCCGGCGCCGACGACGGACGGCTCTCCGTCCTCCCGCTGTACGCGGAACCCTTCGACGCGGTCCTGCCCTCCGGGCACCCGCTGGCCGATCTGCCCGCGGTCTCACTGGCCGACCTGTCCGACTCGGACTGGGTGGGCCAGTATCCCGGCAACCCGTGCCACGACGTGACGCTGCTCGCCTGCGAACTGGCCGGCTTCCAGCCGCGGTTCGTCCACTCCTCCGACGACTTCCGCGCGGTGACGGCGCTGGTGGGCGCCGGGGCCGGAGTGGCCCTCGTACCGCGTTCCGCGCTGCGGGGCATCGACCTCAAGGAGGTCCAGGTCCGCCCGGTCGCCGGTCCGGCCGCCACCCGGCGCGTCTTCGCCGCGACCCGCCGCGGCGCGGAGAGCCACCCGCTGATCGCGCCCGTCCTGGCGGCCCTGGTCCGCGAGTCGGAGCGGCTTCCGGCGCACTGAGGGGCGCGTCCGCCGCGCCGGGGGACGGCGTCGCGCGGGCCGTACGGGTGAACTGGCGGGCGCACCCTGGGGAGGAGAGCCTGACCGGCCGAAGAGTGGGGTGAGCCGTACACCGACCACGGAGGCATCATGGCCCGAGTCACCGCCGATACCGCTCCCGAGTACCTCAAGCAGACGGCCGAACCGGTCCGTGAGCACCTGTCCGCCGCGACACAGCTGGAAACCTTCCTGGCGGGCGCCGGCGCCCTCACCCTGGAACAGCGCATGCTGCTCGTCGATCAGGCCCTGGTGCTCATGGAGGGCAACTACGTACACCTGCCCCTGAAGATCGCGATGCACGCGGTCAACCCCGTACAGCGGCTGCGGCTCATCCGCCGGCAGCTGGAGCAGCAGACGCCGGCCACCATGCCGCCGGAGTGGATGTTCCACTCGGAGATGTCCAAGGTCTTCCACTCGATCCGGGACCTGCACACCAACTACCAGCTGCCCGCGCCGTTCGCCGGGAAGATCGCCTTCCTCCCCTTCCGGGTCGAGGAGTGCACCGACGGACCCCAGCCCCGCTTCCTGGTCACGCGCATCACCCAGGGGTTCTCCGCGCCGGGCTTCGCGCCCGGCGTCGAGGTCACCCACTGGAGCGGCGTTCCCATCGAGAAGGCCGTCGAGCTCTTCGCCGCCCGGTTCGCCGGCAGCAACGCGGCGGCGCGCCGCAGCCGGGGCATCCAGTCGCTGACGGTGCGTTCGCTCACGGCCCACCTCCCTCCCTTCGAGGAATGGGTGACCGTCAGCTACACGGGCACCGACGGCGTCGCCCGCGAGCTGCGCGAGAACTGGCAGATCGTGGAGAACCTCCCCCCGATGCCCGGCCCGGTCGGTGAGGCCGCCCTCGTCATGGGGGTGGACTACGAGGCCGACGAGATCGGCCGCGCGAACGTCATGCTCTTCGTCCCCCACGTGGTCGAGCAGCAAAGGGCGGTCGACTCGGGAGAGACCCCCGACTCCGCGGCGGACGAGATCGCCAGCACGATGCCGCAGGTGTTCACGGCCCGCACCGTCCAGACCCCCTCCGGCACCTTCGGTCACGTCCGCATCCACACCTTCAACGTGGAAAGCGCCGACGCCTTCGTCAAGGAGTTCGTCCGGCTCATCGGCCGGCTGCCCCAGAACGGGCTGATCGTCGACGTGCGCGACAACGGCGGCGGCCTGGTCTGGGCGTCGGAGCTCACCCTCCAGACCCTGACGCCGCGTCGGATCACACCGGAACCGTTCCAGTTCATCAACACCCCGCTGAACCTGCGCATCTGCCGCAACAGCCCCAGCCTCAGACCCTGGGTGGAGTCGATGGAGCAGGCGGTCGAGACCGGTTCGACCTTCTCCGCCGGCGTCCCGCTCACCCCGGAGGCCCGCGCCAACGCCATCGGACAGCAGTACTTCGGCCCGGTCGTCCTCATCACCAACGCCCGCTGCTACTCGGCGACCGACATGTTCGCCGCCGGCTTCCAGGACCACCGGATCGGTACGGTGCTGGGGACCGACGACAACACCGGGGCCGGCGGCGCCAACGTCGTGACGCAGGGCGAGATCATGACGTTCTTCCCCATCCCGGCCTCGCCCTACGTCCCCCTGCCGAACGGGGCGGGCATGCGGGTGTCGATCCGCAGGTCCCTGAGGGTCGGCGACCGGGCCGGTACGCCCCTGGAGGACCTCGGCGTCGTACCGGACCAACGGCACCGGATGACCCGCCGGGACCTCCTGGAGGGCAACGTGGACCTGCTGGCGCGGGCCGGTGAGCTCCTCAAGGAGCAGCCGGTGCGGGAGTTGACCATCACCGACGCCACGCGCGCCGACGGCTCGCTGCGCCTCAAGCTGAGGACCGCCAACGTCGACCGCCTGGACGTCTACCTCGACCGGCGTCCGCGCACCTCCGTGGACGTCCCCGACGGTCAGGCGGAGGTCACGGTGTCCGGCGCCACCGCAGCCCGGGCGGTGCGCGTGGACGGATTCGCCCGGGGCGAGCTGGTCGCCAGCCGCACGCAGCCCCTGTAGCGCCGACGGGTGGGTGGCCGGGGCCGCCGGCCACCCACCGCCCGTCACACCCTCAGCACCTCAACCCCCGCCGCGGCGAAGGACTGCGCCACACCCGCCGCCAGGCCCGTGTCCGTGACCAGGACGTCCACCGACGAGGTCGCGCAGATACGGGCGAAGGCGCGCACGCCGAGTTTGCTGGAGTCCGCGGCGATCACCACGCGGCGGGCCCGCTCGCACAGCAGGCGGTTGATCGACGCCTCGTCCTCGTGCCGGGTCGCCGCGCCGTCCGCCGGGTCGAAGCCGTCCACGCCGACCACCGCGGTGTCCACCGCGAGCTGCCCAAGCACCTGCTCGGCGAGCGGGCCGGTCAGTTCGTACGACTGCGGGCGGGCCACGCCACCCGTCAGCACGATCTTGAACTGCGGCCGGATGACCAGCTCGCCCGCGATGTTGAGGGCGTTGGTCACCACCGTCAGCGCCGGAGAACCCGAGCCCAGGTCCGGGCGTCCGGCCAGGGCCCGCGCCACTTCGGTGGTCGTGGTGCCGCCCGTCAGGCCGATCACCTCGCCCGGGGTGATCAGGGCGGCCACCGCCTCGCTGATGCGGCGCTTCTCGGCGGCGCGCCGGGACGTGCGGTAGCGCAGGGGGAGTTCGTACGAGACCCCGTGCAGGACGGCCCCGCCGCGCGTGCGCACCAGCAGCTGCTGCTCGGCGAGCTGGTCGAGGTCGCGGCGGATGGTCGCCGCGGACACGCCGAGGGTGTGCGCCGCCGGTTCCACCTCCAGCTCGCCCCGCTCCACCAGCAGGTCCAGCAGTGCCTGCCAGCGTTCCTTGCGGGTCATCGGACGCCCCCTTCGGTGATCCCTTGGCCTACCCGGCGACAGTAACGCAGGTGGTCATCCCTTTGGATGCTTGAAGTTGCTTGAAAATGCCAGCTATCTTGCAGGAAAACGCATTCAGGGAAACGTATTCAGGAACGCGTTCAGCGCATTCAGATCAGCCTGCCGCACGAGGGAGCCTGTATGAGTCACGTCGCGTACGAGTTGGGCACACAGCCCGCATGCTGGGAGCGGGCCGCCGAACTGGCCCCGGCCCGCCGGGCGGTGCTGCCGCAGCCGGGGGAGCGGACCGCGATCGTCGGCTGCGGGACCTCCTACTACATGGCCCAGGCGGCCGCCGTGCTGCGCGAGGAGGCCGGGCAGGGCGAGACGGACGCCTTCCCCGCCTCGGAGTTCCCGCGCCACCGCCGCTACGACCGGGTCGTCGCCCTGACCCGCTCCGGCACCACCACCGAGGTGCTGGACCTGCTGGCCGCACTGCGGGACGCCGGGGTGCCCACCACCGCCGTCGTCGGCGATCCCGCGACCCCGGTGATGACCGTCGCGGACGAGCTCGTCGTCCTCGACTTCGCCGACGAACGGTCCGTCGTGCAGACCCGCTTCGCGACCACCGCCCTCACCCTCCTGCGCGCCCACCTCGGGCTCCACACCGCCGCCGTGGTGGACGACGCCCGCACCGCCCTGGCCGAGCCGCTCCCCGCAGACCTGGAGATCCGGGGGCAGTTCACCTTCCTCGGCCGCGGCTGGAGCGTCGGACTCGCCCACGAGGCCGCGCTGAAGATGCGCGAGGCGTCGTTGTCCTGGGCCGAGTCCTACCCGGCGATGGAGTACCGGCACGGGCCGATCAGCGTCTCCGGGCCCGGCACCGTCACCTGGTGCCTCGGCGAGGCCCCCGACGGGCTCGCCGGACAGGTCCGCGACACCGGCTCCCACTGGGTGGCCGGAGGGCTCGACCCGCTCGCCGAACTGGTCCGCGTGCACCGCCTCGCCCTCGCCGTCGCCGCCCACCGGCAGCTGGATCCGGACGCGCCGCGCCACCTCACCCGCTCGGTGATCCTCGCCACCGGCGAGGAGGCGGTCCGATGAGCCTGGTACCCGCCGGTCCGCTCGTCCTGGAAGCGGCCCGCGCGGGCCGCGCCGTCGCCGCCTTCAACATCATCACCCTGGAGCACGCCGAAGCCGTCGTCGCCGGCGCCGAGGCGGCCGGGGTGCCGGTCATCCTGCAACTGAGCGAGAACGCCGTGAAGTTCCGCGGTGGCCGGCTGCTGCCCATCTCCCGGGCCGCCGCCGCCTGCGCGGAGGCCGCCGCGGTCCCCGTCGGCCTGCACCTGGACCACGTCAAGAGCCCCGAGCTGCTGCGCCAGGCCTGCGACGCGGGATACAGCTCGGTGATGTACGACGCCGCGCAGCTCCCGTACGCCGAGAACCTGGAGGCCACCCGCTCGGCCGCCGACTGGGCCCATGCCAACGGGCTCTGGATCGAAGCCGAGCTGGGCGAGGTGGGCGGCAAGAACGGGGCCGCCCCCCTGGATCCGCACGCACCCGGCGCCCGTACCGACCCCGACGAGGCACGGCGGTTCGTCACCGACTCCGGGGTGGACGCGCTGGCCGTCGCCATCGGCAGCAGCCACGCGATGACCAGCCGGACCGCGGCCCTGGACCACGCGCTGCTGGCCCGGCTGGCCAAGACGGTGGACGTACCGCTCGTCCTCCACGGCTCCTCCGGGCTGCCCGACGCCGAGCTCGCGGCGGCCGTCGCGGGCGGCATCCGCAAGGTCAACATCGGCACCGCCCTGAACCTGGCCATGACCGAGGCCATCCGCACCCACCTCACCCGGGCCGATCCCCGGCCGTACCTGACGGCCGCCCGTACGGCGATGACGGCTACGGCCGCCGCTATGATCAGCGCCCTGAACTGAGCGGCACCGGGGGGGCGATCGTGGACACGCGGCGCGGACGTACGGACCGGCGGCGGTTCCTGCTGATCGCCGGCCTCCCGCTGCTGACCCTGGGCGGCGGCATGACGTACCTGCTGTGGCCGCAGCCCCACCGCATCCCGGTCCGCACCGACCTGGAACCTCTCGACGAGCGGTTTCGGCCGCATCTGGGCGAACTCACCGCCGCGCACTGGATGGGCTACGACATCGACGAGGAGGCGGGCGGCGGGCGGAGCCTGCCGAGCCCGGACTCCCGGATCCGGCTCGTCGGCGTCGCCCGCCTGGCGCCCGGGGGAGCGGCCGCGACCGTCGGCGCCCCCGGCCGCACCTTCACCTCGGCCGCGCCGTCCGCGCTGCCGCACGCGCTGGAGCCGTACCTGCCCGCCGCCGCGGCCTGGCGGGGCAGCCCGGAGTTCGACGCGTACGCGAACCGCGAGACGCCCGGCCCGCGCCCGTCGGGCACGTACCTCTTCGACACGGCGCGCGACCTCGTCTGCTTCGACCTGCTCTACCTCCATGTCTGACGGCGGGCGCCCGCTCCTCACGTGACGGCGGCCGCCCGTCGATGCGACCCCTTCCCAATTTTTGTAACAGGTTCTAGTGTGTCCGCCGCCGCCACGCCGACCGGCTGGACCGCGAGACTCCCGGAGGGGCCCGTGCACCTCGAATACACGCCTGAGCAGCAGCAGTTGCGCACCGAGCTGCGCGCCTACTTCGCCGAGCTGGTGCCGGACGACGTCCACGACCGCTACCGGGACCCGGCCGCGCAGAAGCGGTACTACCGGCAGACCATCCGCCGGCTCGGCGCCGACGGCTGGCTGGGGGTCGGCTGGCCCGAGGAGTACGGGGGCCGCGGGATGTCCCCGATGGACCAGTTCATCTTCTTCGACGAGGCCGCGCAGGCCGTCGTACCGCTGCCCCTGATGGCGCTCAACACGGTGGGGCCGACCCTCATGCAGTTCGGCACCGACGAGCAGAAGGCGTACTTCCTGCCCAAGATCCTCGCGGGGGAGATCGACTTCGCCATCGGCTACAGCGAGCCCGACGCCGGCACCGACCTCGCCGCGCTCAAGTGCAAGGCCGTGCGCGAGGGCGACGAGGAGAGCGGCACCTACGTCGTCAACGGGCAGAAGATCTGGACCACCAACGGAGACACCGCCGACTGGGTCTGGCTCGCCGTCCGCACCGACCCGGACGCCCCCGCGCACAAGGGCATCACCATGCTCCTGGTGCCGACCTCGGATCCCGGCTACTCCTGCACCCTCATCAACACCCTCGCCTCGCACGACACCACCGCCAGCTACTACGAGAACATCCGCGTCCCGGCGAACCGCCGCGTCGGCCAGGAGAACAAGGGCTGGCGGCTGATCACCAACCAGCTCAACCACGAACGCGTCACCCTCGCCGCGCACGGCACCATGGCCATCCGCGCCCTGCACGACGTCCAGCGCTGGGCCGCCGGGACGAAGCTCGCCGACGGCCGCCGGGTCATCGACCTCTCCTGGGTCCGCACCCGCCTCGCCCGCACCCACGCCCGGCTCGACGCGATGAAGCTGCTCAACTGGCAGATGGTGGGCGCGGTCCAGGAGGGCACCCTCACCCCGCAGGACGCCTCGGCGGTCAAGGTGTACGGCTCCGAGGCTCGCCGGGACGCGTACGCCTGGCTCATGGAGGTCGTCGGCGCGGCCGGCTCCCTCAAGGACGGCTCGGCGGGGGCGGTCCTGCACGGCGAACTGGAACGCGGCTACCGCAGCGCCGTGATCTTCACCTTCGGCGGCGGCAACAACGAGATCCAGCGGGAGATCATCTCCTGGATCGGCCTGGGCATGCCCCGCGTCCGCCGCTAGGCCGACACCCTGGGCCCGCCCGGTGCCTGGCCGGAATCCGCTGTGGCGCCGCCGCGCCGCGCTCGCGTACGGTTCCCTCCCCGGCTGGACGCACCAGCCGTACGGGCGGCCCGCACCGGCACCGCGCGGCGTCACCCGGCGCCTGCGCCTCACCGGACGCGTGCGGCGCAGCATTCCCGCAGGTCTACGCTGGAAGCGCCCGCCAGGTCACATCTTGAAAGCGATGCGTCACCTGGGCCCCGGGAGCCGCCCCTCGCCGTACACACTGCGCACATGAGCGGCCATACTGGACCGGCCGGGGAGGGCATAGCACGACGACGGGGGCGGCTTTAAGACATGGCGGAGTCCAGACTGATCCAGGGCCGGTACCGGTCGCTCGATCTGATCGGGCGCGGCGGCATGGGCGAAGTGTGGCGCGCCCGCGACGAATCGCTGGGCCGGCAGGTCGCCGTGAAGTGCCTCAAGCCGATCGGCGCCGAGCAGGACGCCCACTTCACCCAGGTGCTGCGCGAGCGGTTCCGGCGGGAGGCGCGCGTGGCCGCGTCCCTCCAGCACCGCGGGGTCACCGTCGTCCACGACTTCGGCGACGACAGCGCCTCGGGCGGCTGCCTGTACCTGGTGATGGAGCTCCTCGAAGGCCGCAACCTCAGTCAGCTCCTGGAGGACAACGACACCCGCCCGCTCCCCGTGGACGTGGTGGTCGACATCGCGGAGCAGATGGCCGCCGCCCTCGGCTACACCCACGACCAGGGCGTGGTCCACCGCGACCTGAAGCCCGCCAACATCATGCGGCTCACCGACGGCACCGTGAAGATCTGCGACTTCGGCATCGCCCGGCTCGCCCACGACATCGGCTTCACCGCAAAACTCACCGGCGGCGGCATGGCGATGGGCACCCCGCACTACATGTCGCCCGAGCAGATCGCGGGCGGCGAGGTCGACCACCGCAGCGACCTCTACTCCCTCGGCTGCGTCCTGTACGAGATCGCCACCGGCGCCCCGCCCTTCGACCTCGGCGACTCGTGGTCGGTGCTGGTGGGCCACCGCGACACCGCCCCCGTGCCCCCGCGCGAGCACCGGCCCGAACTGCCCGGCTACTTCGAGGAGGTGGTCCTGGACCTGCTCGCCAAGCGTCCGGAGGACCGCCCCGGCGACGCCCGCCACGTCCACCACCGGCTCGTCGAGGCACGCCTGGGACCGGGCGGGCTGCCGGGCGCCCAGGCCCCGCTGCCGGCATGGGCCCGCGGTATGACCGCCGGGCGCAAGGCCGGGATCGACGCCCGCCCGGCGAGCGGCGCGTGGGCCGTGCTCACCGGCTCGTGGACGGCCGCGCGTGCCAGCGGCGAGCACGCCGTGGTCCCCGCGATCGTCCGGCCCGAACCCACCGAGGACCCGCGGCTCACCGCGGCGTACGGCTTGCCGCGCCCCGCGGCCGCGCCCGCCCCCGGCGGCCCCGAGGCGCTCGCCGCCGACCACGCGCGCGCCTACGCCCTCAGCCGCGCGGGCCGGCCCGCGGACGCGCTCGCCGTGTACACCGCCGTGGCCGAGGGGCGCGCCCGCGTCCTCGGACCGGACCACGCCGACACCCTCGCGGCCCGCCAGGAGGCGGCGTACGAGATGGGCCGCCTCGGACGCCACCAGGAGGCGCACGACGTCTACCGCGCCGTGCTCGTCGCCCGCGAGCGGACCGTCGGGCCGCGCCACCCCGACACCCTGCGCTGCCGTCACAACCTGGCCTGCGCCCTGGGCGCGCTCGGCCGGTTCGCCGACGCCCACACCACCGCCGCCGAGGTTGCCGCCGACCGCGCGGCCGTCCTCGGAGCCGAGCACCCGGACACGCTGCTGACCCGGTACGAGGCGGCGTACGCGCTCGGCCGGCTGGAGCGCTGGGAGGAGGCCCTGGCCGCCTTCCACGAGGTCGCCGCCGTACGGGAACGGGTCCTGGGGCGCGACCACCCCGACACCCTGGCGGCGCGCTACGAGGTGGGCATCGCCCTCGGCCGCACCGGGCGCAGCGCCCAGGCCCTCGACCTGTTCCGGGCCCTGGTCCGCGACCGGACCCGCGCCTACGGGGCCACCGACCCGGAGACGCTGCGCGCCCGGCACGTCCTCGGCGTCAACCTCGGCCGCCTGGAGCGCTGGGAGGAGGCCGTGGCGGAGGCCCGACAGTTGGCCGCGGTGCGCGCCGAGGTGCTCGGCGCGGAGCACCCGGACACCCTGGTCAGCCGCCGCGAGCTCGCCGTCGGGCTCGGCCGGCTGGGCCGCTGGGAGGAGGCGCTGCCCCTCTACCGCGACCTCTCCGGCATCCGCGAGCGGTCCCTGGGCGACGACCATCCCGACACGGCGCGGGCCCACGCCGACGAGGCCTACTGTCTGGAGCGGCTCGGCCAGGTGTGCTACCAAGAGCCATGACGACCTTCGGGCGGGACGTGTACGACGACGTGATCGTGGGCGGTGGGCACAACGGCCTGGTGGCCGCCGCGTACCTCGCCCGGGCGGGCCGCTCCGTCCTGGTGCTGGAGCGGCTCGGGAACACAGGCGGGGCGGCGATCTCCAGCCGCCCCTTCGTGGGCCTCGACGCCCGCCTCTCGCGCTACTCCTACCTCGTCTCCCTGCTCCCGTCGAAGATCGTGCGCGACCTGGACCTGCGGTTCGCGGTCCGCAGGCGCACCGTCTCCTCGTACACGCCCGTCGAGCGCGACGGGCGCCCGGGCGGGCTGCTGGTCGGCGGCGGCGAGCAGCGCACCCGGGAGTCCTTCGCACGGCTGACCGGCTCGGACCGGGAGTACGAGAGCTGGCGCGCCTTCTACGCGACCACCGGGCAGGTCGCCCGGAAGGTGTTCCCGACCCTGACCGAGCCGTTGCCCACCCGGGACGAACTGCGGGCCCGGATCGACGACGCGGACGCGTGGCGGATGCTCTTCGAGGAGCCGCTGGGGCGCGCGGTGGAGCGGCACTTCGACGACGACCTGGTCCGCGGAGTGGTCCTCACCGACGGGCTGATCGGCACCTTCGCGGACGCGCACGACCCCTCGCTCGCGCAGAACCGCTGCTTCCTCTACCACGTCATCGGCGGCGGGACCGGGGACTGGGACGTGCCGGTCGGCGGCATGGGAGCCCTGACCGACGCCCTCGCGGCGGCCGCGCGGGCGGCCGGGGCGCAGATCGCCACCGGGCACGAGGTGCTGCGGATCGACACGGACGGGATCGCCCCCGCGGAGGTGGTGTTCCGTACGGCGACCGGGGAGGGACGGGTCGTCGGCCGCACGGTCCTGGTCAACGCCTCACCGCGGGCCCTGGCCGAACTCCTCGGCGAGGCACCGCCGCAGCGGGCCCCCGAAGGGGCCCAGCTCAAGGTCAACATGCTGCTGCGCCGGCTGCCGCGGCTGCGGGACACCGCCGTGGACCCGCGTGAGGCCTTCGGCGGCACCTTCCACATCGCCGAGGGGTACGCCGAGCTGGCCCGGGCCTACGCGGAGGCAGCCACCGGTGAACTGCCCTCCGTACCGCCCTCGGAGATCTACTGCCACTCGCTGACCGACCCCACGATCCTGGGGCCGGAGCTGGTGGAACAGGGCTACCAGACGCTCACGCTCTTCGGCCTGCACACCCCGGCCCGGCTCTTCGAGAAGGACAACCGGCAGGCTCGCGAGGTCCTGCTCACCGCCACCCTCGCGCAGCTCGACGCGCACCTGACCGAACCGCTCACGGACTGCCTGGCCTTCGACGCGGACGGCCGCCCGTGCATCGAGGCGAAGACCCCGCTGGACCTGGAACGCGACCTGCGGCTCCCCGGCGGCCACATCTTCCACCGCGACCTGTCCTGGCCCTACGCCGAATCGGGCGGCGGCCGGTGGGGCGTGGAGACCGCCCACCGCAACGTCCTGCTGTGCGGAGCGGGGGCGGTCCGCGGCGGCGGCGTCAGCGGGGTCCCCGGCCACAACGCGGCGATGGCGGTGCTGGGGCACTAGGCGCTGTCGTCAAGGCGGGGGCTATCCGACGGGGTCGATGACCACGATCGGGATCTCGCGGTCGGTCTTGGCCTGGTAGTCGTCGTACGCGGGCCAGTGGCGCAGCATCACCGGCCAGTACGCGGCGCGTTCGCCGGGGGTTGCCGTGCGGGCCGTGCCGTGGAGGGTCTCGGCGCCGACCTGGATGCGGACCTCGGGGTGTTCGGTGAGGTTCCGGTACCAGAGCGGGTGGGCGCCGTCGCCGCCGTTTGAGGCGACGAGGAGGTAACGGCCGTCGTCCTCACCGTAGATGAGGGGGGTGCGCACGGGGGCGCCGGAGACCCGGCCCACGGTGGTGAGCAGGAGCGTCTGGGTGCCGTTCCAGAACTGGCCCTCGGCGCCGTCGGAGGCCACGTACTGCCGGACGTGGTCCCGCTGCCAGCTTCCCGCCCTGGGGTCCTTCGGGTTGTCCCAGTCGATGTCGGTCGTCATGGGGCTCTGCCGCCTTCGTGTGGAACGGTCAACGACTCACGCGTGGGTGCCAACACCGGCGGACGCCGTTCCCATTCCGCCCGGGAGCGTGAATCCCTCGAAGAGGCCGTCCAGCGCCCGCAGGGAGACCCGGGCCGGGGTGGCGCGGACGGCGAGGTCGCGGACGGCCACCGCGAGCGGGTGGGTGAGGGCGGCGATCCGGCCCGCCCGGCGGGACCGGACGCGAAGGGCCTCGGTGCGGCCCCGGCGGGCCGCGCTGTAGGCGGCGAGGGCGGCCGGGACGTCCTCGGCGCCCCCTGCCTCCAGCACGTGGGCCAGGACGGCGGCGTCCTCGATGGCCTGGCAGCCGCCCTGGCCCAGGTTGGGGGTCATGGCGTGGGCCGCGTCGCCGAGCCAGGCGAGGCGCCCGTGGTGGAAGCGGGGAAGCGGGGCGGCCAGGTCGTACAGGTCGTGCTGGAGCACGGCCGCCGGGTCGATCCGCTCCAGCAGGGCCGGGATCGGGTCGTGCCAGGTGCCGTAGCGGCGCAGGAGTTCGGCGCGGACGTCGGCGGGGCGGTAGCCCTCGGGGACGACGGCGGTGGCGTAGAGGTAGACACGGCCGTCGGCGAGCGGGACGACGCCGAAGCGCTCGCCCCGGCCCCAGGTCTCAGCGGCCTGCGCCGCGGCGCGGCCGTCGCCGGCGGGCAGGACCGCCCGCCAGGCGGTCTCCCCGCTGTAGCGCAGGCCCGGGTGGTCCGGGAAGTACCGGCGGCGCAGGGGGCTGTTGAGCCCGTCGGCGGCCAGTACGAGATCGGCGCCGCCGAGGTCACCGGCCGGGGTACGGACCACCGGGGAGCCCTCGGCGTCGTCCACGGCCGTGACCGGGGCGCCGTACCGGATCGTGCCGTCGGGGAGCGCGGCGGCCAGCGCTGCGGCGAGGTCCGCGCGGTGCACGCCGAGCGGCGGACGGCCGTAACGGGAGGCCAGCGCGGCGGGGTCGGCGCGGTTCAGCCAGCGGCCGTCCGAGCGGCGCAGGCCCATCGCGGCCGGGACGGCGCGGCGCGCGGCGCCGGTGACGTCGAAGCCGATGGCGTCCAGGGCGCGCAGGCCGTTGGGGGCGAGGACGATCCCGGCGCCGGCGGCGGTCGGCCCGGGCGCCCGCTCGCAGACGGTGACCCGCCAGCCCCGGCGGTGCAGGGCCACGGCCGCCGAGAGCCCGCCGATCCCCGCGCCCGCCACGACCGCATGACGTTGAGACATGACACGCCCTCCCTGCCCGACACGACCCTCTACGCCTGTAGAGGACATGGCTTCACTCTACAGCGGTAGAGTGAGGCCATGTCCACCCCTGACCGCGGAACCGACCGCAGAACGCTGATCGCCGACACCGCGATCGACCTCGTGGCCGCCGCCGGGCTCCGGGGCCTGACCCACCGTGCGGTCGACGGGGCGGCGGGGCTGCCGACGGGTAGCACCTCGTACTACTTCCGTACGAGAGAGGCCCTGATCAGCGCCTGCTACCAGCGGCTGGCGGAGCGGGATCTCGACGACATCGGCGTCGGCCTCGGTGGTGGGGACGGTGGTGGAGGCGGTGCCCTCGACCGCGACGGCGACGGTCCGCCCGCGTTCGCGACGTTGGACCGGGAGGCGGCCGCGGCCGCGCTCGCCGCACTGCTGCACCGCTGGCTGACGGTGGGGCGCGAGCGCCAACTGGCACGCTACGAACTCAGCCTGGAGGCCGCCCGCAACCCGGCGTTGCAGCCCCAGCTGCACCGCGCGGGGCAGGAGGCCCGGATCCGGGCCGCGGGAATCCTCGCCGCGCTCGGGGCCGAGCGGCCGCGGGAGGCCGCCGAACTGCTGGTCGCCTGGACGGACGGGCTCCTCTACGACCGGCTGGCCGGGGCCCTCGCCCGCTCCCGTCCGGCCCCCGATCCGGCCGAACTGACCTCCGTAGCCCGCCGGATGATCGACGCGGCCCTCGCACCCGATCTAGTGCTGTGACCGGAAAGGTCCACCGGGTCGCGCCGCCCGGCACGGCACCTCGCTGCGTTGTCGGACCGCGCATGTACGTCCAGTACGAGCCGCGGGCCTCCGCCTTGCGATGCACCGCACCGGACAACACGACCCGGCGAACCTTCCCGGCCACAGCACTAGGATCCGCTCATGATCGCTGAATTGCAGTGCGTGGTCCTGGACTGCCCCCAGCCGCGGTCGCTCGCCGAGTTCTACGCGTCCCTGCTGGGCGGGGCCCTCGATCGGCCCGACCGGCGCTGGTCCGTCGACGAGGACTGGGCGACGCTCCACACCCCGTCGGGCCTGGTCCTCGCCTTCCAGCGTGCACCGGACCACCAGCCCCCGCGCTGGCCCGATCCGGCCCGGCCGCAGCAGTTCCACCTGGACTTCGGCGTCCCGGATCTGGACCGCGCGCAGGAGCAGGTGCTGGAGGCGGGCGCGACCCTGCTCGACGCGGGCCCGGACGACCGCGGCTGGCGGATCTACGCGGACCCGGCGGGACATCCCTTCTGCCTCGTCCGCCACTGAGCCGTCCCGGGCCACCCGGGCCGCCCCAGCCACCCGGGCAACGCCGGCCACCCGGGCAACGCCGGCCGCCCGGGCCACCCCGGCCGCCCCGGCCGCCCCAGTCACGCCGCCCGCCCGGCCCTCAGTCCGAGGACCGGGTCCAGCCGATGGCCTCGATGCGGGCGGCGTCGGCGGGGCGGTCCTCCGCGAAGAGGAGGCGGGCCGGTTCCGCCACCCGGACGACGTCGACGTAGATCCCCCGCCCGACGTAACGGCCGCTCGCGGTGTGGCGCAGCCGCAGCCGTACCTCGCGGCCTGCCCACGCGGCCGTGAGAGGGGCTTCGAGGCGGTGCCAGACGCGCCCCGACCAGCCGCCCACCGAGCCCCGCGGCCACGCCTCGGCGGCGCCGCCGGTGGAGCGCACGGTGCTGAAGGGCAGCGGCTCCCAGTGTTCCCCGTCGGGCGAGACCTCCAGGTGCAGGGCGCCCTCGCCGGGCACGGTGTCCCACCACACGGCGCACCGCAGGCGGGCGGCGGCCGTGGCCGGGGTGAGCGGCGGCAGGGTGAGGGTGCCCGAACCGCCCGGCCGGATCCCCGAGAACCAGGCCGACCCACCGTGCTTCGTGCGGACGGGGACGGCGCGGGCGAAGCGGTTGCCGACGGCGACGCGCGGCGCGCTGCCGGCCCGCCAGGTGCGTACGGGGTGCACGGAGTTGCCGAGGAGGACGAGGAAGGAGTCGGTGGAGGGGTCCAGGACGAGGGAGGTGCCGGTGAAGCCGGTGTGGCCGGCGGAGTGCGGGGTGGCCATGGCGCCCATGTACCAGTGCTGGTAGAGCTCGAAGCCGAGGCCGTGGTCATCGCCGGGGAAGGCCGTGTTGTAGTCCGTGAAGAGCAGTTCGACGGAGGCGGGGCGCAGGATGCGGCGGCCCGCGTACGCCCCGCCGTCCAGCAGGGTGCGGGCCAGGACGGCCAGGTCCCAGGCGGTGCCGAAGACTCCGGCGTGCCCCGCCACCCCGCCGAGGGCGTACGCGTTCTCGTCGTGGACCTCGCCCCACACCAGCCCGCGGTCCAGGCCCGACCAGGGCGGGCGCTGCACCTCCGTGGCGGCGGTGACCCGGCGCCAGGAGAGCGGTGGGTTGTACCGTGTGCGGTGCATCCCGAGCGGAGCGGTGATCTCGTCGTGGAGCAGGACGTCGAGCGTGCGGCCGGTGATCTGTTCCAGGAGCAGCTGGAGCGCGATCAGGTTCAGGTCGGAGTAGCGGTAGACGGTTCCGGGAGTCTCCTGCGGCCGCACCGACCACAACAGCCTCAACTGCCCCTCGCGTGTGGACTCCTGATAGAAGGGCGCCCACGAGCGCAGCCCCGAGGTGTGGGTGAGCAGCTGACGGACCGTGATCAGCTCTTTGCCGCCCCCGGTGAAGGATGGAAGGTACCGGGTCACCGGAGCCTCCAGCTCCAGGCGCCCCCGCTCCATCTGCTGGACGGCCAGGATGGAGGTGAACAGCTTGGTCAGCGAGGCCAGGTCGAAGACCGTGTCCTCGGCCATGGCGATCCGCTCGGCCGCCGGGAACTCCCGGACCCGGTCGGTGCGCCCGTCGTAGTCCGCGTACCGTACGGCGTCACCCATGGCGCGGTGCAGTGCGACGGTGCTGCCGCGCCCGGCGAGGACCACCGCCCCGGCGAAGTAAGGGTGTTCGGGGGAGGGGCCCAGGAACCGCCGGGCCTCCTGCGCGACGCCCTCCAGGTGTTCCTCCAGCAGCCCGGCCTGGCGTGCGGACCCGTACCGCAGGCGCAGTCCCTGGAGCGCGCGCCGCTCGGCCGGGGTGTGGCCCGCCGCTCCGGCGCCGGCGCCGGGCAGTGCGGCGTGCAGGACGAGCACCCCGCCGAGCGCGAGCAGCCGCGCGCCGAGCCTGCGGCGGCTCGGCCCGTGCCCGTGCGCGGCTGCCGCTCCTTCATCCGCCTGGCCCTCGGCCCCCGTGCCTGCTGCCATGTCCGGCCCTCCTGTCTCCTGTCCGAGCCGGCCTGCGGCGCCGTTCCCGGGGCTCCGCCCGGACCCCGCGCCTCAAGCGCCGGCGAGGCTGAATGTGCTCGCCGCGCCGTTTCCCGGGCTGGCGTCGCCCCGGAACCGGCGCTTCGAACCCCGCGGCCACCAGTGGAAGGTGCGCCGGCGAGGCTGGTCTCGCGCACGCTAGTGGGTATCTGCCCGTCCGGCGGCGCCGTCCTCCCCGCCCGGCCCGTAAACAATCTGACACTGCATCAGAAAATCTCTTCCCTCGGCCGCCGGGCTGCGGCATCCTGCCGCCCATGGAGACGGAGCTGAGCAAGAAACTGGGAGTCGAGCACGCCATCTTCGGCTTCACGCCCTTCCCGGCGGTCGCCGCCGCCCTCACCCGCGCGGGCGGATTCGGCGTCCTCGGCGCCGTCCGCTACACCGCCCCCGACGACCTCAGGCGCGACCTCGACTGGATGCAGGCGCACACCGACGGCAAGCCCTACGGCCTCGACGTCGTCATGCCCGCCAAGAAGGCCGTCGACGGCATCAGCGAAGCCGACATCGAGGCGATGATCCCGGCCGGACACCGCGCCTTCGTCCGCGACACCCTCGCCAAGCACCACGTGCCCGAGCTCGCCGAGGGCGAGGCCTCCGGCTGGCGGATCACCGGCTGGATGGAGCAGGTCGCCCGCAATCAGCTCGACGTCGCCTTCGACTACCCCGTCAAACTCCTCGCGAACGCCCTCGGTTCCCCGCCCGCCGACGTCATCGCGCGCGCCCACGACCACGGTGTGCTCGTCGCCGCCCTCGCCGGCAGCGCCAAACACGCCCGCCGGCACGCCGAAGCAGGCATCGACATCGTCGTCGCCCAGGGCTACGAGGCCGGCGGCCACACCGGCGACATCGCCACCATGGTCCTGGTCCCCGAGATCGTCGAAGCCGTCGCCCCGCTGCCGGTCCTCGCCGCGGGCGGGATCGGCAGCGGCGAGCAGGTCGCCGCCGCGCTCGCCCTCGGCGCCCAGGGCGCCTGGCTCGGCTCCCTCTGGCTCACGACCACCGAGGCGGACCTGCACTCCCGCGCCCTCACCGAGAAGCTGCTCGCCGCGGGCTCCGGCGACACCGTCCGCTCCCGCGCCCTCACCGGCAAACCCGCCCGCCAGCTGCGCACCGAGTGGACCGACGCCTGGGACGACCCGGCGGGCCCCGGCGCGCTCCCCATGCCCCTGCAAGGGCTGCTCGTCGCCGAGGCCGTCTCCCGGATCCAGAAGTACGAGGTCCAGCCGCTGCTCGGCACCCCCGTCGGCCAGATCGTCGGCAAGATGACCTCCGAACGCAGCGTCCAGGCCGTCTTCGACGAGCTCACCACCGGGTTCGAGCGCGCCGTCGACCGCATCAACCGCATCGCCGGCCGAGCCCGGGAGGAGGCGTGAGCGCCATGACCGAGGACCAGCGGCCGAACGGATTCTGGGCCCAGGCCGCCGCCGACCCCGACCGGACCGTCCTGGTCACCCCCGAGGGCGAGGAGTGGAGCGCGGGCCGGCTGCACGCCGAAGTCAACCGCCTCGTCCACGGCCTGCGCGCGGCCGGGATGACGAAGGGCGACGTCTTCGCCGTGGTCCTCCCCAACGGCGTCCCGTTCCTCACCGCCTACCTCGCCGCCTCCCAGGCCGGCTTCTACCTGGTGCCCGTCAACCACCACCTCGTCGGCCCCGAGATCGCCTGGATCGTCTCCGACTCCGGCGCCAAGGTCCTCATCGCCCACGAGCGCTTCGCCGACGCCGCCACCGCCGCGGCCGACGAGGCGGACCTGCCCGCGAGCCACCGCTACGCCGTCGGAGCGGTCCCGGGCTTCCGCCCGTACGGGGAACTCCTCGACGGCCGGCCCGGCACGCCGCCCGAGGACCGCACCCTGGGCTGGGTCATGAACTACACCTCCGGCACCACCGGCCGCCCGCGCGGGATCCGCCGCCCGCTGCCCGGCAAGCCCCCGGAGGAGACGTACCTCGGCGGCTTCCTCGGCATCTTCGGCATCCGGCCCTTCGACGGCAACGTCCACCTGGTGTGCTCGCCGCTCTACCACACGGCCGTCCTCCAGTTCGCGGGCGCCGCCCTGCACATCGGGCATCCGCTGGTCCTGATGGACAAGTGGACGCCGCAGGAGATGCTGCGCCTGATCGACGAGCACGCCTGCACGCACACCCACATGGTGCCCACCCAGTTCCACCGGCTCCTCGCGCTCCCGCAGGAGACGAAGGACGCGTACGACGTCTCCTCGATGCGGCACGCCATCCACGGCGCCGCGCCCTGCCCCGACCACGTGAAGCGGGCGATGATCGACTGGTGGGGCGGCTGTGTGGAGGAGTACTACGCGGCGAGTGAGGGCGGCGGCGCCTTCGCGACGGCGGAGGACTGGCTGAAGAAGCCGGGAACCGTCGGCAAGGCCTGGCCGATCAGCGAACTCGCCGTCTTTGACGACGACGGGAACCGGCTGCCCGCGGGCGAACTGGGCACGGTGTACATGAAGATGAGGACCGGCGGTTTCAGCTACCACAAGGACGAGGACAAGACGAGGAAGAACCGCATCGGCGACTTCTTCACCGTCGGCGACCTCGGACTGATGGACGAAGAGGGCTACCTCTTCCTGCGCGACCGCAAGATCGACATGATCATTTCGGGCGGGGTCAACATCTACCCCGCCGAGATCGAGTCGGCCCTGCTCACCCATCCGGCGGTCGCGGACGCCGCCGCCTTCGGGATCCCGCACGCCGACTGGGGCGAGGAGGTCAAGGCCGTCATCGAACCGGCCGAGGGCTTCGCCGCGGGCGACGCCCTGGCCGCGGAGATCCTGCACCACTGCGAGCGGCGGCTCGCCGCCTACAAGCGCCCGCGCACGGTCGACTTCATCGAGACGATGCCGCGCGACCCGAACGGCAAGCTGTACAAGCGCCGGCTGCGCGACCCGTACTGGGAGGGCCGCGAGCGCGCGATGTGACGGCGTACGGGGGTACGGGCGTACGGGCCCGGCCGCCGCGCCCGGGGCGTCCGTGAGGAAGGCCACGTCAGCTGCCCGGAGGCGCGTGGTGCGCCGCACCGGAGGGACAGTTCTGGCACGTTGGCTGATATGAGGACGGAAACGCGCAGATCACCCCTGACCGACTGGACGGTCTTGGTCCCCGTGGGGGCGCTCGTCGCGCTCGCCTTCAGCTGGGGACGCGCGTTGCCCCCGTTCGCGGTGGCGCTCGTCGCGCTCTGCCTCGCGGGCGCGGTGCTGGCGGCCGTCCACCATGCCGAGGTCGTCGCCCACCGGGTCGGCGAGCCCTTCGGATCCCTCGTCCTGGCCGTCGCCGTCACCGTCATCGAAGTGGCCCTCATCGTCACCCTGATGGCCGACGGCGGCGACGAGACCTCCTCGCTCGCCCGGGACACCGTCTTCGCCGCCGTCATGATCACCTGCAACGGGATCGTCGGCCTGTCCCTGCTCGTCGGCGCCCTGCGCAACCGGGTGGCCGTCTTCAACGCCGAGGGCTCCGGAGCGGCCCTCGCCACCGTCGCGACCCTCGCCGTCCTCAGCCTGGTCCTGCCGACCTTCACCACGAGCAGGCCCGGCCCGGAGTTCTCCACCGCCCAGCTCACCTTCGCGGCCGTCGCCTCGCTCGCCCTGTACGGCCTGTTCATCGCCGTCCAGACGGTCCGCCACCGGGACTACTTCCTGCCCGTGGCCACCCAGCCGCGCCCCGGCGCCCCGGAGGACCCGGACGCCCACGCCGCGCCGCCCACCGCCCGCGCCGCACTGATCAGCGTCGGCCTGCTGCTGGTCGCGCTCGCCGCGGTGGTCGGAAACGCCAAGGCCGTGTCCCCGACCATCGAGAAGGGCGTGGCCGACGCCGGCCTGCCGCACGCCGTCGTCGGTGTGATCATCGCCCTGCTCGTCCTGCTGCCCGAGACCCTGGCCGCGGTCCGGGCCGCCCGCCGCGACCGCGTCCAGACCAGCCTCAACCTGGCCTACGGCTCCGCCATCGCCAGCATCGGCCTCACCATCCCGGCCATCGCCCTGGCCTCGGTCTGGCTGTCCGGCCCGCTGCTGCTGGGCCTCGGCCCCATCCACATGGTGCTGCTCGCCCTGACCGTCGTGGTCAGCGCCCTTACCATCGCGCCGGGCCGGGCCACCCTGCTCCAGGGCGGTGTGCACCTCGTCCTGCTGGCCGCCTACCTCCTCCTGGCCGTCAGCCCGTGAGCCGGCGGCAGGAGGCGGCAAGGGCCTCGGTCAGCGGCGCTCGCGGGGCCACACCACCTTCAGCCGCGGCGAGGTGAGGATGTCCCGCTCACAGAAGCGCGAGGTGACCCAGCGCTCCTGGGAGAAGAGCCGGGTCTGGTCCGCGTAGAAGGGCGAGTTCGGGTTCGCCGACTGGCTGTACGTCAGCAGGGTGCGCGCCACCGGGCAGCGGCCGCCGTCCCAGCCGACCGCCTGGATGTGGCTGGAGCCGTGCACGATCTCCGGATAGCCCCCGGCCGCCGCGTTCCACGGCGCCTCGATCTTGTTCCAGACGCCGAGCGACTCCGTGCCGCCGCCGACCGGCAGCCTCTGGCCGCCGCGGACCACGAACTGGTGCTCGCCCAGCGGGGCGTCCAGCGCGATCCCGGCCGCCCTCAGCTCCGCCACCGCGTCCGCGAGCGCCCGGCCGACGCCGGGCGCCGTCCGGTTGAGCGTACGGGGCGTGCGCACCGGATCGGCCGCCGAGAACGGCACCAGCCACAGGTCCTTGGCCGCCGTCGACGCCGTCAGCTTGCGCCAGAACCGGTCGAAGAGGAGCGCTCCCCGGCTGGTGCCGTCGGCGCTGTGGTCCCAGCCCGCCAGGACCGGGCAGGCCGCCGAGACGTCCACGGCGGAGCCGTCGCTCGCCGTCGCCGTACCGCCGGGCAGCGCGGCGCAGGCCGCCGCCGCGTCGGCCGCCGCCAGGTCACCGGCCGGAACCCGGTTGGCGAACTGCTGCTTCTGCAGGTCACCCACCGTCAGCCCGCCGCGCGCGGCCATCGCCGACACGTCCTCGACCGCGCCGCGCGTCCGCATCGACCGGGGGGCGCCGACATTGCCCCAGATCCGCTCGTACCCGGTCAGCGGCCGGTCGGCATTGGCCAGCCAGGCACTGTCGTTGGAGTTCTCGGCGTACGGGGCGTCCCGCAGCGTCGGTGCCTTGCCCGGGCCGAACACGCCCGGCTGCACCGCGTCCGGGTCCGCGCCGAGCGCGCACTCGCCGCGCGCACCGTCCAGTACGGCCAGTCCCGAGGCCGGGTACGTGGCCCGGCCCAGCGGCGTGGAGCAGCGCGCGGCGAGCTCGTCGGTGATCCGGGGGAGCACCTGCGTCTGGGTGAAGAGGGTGCCGCCCGCGGAGTCGGCGGCCACCGTGTTGACCCAGGGCAGGCCCTGGGTGCGCGCCAGGGCTTCTTGGATGCCGGCGACCGAGCGGGCCTTGCCCATGGCCAGGGCGGAGTCGGAGCCCCGCAGGTTCGCCGCGTTGGGGTCGGCCAGCGCGTAGGCCGTCTGCGCCGTCCAGGGCAGCGGCAGGCCGGCGCCCATGCCCGTGATCACGGGGCCGAAGCGGGTCCACCACTGGGAGCGGGTCACCGGTTCGCCGCCCGCCACCGGGACGGTGACGGTCCGCCGGGTCATCGCCTCCGGCTTCCCGTCGACCAGGTAGACGGTGGGATCGGCCGGGTCGAGCGTGAGCTGGTGCAGGTTGACGGGCGTGCCGGTCGCCACCGTGTGGCTCCAGGCCACCTTCTCGTTGAAGCCGATGCCGACCACGGGGGCGCCGATCAGGGAGCCGCCCGAGACGTTCAGCTCGCCCGGGATCGTCTGCTGCGACTGCCAGAAGCGGCGCCCGCCCTGCCAGGGGTAGTGCGGGTTCCCGAGCAGGAGTCCGCGGCCGCCGGCGGTGGTCGAGCCGGCGAAGGCCACCGCGTTGGAGCCCATGTCGTAGCGGCTCGTGTCGAAGAACTCCCGGGCGGCCTGCGCGGCGGCCTGCGGATCGACCGCGGGGGCCGGAGCGGTCGTCGGGGCGTCGGTGGTCGTGGGGGCGGGCGCCGTCGTGGGGGCCGCCGGGGCCGGTGCCGGGGGCTGGGCGGCCGTGATGGCGTCGACGGCGCGCCCCTGCCCGCCGAGGACCGAGACCGCGAAGGCGCGGGCGGCGACGTCGGTGGTGGTGACCGGGCGGACCCAGCCGGCGCCCTTGCAGGCGGGATCGCCGATCTCGTTCTGGGCGAGCCAGGCGTTGTAGCCGGCCGCCCAGCCGCGCATCAGCTCCTTGACGTCCTTGCCGGGACCGGCCGGAGCGGGCGCGGCGAGGAGCTTGTCCACGGCGCCGGACTCCCGGACGCCCTTGAAGTACAGGTCGCTGGGGAGGTTGCGGGTCGCGGAGGACAGCGAGCCGTCGGGTGCGGCCTCGGGGCCGAACCAGCGCGAGCGCTCACCGGCGACGGTCGCGAAACCGTCGGCCAGGACGCAGACCTGGTCGGCGGCCTGCGCCCAGCCGGTCCCGAAGCCGAGGTGCGCGTAGTCCCGGGCGAGGATGTGGGGGATGCCGTTCTCGGTGTACCGGATGACGGCGGACAGGCCGCCGCCGGAGGGTATCCGGTCCCCGGTCGCCGCCGAAGCCTGTGGTGCCGCGGCCGTGACGGCGAGCAGCGCGGCGCCGGTGAGCGCGGCGCGGCGCAGTGCCGGGCGGGTGCTGAGGTGCAACGTACCTCCCAAGTAGCCTGCGGGCGGGCGTGGTTGCCCTGTGGGGGGCGGCCCGTCCGTGCCCCCACACTCATGCAGGCGGTCGGATGATCTGTCAACATCCCGTTTGGTATCGAGGTCATTGACCTCGGCCGTACGGGCGACGAGGATCGCGCCATGACGGCAGAGCGGGAAGTGCGCCACCAGACGGTCGACGGACTCGTACGGGACACCGCCCGCAGGGTCCCCGAGCGGGTGGCCGTCCGCTACCGCGAACGGACCTGGACGTACGCGGAACTCGACGCGGCCGTCACCACCGGCGCCGCCGTGCTGAGGGAGCGGTACGGGCTCGCCGAGGGGGACAGGGTCGCGACCTTCGCCCACAACTGCGACGCCTACCTCATCGCCTTCCTGGCCTGCGCCCGGGCCGGCCTCACCCACGTCCCCGTCAACCAGAACCTCACCGGCGAGGACCTCGCCCACATCCTGGGCGACTGCGGGAGCGCCCTGGTCCTCGCCGATCCCGACCTGGCCGGGCGGATCCCCGACGGCCACCCCGTACGGGCGCTGCGCGACGCGCCCGGGTCCTTCCTCGCGGACCTGGCCGAACCGCTGCCCTACGAGGCCGCCGGCCCGGACGCGTCGCGGCTGGTGCAGCTGCTCTACACCTCGGGGACCACCGCCCTGCCCAAGGGCGCCATGATGACCCACCGGGCCCTCGCCCACGAATACGAGAGCGCCGTCGACGCGCTGGACCTGTCCGAGGAGGACCGGCCGGTGCACTCGCTGCCGCTGTACCACTCGGCGCAGATGCACGTCTTCCTGATGCCGTACCTCGCGGTCGGGGCGCGGAACACCATCCTGGACGCACCGGTCGCGGAGCAGGTCTTCGACCTGGTCGAGGCGGGGGAGGCCGACAGCCTCTTCGCCCCGCCGACGGTGTGGATCGGCATGGCCAACCACCCCCAGTTCGCGGAGCGCGAGCTGGGCGCGCTGCGCAAGGCGTACTACGGGGCCTCGATCATGCCGGTCCCGGTGCTGGAACGGCTGCGCGAGCAGCTGCCCGGGCTCGGCTTCTACAACTGCTTCGGCCAGAGCGAGATCGGCCCGCTGGCCACGGTGCTGGGGCCGGACGAGCACGAGGGGCGCATGGACTCCTGCGGGAGGCCGGTGCGCCACGTCGAGGCGAAGGTCGTCGACGAGGACGGCGAGGACGTCCCCGCCGGCACGGCGGGTGAGGTGGTCTACCGCTCGCCGCAGCTCTGCCTCGGCTATTGGAACGACCCGGCGGCCACCGAGAAGGCCTTCCGCGACGGCTGGTTCCGCTCGGGCGACCTCGCGGTGCGCGATGCGCAGGGCTACTTCACGGTGGTGGACCGGGTGAAGGACGTCATCAACTCGGGCGGGGTACTGGTCGCCTCACGGCAGGTGGAGGACGTGCTCTACACCCACCCGGGCGTGGCCGAGGCGGCGGTGGTCGCCCTGCCCGACGAGCGGTGGATCGAGGCGGTCACGGCGGTCGTGGTGCCGCGCGGGGAGGTGACGGAGGCGGAGCTGATGCAGTACGCGCGGGACAGGCTCGCCCACTTCAAGGCCCCGAAGCGGGTGCACTTCGTGGACGCCCTCCCGCGCAACGCCAGCGGCAAGATCCTCAAGCGGGAACTGCGCGAGCGCTTCACCGAACCGTCCCCCTGACGGCCGGCGCCCGCGGTGGGGTCAGCCCGGCTCCGGGTGGCGGGGCGGGAACTGCTCGGGCGGCAGGAGTCCGCTGCGCCGCAGGCGACGCAGGGTGAAGTGCTCGTGTAGGAGGCGGCCGACGAGGGCGCCGCCGTAGACGACGAAACCGACGCCGACCAGCCAGGACTGGACGACCAGCAGGGTCCCGAACGGGCCGTAGGTCACGGCGTTCGACGCGATGAGCGGGGAGAACACCAGCTGCGAGAAGATCCGCAGACCCAGCAGGCCGAGACTGGTCGCCACCGCACCCGGCACCAGGGCCCGCCAGCGGACCCGGCCGCCGAGCAGCAGGCGCTGCGAGCCGACGAAGAACAGGCAGGTGCCGAACAGGTCGCCCAGGAAGCCGAGGGTGGTGCCGAAGGCGCCGTTCGAGGGGGCGGGGGTCTCCACGAGCAGGGCGAGGTAGCAGACCAGCAGGGCGAGCCAGACGACGTGCCGCCACATGGTGTGCCAGCGGGCGGTCGGCAGGTCCCAGACCTTCTCGTAGCCGGTCTGCACCGCCGAGCCGAAGGTCAGGCCGAACACGGCGAGGGCGGCGAGTCCGAACGCGGTGGTCCGCTCCAGCGCCAGGTCCGCCGCGCTGAACAGCACCTCGACCTTGTCCCGCGAGGCCTGCGTCACCCCGAGGGCCTGGCCGAGCCAGCGGCCGAAGCCCGAACCGCTGCCCGGTGAGGCGGCGGCCACGACGATCAGCAGCGGCACCAGGGTGAGGAACCCGAGGGCCGCGAAGCCCATCGCCCGGTGCATGAGCTCCATCTCCCGGCCACGGCTCCACGCCAGCCCGGCATGGGAGCCCTGGAGCCGGTTGTACAGCCGCCGGAGGATCGAGGTCACACCATGCACTACCCGCGGGCGCGGCCACGCTCCCGGGGGCTACTCCCAATAGGCCCGAAGAGGTGGTTTCAGACGCCCGGTCGCAGGTCTCGGCCCTCCCCGGCGTCGCGCAGGTCCACCAGCCGCTTGATCTTCCCCACCGAACGCTCCAGCGTCTGCGGATCGACCACCTCCACCCGCACCGAGACCCCGATCCCCTCCTTCACGGCCCGCACCACCTCGGCGGCCGCGGCATCCCGCCGGCCGGCGTCCGTCTCCCGCCGCGCCTCCACCCGTACCGTCAGGGCGTCCATGCGGCCCTCCCGGGTCAGCCGCAGCTGGAAGTGGGGAGCCAGGCCGGCCGTGCGCAGCAGGACCTCCTCGATCTGGGTCGGGTAGAGGTTGACCCCGCGCAGGATGATCATGTCGTCGCTGCGGCCCGTGACCTTCTCCATGCGCCGGAAGGCGGGCCGCGCCGTGCCGGGCAGCAGCCGCGTCAGGTCCCGGGTGCGGTAGCGGATGACGGGCATGGCCTCCTTCGTGAGGGAGGTGAACACCAGCTCGCCGGGCTCCCCCTCGGGAAGCACCGCACCCGTCAGCGGGTCGACCACCTCGGGATAGAAGTGGTCCTCCCAAATATGGAGGCCGTCCTTGGTCTCCACGCATTCCATGGCCACGCCCGGACCGATGACCTCCGACAGGCCGTAGATGTCCACCGCGTCGATGTCGAGCCGGTCCTCGATCTCCCGGCGCATCTCCTCGGTCCACGGCTCCGCGCCGAATATCCCCGTCCGCAGCGAGGTGGCGCGCGGGTCGATGCCCTGGCGCTCCATCTCGTCCAGCAAGGTCAGCATGTACGAGGGGGTCACCATGATGACCTCCGGCCGGAAGTCCTCGATGAGCCGGACCTGGCGGTCCGTCATCCCGCCCGAGGCGGGCACGACCGTACAGCCCAGGCGCTCGGCGCCGTAGTGCGCGCCGAGGCCGCCCGTGAAGAGCCCGTAGCCGTAGGCGACGTGGACGATCTGGCCGGGTCGCCCGCCCGCCGCGCGTATCGACCGGGCGACGACGTCGGACCAGGTCGAGAGGTCCCCGTCGGTGTACCCGACGACGGTGGGGCGCCCGGTGGTGCCGCTGGAGGCGTGGATGCGGCGGACCTCGGGGCGCGGCACGGCGAACATGCCGAAGGGGTACTGGTCACGCAGATCGGCCTTGGTGGTGAAGGGGAACAGGGCGAGGTCGGCGAGGGAACGGCAGTCGTCGGGACGCACCCCGGCCTTGTCGAAGGCCTGCCGGTAGAACGGCACGTGGTCGTAGGCGCGCCGCAGGGTCGCACGCAGCCGCGTCAGCTGGAGGGCCGCCAGCTCGTCGCGGCTGAGCCGCTCGCCTTCGTCGTGGAGATCCGCGTACACCGCCATGCCGTCACCTCATCCTGAGTCAACCGACCGATCATTCGGTAGATTGCCAGGCTCCGGGAGGTTAAATCAATGACTCGAACGAGTGATCGTCTGTTGTGATGGGCCCCATGCCTTCCTTCACCGCGCACGACGGAACCGAACTCGCCTACCACGTCCAGGGCGACGGCGAACCGCTGATCTGCCTCCCCGGCGGCGCCATGCGCGCCTCCGCGTACCTGGGCGACCTCGGCGGACTGGCCGCCGGCCGCCGCCTCGTCCTGCTGGACCTGCGCGGGACGGGGGACTCCGCGGTGCCGGCGGACGAGTCGACCTACCGCGTCGACCACCAGGTCGCCGACGTCGAGGCGCTCCGGGCGCACCTCGGCCTGGAACGCATGGACCTCCTCGCGCACTCCGCCGGCGGCAACCTCGTCCAGCTCTACGCGGCCGCCCACCCGCAGCGGCTGCGCCGCACCGTCCTGGTCACCCCGACCGCGTGGGCCGTGGACCTCCCGGTGACCCCGGAGCACCGCCTGGAAGGGGCCCGGCTTCGGGCGGGGACCGAGCCGTACGACACGGCCATCGAGGCCTACGAGCGGATCCTGGCCGGCGCCGGTGGCAGTGACGCGGACTGGGAGCTCGCCGCGCCGCTCTTCTACGGGCGCTGGGACGAGACGGCCCGGGCCCACTTCGCGGCGAGTCCGCGGCAGCAGAACGAGAAGGCCGCCGACGCCTTCGCCGGCCCCGGCGCCTTCGACCCGCCCGCCACCCGGGAGGGGCTGCGCCGGGTGACGGGCGAGGTCCTGGTGCTGGCCGCGGAACTGGACGGCAACCCCCGGCCGGCGCTGGCGGCCCGGCTCGCCGCCCTGTTCCCGCAAGGCTCGCTCGACGTCCAGGCCGGGGCCGGGCACTTCCCGTGGCTGGACGACGCCGACTGGTTCGCGGCGAGGGTGGAACGCTTCCTGGCGACGGGCGCCTGACGGGCGCCTGACGGGGGCGGGTCGCCGGGCCACTCGGAGGGTGCCGCGGGGGTGGAGGGTGCAGTGAGGCCCGAGGGCGCGGCGGGTGCCGTGGGTGCGGATCAGCCGGCCGCGTCCGCCTGCGACGCCACCGACTTCGCCCAGCGGTAGTCCGCCTTGCCGCTCGGGGAGCGCTGGATGGCCGGCGCGATGACCAGCTGGCGCGGGATCTTGTAGCCCGCCAGCCGGGTCCGGCAGTGGCTCTGGATCTCGTCCAGGGTCGGCTCCGGGGCCCCCGGCCGGACCTGCACCACCGCCGCCACGTGGCTGCCCCAGGTCGGGTCCGGGACGCCCGCGACCAGGGCGTCGTACACGTCCGGGTGAGACTTGAGCGCCTGCTCGACCTCCTCCGGGTAGACCTTCTCGCCCCCGGTGTTGATGCACTGCGAGCCGCGGCCGAGCACCGTGACGATGCCCTGCTCGTCGACGGTCGCCATGTCACCGAGCAGCACCCAGCGCTCCGAGCCCTTCTGGAAGAAGGTCTCGGCGGTCTTCGCCGGGTCGTTGTAGTAGCCGAGCGGGACGTGTCCGCGCTGCGCGAGGCGCCCCGGCACGCCCACCGCCACGGGCTCGTGCGTCACCGGGTCCACCACCTGCGTACGGTCGTTGACCGTCAGGCGGAAACCCTTGTCCGGGCCGGAGTCGTCCGTCGCCCGGCCGTTGGACCCGGACTCGGACGACCCGAAGTTGTTCAGGAGCAGCACGTGCGGCACCAGCCGCTGGAACTCGGCGCGCACCGTCTCCGACATGATCGCCCCGGACGAGGAGACGCTGAACAGCGACGACAGGTCCGTGCCCTTGAGCGGGCCGTTCAGGGCGTCGATGAGCGGCCTCAGCATCGCGTCACCGACCAGCGACACGCTGGAGACCTTCTCCTTCTCGATCGTCCGCAGGACCTCCTCGGGCGCGTACTTGCGGTGGATGACCACCCGCTGCCCGTAGTTGAAGGCGATGAACGAGGTCAGCGTCGAGGTGCCGTGCATCAGCGGGGGAGCAGGGAAGAAGGTGAGCCCGGCGCCCTTGGACGCGACCCGTTCGGCCAGCTCCTGCGGCCTCTTCACCGGCTCGCCCGACGGCTCGCCGCCGAACAGCCCCGCGAAGAAGAGGTCCTCCGCCCGCCACATGACGCCCTTGGGCATGCCGGTCGTGCCGCCCGTATAGATGATGAAGAGGTCGTCGGGGCTGCGGGGCGGGAAGCCGCGTCCGGGCGAGCCGGCCGCCTCGGCGTCGGCGTACGCGACGGGGGCGATCGAGGGCTCCGGGGCCCCGGCGGGGGGCTGCCCGACCCGGATCAGGTGCCGCAGCCGCGTGGTCTGCGGCAGCGCGGCCGCGACCCGCTCGGTGAACTCGCCCTCGAAGACGAGCGCGGCGAGATCGGCGTCGTTGTAGAGGTAGACCAGCTCTTCCTCCACGTACCGGTAGTTGACGTTCACCGGGACCAGCCGGGCCTTCAGGCACGCCAGCACGGTCTGGAGGTACTCGACGCCGTTGTAGAGGTGCAGGCCCAGGTGCTCCCCGGGCTCCAGCCCGCTGTCCAGCAGGTGGTGCGCGATCCGGTTCGCCGCCGCGTCCAGCTCCGCGTACGTGAGGCGGCGCTCGGCGCCGGTCCCGGGGTGGTCCACGTAGACGAGGGCCTCGCGGTCCGGGACCACGTCCACGACCGACTCGAACAGGTCGGCAAGGTTGTACTCCACCGTTCCTCCTGACCCCGTTGGTTCTGGACGCCGTTGGTTCCTGACTGGCCCCGTGGCTGGTCTGCCCGGCGGTCATTAGAGCGCCGGAGACGGCAACTGGGAAGGGAGCCGCTCAAGAAATCTGACTGAGTGTCAGAAAACTATTGAACTGCACCCTCCCCTACTGCAACCTGTTCTAGGTCTTGAGACGGGAGGACGGCAATGGGTGGGACGGAACACCTGACCGTGGAACGGCACGGCGCCACGCTGGTGCTCACCATGAACAGGCCCGAGGCGAAGAATGCGCTCTCGCTGCCGCTGCTGGTGGGGCTGTACGACGGCTGGCTGGAGGCGGACGCCGACGACGAGATCCGCTCGATCGTGCTGACGGGCGCCGGCGGGGACTTCTGCGCCGGCATGGACCTCAAGGCGCTGGCCGGCAAGGGCATGGCGGGGGACCAGTACCGGGACCGCCTCAAGTCCGACCCCGACCTGCACTGGAAGGCGATGCTCCGCCACCACCGGCCGCGCAAGCCGGTGATCGCGGCGGTGGAGGGGTACTGCGTGGCCGGCGGGACCGAGATCTTGCAGGGTACGGACATCCGGGTGGCGGGGGAGGGGGCCACCTTCGGGCTCTTCGAAGTCAAGCGGGGGCTGTTCCCGATCGGCGGCTCCACGGTCCGGCTGCCGCGGCAGATCCCGCGTACGCACGCCTTGGAGATGCTGCTGACCGGGCGCCCGTACACCGCCGAGGAGGCGGCGTGGATCGGACTCGTCGGGCGGGTGGTGCCGGAGGGCAGGGCTCTGGAGGAGGCCCTGGTGATCGCGGAGCGGATCAACGCGTGCGGGCCGCTGGCGGTGGAGGCGGTCAAGGCCTCGGTCTACGAGGCGGCGGAGCTGACGGAGGGGGAGGGGCTGGCGGCCGAGCTGCTGCGGGGGTGGCCGGTCTTCGACACGGCGGACGCGAAGGAGGGGGCGCGGGCGTTCGCGGAGAAGAGGCCGGCGGTGTATCGGCGCGAGTAGTTTTCCCGGCTGCGGGCCGGGGCCGGTGCGGTGCCGTGCGGTGCGGTGCTTGCCGTGCCGGGCCGGACGCGGGGTGCGGCGCCGCTGCCGGGGCTCCGCCCCGGACCCCGCGCCTCAAACGCCGGCGAGGCTGGATGTGCTGGCGAGGCTGAAAGAGCGGGGCTCCGCCCCGGACCCCGCGCCTCAAGCGCCGGCGAGGCTGGATGTGCCCCCGGGCCCCGCGCCTCAAGCGCCGGCGGGGCTGGGTGTGCCGGCGGGGCTGGATGTGCCCCGGTGGGGCTGAAAGAGCGGGCTCTGCCCCCGGGCCCCGCGCCTCAAGCGCCGACGGGGCTGGATGTGCCAGCGGGGCTGGGTGTGCCCGGCGGGGCTGGATGTGCCCGTCAGGGCTGGGCGTGCCCGGCAGGGCTGGATGGGCCCGGCGGGCTGTAAGAGCGCGGGTTCGTGTCGGACCGCGTAGCGACCTCTCGTAATCGAATCGACCGCATCGGAGAGCCACCATGACAGCTGCCTCCCCACCGGAGGTGCTCCGCGCGCCGCTCGTCGTCGAGTTTCCCTTCACCCGGTCCCTCGGGCCCGTGCAGAGCGCCTTTCTCACCGGGCTGCGCGAAGGCGTCGTCCTCGGGGTGAAGACCACTGGCGGGAAGGTGATGGTCCCGCCCGTCGAGTACGACCCCGTCACCGCCGAAGAGATCCGCGAGCTCGTCGAGGTCGCGGCCACCGGCACCGTCACCACCTGGGCGTGGAACGGCCGGCCCCGCCCCCACCAGCCGCTGGAGACTCCCTTCGCCTGGGTGCTCGTCACGCTCGACGGCGCGGACACCGCCCTCCTGCACGCCCTCGACGTGCCCGGCCCCGACGCCGTGCGCACCGGGATGCGCGTCCGCGTCCGCTGGGCCGCCGACCGCGTCGGAGCCATCACCGACGTCGCCTGCTTCGAGCCGTACGACGGCCCGGCCGCCCAAGACGACGCGGCCCCGCACGACGGCGCCTTCGCCGACGCCGTCACCGGCATCGTCGCCGAGGCCCGCCTGGACTACGTCTACAGTCCCGGCCGCGCCCAGACCGCCTACATCAACGCCCTCTCCGAGCGGCGGACCGTCGGCGAGCGCTGCCCCTCCTGCCACAAGGTGTACGTCCCGCCGCGCGGCGCCTGCCCCACCTGCGGGGTGGCCACCACCGACCAGGTGGAGGTCGGCCCGGCGGGCACGGTCACCACCTACTGCATCGTCAACATCAAGGCCAGGAACCTCGACATCGAGGTCCCGTACGTCTACGCCCACATCGCCCTCGACGGCGCCGGCCTCGCCCTCCACGGCCGGATCGGCGGCATCCCGTACGACCAGGTCCGCATGGGCCTGCGCGTCGAGCCGGTCTGGACCGAGGGCGGCCGCTACCCCGACCACTACCGCCCCACCGGCGAGCCGGACGTGGACTACGACGCGTACAAGGAGCTCATCTGATGCCGAAGACGCCGCCGAGGTACGCCCGCGACGTGGCCGTCGTCGCCTTCGCGCAGAGCGACCACCTGCGCCGCACCGACGAGCTCAGCGAAGTGGAGATGGTCATGCCGGTCCTCCACCAGGTGCTGGCCGCCACCGGACTGAAGGCCGGCGAGATCGGCTTCACCTGCTCCGGCTCCAGCGACTACCTGGCAGGCCGGGCCTTCTCCTTCACCATGACCCTCGACGGGGTCGGCGCCTGGCCGCCCATCTCCGAGTCCCACGTCGAGATGGACGGCGCCTGGGCCCTCTACGAGGCCTGGGTCAAGATCCAGACCGGCGAGGCCGACACCGCGCTCGTCTACGCGTACGGGAAGTCCTCGCCGGGATCCGTACGGGACGTCCTGACCCGCCAGCTCGACCCGTACTACGTGGCTCCGCTCTGGCCCGACTCCGTGGCCCTGGCCGCGCTCCAGGCCCAGGCGCTCATCGACGCCGGCGAGACCGACGAGCCGGCCCTGGCCGCCATCGGCGCCCGCAGCCGGGCCTGTGCACGGTCCAATCCGCATGCCCAGCTGGCCGGTGACGTTCCGCAGGGCGACTACCAGGTCGCACCCCTGCGCACGGGGGACTGCCCGCCCATCGGGGACGGCGCCGCCGCCGTCGTCCTCGCCGCCGGCGACACCGCGCGGCGGCTGTGCGAACGTCCCGCCTGGATCACGGGCATCGACCACCGCATCGAAGCCCACGGCCTCGGCCTGCGCGACCTCACCGACTCGCCGTCCACCCGGCTCGCCGCGCAGCGCGCGGGCGTCTTCGACGCCCCGGTGGACACGGCCGAACTGCACGCGCCGTTCTCCTCCCAGGAGGTCGTGCTGCGCAAGGCGCTCGGGCTCGGGCTCGGGCTCGGGGACGGGGACGGGGACGGGGTCACCGTCAACCCGTCCGGCGGCGCCCTCGCCGCCAACCCGATGATGGCCGCCGGTCTCATCCGCATCGGCGAGGCGGCCGCCCGCATCCACCGCGGCGAATCCGACCGGGCCGTCGCCCACGCGACGTCCGGCCCCTGCCTCCAGCAGAACCTGGTCGCCGTCCTGGAAGGGGACGTTCGGTGAGCACTACGGGTAAAGAGCCGGTCGCGGTCGTCGGGATCGGCCAGACCAAGCACGTCGCCGCCCGCCACGACGTGTCCATCGCCGGACTGGTCCGGGAGGCGGCGGCGCGCGCCCTCGCGGACGCCGAACTGACCTGGGCGGACATCGACGCGGTGGTCATCGGCAAGGCCCCCGACTTCTTCGAGGGGGTGATGATGCCCGAGCTGTACCTGGCGGACGCGCTCGGCGCGGTCGGCAAACCCATGCTGCGCGTGCACACGGCCGGCTCGGTCGGCGGCTCCACGGCCCTGGTCGCCTCCCAGCTGGTCGCGGCGCGCGTCCACCGGACGGTGCTCACCCTCGCCTTCGAGAAACAGTCCGAATCCAACGCCATGTGGGGCCTGTCCCTGCCCGTCCCCTTCCAGCAGCCGCTGCTCGCCGGGGCCGGCGGGTTCTTCGCCCCGCACGTGCGCGCGTACATGCGGCGGACCGGCGCGCCGGACACGGTCGGCTCGCTGGTGGCGTACAAGGACCGGCGCAACGCGCTGAAGAACCCGTACGCGCACCTGCACGAGCACGACATCACCCTGGAGAAGGTCCAGGCCTCGCCGATGCTGTGGGACCCGATCCGGTACTCCGAGACCTGCCCCTCCTCCGACGGTGCGTGCGCGATGATCCTCACCGACCGGGCGGGCGCGGCCCGTGCGCCGAAGCCGGCCGCCTGGGTGCACGGCGGGGCGATGCGCAGCGAGCCGACCCTCTTCGCGGGCAAGGACTTCGTCTCCCCGCAGGCCGGCAAGGACTGCGCGGCCGACGTCTACCGGCAGGCGGGAATCACCGACCCCCGCCGGGAGGTCGACGCGGTCGAGATGTACGTGCCGTTCTCCTGGTACGAGCCGATGTGGCTGGAGAACCTCGGTTTCGCGGCGGAGGGCGAGGGCTGGAAGCTCACCGAGGCCGGGGTGACGGAGCTCGACGGGGACCTCCCGGTCAACCCGTCCGGCGGCGTCCTGTCCACGAACCCGATCGGCGCCTCCGGCATGATCCGCTTCGCGGAGGCGGCCCTCCAGGTCCGCGGCCAGGCCGGAGAACACCAAGTTCCGGACGCCCGGCGGGCCGTGGGGCACGCGTACGGCGGCGGCGCGCAGTTCTTCTCGATGTGGCTGGTGGGGGCGCAGGAACCGACCAGCTGAGCGGACCGCACCGCGGTGACGGGGGCGGCACACCGGCCACGGGTGACTCACCGTGCCCTGTGCGCCACCCGCCGCGGTGGCTAACCTGGCCCCCGGACGACGTACCGGGAGGAGCACGCACGTGGCCGAGAGCATGACTTCACAGCCCCTCGCTGGCTGGGGCAAGCCGGACCTCGATCTCACCGGGGCCGACTGGCAGTCGAGCAGCCGGGGAGCGGGTGACGTTCAGATCGCCTTCGTCGAGGGCTTCATCGCGATGCGCAACAGCGAGCGCCCCGAGAGCCCCTCGCTGATCTTCACGCCGGACGAGTGGCACAAGTTCGTGCTGAACGCCCGGGGCGGGGAATTCGACCTCACCTGATCCCGCCTCACCTGACCTGCCCGACCGGCGGCACACGGCGTACCACCGGGCGGCCCCACCGCCCCCCGGTGGCCGCCGGGTCCTCCCGGCGGGGTCGGCGGGCCGCCGGGCGCCCCTAGGCGCTGTCGTCAAAGTCCCGCCTGGCCCGCGGCGCCCGGCGCCGCACCTCGCCGCGTTGTCGGGGCGCCCGAGTACGTCCCGTACACGGGCGCCCCTCCGCCTTGCGATGCACGGCACCGGACACCGCGGGCCTGACCGACGCTACTTTGACGACAGCGCCTAGGGTGGCGCCATGAGCGGAGAGAGCGACCTGCGCACATTGCTGAGCGGTATGCGGCCCGAGCTGAACGAGGGCGTGTACGTGTTCTGCACCGTCCCCGGCCCCACCGTCCCGGCGGGGACCGCGCCCGTGGCCACGATCCTGGAACCCGAGGGCCTCACCCTGGTCCTGCGCCAGGAGGACGCCGACGCGGCCGGTCTCGCCTACGACTACACCGCCGGCTGGATCACCCTGCGGGTCCACTCCGCCCTCGACGCCGTCGGCCTCACGGCGGCCTTCGCCACCGAGCTCGGCGCACACGGGCTGAGCTGCAACGTCATCGCCGGCTACCACCACGACCACCTCTTCGTGGCCGCGGAGCGGGCCGCCGAGGCCGTGGCGGTCCTGGAGGACCTCGCGGCCCGTTCCGCGCGGACCTGAACCACCCGGACGATACGCCGCAAGACGAGCCGGGAGAGAAGCCGCAAGACGAGCCGGGAGGACGAGGCCGGAAAGAAGATCGGCCTCTTTTCCCGGCAGTGGGATCACACGCTGTGTGCGCGGGCGTACGCTGATCTTCCGAACAGGCCTGGGGGGTACCAGCCATGACGGACCGCCGGACCCGTTTGCGGCGCACGATGGTCGAACGCGAGACCGAACTCGCGCTCGTCGACGAGGCCCTGGACCAGCTCACCGGTCCCGGGCCGGACGCCGGTGGCGCGCTGCTCGCCTTCTCCGGTCCCGCCGGCCTCGGCAAGACCACCCTCCTCGCCGAACTGCGCCGGCGCGCGCTCGCCCGCTCCTGCACCGTGCTCGCCGCCCGCGGGGGAGAACAGGAGCAGGGCCAGCCCTTCCACGTGGCCCGCCAGCTCATCCAGCCCCTGCTGGCCGGATCCTCCGAGCAGGAGCTGCGCGCCGTTCTCGGGAGCTGGTACGCGATCGTCGGCCCCGCCCTCGGGCTCTGCGCGCCGGAACAGGGCGCGCCGCCCGACCCCCAGGGCCTGCGCGACGGACTCGACTGGGTGCTGACCCACCTCGTCGTCCAGCGGGCCCCCGTCGTCCTCGTCCTCGACGACGCGCACTGGGCCGACCCCGAGTCCCTCGGCTGGCTCGCCGCCTACGCTCCGCGCGCCGAACACCTCCCGCTGCTCCTCGCCGTCGCCTACCGCCCCGACGAACTGCCCGTGCACGCCGACGCCTTCCGTACGCTGCCCGGCCGGGCCGGACAGCGCCCGCTGCCCCTGGCGCCGCTCACCGAGCACGCCGTCGCCGCCCTGGTCCGCGAGGCCGTCGGCGACCACGCCGACGACGCCTTCTGCCGGGAGGCCTGGGCCGTCACCACCGGCAACCCCTTCGAGGCCGTCGAACTCACCGCCAGGGTCCGCGACAAGGGCGTGCCCCCGGTCGCGGCGAACGCGCCGCTGCTGCGCGACCTCGCCGCCGCCCAGCGCGGCAGCGGCCTGGTCGAACGCCTCGAACGCCTCGGCCCGTCCACCGTCCGCTTCGCCTGGGCCTGCGCCGTCCTCGGCACCGCCATCCCGCAGGACCTCGCCGCCCGTGTCGCCGCCCTCGGCGCCGAGGAGGCCGTGGACGCCACCGCACGGCTGCGCGACGCCCGCATCCTGTCGGCCGCCGAGGCCACACCGGCGCACGAACCGGGCTCCGGGCTGGAGTTCGTCCACCCCCTCATCGCCACCGCCCTGTACCGGTCCATCCCGGACGCGCTGCGCGTGGCCCTCCACGGGCGGGCCGCGGCGGCCGTCGTGGACGCCGGACTCGGCTCCTCCGCGGCGGCCCGCCACCTGCTGGAGACCCATCCCGAGAACGACCCCTGGGTGGTGCGCACCCTGCGCGAGGCCGCCGCCGAGAACCTGCGGGCCGGCGCCCCGGAGGCGGCCCGCCGCCAGCTCGCCCGCGCCCTGCGCGAACCGCCCGGCTTCGACGAGCGCGCGGCCGTGCTGTACGAACTCGGCTGCGCCTCCCTGCTCACCGAGCCCGCGAACACCGTCAACCACCTGCGGGCCGCCCTCGCCGAGCCCTTCGACGACCCGGCCCTGCGCCAGGGCATCGTCATCCGCCTCGCCCAGGTCCTCGCGCACAGCGACCGCCTCGCCGACGCCTCGCGGGCGCTCGCGCAGGAGATCCCGTACACCCAGGACGTCCGCGCCCGGCTGCGCCTGCAGTCCGAGCAGTTCATGTGGGACGCCTTCGACGCTGCCGAGACCGACTCCCCGGCCCGCTCCCGGCGCCTGGCGCGGCTCGCCGACCGGCTGACCGGCCGCGATCTCACCGAGCGGTACATCATCGGGCTGCGGGCCTGGGACGCCTGCCTGCGCGGAGAGCCCGTGGACGTGGTCCTGCACCACGCCGGACGGGCGCTGGAGCGGGAGCTCAGCTGGGCCCAGGAGGACCGCGGCTTCGAGGTGCCCGTGCTCGTGGCCATGGCGCACGTGTACGCCGACCGGCCGGGACGGGCGGAGGAACTGTCCGAGGCGGGCACCGCCGCGTTCGAGCGGCAGGGCTGGCACGGGGCGCACCTGTCCTTCGCGTACAACGTGCGGGCCTACACCCGCTTCCGGCGCGGGCGGCTCGCGGAAGCCGAGGAGCTGGCGCGGGCCGGGCTGCGGCTCGCCGAACGCGTGGGGCGGCGCACGCCCGTGCACTGGTACGCCATAGCCATCCTCCTCACGACCCTGCTCGCGCGGGGGCGGGCCGACGAGGCCTGGGAGCTCGCACGGGAACACGAGTACGGCAGGCCCTTCCCGGCGGCCGTGGTCTTCCCCGACTCCCAGACCGTCTACGCGGAACTGCTCCTCGCCCGGGGCGACACGAAGGCGGCCGCCGCCGAACTGGAGGAGGTGGACCGGCGGCTGACCCCGCGCGGCATCCAGAACCCCTCGTGGTGCCCGTGGCAGCTGCACCTGGCCCGGGCGGTGGCGGCCGACGACCCGCACCGGGCGCGGGCCCTGGCCGCCGACGCCGTCCGGCGGGCCCGCGTCTTCGGCGCCCCCTCGGGCCTCGGCCAGGCCCTGCGCGTCGCGGCCGAGGTCGCGGCGCCCGAGGACCGGGCAGAGCTGCTGCGGGAGGCCGTGGCGCTGCTGGCGGCCTCCCCGGCGGGGTACGAACTGGCCTGCGCACTGGCCGCGCTCGGAACGGAGCTGGGCGACCCCGACGTGCTCGCCCGGGCCCTGGTGACGGCCCGGGAATGCGGCGCCGACGGCCTGGAGGCGACGGTGGCCGAGGCCCTTCTGGGCCTCGGAGGCGTCCTTCCGTCCCCCTCGCCCCCGGCGGACGCGCTCACGGAGCAGGAGCTGCGGGCGGCGCGGACGGCGCTCGGCGGTGCGGCCGCCGCCCCGGACCGCGAGCCGGACTGGCTGCGGTCGGCGGCCTGCCGCAAGCTCGGCACCGACCTGTCGGGTCTCCAGGCGGCCCTGGAGGCCTACGAGCGGCGTTGTTGAACTCGTTCATCAGGTTCGAGGCCGTGACCGTCCGGGACCGGGCCCCAAGCCCCCGAACGTGTGTACGCCTGGCACGCGCCAGCCGGGCCGCCGCCCGGATGGGGGCCCGGGGCCGGAAATCTCCCGCGGCCACGTACCATGGCGGCATGTCCTTCCTCCGCCGCCACCGCGCCGCCACACCCGCCGGCCCGGACTTCGACGTCCTGGCCATGGACCCGGGGGACTGGCCGGGCAATCTCGGGGCCGGGCTGCTGCCCGCGCCCGACGGAAGCTGCCAGGGCGTCTTCCTCCGCTACGACCTGTTCGGCGGACGCGGCCCCGCGATGATCATCGGAAACCTCCCCGAGGGTTCCCCCGCCCGGGAGCTCTCCGACGGCGAGGTCCCCTTCGAGGTGGCCCAGCTCCTCGACGCGCTGGAGAACGAAGAGGACGTCGACGTCGTCGGTGTCGAGGACTGCCCCGTCATGCAGGGCGACAACCTCCTCATCGTCCGGAAGGTCAAGCTGTCGGAGTCCCGCATCTCCTGCGTCCAGTTCGACCGCAGTGACAACGTGCTGGTCACCATCGCCAGCTGGGACCGCCCGATCACCGACGACCTCTACGCCCTCCTGAAGCCGCTCCCCGCCGAGCTCTTCCAGCAGGGCTGACGCCTCCCGGTCACGCGTCCGCGATGTCGTTGGCCGCCACGTAGCCGAACGTCATCGCGGGGCCGATCGTCGATCCGGCCCCCGCGTAGCTGCGCCCCATGACGGCCGCGCTGGCATTGCCCGCCGCGTACAGGCCCCGGATCACCGAGCCGTCCGCCCGCAGCGCCCGCGCCCGCGCGTCCGTCACGATGCCGCCCTTCGTACCGAGGTCCCCCGGCACGATCTTGAAGGCGTAGAACGGCGGAGCCCAGACCGGCGCCAGGCACGAGTTCGGCTGCACCTGGGGGTCCGTGTAGTAGTGGTCGTATGCCGAGTCGCCCCGGTGGAAGTCAGGATCGGCCCCCTGCCACGCCTGCGCGTTGAACCGGCCCAGCGTCGCCCGCAGCGCCGCCGCCGGGACCCCGATCTGGCCGGCCAGCGCGTCCCACGTCCACGCCTTCTTCGCCGCGCCCGCCTCGTACCATGCGTCGGGAAAGACCAGGGTCGGCAGGATGTCCTTGAACAGGTACTTGTTGCGGTAGTTCTGGTCCACGATCAGCCAGGCCGGGATGTGCGAGCCGGTCGCCCGCCGGTCCTTCTCGTACATCACGTGCACCACATCGCTGTACGGGGCGGCCTCGTTGACGAACCGCGCGCCGTTCGCGTTCACGATCAGCCCGCCCGGCAGGGTCCGTTCGGCGAGACAGAAGTACGGCTCCCCGGGCAGCGGGATCGACGGGCCCCACCACGCGTCGTCCATCAGGGCCAGCTCGGCGCCGGCCCGCTGCCCCGCCCGGATCCCGTCGCCGGTGTTCTCCTTCGCGCCCACCGACCACTGGGTGCCGACCGGCTGCTGCTGGTACTGCGCCCGCATCTGCGCGTTGTGCTCGAAGCCGCCCGAGCCGATGATCACCCCGCGCCGGGCCCGTACGGTCCCCCGTACGCCCTCCTTCTCGACCACCACGCCGGTGACCGCACCCCCCTCCAGGACCAGGTCCACCAGCGGGCTGTTCAGCCACACCGGCACCCCCGCCCGCAGCAGCCCGGCCCGCAGCCCGGCCGCCAGGGCCTGGCCCATGGTCAGCGGTTTCTCCCCGAGCAGCGCCGCCTCGGTACCGCGCGCCAGGCACTCCGTGGAGACGGCGAGGCCCTTGGCGCTCACCGCCGCGAGGTTCAGCCACTTGTAGTCCTGGCTGAAGACCACCATCCCGGCCGGGACCGGCATGTAGGCCGGGTTGAGCCGGGCCAGTTCGGCGCCCAGGAGACGGCCGTCGATCTGGTCGGGCTCGATGGAGCGGCCGTTCGCCAGCCCGCCCGGCAGGTGGGGGTAGTAGTCGCTGTACCCCTCCATGAAGCGGAACCTGAGCGGACTGTTCGCCATCACGAAGTCCAGCATCCGGGGGCCGTAGGCGAGGAAGGCCGCCTGCCGGTCGGCCGGCACCTCGCTCCCGACGACCGCCGCGAGGTACGCCGCCGCCTTCTGCGGGGTGTCCGGCACGCCCGCCCCCAGGATCACCGAGTTGTTGGGCAGCCAGATACCGGCCCCGGAGCGTGCGGCCGATCCGCCGAAGGTGGGTGCCTTCTCGACCACCAGCACGCTCAGCCCCCGCCGGGCGGCGGTGAGCGCCGCGGTCATCCCGGCCGCCCCGGAACCGGCCACGACGACGTCGTACTCGCCGAGCTGCGGGCCGTCCGGGGCGCCGCCCGCCCGCGCGGCGCCCGACGGCAGCACCGTGGCGGCGAGCACCCCGGCCCCCGTCCCGGCGAGGACCGTACGTCTGGTCGGGAGGGCGTCGGGCGACGTGCGTGAAGCGCTTGCGGACATGGGCAGGCTCCAGCGGGTGGGGAGGCGGGAAGTGATCCCAGCATGTCTGATGCTGAGTCAGAAAAGGTCTTCGCGGGATCATGTGATGTCAAGGCATCCGGCGTCGCCGCCCGCCCACCCGCCGCCTCGCCCGCCGACCCGCGGACGCACATGAGCGAAGTCCCGTGGCGGTGGGGGGCCACGGGACTTCGCGAGGGAGGGGGGACGGGTCAGCGCGTGCCGACCGCCGCGCGGACCGCTCTGCGCGCCATCCCCGCATCGTCGTGCAGACGGCGGAGCAGCAGCCGCTGCTCCTCCCCCGAGGACAGGGCGCCCGTCGGCAGCGACTGGGCCGGGGCGGTGGCCAGCATCGAGCGCTGCACCGCCGTCTCGGACATCCGGATCTCCCGGGTCAGCACCAGCATCAGATTGATCAGGAACGCGTCCCGCGCGGCCGGACCCGCCGACTGGGCGAGCCGGCTGATCTGGGCGCGGGCCGCCGGGGCGTCGCCCAGCACCGTCCACAGGGTGGCCAGGTCGTAGCCCGGCAGGTACCAGCCGGCGTGCTCCCAGTCGAGCAGCACCGGCCCGGCCGGGGAGAGCAGCAGGTTGGACAGCAGCGCGTCACCGTGGTTGAACTGCAGGGCGGTGCCCGACAGTTTCACCCCGTGCAGCAGCTTCTGCAGGTCGCCGAGGTCCCGGTCGGTCAGCAGCCCGAGCTCGTAGTCACGTGCGATCCGCCGGGCGTAGTTCATCGGAGTCCCGAACAGCTCGGCCGGCGGCTGCCACTGGTTGACCCGGCACACCGCGCCCAGGGCCGCCCGCAGGTCCACCCGCGGCGGCGGCTCCACCGGGTGCCGCTGGAGCGCTGCCACCCGGCCCGCCATCCGCTCGACCACCAGGGTGCAGTTCTCCGGGTCGGCGGCGATCAGCCGGGGTACCCGTACCGGCGGGCGGTGCCGGACGAAGGCCCGGTACGCAGCTATTTCGTGCCGGTAGCGCTCGCGCCACTCCGGCGAATGATCCAGTAAAACCTTCGCGACGGCGGTCATCCGTCCGGTGGTGCCGACCAGGAGCACCGAGCGGCCGCTGCGCCGCAACACCTGCACGGGCGTGAACTCGGGACAGATCCGCTGCACCGAGGCGAGCGCCGTGCGCAGTTGCGCCCCCTGCGGCCCCGAGAGGTCGATTCTGCCGCTGACGGGCTGTGATCCGGTACTGGCCGTCCGCCGCGCCCGGACGGCGCCCTGCGCCGAGGCGGGCTGCCGGCCGGGGTCGAGGTAGGGCCCGCCGCCCGCCGGGAGCGTGCGGTGCGACCGGACCGGTGCGGACACGGAGGAGGTTGCTGCGTACATGGTGATACGGATCCCTTCGTGCGCCGACGAGTGACGTACGCCGCCCCGCCGGATCCCGTGCTTCACCCTGGGGAGTTCCGCCGGTGAACCGGGGCGGGGAGGCGCATTCCTACCTGACACCCGGCGCACCGTGGCGAACCATCGGGCGTGCCCTGGCGAAGCCTGGCGAATAGTCGCTGGGCATCTGACGGCGGGCTACTGTCAACCCAGCCGAGAACCTGGGGGCTTGACGTGAGCAAAGGTCCAAACACCCGCTTGAACGACCTGTTCGGCCTGGCCGGCTGGTCGAAGGGCGAACTGGCGAGGATGGTCAACAGGCAGGCGGCGGCCATGGGCCACCCCCAACTGGCCACCGACACCTCGCGGGTGCGGCGCTGGATCGACATGGGGGAGGCCCCCCGCGAGCCGGTGCCCACGGTACTGGCAGCACTGTTCACCGAGCGGCTCGGTCGTGTCGTGACCATCGAGGACCTCGGGTTCGTACGGCAGCGGCGCACCACCAGACGGCAGCCGGACGGGGCTCGTGAGAACCCCGAAGGAATGCCGTGGGCGCCCGAACGCACAGCCGCGGTCCTCACCGAATTCACGGGAATGGACCTCATGCTCAACCGTCGCGGTCTGATGGGCGCGGGCGCCGTGCTCACCGCCGGCTCCGTCCTCAGCAATGCCATGTACGACTGGCTCCACACCGACCCCGCCACCGCGAAGGAGGCCCGGCCCTTCGGGGACGCCTTCCCGGCGGACCAGGCGGGCTACGACCGCTACGAGGCCGCCCCGATCGGCTCCCAGGAGATCGAGGCGCTGGAACGCTCGGTCGACGTGTTCCGCGCCTGGGACGCCTCCCGGGGGGGCGGACTCCAGCGCAAGGCCGTCGTCGGCCAGTTGAACGAGGTCGGCGGAATGCTGGCCTACCGCCACCCGGACCACCTCCAGCGCAGGCTCTGGGGGGTGGCGGCCAACCTGGCGGTGCTCGCCGGCTGGATGTCCCACGACGTGGGTCTCGAACCCACGGCGCAGAAGTACTTCGTCATCGCCGCGCACGCGGCCCGCGAGGGCGGTGACCGCCCCCGCGCGGGCGAGGCGCTGTCCCGGGCCGCCCGCCAGATGGTCCACCTCGGCAAGCCGAACGAGGCCCTGGACCTGATGAGGCTGGCCCAGTCCGGCTCCGGCGAACAGACCCTGCCGCGCACCCGCGCCATGCTGCACACCGTCGAGGCCTGGGCGCAGGCCGCCCTGGGCAAGGGCCAGGCGATGCGCCGCACCCTGGGCGAGGCGGAGGACCTGTTCGTCTCGGACAAGGGCGACGTGCCGCCGCCGAGCTGGATGCAGCACTTCGACGAGGCGGACCTGCACGGCATGCAGGCCCTGGCGTACCGGACCCTCGCCGACCACGACGCCACGGCGGCGCCGATCGCCGCGCGCCACGCCAAGGAGGCCCTGCGCCTGCGCGGCGAGGGCTACCAGCGCTCGCAGATCTTCGACTACATCTCGATGGCCTCCGCCTGCTTCATCGCCGACGAACCGGAACAGGCCGACCGCTACGCCCGCCTCGCGCTGGTCTCCATGAACGAGACCTCCTCGCACCGGACCTGGGACCGGCTGCGCGAAATGTACCGGCTCACCACCCAGTACTCGGGTTACGCGCGGATCGAGGAGCTCCGCCAGGAGATCAAGCTGGCCCTCCCCGACATGCCGGTGCCCCCGCGCCCGCGCGCCAAAGGGGTCTAGGAGGAAAAAGGGGTCTGAGAGGAAGACGGATACGGAGACGAGAGAGGCCGCGCCGTGCGGCGCGGCCCCGGAGCCCGGACGTCCGGGGTGTTACCCGCCCACCCGGGCGACGAGCACGCAGGCGTCGTCCTCCCGCTCGCTCTCGCCGAACTCCTCGATCACGATCCGTACGCAGTCCTGCGCCGACCGCGCCGCCGCGAACCGCGGCGCGAGGGCCAGCAGCCGCTCCGTGCCGTCCGCCCGGCTGAACTCGATGCTGCGCGGGGTGAGTCCGTCCGTGTGCAGGACGAGCAGGTCACCCACTTCGAGCCGTTCCTCGGCCTGTTCGTACGAGGCTCCGGAGGTGGCGCCCAGCAGGACGCCCTCCGGCGGCAGCAGGGAACGGCCCGACCCGCGGCGGAACAGCAGGGGGGCCGGATGTCCGGCCTGCGCCCAGGACAGCACCCGGCGGGCGGGATCGTAGCGGCAGCACACGGCCGAGCCGAGCGCGGGCTGTACGGAGGTCTCCAACAGCTGGTTGAGCCAGCCCATCAGCGGACCCGGCTCGATTCCCGCCATGGCCATGCCGCGCAGCGCCCCCAGCATCATCGCCATCCCGGAGGTGGCGCTCACGCCGTGCCCCGTCAGGTCACCGACCGTCAGCATCGAGTGCCCGCCGGGCAGTTCGAGGGCGTCGTACCAGTCGCCGCCGATGAGCGCGCTGGTCGCGGACGGCAGGTAGTGCGCGGCCACGTCCAGCGATCCCGCGCTGCTGTACGGGAACCGCAGGGAGCCGCGCCACGGGGGGAGCACGGTCTCCTGGAGCTCGACCGCCAGCCGGTGCTCGGTCTGCGCGATCTCCCGCTGGCGCTGGAGGGAGTCACGGGACTCGCGCACCGCCCGCTGGCTGCGGCGCAGTTCGCTCACGTCCCGCATGACGGCCCACATGGAGGCCGTGCAGCCGTCGGAGTCGAGTACCGGTTCACCCCTCATGTGCAGGGTCCGGACCCGCCCGTCGGCGCGGACGATGCGGAACTCGCCGTCGATCGGCTTGCCGTCCACCAGGCAGGCGGTGACCCACGCGGTGAGCAGCGGCTGGTCCTCGGAGAACAGGGTGGAGCCCAGCTCGTCCAGGGGGAGCGCGCCGGCCTCGGGGGAGCGTCCGAAGATCTGGAACAGCTCGTCGGACCAACTGACCTCGTCGGTCAGCAGGTTCCACTCGGCGCTGCCGACGCGGGTCTGGGCCTCCAGCCCGGTCTCGGGGGGCGCCTGCGGGAGCTCGATGGTCTCGGGGACGGGCGGCAGGCCCTCCTTGAGCTGACCGAGGTGCTCACGGAGGTCGTCGAGGTGGTGGACCGCGAGATCGCACAGGGCGCGCTGCCAGCGGGCCTGGGCGTCGTCGTCGTCGACGACGGTGTCGCGGCGGACCGCGTCCACTTCTCCCCGCAGCCGCCGGGTCTGGGAGATCAGCGCGTCCACCGACCCCGGCTCGGGCGGTTGCGCGGGACGGTCCGCGAACAGGTGGGACGGCATGAGAACTCCGATACAGGCGCGGCACGGCCAAGTCTGAAGGAAGGACCGGTAACGACTGTTGCACAGGCCGCGACGGCGTGTAAGACGTTTGGCAACATCCGCAACGTTCTTGCTTCTGGTATATGCCGTAGGCCTTGCGGCCGTTGCTCCGCGTGCGAACGAATCAGGTCAGGCGCGCTCCGGCCAGGGGGAGCGGCGGGCGGCCGGCACCAGCCGACCCCGTCGAGTCCGCCCTGGCAGAGGTGGCTGGAATGCGGCGTTCAGGCCCGTGCGGCTCGATCAAACGGCCGAGGTGTACGAGGCCCTCGCGCGAAGGTGATCGCATGGGTGCGCGGATCGTTCCGCCCATCCCGATCCCCCCGAAAGGGTGAGCCCGCTTCCGGTCCCGAGGCTTCCCACCCCAGGCCCCGATCGCTACTCTACGTGTCGGTAATGCACCGGGGAGGTCCGCGCGGGCGGACCCGCGCAGCGTGGGTGGGGAACGACGACATGACCGGGCAGGACCGCGCCGCCGGGCAGAGCCGCCGCTCCTTCCTCACCCTGCTCGTGGCGGCCCCGACGCTCGCCCTCGTCACCCGCGCCGGCGTCGACGCCCTGGCCCCGCAGCCCGCCCGCGCCGTGGTCCCGTCCCTGCCCGCCATCGCCGACGTCATCGACCTCGGCGACCTGTACGGCGCAGCACACCCTCGTGGGCCGGCCCATCAGCCGCGTCGACGCCCGCGCCATGGTCACGGGCGCCCAGCGGTACACCCTCGACCTCGACGTGCCCGGAGCCAAGCCCTGCGTGGTGCGCCGCCCGCCCACCCTCGGCGGCTCCGTCCGCGCCGTCGGCAACCTCGCCGCGGTCCGGGCCATGCCCGGCGTGCTGGACGTGGTGAGCGTCCCCACCGGGGTCGCCGTCGTCGCCGAGACCTTCGGTCAGGCCATCACGGCCAAGTCCGCCCTCCAGGTCACCTGGGGACCCGGCCCCGCCGACCAGCTGTCCGACGCCGAGATCCGCCGCAAGCTCCGCGCCGCGACCCCGCCGCTGCTGGTGCCGCCGCTGCTGACCCCGTACGTGGACGCCGAGTTCGACTTCGCCTTCGTCAGCCACGCCCCGATGGAGACGAACTGCGCCATCGCCGACGTCCGGGAGGACCGGGCCGAGATCTGGTCCGGGCTCAAGTCCCCGATCGTGGCCCGCGAGACCATCGCCGCCGACCTCGGCCTGCCCCTGGACAAGGTCACGGTGCACGTGGTCCAGGCCGGCGGCTCCTTCGGCCGACGGCTCTTCTTCGACGCGGCCCTGGAGGCCGCGCGGATCTCCAAGGCCTGCCGGCGCCCCGTCAAGCTGATGTGGACCCGCGTGGACGACACCCGGCACGGCCGGATGCGCCCCGCCACCCACCACAAGATCCGGGCCACCCACCTGCTGGGCGAGGTGCTCAGCTTCGAGCACCGCGTCGCCGCCGCCGAGACCGACTTCCGCCACGGGCTCGGCGAGATCATCAGCGCCACCGCCGCGAGCCTGCCGCTCGGCATCGGCAACGCCACCCTCGCGCAGACCCTCTTCCTGACCACGGTGAAGTCCCCGTACCACTTCGGCCTCACCACCCAGGCGCTCACCGAGGTGCCGACCGGCATCCCCACCGCTTCCTGGCGCTCGGTGTACTCCGCCAACACGCGCGGAGCGGAGGAGATCGTCGTCGACGAACTGGCCGCGCGCACGGGACGCGACCCGTACGCGTTCCGGCGTACCTTCCTCAAGACGGCCGCCCAGCGCGCCGTACTCGACAAGGTGGCGGCGGAAGGGCGGTGGGGGCGGCCTATGGAGGCGGGCTGCGCGCAGGGCATCGCCTTCCACGAGGAGTACAAGTCCCGCACCGCGTGTCTCGTCGAGATCGACACCCGCGACCCGGAACACGTCCGCGTCACCAAGGCGGTCATCGCCGTGGACGTGGGCCTGCCCGTCAACCCGCGCGGACTGGAGGCCCAGATGATCGGCGGCCTCACCGACGCCATCTCCACCACCCTGCGCGCCGGGCTGCACCTGGACAAGGGGCTGCCGCTGGAGGGAAGTTACAGCCAGTTCCACTGGGCGCAGCAGCGTGACTCCCCGCGCGACGTACGGGTCTTCGTGCTGCCGGCCACCGGCGAGGATCCGGGCGGCGCGGGCGAGCTCGGGGTCCCCGCCGCGGTCGGCGCGATCGCCAACGCCTGGGCCCGGGCCACCGGATCCAAGCCGCGCAGCTTCCCCCTCGACTTCGACGTCGACTTCACCCCCTACCCGCGCTAGTCCGCCGGAGCCAGGAGTACGCCGTGCCCTCGCACACCTTCACCGTCAACGGGCGGAGCGTCACCGTGGACGCCCCCGACGACCTGCCCCTGCTGTGGGTGCTCCGCGACATGCTGGGCGTCCACGGCCCCAAGTACGGCTGCGGGGTGGACGTCTGCAAGGCCTGCACCAGCCATCTCGACGGCGCCGACGTCCGCCCGTGCGTGGTGCCCGTCTCCGCGTGCGCGGGCAGGGCGGTGACCACCATCGAGGGGCTGGCCGACGGGGACGAGCTGCACCCGGTGCAGGAGGCCTGGCTCGAACAGGACGTCGCCCAGTGCGGTTTCTGCCAGCCGGGCCAGATCATGGCGGCCGTCGCCCTCCTGCGGCGCACCAGCGAGCCCACGGACGAGGACATCGACGCCATCGCCAACATCTGCCGCTGCGGCACGTACTTCCGTATCCGCGAGGCCATCCGCAGCGCGGCGCGCAAGATGTGAGCAGCGACGGACCCCGGCGTTTCCCCCGTCCCCGAATCATCGACAGCGAATCACCGGACAGCGCCGGGGACCGACCGCTCGTCGCCCAATCTAGGCGGGGGCGGCCCCGGACGCAGGGTTCGCTGCGCACGGTGACGGGGCGAGACCGGTATCACGGCGCACAGTGAGCCGGGGTGGTTGAATGCGGCCGTGTCCAGGTCCGACGACATTCTCAAGATCCACCGGCTCGCCCACACCGGTGGCTCGGCCGTCCTGCTGGAGTGGCTCGCGGCCCGCCTGGACGGCTGGACCGGAGTGGTGGACACACACCGGGCCCTGGGGCCCGAACCCGCCGTGCCCGAAGCCGCCGTGCTCGGCGCCGCCGAGATGAGCGCACGCGGCGCGCGGTCGGCCGTGGTGCAGAGCGGTGAGGGCGCCGCGCTGCTGTTCGCGCTCCACGACGGGCGGGCGCTGGCCTGCGTACGGTCGCGGCCCCACCACCCGGACGCCGCCACCCTGCTCGCGGACGCCGCCGTACCGCTGGCGCTGGTGCTGCGCGCCGAGGAGGCCGCACGGCGTGAGGAACGGGCCGAACTCGCCGCCTCGCGGGCCCGCGAGGCGGTGCTGCACCTGCTGATGAACGGCCGGATCTCCACCGCCCACCAGGTCGCCGAGGCGCTCGGTCCCTCCCTGCCCGACCCGATGCGGATGTACGTCGTCGAATGCCCGGCCGGGCAGCGCGGTGAAGTGGCCCGCCGGTGCTCGGAGTTGACGGGGGGCCGGGCCTGGATCGTGCACTGCCCGGTCTACGTGCGCCACCTCATCGTGCTCGTCCCCGCCGGCCCGGCGGGAGCCGGCGCCGACCACGACCCCCTGGCCGGGGCGCTGGTGGACGTGGCGCGGCACTGCGCGGTCGGGGTCAGCGGGGAAGCGGCCCTGCGCGAGGCACCGGCCGCCTACGGCCAGGCCTTCCACGCCCTGGCCGTCGCGCGGGGCCGGGGCGAACGGCACGCCCGGTTCGGGCCGGGACCCGAGCTGGCGCTCGCCGCCCACGATGCCGGGGCCGGCTGGGCCGCGGCCCTGCTCGCGCCCCTGGACGCGTACGAGCCCCGGCGCGCCCAGGACCCCGGCCCGCAGGAGCTGCGCGCCACCGCTCACGCTTGGCTGGAGTTCACCTCGCACGCCACGCGGCTGCTGAAGATCCACCGCAACACCCTGGCCACCCGGCTCCGGCTGATCGAGGCGGTCCTCGGGCTGGACCTCGCGCGCCTCGCGGACCAGGCCGCCCTCTCGCTCGCGCTGCGCCTGACCCGGGGCGCGGGCGACCCGTACGTCCCGGGGCCCGCCGCGGCTACGGAAGCGGACCTGGACGAGGTGCTGCGCGATCCGCGCCTGACCGACTGGGCTCGGAGCCACCTGCGCCCGCTCAGCGGCCCCGAGGCCCCGCCGGACGCCCGCACCACGGTCCGCGCCTGGCTGGACCACGATGCCCAACTGGCCCCGACCGCCGCCGCCCTGGGCATCTCCGTGCCGGGCGCCCGCAAACGGCTGACCCGGATCGAGGCGCTCCTCGAACGCTCCCTGCTCCAGTCGCCGAGCGCCCGCCACGACCTGTGGCTGGCCCACCGGGCGGAGGAACTCGCGGGATGACCTCACCGGGTGATCCGGGTGATCCCGCCGGGTACCTCACCGGGTGACACCGTCACCGCACACGCGCAGGAGGCGCCGGTTCCCCGGTGCCCCGCTGGGTCACCGCCGAGTGCGCCAGGGCCAGTTCCACCACGTGCCGCGGGTCGGAGAGCGAGCGGCCGGTGAGCCGTTCCAGGCGGCGCAGGCGGTTGGAGACGGTGTTGCGGTGGCAGTACAGCCGCTGCGCGGCGTACGTCGTCGAGCCCTGGCAGGTCAGCCAGACGCCCAGGGTGGTGAGGAGCACCCGGCGGTCCTCCGCCGCCAGCGCGAGCACCGGCCCCAGCACCACCTGCCGCAGCCGGCCCGCGAGTTCGTCCTGAGCGGCGACCAGTGCCGCCGGCAGCCCCTCGTCCAGCAGCGCGGTGCGCGGGCCGCCGGACTCGGGAGCGGTCCGCAGGGCGAGGACGGCCAGCCGGTGCGCCCCGGCCAGCTCGGCCGCCGCCCCGACGACCGGGCCGACCCCGGCGCGTACGCCGAGGGGCGCGAGCAGGTCCCGTACGGACTCCAGCGGATGGTGGCCCAGCTCCACGAGGCCGCTCCGCGCGCCGGCGCGGATCCGCCACAGCACGCGCGGGGCGCCGTCGCCGGCCCTCCCGGTCGTCGTCCGCGCGCTCGCGCCCCCGCCGCCGTCGGCCACCACGACCACCGCGAACCGGCCCCGCTCCGGCAGGCCCAGCCGCGACGCGGCCTCGGCGGCCGTCGGCCCGTCCGTGGTGCCCGTACCGTCCAGCAGCACGTCCAGCAGGGCCGCCCGGCGCTCGCCCTCCCCCTCGGTGCGCGCGGCCCGCGTCCGGTGGTACGCCTCGGCCATGGCGTCCGTCATCTGGTCCAGTACGTCCCACAGGGCGGCCGCACCCGCCAGCAGCCCGGGCAGCTCGGCCCGGTCGTGCGCCGCCACGGCCTCGGTGACGCTCTGCCAGAGCAGCCGGCCGCCGCGGCGGTAGGGCCCGAGGAGGGAGGCGAGCGGCAACCCCCGCTCGGCCCCCAGCGTGCCGGCGGCCCGGGCGTCGGCGAGCTCCGGCGGCAGGCCGCGCGCACTGCGGACCAGGCCCTCGACGGCCTGGTGGAGGTGGTGGTGGATCCGCTCGCGCAGCTCGGCCCGGCCGAGCAGGGCGGCGTACGCGGGGTCCTCGGTCAGCGTCCGGTCGGCGAGCCGGTCCGCCGCCACGGCGATCCGGCGTGACAGGTCCTCGCGTATCTCCTCGACGATCCGCTCCATGGCGGGCAGCCTGACACGGGTCGGGGGCCGCTGGGGAGGGGGCGGCGGGGCGGAGGGTGCGGGGCAAGGGCCGGGAACGGGCGCGTCCGCTACCGTGAGGTGAGCACTGCACTTGAAGTGCTCACCGTGAGGTGCCGCACCACTCCGAGGGACCGCCATGCGCCAGAACCCGCAGCGCCGCGCCGCGCTGCTCGACGCCGCCATCGAAGTCCTGGCGCGCGAGGGATCGCGCGGCCTGACGCTGCGCGCCGTGGACGCGGAGGCGGGCGTGCCCACCGGCACCGCCTCGAACTACTTCGCCAACCGGGCCCAGCTGCTCGTGCAGATCCTGCACCGCACCCGGGAGCGGCTGGTCCCGGACGAGGCCGACCTGACCGGCCCGCTGGACACCACGGTGTTGCTCGGCCAGCTCGTGGAACGGATGCGGCGCGAGCGCAGTGTGCACATCGCGATGCTGGAACTGCGGCTGGAGGGCACCCGGCGCCCCGAACTCCAGGCGGCACTGGCGGGCTTCCAGGACGCCGAGCTCGAGGCGAACATCGCCTGGCACCTGAGGGCGGGACTGCCGGGGGACCGGCAGGGCGTGGCCGTGCTGTACCTCGCGATGCTGGGCCTGATCGTGGACGACCTGACGGCGCCGGCCGTGCTGGAGTCCCACACGGTGGAAGGGCTCATCGAGACGATGGTCGAACGGCTCCTCCCGGAGCGCCCCGTTGACTGACGGCTCCCGTCCCGGGCCGGGAGGCGGTGATCTTATGCTCAGGTTTACGCGAGTCTGCTGGTTTTGCGGCGTGTGAACGACTTTGATGGATCGGCCAGGCGTCGTACCGGAGCAGGGGGACCACTCATGGGAACAGCCCACAGTCAAAAGGACACCACGCCCACCCTGATCGGTTCCGTTCAGCGCGCGCTGCGCCTCGTGGAGGCGATGCACGCCGAAGGAGGAGCCACGGCCAAGCGGCTCTCCCGGCTCACCGGGATCCCCCTGCCCACCGTCTACCACCTGCTGCGCACCCTCAGCCACGAGGGTTACGTCCAGCGCGAGGGCGGCTCGTTCCGCCTCGCGGACGATCTTCCGCTCGCTTCGTAATCACTTTCCGACGCGTTCCGGCCAAGCTCTCGCACGCTTCATGGCATGTTCCAGCGGAAAATGCCAGAACGCCTTTTCGCACTGCGGAAGTTGAGTAAGTTCCCTCCTGTCGCGCCGTAGACCGTGCACACCGCACGTCCGGCCGGGAGGGGAGCCCGCGTGCCCGGGATCGACGAATGCCTGCTCGAAGCCATGGCCCTGCCTGGTGCGCGGGGGGCCGCGCTGGTCGACTGGAGCAGCGGACTGGCCCTCGGCACCGCGGGGGAGTCGCCCGTGGGCGACCACGAGACCACCGCCGCCGAGACCGCCGAGCTGGCCCGCGCGGCCGCCGAGTACGAGTCCTTCGCCCCGGCAGGAGCGGCGCCCTCACCCTCGGGCGCCGAGGTGACCGGCCCGCCCGTCGAGGACCTCATCGTCACCACCCGCACGGGCTACCACGTGCTGCGCTTCGTGGAGACGAGCTTCGACAGCAGCGTCTTCCTGCACCTGTGGCTCGACCGCGCCGAGGGAAACCTCGCGCTCGCCCGTCACAGACTCCGCGTCCTGGCCGAGGGGCTGGTGCTCAGATGACCGCCCAGGCCACGGCGCCGGGCCCCGCCGCCGTCTCCCCCCTCCTGACCCGGCTCGCCGCCGAGCGCGCCACCGGCGCCCTGCTGCGCGACCGAGGCACCCTCTTCCTGGAGGACGGCCGCATCGTGCACGCCGAGAGCCCGGCCACCCCCGGCCTCGACGTCCTGCTCACCACCGGCGGCGGCCTCGCCCCCGAGCGCTGGCGCGAGGCCGTGGACCGGGCCGGCGCCCGCCGCCAGGTCGCCCGCTTCCTCGTGGACAGCGGCGGTCTGGCCGGCGGCGAGCTGGAGATATGCCATCTCGCCGCGATCTTCGACGCCGCCTTCTTCGCCCTCTCCCCGGGCAGCGGCCCCTCCCGCTTCCGCCGCGGGGCCACGCACTGGATCGGCTCCGTGCGCTCGGTCGCGGCCGCCGCCGTCGAGCGGGAGACCTGCCGCCGCCGGGAACTGCTCGACGCGGTCTGGCCCTACCCGCTGCTGGACACCGCCCCCGTGGTGCCCCGGGCCGCAGCGCCCGGCCAGACGGTCACCGTCCGGCAGCGGCTGCTGCTGCGCCAGGCCGACGGCGTGCGCACCCCGGCCGACCTCGCATGGGTGCTGGGCCGGCCCGCCTTCCACACGCTGCTCGACGTACGGCGCCTCGCCGCGGCCGGACTGGTCGAGACGCCGCACGCGCCGGCCCCGCCGCCCGTCGTGGATGCCCTGCCCGACTGGATCACCCAGACCCAGTCCCCGGACGTGGCGCTGCTCCGCCGGTTACGCGACGCACTGGAGGCAAGCCTGTGAGGCTCCCGCTGCGACCCGCCCTGCGCGCCGACCGCTCCGAGCGGAGGCAGCCCGAAAGGAGGAAGCCAGACATGAGTACGGTGCCCCCCGAGGCGGAGGCCGAGATACTCGCCGAGCTCCGCAGGCTGCGGGCGCGGGTACCCCAGCTCACCGGCGCGCTCGCCGCGAGCACCGACGGCTTCGTCCTCGCCCAGGACAGCGCCGCCACCGAGGCCGAGTCCGTCGCGGCACTGACCGCGGCCGCACTCGGCGTGGCCCAGCGCCTGAGCGACTGCACCGGTCAAGGCGCGTTCCGCGAGCTGCTCGTACGCGGTGAGGACGGTTACGTCGCCACCTACGCGGCCGGTCTGGTGGCCGTCCTCACCCTGACGGCGGAGTCGCGCGTCAACGTCGGCCGCCTCCACCTGGAGGCCCGGCGCTCCAGCCTGCGCATCGCCGAACTGATCGACCACACCCTCGGGCGGCGCGGCGGCGAAGCCGCGCCCGCGTGAGCCGCGTACCGGCTCCTGCTCCCCCTCCGTCCACCGCCAGGCACAGCCAGCTCCAGCGAAACGAGAAAGAGGAACAACTCATGGTCAATGTGGAGACCGCACTCAAGGAAGCCACCACCACCATCGAGGGCGCGCTCGGCGCGGCCCTGGTGGACTACGGCAGTGGCATGGCCCTCGGCACCGTGGGCGGAGGCAAGGACCTCGACCTCGCGGTCGCCGCCGCGGGCAACACGGACGTGGTGCGCGCCAAGGTCCGCACGATGGAAATGCTCGGGATCAAGGACGAGATCGAGGACATCCTGATCACCCTCGGTGGCCAGTACCACCTGATCCGCCTGCTCAAGGGGCGCGGATCGGCGGGCTTCTTCCTCTACCTCGCCCTCGACAAGAAGCGGTCCAACCTCGCGATGGCCCGTCATCAGCTGAAGAAGATCGAAGCCGAGCTGGAAATCTGAGAGACCACCGGCCGGCCTGCGGGGTCCGGCCGGCGGTCGAACCGCGTCGAACCGCGTCGAACCGCATCGTCGAGGTGGCGGGCGGCTGAATTCTTTGCCGTCCGCCCCGGCGATCAGCTACGTATGCCCCATATGGGCGGACTTTATGACTCTGTTACAGAGTAAGATGCTGTGAGCAGCTGATCATCGATAAAGCATAAAACGCTGGAGATACCGCCACCCATGCCCCCGCGCCTGAGCATCGTCGTCCCCGTCTACAACGTCGAGCTCTACCTCGACGAGTGCCTGGAATCCATCGCCGCTCAGACCTTCGAGGACTTCGAGGTCATCCTCGTGGACGACGGGTCCACGGACAACAGCGCCGTCCTCGCCAAGGCCTTCGCCGCCCGGGACAAGCGGTTCCGCGTCGTCATGCAGGACAACGCCGGTCTCGGCGCCGCCCGCAACGTGGGCGCCCGTCACGCCGACAAGGACAGCGAGTACCTCGCGTTCGTCGACAGTGACGACACCATGCCGGACTACGCCTACCAGCGGCTCATCGAAGCGCTCGACGAGACGGGCTCGGACTTCGCCGGCGGCAACGTGAAGCGTTTCCGCTCCGTCGGCATGCAGCAGTCGTGGGGTCACCGGGCGGCCTTCGCCAAGACCCGGCTGAAGACCCACATCTCCGAGTTCCCCGCGCTGGTCACCGACCGCACCGCCTGGAACAAGGTCTACCGGCGCACCTTCTGGGACGAGCACGGCTTCCAGTACCCGGAGGGCATCCTCTACGAGGACGCCCCGGTCAGCATCCCCGCGCACTACTTCGCCTCCAGCGTCGACATCATCAGCGACTGCGTCTACCACTGGCGTGTCCGCGAGACCGGCGAGCGCTCGATCACCCAGCGCTCCACCGACCCGGTCTCCCTCATCGACCGGGTCACCTCCGTGCGCCTGGTGCGCGAGTCCCTCAAGGCCAAGCAGGGCACCAAGTACGCCCGCTACCTGCGCGACTACGACTACAACGTGCTGAGCGAAGAACTCCCGCTCATCTACAAGTACGTCGGTGAGGGCGGCCCGGAGTTCCGCGCCGCGTTCGTCAAGGAGGTCGGCGGCCTCATCCGGGAGATCGGCACCGGCCCCTGGCCCGACCTGACCGTCGCCGACCGCCTCAAGGCGTACCTGGCCGGCGAAGGCCGCGTCGAGGACTTCATCGCGCTCCAGAACCACCAGCGCGACTACCACTACAGCGTGCCGGTCAAGGGCCTCGCCCGCCCGCAGGCGGACTACCCCTTCCTGCACGGCCGCCCGCCGGTCCCCGCCAAGATCCTCACCCTCGGCCCGCGCGAGCGCCGGGTCGTCAGCCGCCTGGAGCAGGCGGCCTGGGCCGACGGCAAGCTGCTGCTGCGCGGCTACGCCCTCCCCGGGCACCTCGGTGCGGAGAGCCGCCTCGGCTCGCGCAAGATGCTGGTCTTCCGCGAGGGCGGCAAGCGCCGCCGCTCCGTGGTCAGCGCGCGCACCGTCGCCTCCCCCATGGCCACCGTGAAGTCCCCGCACCTCGCCCTGCGGCACGCCGACTGGGCCGGCTTCACCGCCGTCGTCGACCCCTCGATCTTCCAGTCGGGCGGCAAGTGGCACGAGGGCATATGGACCACGTCCATCGCCGTCACCGGAGCCGGCGGCCTGCACCGCGCCCGCCTCAGGGGCGGCGAGCACGACACCGGCCAGAACCCGCCCCCCCACTGGGTGGCCCCCGACGTCCGGATCATCCCGGCCGTGGCCGGCGCCCTCACCATCCAGGTGGAGATCGCCCGCGCCCGCGCGCTGGACGCCCGCCCCGCCGGTGACGACGCCGTCGAGATCACCGGCGAACTCTCCGCCGAGGTCGGCGCCGCCACCGCACTGCGGGCCGTGCACGTCACCACCGGCACCACCCTCGCCTTCCCGCTGGAGACCGGCGCGGCCGAGGCCGGCAGGATCCCGTTCAGCGCCCGCGTACCGCTGGCCGAGCTGGCCGCCGTACCGGACGCCCCGTGCGAGCCCGGCGAGTGGACCCCCGAACCGTGGAGCCTGTCCGTGCTCGGCGCCGACGGCACCGAGCACCGCCTGGCCCACGACGAGCGCGGCGGCTTCGACGGCCTGGTCCTGCGCCTGCCCGGTGACGACGCGGACCGCGCCCTCTTCGCCAAGCGCGGCACCACCGGACACCTCACCCTCTCCGTCCAGCCCTCGCCGCCGCTGATCGACGAGGTCTCCGCGCAGGACGGCACCCTGAGCCTGCGGGGCCGCTTCGTCGCGCCGACCGACGAGCCGTACGAGCTGGTCCTGCACAACGCGCACGGCGCGGAGTTCAGCTACCCCGTCACCCGCGACGGCGACCGCTTCGAGTCCACCTTCGCGCCGGTGCTGCCCGAGGCGTACGCCGGCCGCACCACGCTCCCCGAGGGCCGCTGGTGGCCCACGCTGCGCCCGGTCGCCCAGGGCGGGACCACCGCGGGCCTGCTCGGCGTCGACCGCGGCGCCCCCGTGCAGATGAGCCCCGGCCTGCTCTTCGCGGGACCGCACGCCTTCACCACGCTGGGCCGCCGGATGCGGGTCGAGACCCGCTTCCACGACCGCATGGTGCTGGTCGCCGACCCGATGATCAGCCCGCACGACCGCTCCCACTACGCCCAGCGCGTCGCCCGCTTCGAGACCTACCCGGCGCAGCGCGCCCTGCCGGTCAAGGACATGGTCGTCTACGACACCTTCCAGGGACACGGCGCCGGCGACTCGCCCCGCGCCATCCACGAGGAGCTGGTGCGCCGCGGCGAGAAGCTGGAGCACATCTGGCTGGTCCGCGACGGACGCACCGAGGTCCCGTCGACGGCGCGCGCCGTGCAGTACGGCAGCGTGGAGTCCTGGGAGGTGCTGGCCCGCGCCCGCTACTACGTCACCAACGACAACGTGCCGCAGCGCTTCGAGCGCCGCAGCGGCCAGGTCGTCGTCCAGACGTGGCACGGCACGCCGATCAAGCAGATCGGCCACGACTTCGTGCACGACTACTACACGAGCCCGGAGATCCTGGAGGGGCTGGCGCACGACAGCGCCCAGTGGTCCCTGCTGGCCTCCCCGAGCTCCTACGCCACGCCCCTCCTCAAGCGCGCCCTCGGCTACGACGGCGAGGTCATCGAGGCCGGCAGCCCGCGTACGGACGCGCTCGTACGGCCCGACGCGCAGCGGATCGCGGAGGTCCGGCGGCGGCTCGGCCTGCCCGAGGGCAAGAAGGTCGTCCTCTACATGCCCACCTGGCGCGAGAACTGCGAGGGCTGGTCGGGCGGCTACAAGCTCGACCTGCGGATCGACCTGGACCGGGCCCGCCGCGAGCTGGGCGAGGACCACGTCCTGCTGATCCGCGGCCACCACCACGTGACCGAGCAGGTCCGCGACGGGGTCCGCGACGGCTTCGTCGTCGACGTGTCCCGCTGGCCCGACGCCGCCGACCTGCTGCTCGTCGCCGACGTGCTGATCTCGGACTACTCCTCCGCGATCTTCGACTTCGCGCTGACCGACCGGCCGATCCTGCTCTTCACGTACGACCTGGAGCACTACCGCGGCACGCTGCGCGGCTTCAACTTCGACCTGGAGGAGAAGGCGCCCGGACCGCTGATCGCGGACTCGGCCGCCCTGATCGAGGCCGTGCGCGACGTGGACGAGGTCGGTGCGCGGTACGCCGAGGCGCGGGCGGCGTTCCGCGCCGAGTTCTGCGACCTGGACGACGGCGGCGCCACCGCGCGCGTCGTCGACCGCATGCTCGCCATGGGCGCCGAGCCCGCGAAGTAGGCCGTACGAGCGAATCACGGGCGGAACACGAACCGGCCCCGGGCCCACCGATGAATTTCGGGCCCGGGGCCGGTCTGTATGTGAGGAACGGCAACCGCCGTCCCCACACCCGGCCCGGAGGCAGAGATGAGCGGCAACGGATTCACCACGTGTCTGTGGTTCGACGGCAATGCGGAAGAGGCGGCCGACCACTACCTGTCGGTGTTCAAGGACGGCAAGCTCGGCCGGATCGGCCGCTACACGGACGCAGGCCCCGGGCCGGTGGGCTCGGTGATGGTCGTCGAGTTCGAGATCAACGGGCAGAAGTTCGTCGGCCTCAACGGCGGACCGCAGTTCCGCTTCACCGAGGCGATCTCCTTCCAGATCCACTGCGCGGACGAGTCCGAGGCGGACTACTACTACGACGCGCTGACCAAGGACGGAGGCGAGGAGTCGGCCTGTGGCTGGGTCAAGGACAAGTTCGGGGTGTCCTGGCAGGTCATCCCTCCCGGCGCCATCGACCTGCTCAGCGACCCGGACCCGGGGCGGGCCGCACGGGCCACGGCCGCGATGATGAAGATGAAGAAGCTGGACGTGGCACAAATGCGCCGGGCGGCCGACGCGGCCTGACGGCTCGCCCCCCGACAGCCCCTACCACCTAGTCGCGCGGATCGGCCGCGATCCTGGCCAGGAGCGCCGGAAGGGCCGTCCCGATCGGCTCGCGGACGACCTCGTCGGCGAGCGGGTCGTACGGGGTCTCCTGATCGTTCACGATGATCAGCCTGGCCCCGGCCTCCGCCGCCATCCCGGCCAGGGAGGCGGCGGGCTGGACCTGCAAGGTCGATCCCACGGCGATGAAGACCTGGCACGCCTTGGCCACGGCCATCGCCTGTCCCAGTACGCCGGGGTCGAGCCGCTGGCCGAACATGACGGTCGCCGACTTGAGGATCCCGCCGCATTCCAGGCAGGCGGGATCCGGCTCCCCGGCGGCGACCCGGGCCAGCGCCTCGTCCATGCCGGACCGGGCGTGACAGGCGGTGCACACCACGGACCGGGCGCTGCCGTGCAGCTCGAACACCTTGCGGGCGGGCATCCCGGCGAGCTGGTGCAGCCCGTCCACGTTCTGGGTGATGACCCGTACCGGGGTGCCGCCGCGCTCCAACTCGGCCACGGCCAGGTGCGCGGCGTTCGGGCGCGGGTCCAGCGCGCCGAGCTCGGCCCGCATCAGCCAGGACCGGCGCCGGATCTCCGGATCGGCCATGTAGTACTCGTACGTCACGAGCTTCTCGGCGTCGGGATCCCGGCGCCACAGGCCCTGCGGTCCCCGGTAGTCCGGAATGCCGGAGTCGGTGGACATCCCGGCCCCGGTGAACACGGCGACAAGCGGTTTTCCCATGCATCGACCCTACGTACGGGCGGCGCGCGCCCGCGACCGTATTTCAGCGCCCCCGCCGCGGGGGGCGCGGGAGGGCCGTTTCAGTGATGAATCGCGCCCCCCACAGGAGTGAGATCCGGGCCGGGCCCTCCCGAGGAACGGGCCAGGCGGGTACAAGTCCGGCATGATGCTCAAGCTGCACAGCCTCGGCGCCCTCCTGCTGACCGTGCTCGCGCTGCCGGTCATGTCGCCCGCCCCCGCCCTCGCGGCGGGCGGCCACAGCGCCGACCAGATCAGCCGTTTCCTCACCCACTTCTACGGTGACCACGGCCCCTCCCCGCACGCCCGGCAGCACTTCGTCTCCGACGTCCTCAAGGACAGACAGCGGGAGAACGCGGACACCGACGTCCTGCTCTGCGCCCAGAACGAACCGCAGCGCATCGGCGTCGGCCCGGTCACGGTCGCGCAGACCGCCGCGGTCGGCTGGGCGACCGTGACCACGCACTGGGCCTCGGGTGAGACCGACACCTTCACCGCGTACGTACGCCTCGACTCGCACCCCATCCGGCTGGACGACGTGATCTGCGCGGGCTGACCGTAAACACACGCCCGGCCCCATCCCGTCTCGCTGACGCCTGATATGACGGTCCGTCACGTTCGTTGCCGGCCCCCCTCCGGCTTCCGGTCGTCTGATACAACACCGGTCATGGCAACCTTCGAGATCACCGGTGCGAGCGCAGCCGACATGGGCCTGATCCGCTCCTGGGCCGAGGAGGAGGGCTGGAACCCGGGCGACTCGGACCGCTTCGCCTTCGTGGTCGCCGACCCGGAGGGCTTCCTCGTCGGCCGGCGGGGCGGCGAACCCGTGGCGTGCATCTCCGCCGTGCGCTACGGCGACGGTTTCGGGTTCATCGGCTTCTACATCGCCCGGCCGGACGTGCGCGGACAGGGGTACGGCATGCAGCTCTGGCGTGCCGCGATGCAGCGGCTCGACGGGCGCCTCGTCGGCCTGGACGGGGTCGTCGCCCAGCAGAACAACTACCGCAAGTCCGGATTCCTGCCAGCCTGGAACAACATCCGTTACGAGGGCGCCCCGCAGGGGGAGTGCGACGGTGAGGCCGAGATCGTGGACGCGACCTTCCTGCCCTTCGGCGTGCTCGCCGCCTACGACCGGCAGTTCTTCCCCGAGTCGCGGGACGCCTTCCTGGCCGCCTGGACCGGGCTGCCGGGCCGCACGGCGCTGGCCGCCGTCCGCGACGGCCGGGTCGAGGGCCTCGGGGTGGTCCGCCCGTCCAGCGCCGCCCACCGGATCGGCCCGCTGTACGCGGCCACCCCGCAGGTGGCGGCCGCCCTGCTGCGCCGCCTCGCGCAGCACGCGCCCGGCGGCCTGGTGGCCCTGGACGTACCGGACGCGAACCCGGAAGCCACGGCACTGTGCGAGGGCCTGGGCCTGGTCCCGACCTTCGAGACCGCCCGGATGTACACCGGCCCGGCCCCCCGGCTCGCGCTCCGCGAGCTCTTCGGGGTGACCAGTCTCGAACTCGGCTGAATCGGCTGAATCGGCTGAAGAGGGTCCGCCGGCCCGGCGCGCCCTCACGCCCGGTGCCGGCGACCCCGTGAGCCGGACGGCGGCCGCACGGCGCCGCCCGGCCCGCCGGAGCGCGTGGGGTCAGAAGTCGAACAGCACGCCCGTGCTGTTCCACAGGCCGCACGGGTTGGCGAAGGTGTACGTGTAGCTGAGCCGTCGGCCCTGCCACACTCCGTCGGCCGTCACCGTCATCGGGTTCCACTCCCTGGTGCACACGGCGTCGGAGGTCGGCTGGGCGAGCTCGTCCAACTGGGAGCCGCTGGCGCGTAATTCGGCGCAGGCCGCGGCCGGGTTCGGGTGCGTTCCGCCGGGCTTCGGCGCGCAGACGAGCGTCACCGCGCGCAGCACCCTACCGGTGGCCGCGTCCGGCCCGGCCGTCACGCCGAGCACGAGCGAGGACGGCGTGTACAGGCTCGCCGTACCGGCCGGGGCGGCGCCGGCCGTGCCGGGCCAGGTCAGCGCGGTGAGCGCGGTGAGCGCCATGGCGGCGGTACCGAGCCCGAGACCCCTGGTGATGGACCGCATTGCGAACACTCCCTTGGGTTGTCGTTTCGGATAGCGGACAGAGTCTTGCCCAAGCGGAGCGCGAACGCCCGTTCGCACCGCGATTTCTCGTCACGGATCGTGTACGAATGAGTGCAGACAGCAGCGATGGGCGTGGGGCTGACCTGTGGGGGAGCGGGCAGCCGAATCGGCCGAACACCGACCGGGAGACCTCCCCGAAACCTGCGTGACGGCTGCCGTACCGCCACGCCCGGAGCACGCCTGCGGGGCCCGCCCCCTTACCGGGGGGAGCGGGCCACAGCTCGTGCGGCCGCCTAACCCGCCGCGCTCAGGCGCGGGGCGTACAGCTCCAGCAACCGGGTGCGGGTCTGCTGGAGCCGCAGGGCGAGGACGCGCCCGACCCAGTGTCCGACCGCGGACCCGAAGGCGGGATCGGCGTCCATGAGCATCCGTACGGCCCCGGCGTCGAACTCGTAGGCGCGCACCGGCGTCATCGCCTCCGCGCTGAGCTGCCACACGTACGGCGGGAACAGCCAGGACCAGCCCACCAGCTCTCCGGGGCCGAGGTTCTCCACGGTCGCGGGCCTGCGGCCTGCCACGGGGACCTCAAGGGTCACCGTGCCGGAGCGCACGATCCAGAAGGACACCGCCCGCTTGCCCTCTTCGAAGATCCGCGCGTTCTCGGGGAAATTCACCTCGCGGGCCTGCGCCATCAGCCGTCCACGGTGCTCCGCGGACAGGACGGCGGCGATCCGGATGGGGGAAGGTGTGCTCACGACGGCCTCCGATCATGACCCCCCGCGACGCTCCTGCTCTCCCCAGTGTCGCTGACGCCCGCCGGATCCCGGCCGGGCCGGGCCGTGATTCTTCCGCGGCCCTGTCCCGGGGCGGGTCCGGCGGCAGCCGGACCCGGTCTACTCCTCGGCGTTCGCCTCCAGGCAGGCCAGCTCCATCGCGTCCAGCACCGCCTCGTGGCTGCGCCCGCTCAGCTCGGCGACGTTCTCGATCTGGGCCGTCGCCCAGGAGGCGAGGGTCATCACCAGCACCCGCAGCCCGTCCGTGCCGTGCTCCGCGAGGATCGCGTCGGCGACGAGCATGGCCTCCTCGGGGACCTGCTCGGGCGGTTCGAGGCCCGTGAGGCCGCGCAGCATGGTGAGGGTGCGGCGTGAGATCTCCGGGGTCATCCCCGCCAGCCGCACGTCTTCCTCTTCGTTCATCCGCCCCGCCCTCCGGTGCCGTGCCCCTCGTGCCCATCACCTCAGGGCACGGTAGAGGGGCGCGGCCCCGCGCGGGGCCGTTTCGCCAGGGTGGCCCCGGTGAGGGGGTGAAAACCGGGCGGTGAAAACCGGGGGTGAAAACCGGGCGGTGACAACAGAACGCGCCGCCCTGCCGGGGCCCCACGCGGCGCCAGCGGGTCCGCGCGGGCCGGGCTCGATTTGGCATCCGATGCGTCAAGTGGCATGAAACGACCGGTGATCCGTCCTAGTGTGCGCCCGTACGCATGGCCGCGGACGGCTGTTCGGCGGTTTCCGGCCATGACTCGGCCGGCCGCGCGTGCGGCCGCACCGCACACCGAACTGGGGGGTCCATGCGTAGAACCAGAGGACCGGCGGCCGCTCTCGCCCTGTCCCTGGCCGGAACCGGCGCCATGATCGGCCTCGGTCCCGTCCCGGACGCGGCGGCCGTCACGCCGCCCGTCGCCTTCACCGCGGATCCGCTGCCCACCTGGCAGCCCAACGGCGTCGTCTGGGCCCTCGCCGAGGCGGGCGGCCAGATCTTCGCCGGCGGCACCTTCTCCACCGTGCGCCCGCCCGAGGGCGGCGCCGGCGGCGAGCAGCCGGCCGTGAACTTCGTGGCGCTGGACGCCGCGACCGGCGCCCCGACCTCCTGCAAGCTCTCCTTCACCGTCGCCTCCGGCACCGCCACCGTCCGCGCGCTCGCCCTCTCCCCGGACAAGACGACCCTGTACGCCGGCGGCTACTTCGGCGCCGTCAACGGCACCGCCGTCTCCAGCCTGGCCGCCGTCGACGTGGCGAGCTGCACGGTCAAGACGGCCTTCCGCCCGGCCTTCGCCGCCACCGTCCGCGCCCTGGCCGTCACCGGCGACACCGTCTACGCGGGCGGCGACTTCCTCAGCGTCGCCGGCCAGCCGCGCGAACGCTTCGCCGCCGTCGACGCGACCGACGGCGCGCTCAAGCCCTTCACCGCCAACGCCGACGAGCCCGGGCGCGCCGTCGAGGTCACCCCCGACGGCAACAGCGTGGTCCTCGGCGGCGACTTCTTCACCGTCAACGGTACGCACACGCACGCGCTGGCCGTCGTGAACGCGACGAGCGGTGCGCTCACCCGGTCCTACCCCGGCTTCATCGAGACCAACTCCGTCGTCAAGGACATCGCGACCGACGCGACCGGCTTCTACACCGCCAACGAGGGGACGGGCGGCGGTGTCTTCGACGGCCGGATCGCGCTCGACCTCGACGACTTCGGGCAGCGCTGGCGCGACACCTGCCTCGGCGCCACCCAGGCCGTACTGCCGTACCAGAGCGTGCTCTACAGCGCCTCGCACGCACACGACTGCTCCAGCGTCGGCGAGTTCCCCGACGGCCAGCGCCACCACCTGCTCGCCCAGCCGACCAGCGGCACCGGCAAGCTCGGCTGGACGCCCGACACCAACGACGGCATCGGCGAGGGCATCGGCCCGCGCGTGATGACCGTAGGCTCCAAGGGCGGCGTCCAGTACCTCTGGGTCGGCGGCGAGTTCACCACAGTCAACGGCGGGGCCCAGCAGAGCCTGACGCGGTTCGCCTCCACCGGGGACACCGGCGCGCCGACCGTTCCCGTGGCGAGCGCGGTCAGCTTCAGGCCCGGCGAGGTCCAGGTGCGCTGGCGCACCAGCCTCGACCCGGACGACAGCACGCTGACCTACAGGATCTACCGGGGCGGCGCGGCCACCCCCCTCGCCACCGTCAGCGCCGACTCGCTGTTCTTCAAGCGCCCGCAGGCCTCGTGGACCGACACCACGGTCACGGCGGGCCAGACCTACACCTACCGGGTCACGGCCACCGACGCGGCCGGCAACACCAGCGCCCTGTCCGCGACGGCGAGCGTCACGGTCCCGACGAAGGTCGACGCCTACCCGAACCAGGTGCGCGCCGACGGAGCCCAGCAGTACTGGCGCTACGACGAGTCGGCCCTGCCCTTCGTCGCCGACTCCTCGGCCGGCGGCAACCGGAGCGGCGTGCACCTGGGCGCCCCCGCCCTGCGCCAGAGCCCCGGCGCCGTCTCCGGCGCGAGCACGGCCATCGGCTTCAACGGCACGGACATCCAGGTGTACGGGGACACGCGCCAGACGGTGGGCAGCGCCTACAGCATCGAGACCTGGTTCAGGACGGACACCACCCGCGGCGGCAAACTCTTCGGCTTCGGAAGCAACCAGGCGCGCGGCAGCAATCAGTACGACAAACACCTCTACATGACCAACGACGGCCGACTGGTCTACGGCGTCTACACCGGAGCCACGCGCACCCTCACCACCAGCGGCGCCTACAACGACAACCAGTGGCACCACGCCGTCGCCACGCAGGGACCCGGCGGTATGACCCTCTACGTGGACGGCGCCCAGAAGGGCACCCTGAACGTCACCACGCACGAGAACTTCTCCGGCTACTGGCACGCCGGCGGCGACAGCCTCGGCGGCTGGCCCGACCGCCCCACGAGCGAGTACTGGGCGGGCCGGCTCGACGAGAGCGCCGTCTACCCGACCGTCCTGAGCGCGGCGCAGGTACAGAACCACTACGCGCTCGCCACCGCCCCGGCCGACTCGGTGGTCCAGGTGACCGCGGCCGAGGACACCTACGCCAACGCGGGCGCCCCCGGCACCAATTACGGCACCTCGGGCTCCCTCGCGGTGCGCGGCACCTCGTTCTACGCGAGCTACCTGCGCTTCGACCTGCCCGCCGCGCCCGCGGGCACGGTGCTGAAGTCGGCCGTGCTCGGCGTCAAGACGAGCACGATGAGCGGCGCCGGTACGACGGACACCGTCTCCGTCGTCCCCGTCACCGGACCGTGGAGCGAGGGCGGTACCACCTACGACAACCGCCCCGCGCTGGGAGGTCCGGCGCTCGGCGCCTTCGCGGGGATCCCGGACGGTTCGGCGGTGCACACCACCGGGCTGACCACCGCGACCGTCGCGGCGGCGCTGGGCGGCAGCTACAGCCTGGCGCTCAGCAGCACCGGTACGGACGCCCTGTGGCTCTGGTCCTCCGAGGCGCAGGCCAACGAGGGGACGCCGCAGCTGACGCTGACCTTCGGCACCCCGTGACCTGACGGGCGACCCTCACCAGGGAGCGACCCGAGTACGGGGGCGCGGCCGTCCGGTCCGCGCCCCTCGTGCGTGATCCCTCAGGCCTGGCCCGCGCCCAGTGCGTAGGTGAAGGTGTAAGCGACCTCCGTGTCCCCGTGGCGGAAGGTGAACCCCCCGGAGCCCGTCAGCCCGGCCAGCTCACCGGTGGCGGAGCCGGGGACCACCTCGAAGCGGCAGCGGGTGCCGTCCGCGTCGAAGCTGCCCCGTTCCTCCAGGACGAAGGTGCCCTCGCGGCCGTCGACGCTGCCGGACAGCAGCTCCATGCCGGTGTAGGTGCCGGCGCTCTGCGCGGTGTAGGCCAGCGTGTAGTCGCAGGAGGTCGCGGCCGCCACGATCCCTCCGGTGAAGGCGTTGGTGACGCAGGCGTGGGCGAGCCGAGGGCGGACGTCCGCCGGCCCGACGGGCTGCTCCTGCCAGTCGGTGAAGGTGAAGGAGCCGCGGGTCTCCACGGGAGCGGGGGTGGGCGTGGCCGTGGGCGTGTCCAGGGCGGGCGGCGTGGGCGTCGGCGTGGGCATGCAGGGTCCTTTCGGTCCGCCGGGACGGGCTGTTCCCCCCGGCGTGCCCTCAGACTGTCAGCCGTACCTGACACCTTCTGTCAGGTATGCGGGGACAATGGACGCCATGCGCGCCGACCGCCTCCTCTCCCTGCTCCTCCTGCTGCAGAACCGGGGCCGGATGACCGCGCCCGAGCTCGCCGCCGAGCTGGAGGTCTCCGTCCGCACGGTCTACCGGGACCTCGACGCCCTCGGCGCCAGCGGAGTCCCCGTCCTCGCCGACCGGGGCCCGGCGGGCGGCTACCGGCTGGCCGACGGCTACCGCACCCGCCTCACCGGTCTCACCGACACCCAGGCCGGCTCCCTCTTCCTGGCCGGCGCCCCCGGACCCGCGCAGGAGCTCGGCCTCGGCGCGGACCTGGCCGCCGCCCAGCTGAAGCTCCAGGCCGCGCTCCCCGCCGCACTCGCCGGACGGGCCCGGCAGATCCAGGACCGCTTCCACCTCGACGCACCCGCCTGGTTCCGGGACGCCGACCCCGTCCCGCACCTCGCGCGCATCGCCCAGGCCGTCTGGGACCAGCGCGTCCTGCACGTCCACTACCGCCGCTGGCGCGGCGAGGTGCGGCGGGAACTGCATCCGCTCGGGCTCGTCCTCAAGGGCGGCATCTGGTACCTCGTGGCCGGCGCCGAGGACTCCGTACGCACCTACCGCGTCTCCCGGTTCCTGGCCGTGGACACCGCGGAGCACGGTTTCGAGCGGCCCGCCGGATTCCAACTCGCCGCCCACTGGCAGGAGTCCACCGCCCGCCTGGACGCCGCCCTCCTCCAGCACACCGCCGAGCTGCGCCTGTCACCGCGCGGACAGCGGCTGCTGCCGATGCAGTTCGGGGCGGCGGGCACCCGCGCCCTCGCCGAAGCCGGCCCGCCCGACGCGGACGGCTGGGTACGGCTGCGGCTCCCCGTCGAGACCGAGGCCGTGGCGGTCGGCGACCTGCTCCGGCTGGGAGCGGAAGCCGAGGTGCTCGGACCGCCCGCACTGCGCCGCGCGCTCGCCGAGACGGTGACCGCGCTGGCCCGGCGGTACGGCTGAGGCGCGCGACGGCGAGCCGATGGCGCGTACGGCGGGTCTCCCCGCCTCGGCGGCTACGGCCGGTCCGCACCGCCGGGCGGCGGGGGTTCCACCTCCAGGAAGCGGCGCCGGCGCGGCCCCCGGTACACAAGGCACACCCACCCCAGCCCCTCCAGCACGGCCGCGCAGGCCGTCAGCCGCTCCTGCTCCTCCCCGGCCGCGCCGCCGCCCGCGGGCCCGACCCACGTGACCTGCACGCGCCCGGGCTCCGGACCGGCAGCCACCCGGTACCCCGTCCGCGTACGCCGCCCCTGCGCGTCCACAGCCGACGGCGTGAACCCCGCCGCCTCCAGTACGAGGGCCACCGCGCGCGGCAGCTGCCGCACTTCCCACGGCGCGGGAACTGCCGTACCCGCCCGGCCGTTGACCAGGCGGCGGATCTGCAACAGCCCCTCGTACGCCGTGCGCAGCTCCGCCTCCCGGTGGCCGGACGGCGCGGCCGGGCCGTCGCCGGTCGCCGCCTCGAAGCCCTGCCCGGGTTCCGTCACCACGCACCACCACCCCGTACCTCGTGTGCCCGTCTGGGTACCTTGCGCCCAACGGCCTGAGTATCCGCCCCGATTCCCCGCGGCGCCGCCCCTGGTCGAATGGGGCCATGACTTCCGACGCCCCCCGCAGCGCGACACCGCGCCCGCGCATGCAGCACGTGACCACCGCCGGTTCGGCCCTGGCCGTGGCTCTGGTCCCGCTCGTGGTCGGCGTCCTGCTCGCCAAGGCGCTGGCCGCCGACCCGATGACCCCGGTCAACGCGCTGATCGCGGGCGGCGGCCAGCGGGCCGCGCTGCCGCGGGGCGAGTGGAAGCGGCGCGGCCACAGCACGGTGCGCCGACTGCGCGCCGCCCGCCGTGACTCGGCCCGGCGGTGCGCCGCGGTGTGCGGGCGCGGCGCTTAGGGTCTCGGCCCGTCTCGGCCCCCAGGTGCCGCGCCCCTCGCGCCGTCCCCTCCCGTCCGTGCCCCAGTCGAGCCTCAGTCGACGGAGAGGGGCTGCTGGAGCTCGGTGACCCACTGGTCCGGGTCCTCCGGGCAGGCCAGGGTCAGCTCGCGCACGTAGCCGACCGAGCGGTGACCGTGAGCGTCGATCCACCGAGCGAGGGCCTGCGCCGTGGGCAGTACGCCGTCCATGGAGCCGCGGTGCACCACGGTCGCGGCCCGCTCCACCGCGGGCAGCGTGACGATGCGTACAGCGCCGCCGAGGTCCTCGGCGCGGACCGAGGCCGCCACCGGCAGCCCGGCGCGCACGAGTACCGCCGCGCCGGGCTCCGCGCCGGGTGCGTCCTCGTAGGAGGCGATGCCGGGGCCGGTCGGGACCACCCCGGCCTCCTCGATGCGGCGGCACAGCTCGTCGTAGAGCGGACCGATGACCGGGCTGACGTCCCGGGGCTCGTAACTTCCGGCCGTCCCGGTCAGCTCGGCGAGACGGACGGGCGGAAGGCTCTTCAGCACGATGTCGTCGGCAGGCATGGTTCCCTCGTTCTCGATGGTCCGGAGCCTCGCCTCGACCTGAACCAGCCGGGCCGCCGCGGCGGCCAGGGCGGTTTCCAGTTCCGCCCGGCGCAGCCGCAGCATGCCGCGCAACTCCTGCGCGCCGAGCCGCTCGTCGAGGATCGTGGCCACCTGGTCGAGGCTGAAGCCGAGTTCCTTGAGCGCGATGACACGGTTGAGGCGGGCGAGTTGCCCGGCCTCGTAGAAGCGGTAGCCGGTGAACGGGTCGACACGGGCCGGCCGCAGTAGTCCGAGGGCGTCGTAGTGACGCAGCATGCGGACCGACACCCGGCCGTGTCTGGCGAAGTCTCCGATGGTGAACATGACGCTCTCCACTACAAGGTCTGACACAGGGGGAGGGTCAAGCTTCGCACCGGGCGACCGGAGAGAGGCTGCGGGTCAGCGGCCGTACTGCCGCAGGCACAGGTCGACGATCGAGGGCGGGACGACTCCGTCCGCGGCCGCGCACAGTTCGTCCATGGGGGGTGTCGGGGCCGCCCGCCGGTGCGGCCGCCCGGAGGCGTGACCCGGTACGCGCGCACGCCGCGGCGGCGCCACCGGCTTGGCGCGGGCCCGGTCGCGAGACGCGTCGCGGAGGGGGTCGCTGTCCGGCTCCTGGTCCGCCTCCGGAGCCGACTCGGGACCGGGCCCGGCGGGCGCGGGCAGCTTCCCCAGCGGCAGCGCCGGGGGAGAGGGGACCTCGGGAGCGCCGACGGGCGGTAGCGGACCCCGTACGGGCTCCGGGGCCGGGTCCTGCGGGCCGACGCGGACGCAGCCGGCGCTCGCGAGGAGCACGACGAGGGACAGGGGCACGGCCCGGCGTAACTGCATCCGACCACCTTGCCCTACGGGCCGGGCGGTCCGGTCCGCCCCTCACGCGTCCGGGTGACACCGGCCCGGGCCGGGGCGCGTACGGGGCGTGTGGGAAATTGGCACGGCAGTGCGGGTGCCGGGGGAGGCGCGACCTCCGGCCCCGAACTGCGTCCTGTCCTGTCCTCTGTCCTGTCCCCGTGTCCCCCTGTCGACACCGTTCGTACGGAGTGCCGTTCCATGACCTCGGCCGCCGCGCCCGGCAACCCCACGCCGCCCTCCGAATCCGGGACGCCCACCGCATCCGGGCCGCCCCCCGCATCCGCACCCGGCCGAGCACCGGCGGCGTGGAAGGGCTGGGCTGCCGTCTGCGCCGTCGCGCTCGGGATCTTCTGCCTGATCACCTCCGAGCTGCTGCCCGTCGGTCTGCTCACCGCCGTGGGCGCCGAGCTGGGGGTCTCCGACGGGACCGCGGGGCTGATGGTCACCGTGCCCGGGCTGGTCGCCGGTGTCTGCGCGCCGCTCGTCACCGTCGGTGCCGGCCGGCTCGACCGCCGGCACGTCCTGTGCGTGCTGATCGCCCTGATGGCCGTCGCCAACCTCGCCGCCGCCCTCGCCCCGCACTTCGCCCTCCTCCTCGCGGCCCGCCTGCTCGTGGGAGTCGCCGTCGGCGGGTTCTGGGCCATCGCCGGCGGGCTCGCCGTACGCCTCGTGCCCGAGCACCACGTCGGCCGGGCCACCGCGCTGGTCTTCGGCGGCGTCCCCACGGCCTCCGTGCTCGGCGTCCCCACGGGGACCCTGCTCGGCGAGCTCGGCAGCTGGCGCACCGCCTTCGCGGCGGTCGGCGCCCTCGGTCTCGTCACGCTGACGGCCCTGCTCCTGCTGCTGCCCCCGCTGCCGCCGACCCGGCACATCACCTTTCCCGAACTGCCCGCCCTGCTCCGCGAGAACGGCGTGGTCCGCGCGGGCGTGATCGTCACCTTCCTCGTGGTGACCGGTCAGTTCGCCGCCTACACCTTCGTCCGGCCGATCCTCCACGACGTCTCGGGCATCGACGCCCGGTACGTCAGCACGCTCCTGCTGGGCTACGGAGCGGCCGGCGTCGCGGGCAACTTCCTCGCCGGGGCGCGTGACGCCCAGCGGACCCTGTTCGCGGTCAGCGCCACCCTCACCGTGATCCTCGCGCTCATCGCCGTCCTACCGGGAGCGGTCGCCGGGACCACCCTGCTGCTCGCCTGGGGGCTCGCCTACGGCGGGGTGTCGGTGAGCCTCCAGAGTTGGATGATCAAGGCGGCTCCGGCCGCCTCCGAGGCCGCCTCCTCGCTGATGGTGGCCCTGTTCAACCTCGCCATAGCGGCGGGCGCCCTGAGCGGCGGTCTGGCGGTCGACGGCATCTCCGTGGCCGCCGCCCCGCTCGGAGGCGCCGTCCTGATGCTCCTGGCGGCCTGCACGGTCCGGGCCGCCTCGGTCCGCCGCCGCCCCGACGTCCTCGACAGACCGGACGTACGGGGATAGATCGGATGGCAGGCTTGACCTGGCCCGTTCCGGAGGGCAAGAGTGCGCCGATCAAGAATCACTGCTTGAGCCGCACTCCGGAGATGCACCAGATGTTGATATCCGTCCCCTCGTCGCTCGCCCGGCGACGCAGAGCCTGACCGGCCCGGTGGGAGCAGGCGCCACACCGGCGCGCCGGCTCCCGTCCCCGCCGGGAGACCCCATGTCCCAGGACCCTGATGAGAGCGGGATCGTCCCCGACGACCGCCTGCTCGTACGCCCGTACTTCGCCCATTCGGGCCCACCGTCTGCCGCGGCGGAGCCCGACTGGCCGCAGAGCGGGCCCTCCGCCTTCCCCGGCCCCGCGCCGGCCTGGAGGGCTGCCCCGGCCCCGGCTTCGGCTCCGGCTCCGGCCCGCGCCACCGCTCGCGACGGCGTGGACGCGGAAGGCGGCCGCGGCCGTCGCGGCGGCAGCCGGCTGCCGCTGACCGTGCTCACCCTGCTCGGCCTGGCCGCGGTCGGCGTCCTGGTGCCCGTGCTGAGCGACCCCGAGCCCGAGCCCGACCGGCCCGAACGGGCGACCGGGCTGTCCGTGCCCGCGCTCCCCGCCCGCAGCCCGGGCGCCGGCGAGGAGCCCACTCCCCGGGCGACCGTACGGTCCGGCACGCCGTCGGCCTCGCCCTCGGCGCCGTCGGGCACGCCCGCGACCCCGTCCCCCAAACCGAGCACGCCGGCCGCGCGGCCGTCGGCCGCCTTCACGACCCTGCGGATGGGGGACCGCGGCCCCGAGGTGCGCGCCCTGCAGGAGATGCTCTACGGGCAGGGGTTCACGTACGTCTCCGTCACCGGCGTCTTCGACAGCCAGACCAAGCGCGGTGTCAGCCAGCTCCAGCGCGACCGGTCCATCAAGGGCGACCCCCCTGGCGTCTACGGCCCGGCCACGCAGGCGGCCCTGGAATAGACGGACGGGCAGCTGGGCGGGGGCGATCAGCGGCCGCCGGAGACCCGCAGCACGGTGCCCGTCGTGTACGAGGCGTCCGGGGACAGCAGCCAGGCGATCGCGCCGGCGATCTCCTCCGGCCGGCCGGGCCGCCCGAGCGGGATCCCGGCCGCGGCCCGGGCCGGGCGGCCCGGGTCGCCCATCGTCGCGTGCATGTCGGTCTCGATGATGCCGGGCGCCACGGCGTTGACCCGGATGCCGTCCGGGCCGAGCTCCTTGGAGAGCCCGACGGTCAGGGCGTCGGCGGCCGCCTTGGTCGCCGCGTAGTGCACGTAGTCCCCGGGGCTGCCGAGGGTCGCAGCCGCGGAGGAGACGTTGACGATCGCCCCGCCGCCGGCCCGCGCCATGTCCCGGGCGCCGCGGCGGCAGCACAGCAGGTACCCGAGGAGGTTCACCTCGACCACCCGTCGCAGATCCTCGGTCCGGGCGTCGGCGAGCCGGCCCAGCGGCCCCGTCACCCCGGCGTTGTTCACCAGGCCGGTCACCGTGCCGAGCTCGGCGCCGGCGACGTCGAAGAGGTGCTCGACGGCGGACTCCTCGGAGGTGTCCCCGCGTACGGTCACACAGCTGGCCCCGGTCGCCCGTACGCGCTCGGCCACGGCCTCGGCGGCCGCCGCGTCGCGGGCGTAGTTCAGTGCCAGATCGTGCCCGTCGGCGGCCAGGCGCAGACAGGTGGCCGCACCGATGCCCCTGCTGCCGCCGGTGACGACGGTGACCGGACGACGTGACATGGCAGCCTCCTGGGCGGGGTGTGTGGTGGGTCGTGCGCGGTGGGTGGTGTGTGGTGGGTGGTGCGCGGTGGGTGGTGCGTGAACTGTGCGGCGCGGCAGGCTAACACCGTGAAATCCGCTGGACCAGCGGAAATGGGAGGACGGAAGGTGGCAGCGGCCGTCATGTCCGCCCGATCCGAGGAGCCGTCACATGTCCACCCTCCGCGTCACCGTCGAAGAGCTGACCGTCCACGAGCATCCCAACGCCAACGCCTTGGAGCTCGCGCAAGTGGGCCTCTACCGCGCCGTGATCGCCAAGGGCGCCTACCGCACCGGTGACTTCGCGCTCTACATACCCGAACAGGCCGTGCTGCCACCCGAGCTGATCGAGGAGCTGGGTCTGACCGGGCGGCTCGCGGGCGGCTCCGCCGACCGGGTCAAGGCGGTCCGGCTGCGCGGCGAGCTCTCGCAGGGGCTGGTGTGCAGGCCGCGCGCCCTCGCCGACGTCGACCTGGTGCAGGCGGCCGAGGAGGGCAGGGACTTCGCCGAGTCGCTCGGCATCACCAAATGGTCCCCGCCCGTCCCAACGACCATGAACGGCGAGGTCGAAGCCGCAGCCGACTTGATGCCGTGGGTCGACATCGAGAACCTCCAGCGCTACCCGCACCTGTTCGAGCCCGGCGAGCCGGTCGTCCTCACCGAGAAACTGCACGGCACGGCCTGCCTGTTCACCTACGTGGTCCACGGCGAGCGGGCCATCGTCTCCTCCAAGGGATTCGGTTCGAAGGGGCTGGCCCTCAAGGAGGACGAGCGCAACGTCTACTGGCGGGCGGTACGGGGCCACGGTCTGCCGACCGTCGCGGCGGCCCTGGCCGCCCGGCTCGGTGCGAGCAGGGTCGGGATCTTCGGCGAGGTGTACGGCGCCGGCGTCCAGGACCTGACGTACGGGACGAACGTCCGCACCGCCGACACCCCGCCCGGATACGCCGTCTTCGACGTCTCCGCCGAGATCGACGGTCAGGTGCGCTGGCTGGACCCGGCCGCCGTGCTGCTGGACGGCGAACTCCCGCTGGTGCCACGGCTGTACGAGGGCCCCTACGCGCTCGACACGGTGCTGGAGCTGGCGAGCGGCCGCGAGAGCGTGTCGGGGCGGGGCCTGCACCTGCGCGAGGGAGTCGTCATCCGCCCCGCGACGGAGCGCTACAGCCCGGTCGTGGGCGGCCGCGCCATAGCCAAGGCGGTCAGCCCCGCGTACCTGACCCGCAAGGGCGGCACCGAGTACGAGTGATCCCACGGCCCAGGACCACCACGGCCACGCCGTGCCACGCCACGCCACACCGCGACGCGCCCGGCCCGCTTCGGGGGGCGGGCGCGGCATGCGTGGTGGGATGGGTGGGGGCGGGGGTCCACCAGCACGCGGAGAGGTCGGGTACATGTCCCAGTCGGGCCGGAGCAGCCAGGAAACCATGCGGTCGATGGCGTACGACACGTACGGCGGGACGGAGGTGCTCTCCCCGATCCGGCTGCCGATGCCCAAGGTCGGCCCCGGGGAGGTCCTCGTCCGGGTGAAGTGCGCCGCCGTCAACCCCGTCGACTGGAAGATCATGGCGGGCGGGCTCGACTCCATGATGGACGTCGTCTTCCCGGTCGTCCCGGGCTGGGACGTGTCCGGCACCGTCGAGCGGTGCGGCCTCGACGTCCCCGAGTACGCCGAGGGCGACGAGGTCATGGCCTACGCCCGCAAGGACTACGTGCACGGCGGGACCTTCGCCGAGTTCGTCACCGTGCCCGTACGCGCCCTCGCGCACAAGCCCGCCTCCCTGAGCTGGGGCGAAGCCGCCGGACTCCCGCTGGTCGGACTCACCGCCTACCAGTTGCTGACCCGCCTGGGAACCGGCAAGGAGGACACCGTCCTCATCCACGGCGCCGCGGGCGGGGTCGGCTCCCTGGGCGTACAGATCGCCAGCGCACTGGGAGCCCGCGTCATCGGCACCGCCTCCGCGCGCAACCACGAGCGGGTGCGCGAACTGGGCGGCGAGCCCGTCGAGTACGGCGACGGACTCGCCGACCGCATCCGCGCCCTCGTACCCGACGGGCCCACCGTCGTCGCGGACTTCGTCGGCGGCGTCGGGGGCGTCACCCGGGAAGTGCTCCACGACGACGGACGGCACGCCTCGATCGCGGATCCCAGCGTGCTCGGCTCGGGTGGCCAGTGGATGTGGGTCCGCCCGGTCGCCGCCGATCTGGCCGCCCTGGCCCGCCTCGCCGACAGCGGGGTGCTGAAGGTCCCGGTCGCCCGGACCTTCCCCCTGGAGGAGCTCGCGGCAGCCTTCGAGCTGAGCCAGGGCGGCCACACGGCCGGCAAAATCATCATCGAGGTCTGACCTCCGGGCCGGGCCTCGCGCCGGGGCCCGGCCTTGCACCGTCCCCGCGGGCTCATCCCGGTAGGTCGGGCACGTCGCCGCATGCCGCCCAGGTGACCTCCGCGCCCGGGAGGCCCGTCCGCCAGGGGGCGGCCAGGGTGGCCAGGTGGGTGCGGTCGGGTGGGGCGGCGCCGAGTCCGATGGCGTAGCGGGCGAGGGTGGGGCCGGACTCGAAGGGGCGCGGCCAGGCGTGCACGTCCTTGACCCCGGCTTCCTCCAAGAGGCCGAGCAGTGCTCGCAGCCGCCCCCGGACCCGTCCCAGGACCTCCTCGAACTCCTGCTGCGTGGAGGCCCTTACGGTCACCACGGCCCAGGCGGCGTGCCGCCGGTGGAGCGGCGGCGCGGCCGGGGCCCAGTCGCCTTTCCCCGGGCCGGCCTCCAGCAGCTCCCACGCCCCGTACAGCTCCCGGACCAGCAGGTCGCGCAGGGCGGGGCCGACCTGGGCCGTGCAGCTGCGCACCGGCTCGGAGGGGGTGAGGACCGTGACCGGAGCCGGCTCGGCCGCCGTACCCGGTGCCGCGGGGGCCGCCGGGGCCAGCGTGACCGGCTCCCGCCAGTCCCAGGCCGCCCACCTGCCGAAGAACTCCCGCAGCAGGGCGTCGGGCGGCAGCGGGCCGGCCTCCTGGACCGTCCGCGCCGCGAGGACCGCCCAGGCCAGCCCCGGCAGCCCGCCGAACGGCGCCGAATCCAGCCCCCGGGCCCGCGCCCAGGCCTTCACCTGCCGCGCCAGCCCGGCGAACGCGGCATGTCCGCCGCCCACCGCATCCCCCACGGAATCCCCCGCGGGATGCGATGCGACGCCACCGCGCAGGTGATCCCGTACCGCCTCGGCGTCGCTCACCGCGCTCAGCGCGACCGCCGCGGCCTCGCCCAGCTCGGAGCGCCGCGCGAGCGCCCGCCCCGGCTGCAGGGCCGCGCAGCCGACCACCACCAGGTCCACGTCCAACGCCCCGACCCGGAACCGCAGCCCGGGCACGCGTGCGCCGGTCACCTCCCGGATCCGCTCGGCCTCCGGGAGCGCCGCCGCCACCCGCTGCCGGACCTCCGCGAGGTCGGCCGTGCCCGGCAGCGCCGCCACCAGGTCCAGGTCCGCATCCGGCAGGGCGCAGCCCATGCGGCGCGATCCGGCGACCTCCACCAGCCCGTCGCCCAGCGCCCGGGCCACCCGATCGGCCACCGACGCTGCGAGCCGGTCCATGCCGGGCCCGGTGCCCGGCCGCGCGGTCTCCTCCGTAGCCCAGCGAACCCGCGCGGTCTCCTCCGTAGCCCAGCGAACCTCGCCCGTCCCCAGCGCGACCGTCGCCCGGACCCGCATCGGGCCGTCCCCGCGCCGCGAGAGCACGGCCAGTTCCCCGACCCGGGCGGACACCGCGCCGCCGAGCCGGGCGGTGAAGGCGTACACCGCGCGCTGCGGGTCCCGGCTGCGCCCCAGCGTCAGATGGGGGGTGTAGCCCCCGGCGCCGCCGGCGTCCCCGGCGCGCCCGCCGCACCCCGGGAAACGCTCCACCAGCGCGCGCCGGAGCTCCTGCCACGGCGCGTCGCCGGAAGCCGCCGGGTCCAGCCAGACGGTGGCCTCCTCGCGGTGCCCGAAGCTGTGCACCCCTTCCAGCCGGGTGTCGAACGGCCGTGTCCCCGCGGCCGCTTCCGCGAGCAGCGGCACGGCCTCGGCGAAGGAGGACTCCGGCACGAAGCCGAAGAGCAGGTTCACGTGCGCGGGCCACCGGCCGGCCTGCGGGTCGTGTTCCTCCCGCAGCTCCCGTGCTCCCGCCGGGAGCCGCGGGGGCAGCCACGCCACCGCCGTGCGCGCCGTGGCAGGTACGTCGAGCCGCGCCGGCCCGTCGTCCCGCGCCCCGAAGTCCAGCGTCGCCTCCACCCCGTAGTGGTCGGAGGCGAACAGCCCGTCGGGGGCGGGAGTGTCGCCGCGCAGCGCCGCCCGTGTCACGCGCGCCGCCGTGGACCCCAGCAGGATCCGGTCCAGCCGGGCGGCCCGGCCCGACAGCGAGCCCACCGCGGCCAGCGGGTTGGCCCCCGGATCGAAGGTCGGCGTGTCGTCCGCCGCCCCGTGTACGTCGCTCCAGGCGTCCCGCATGCCCAGCGCGTGCGCCGGCCCCTGGTCCCCGTCGGCCCCGTGGCGGCCGTCGTTGAAGTCGCCGAGCAGGGCCACCTGGGCCTGGACGGCGCCCAGCCCCTCCGCGAGCCGGGCCAGTTCGGTGTCGCGGCGCGCGTGCCCGTTCTCGGTGTGGTCGCTGGTCAGGTGGGTGGTGGCCACGACCAGGGGGCCGGCCGCGGTGTCCACCGTCACGGCGGTGACCGCCTTGTGGCGGCCGAGCAGGTGTATCCCCGCCTCGCGCACCGGCAGCCGGCTCAGCACCAGCAGCCCGCACGCGGCGACGTCCCCGCCCTCCGGATCCGTGCCGAGGGCGTACCCGTCCCGCACCCACCGCGCCGCCAGCAGCATGCCGAGCAACTCGTGCTCGACCTCCTGGAGCGCGATGACATCGGCGTCGGCGGCCGCCAGCTCGGCCAGCAGCAGCGGCCTGCGCCGGGCGGTGGCGATGCGGGGGGCGTCGTACCGGTCCCAGAGCGTGTTCCACGTCAGCAGCCTGACCTCGGCGGGGGCCGCCGCCGCGCTCCCGGGCGCGGCCTGAGCGGGCCGCCAGGCGCCGCCGCCCGCCGGGTCCCACGCGTACGGGGTCCGTGCGGTGAAGAACGGGGCCCGCAGCAGCCGCGGGTCGCGGACCCGGCCCGCGGTGCTGACATCGATCCGGTCCACGCCCGTGGCCCGGTCCCACACCACCTCGCCGTCCGCCTCGACGAACAGGACCCGGTGCCAGGGGATGTCACCGCCGGGGACGAAGGACGCGAGCGGGATCCGCTTGGGTGCGGCCCCGCGCTGCAGCAGCCCGAGCACGAACCGGGCCGGATCGAACCGCGGGTCCCAGCGGACCTGGTGGTAGAGCTCCTCACTCGTGCGCATCAACGCTCCCCGTGTGCCGTGGCCGGGCCGCCCGCGAGGCGGCCCGCGTGGACGCCCGCAAGGCCGCCCGCCGTGTCCTCGACGGTCCCGCCCGCACCGATGTACCACGTCCGGTGCGCCTGGCCGGCGTACGGAGGGCTGAACCGGCGCAGCTGCGAGGCCAGCACCTGCTGCGGTACCGGATGCGGTCGCACGGCGTTGCGCCGCAGCAGTTCCTCCTCGTCGACGAGCAGTACGGCGTGCGTGACCAGCGCGTCGCGGCGCCGCGCGACCGCGCCGGCCAGGCCGCGCTGCTGGTCGGTCAGCGAGGTGGCGTCCCATACCACGGTGCCACCGCGGGCCAGGGCGGCGTCGAGGCGGTCCAGGCCCTCGCTCAGCACCTCCGCGTTGGCCCCCTGGTCCGCGCGCGAACCCCGGGCGGCGCGCAGGTCGTCAAGGGCGATGTACGCGTCCACGCCGGGCAGGCCGCGTCCGAAGGTGCTCTTCCCGCTGCCCGAGGGGCCGCTGAGCTGCACCAGCCGGGGAAACGTTCCCTCACGCCACTGCCATGTCGCCGCCACCGCCTCCTCGGCGGCGCCGCAGCCGACGCCGGGACCCAGGCCGGGAAGCGCGCCCCCGATCCTGCCCTGCGCGAACGCGCGCCGGGCCTCCGCCCAGCACCGGTCGGCCGCGTCCGGCGCCAGCCCGGCGAGGGGCTCGCGCAGCGCGGCGCGCAGGGACTCCAGCGGATCGGGGCCGCCGATCAGCCCCGCCTCCTCGGCCCACAGCGCGGACCACTCCACGCACTCCCGCGCCCCCGGCCCGTCGGCCAGTGCTCCGGCGAGCGCGTGCAGCAGCCCGAGATCGGCCGCGGCGGCCATGCGGACCAGCCCGGCCCGCCGGTCCTCGTCGGGGAACGGCCGCTGGAGGCACGGGTAGAGCCCCACCAGGTCGCCGACCCGCCGCGCGAGTTCCATCCCGAGCGGCCCCGCCGCGAGCCGGGCCGTGATCCGGGCCCGCGGCGCGCGGTGCAGCACGGCGGCCAGCACACCGGCCAGCCGGTCCTCCCCGGTCCGCCCCGTCCCCTCCCACGCCGCCATCCGGGCGACGACCTCGGCGACCTCTCCCGCACCGGCTGCCGCGGCCGCATCGTCCGCGCTCATCCCGACCGCGGCGCACAGCCCGCCCACATCGGCCTCGGCCCCCGACCGGACCGCCCACAACGGAGCGCCCGGCCCGAGCCCGTTCGCCACGACCGCGGCGAACATCCAGTGCGTATCGGTCTGTACGTGGCCGCCCCGCACCCACTTGGCCACGCAGCGCCCGAAGTCCTGGCGGGCGAACCCGTCCACCGTCCGTACGACGTACCCCTCCTGCCGCGCCGTGTCGAGCTTCAGCTTGCGCAGCGCGCGTTCGTCGAAGGTGCCCCGCCACAGCACGCGCGGGCTGGGCACCCCCAGGCCGCGCAGAAAACGGACGGTCGTGTCCCAGTCCAGGCAGTGCTCGCCGTCCCACACCGAGAACCCGTAGAACCAGCTGTCCAGGTCCTCGTAGGGGATCGAGTGCCGGGCGTACAGGTTCTCCCCGCACACCCGCCAGCCGGCCGGTATCCGCGCACCGATGCGGCCCTGGAGCCCCTTGACCCAGGCTCGCGAGGGGTGGTGCGCCGAGTCCGGCGACCGCGCGTGCAGGCCGTCCGCGTACAGGGTCGTGTTCTCCCCGTCGAGCTTCTCGGTCACCACGACCTCGCGCCCGGCCAGCCCCGTCAGCCCGGCCGCCCGGACGTCGTCCGCGGTCGCCCCGGGGGACCAGGGCAGATGCGGCGTGCGGGGATAGTGGGTGCGCATGATCCGCTCCTGCTCGACGACGTGGTGGCCTCGTCAATGTAGGGAGCCGGAGCGGGCACATCCACCCATTAACGGCGGGCACATCCGCCCATCAGCGGCACAGCGCCGCGATCGACGGGGACACCGTGCCCCGGGCCGCCGCGCACAGCGAGGCCATGTCGTACGGGCGCTGCGGCGCGGGCCGGGGCTTCGCCGCCGCGGCGCGCTGAGCGGCAGGGGCGGCGGGCTGGGCTGCCCGCACGGGCTTGGTGCGACGGGGCCCATGCGGCTGGTGGGGCTGCTGGGCGGCGGCCGGCCGCCGGTGGGCGGAGGCCGGGACCGCGTCGGGCGCTCCGTCCGGCTCGGTGTCCGGTTCGGCGCCGGGCGCTGCGAGCGCCTGCTCCGCCGACATGGGAAGCGGGCCCAACGGCTGCGCCCCGGGCGGCGGTTGCGGGGGTTCGGCGCGGGCCGCCGCGGGTGCCGGGCGCGGCCCCTGCGGGGTGGCGGCGGGATGCACGGTGACGCATCCGGTGGTGAGGACGAGCGTGGTGAGGGTCAGGGGCAGGGCCCGGCGCAGCTGCATCCGCCCACCCTGCCGTACCGGCGCCGCGAGAGCCGCACCCGTCACACGGACGGGTGACCTGGGGCCCGGATCCCGCGGCCGGCCCGGGAGCAGGGGCCGGCGCCGCGGTCCGGTTACGTGGTCGGACCGGCGGTTTTCAGGCCGCCAGTCCGCCCTGGGAAGGTAGCAGGGCCCGCATAACCAGGTAATAAGGAGGTATAGGGACGGCAAAGCGCTGTCGGCCGGCCCCGGTGCCCGCGCCGCCGTAACCCGGGAGCCGCGCCCGCTGTTGCACAGGCGGCGGGTCCACCCACGGTGAACGGAGTCCCATGCCGCAGCTGACCGACCAGGGCGCGATCGACCAGGGCGCGATCGACCAGGTCGCGACGGACCAGGGCGTGACCGCCCGGGCCGCGACCGCCCCAGCCGAGACCGGTGCTCACGAGCGGGACGGGACCTGGATGACCCCGCAGGAGTACGGCGCCTCGCGGGCCGCCGTCTGGAGCGCGGCCGTCGTCCTCGTCACCGACACCGACGGCCGGATCCTCGTCCAGAGCGTCGACTACCGCACCGACCGGCTGCTCCCCGGCGGCGCCGTGGACGCGGGCGAGGCACCGTCCGCGGCCGCCGCCCGCGAGCTGCGCGAGGAGCTCGGCGTCGACGACCGCTACCCGCGCGGCCTCGCCGTGGACTGGATCCCGGCCGACACCCCGGGCTTCCCGCCCGAGATGCGGTTCCCCGGCGAGATCCTGCACGTCTACGACGGCGGCACCTGGACCCCCGAACGGATCGATGCCGTCCGGCTGCCGGCCCAGGAGATCACCGGTATCCACTTCGCGGAACCGGCGGAGCTGCCCGCCCTGATGGAGCCGGGCGACGCCCGCCGCGCCCTGTCCGCCCTGCGCGCCCGCATCAACGGCTCCGGCACGGCCCTGCTGGAGGACGGCCGGCCCACCATGCCGACGGCTCTCGACCGGCTCGGCGTCCTGCGCACCCGCAGGATTCCCGAGCGCGAGCCCTGGCACCCGGGGCCGGTCCCCGCGCAGCTGCCCGTACGCGACCGCTCGGCCTGGCTGTTCGCCCCCGACGGCCGGGTCCTGCTCCTGATCGCCCGCGCCACCGGCGCCGCCCACCTCCCGCCGCCGACGGCCGCAGCCGTCACGGCGGCCGCGCCACTCGGCTACCGGTACGGCGGGCAGGGCGCCCACGCCCGCACCGCGGCCCGCCTCACCGCTCTGCCCCCGGCGGCGGACCCGGCGTACGCCCGGCTGCTGGCCACGCCCGAACAGGTCCGGGAACTGAGCGACTGGGGCCCGGCCGGCGGCCACGAACTCGCGGCGGTCCACACCGCCCGCCTCCGCCTGGGTCTGCCCGCCGCCCCTCGCACCCCGGCCACGGAACTTCCCGAGGAGGGCGCGCGCTGGTGACCCGGCCCCGGCCCGGCCCCGACCCAGCCGGTCGACCTCTGCCACGAGGACCCGTGACCGGGAAATCCTGCGCCCGCGGTCCGCGGTCCCGCAGCATGGGGCCATGAGCGACAGTGCGATCACCTACACCGTGTACATCCAGGCCGATCCGGCCCGGGTCTGGCAGGCACTCACCGAGCCCGCCTTCACCCGCCGGTACTGGGGCCTGAGCTTCGAGACCGACTGGGCGGTGGGCTCGGTGATGGACTGGGTCGAGCGCGGCGCCCGCACCAGTGACCCCGAGCAGGTGGTCCTGGACTGCGTCCCCGACCGCCTGCTCTCCTACACGTGGCACACCTTCAGCCCGCAGTGGGCGGCCGCGGCCGGGATCGGGGAGGAGCTGCGGGCCGAACTGGCGAAGGAGCGGCGCACGAAGGTGACGTACGAGATCGAGCCGGTCGGCGACACCCTCGCGCGGCTGACCATCCTGCACGAGGGCTTCGAACCCGGCGGCACCCTGATCGGCATGTGCGGGCGCGCCTGGCCGATGCTGGCGTCGAGCCTCAAGACCCTGCTGGAGACCGGGGCGCCGCTGCCGGAACCGGAACACGACACCGGCCAGGGGGTCGGCGGCTACGAGGCGCACCGGACGCGCGAGACCCGGGAGCCGCGCGAGCCGCGCGAGGACTGATCCGGGCCGGCCGCCGGATACCGGCCGGCCGGCCCGCGCGAAGTCCCTGGTGCCGGCTCCCGCCGGCCGAGGAGCGCGCCGACGGCACCCTGGCCACCGGTCCCGCACGGAGATCGTGTGCAATGGGTGTCATGCGTGTCACGGGCAGAGTGAACGAGAGGCAGCGGGCCGCCACCGGCGCCGCCGGGGGCGTGCCGGTCCAGACGAGCCGTTCCGACGCCGCCGCGCGCCCCGAGCACTGGCGCTACGGGCGGCACCTGGAGTCCCTGGCCCTCGCGCCGGGCGGGGGCGCCGGGGCGGAGGCCGCGGCCGTCGCCGCCGTGCTGCGCGACCCGGACCCGGTGATGGCGGAGAGCGCGGTGGTCACCCACCTCGACCGCCGGGCGGCGCGCCTGCTGGCCGACGACGGGTTCCCGGCGTGGGCCCGGGCCATGACCGGCGTGCTCACCGGCCGGGCCTTCCCCGAGCGCCGGCTGCGGGAGTGGATCCTGCTCAAGGCCCTCACCCACGGCGAGCCCTGGTCCCGCGAGGAGCTCGTCGCCGCCTCGGACTGGTGCCAGCGCACCGCCGCCCAGTCCCTGACCTCGTACGAGGCCCTCGGGCTGCTCGCGAGCGACGCCCGTACCCGCCGCGTGCGCAATGCCGCGGCCGTGCGCCTGCGCAGGCGGACCACGGTCTGAGGCCGGGGCCGTCCGGGCCCGCCCCGCCGAGGCCGCCCCGTGGCCGGGGCGGGTGCAGCGTGCGTCAGTGGCCCTTGCGCACCCGGGCAGCGCGGCGGGCCTCGGCGAGTGCCCGGGCCTCGGTCGTCTTGCGGGACTCCTTGGCCTTCCCCGGCCGGCCGGGCCGGGTGCCGATGCCGCGGAACCCGAGGTCCGACCCCGAGGGCCGGCCCTTGGCGTCGGTGGGCGCGGAGCCCGCCAGCGGCACCCCCGGGGCGGCCTTGGCTCCGGTGATCCGGCTCAGCGCCGCCTCGCCGGAGCGGACCTGCGTGATCGTCGGACGGATCCGGGCGTCCGCCATCAGGCGGACGATGTCCCGGCGCTGGTTCGGGGTCACGAGGGTGACGACCCGGCCGGCCTCGCCGGCCCGGGCGGTACGCCCGCCCCGGTGCAGGTAGTCCTTGTGGTCGGCGGGCGGGTCCACGTTGACCACGAGGTCGAGGTCGTCGATGTGGATGCCGCGCGCCGCGACGTTCGTGGCGACCAGGACGGTGACCGCCCCGGTCTTGAACTGGGCCAGGGTGCGGGTGCGCTGCGGCTGCGACTTGCCGCTGTGCAGGCCCTCCGCCCGTACGCCCATGGCGCGCAGGTGCTTCACGAACTGGTCGACCCCGTGCTTGGTGTCGAGGAACATCAGCACCCGGTTGTCGCGGGCCGCGATCTCGGTCGCCGCCGAGATCTTGTCGGCCGCGTGGATGTGCAGCACGTGGTGGTCCATCGTGGTCACCGCGCCCGCCTGCGGGTCGACGGAGTGCGAGACCGGGTCCTTGAGGTACGTCCGGACCAGCTGGTCCACGTTGCGGTCCAGCGTCGCCGAGAACAGCATCCGCTGCCCGGCGTGGTGCACCTGGTCGAGGATCTCCGTGACCTGCGGCATGAAGCCCATGTCGCACATCTGGTCGGCCTCGTCGAGCACGGTGATCTTCACGCGCTCCAGGTGGACGTCCCGGCGCCCGACCAGGTCGCTGAGCCGCCCGGGGGTGGCCACGACGACCTCGGCGCCGGTGCGCAGCGTGCTGACCTGCCGACCGATGGACAGTCCGCCGACCACGGTGACCATCCGCAGCTTCAGGGCCGCCGCGTACGGGTCCAGCGCCTCGGTGACCTGCTGCGCCAGCTCGCGCGTCGGTACGAGGATCAGCGCCAGCGGGCGCTTCGGGTCCGCCTGCTGCCCCGCGGTACGCGCCAGCAGGGCCAGGCCGAAGGCGAGGGTCTTGCCGGAGCCGGTCTGGGCGCGGCCCAGGACGTCCCGCCCGGCCAGGGCGTTCGGCAGGGTCGCGGCCTGGATGGGGAACGGCTCCGTCACCGCCAGCTCGGCCATCGTGGTCACCAGCTCATGGGGCAGGTCCAGCTCCGAGAACGACTGCACCGGCGCCAGCGCCGGCACCTTCGGCTGGTGCATCGTGAACTCACCCTGCGGGCCCAGCGTCCGGGGGGTCTTGCCGCCGGACTTGGCTCCGGCCTTGGCACCGCCCTTCACACCGAAGCGGCCATGAGCTGACGGGTTCCTCATGCAGGACCTTTCGAGATGGAAAACGCGAGACGGAAAACGCGAGACGGAAAAGAAGATGGTCAACCGCCCATGGTACCAGCGGGGGCTACGCCTCCCCGGCTCCCGTTTCGGGCACAGCCCCTGAGCGCACCTGCGCGCAATGGGCGCGGACCTCGACCGCGGCGCGCTCGAACCAGTCGGCGATCACGGCGATCTCATCGGGGGTGTAATCGGCGAACAGGGCGCCGAGCCGGTCGTAGAACGGCTGGTAGACCGCGACGACCCGGGCGGCGGCCTCGGGCTCGGCCACCACCCGTACGCGCCGCCGGTCGGCGGGGTCCGGCCGGCGCCGGGCGTACCCGGCGCGTTCGAGGCGGTTGAGGACCCCGGTGACGGCGCCGGTGGTCAGGTCGACCAGTTCGGCGAGGTCGCCGGCGGCCAGGGGGGTGTCACCGGCGCCCAGGATGTGGCCCAGGCAGGTCAGGTCGGTGACGTTGAGCCCGAGCCGCTGCGCCACCTCCTGCTGGCCGACGATGCCCAGGGCGACGTACTGGTCCATGCGCGACATGGCCTCCGCGGCGGTGGCCGGGGGGCGGGGCTTGCCCTCCACGGACATACTCCTTAGCATCTAAGTTACTTAGCTCGTGAGATAAACGAACTCCTTCTCCGAGCCTACTGCCGACTGCCGTCCGTCCGAACAGGGAGAACCCATGAGCGCCCACGGCCACGTCGACCTCGGCCACACGGTGGCCGGCTGGACCGGCACCACCCTGGCCCTGCTGGGCTTCGCCGGAGCGGGCGTGGCCGTCTGCGCGGCCTGGCTGCCCGGCGTCTGGATCGGCCTCGGCGTCGTCGCCCTGGCCGGGATCACCACCTGGCTGCTCCACCTCGCCGGCTGGGGGAAGCCGAGCGGGCCCCGGCCGCAGGCCGACTGGGACTGGCGCGTTCGCGACACCGTCGCCCACACCGGCCACGCCGGCTGCCTGGGCTGCCGGGCCGGCGGACCGCGCCGAGCCGCCGCGGCGGCCCCCCGGCCCCGGCCCGTCGCCCCGCTGCCCGTGGCGGACAGCGGCGTGTGAAGGCCCTGACGCCACGGTCGCTCCCCCTTTTCGCGGACAAGGCGTCCAGAAGTTCGATGGCGCGCCGCGCCCCGGTTGGCCGCGTCCAGCGTGTGCTGTGAGGGAGCGTCGGGCAGGATCGAGACGGCCGCGTGTGCGGCCCGCAGTGGAACGTTGAGAAGGATCAGCCAGATGGCAACAGGCACCGTGAAGTGGTTCAACTCGGAGAAGGGGTTCGGCTTCATCCAGCAGGACGGCGGCGGCCCTGACGTGTTCGTGCACTTCTCCGCGATCGAGTCCAGCGGCTTCAAGTCCCTGGAAGAGGGCGCGAAGGTCGAGTACCAGGTCACCCAAGGCCCCAAGGGTCCCCAGGCCGAGCGGGTGGTCACCCTCGGGTAGGACCGCTTCACGGCCTGGGTCCGTGAACCGAACCCCGAACCCCCGCCGGTCCGCCCGGCGGGGTTTCGCGCGTTGTGGCGACCGGCAAGAGGGCTCTAAGCCCGCCCGATGGCGCGGTGGAGGGCCAGGATCAGCGGCCACAGCAGTTCCGCCAGCGCGACCGGATCCCCCGGGGCCTCCCCGTGCAGCCAGTCCGCGAGGACACCGGTGAAGGTGGCGGCCACCGCCGAGGCGACCACCTCGGCGTGCGGGGCGCCCACCGCCTCGCGTTCGGCGCGCGCGCGGGCGCGCAGCTCCCGGTGGAGGCGGTCGCCGAGCGGGCCGCCGCCGCCCGCGAGGAGCAGGGCGCGGTAGAGCGGGGCCCGGTCGGCGGCGCCCGCCAGGAACTCGGCCAGTGCGGCGGGGGGCCGGTCCGGGGCGCGCGCCGCGGGGCCGGTCTGCCAGGCGTGCAGGGCGTCGATCGCCGCGTGCACCACATCGGCGCAGGCGTCCACGGCGAGGGCCGTGAGGTCCTCGTAGTGCAGGTAGAACGTGGCGCGGCCGACGCCGGCGCGGCGGACCACCGCCGAGACGCTGACGGCGGTGAGCGGCCGGCCGGTGCACTCGGCGAGCAGGCTCCGGCGCAGCCGCTCCTTCGTCCGGGCCGTACGGGGATCCTGCGCGCTCACGCGGCCAGCAGGGCCGCGCCGAGGGCGAGGGCGCCGGGCAGGGCTTGGGCGACCAGGATCCGGCGGTTCGCGGTCGCGGCCCCGTACACCCCGGCGACGACCACGCAGATCAGGAAGAAGAGCTGCGTGGCGAGCGAGTCGATGACCAGCCCCCAGACCAGGCCGGCGGCGAGGAAGCCGTTGTAGAGGCCCTGGTTCGCGGCGAGGGGCGCGGTGCGGCGGGCGGTGTCGGCGTCGAAGCCGGACAGGGCGCGGCCGGGCGGCCGCTGCCACAGGAACATCTCCAGGACCAGGATGTACACGTGGAGCACGGCCACCAGGCCGATGAGGATCTGAGCGACCGTGTGCATGGACGTCTCCTTCGCGCGGGGCTGCCGGACGGCACTTCCTGGACAGCTGTCCGGGAAGTTCCTGGACAACTGTACGGGAAGTCGCGCGCGGCCCGGCTCAGAGGTGGGCGTCCAGGAAGGCCCGGAACTCCTCGCGCGTCATCGGACCGGCCTGGCTCGCGACCGCCTCGCCGTCCTTGACGAGCACCGCGGTCGGCGCGCTCGTCACCCCGTAGCGCCTGGTCGTCCCGGGACACCGGGTCATGTCGGTGCGGACGGCGGTGAACCGCGTCCCGTACTCCTGCGCCAGCTCGCCGACGACCGAGTCCATGGCGCGGCACGCCTCCACGGCCTTCGGCCAGCTGCCGCAGAAGTAGGCGAGCACGGGCCCGGTCGTCATCGACAGGATGAAGTCGAACTCCTGGTCCTCCAGTGGCTGGTGCACCCGACGTGCCATGCGCGTCCCTCCTCGCTCGTGCGCCCCCGCGGTGGCGAGGGCGGCCCCCATCATCGCCGCAATGTCAGTGGGGCCTGCGAACCTGAGCCGCATGGACGACAGGATGCTCCGGCGCCGGGTCTACGGCGCCGACCACGAGGACCCCGACCCCGGCCCGCGCCCCGGCCATGTCTACGGCGAGCTGGTCGGGGGACCGCTCGACGGGCTCCTCCTGGACATCACCGGATGGAGCGCGCCCCAGCTCGCCGAAGAGGCCAGGCTCCCCACGGAGATAGGCCGCTACGGGGCGGGGGGCCGGGCCCACTACCGGCGCCGTGCGCAGGACCCGGACCGCTGGGACTGGACCGGCGACAGTCGCTGACCGCCCGGGCGCAGTCTCTGACCGCACGGTGGGTCCGGAGCCGGAGCGTCGGCTGGCCGCCCCGCAGGATTCTTCGAAGAATCTTCCGGGGAGCTGTCGATCCGGGCGTCTCCCGTTCGACGCAGGGGTGAGAGGCGGGGAGAGTCCCCGCCCTCCGACCGAGGAGTCACCATGCCGCGCTTCCTGACGATGATCCGCATCAACGAGCAGGACCTCCCCGCCGACACCGCCTTCCCGCCCGAGTTCGAGCAGCGCATGGGCGCTCTCATGGAGGAGATCACCAAGGCCGGCGTCATGCTCGACACGGCCGGGCTCCTGCCCACCTCCGAGGGGACCAGGGTCAGCTGGTCCGGCGGGAAGATCAGCTACACCGACGGCCCCTTCACCGAGACCAGGGAGGTCGTCGGCGGATACTCCCTGACCCAGTGCAAGGACAAGGCCGAGGCCCTGGAGTGGACCCGGCGGTTCCTTGAGATCCACCCGGCGGAGTGGAACGTCAGCGCCGAGGTCCGGGAGATCCAGGAGATGTGACGCCGGCCCCGGGCCCCCACGCGGGCCCGGGCCCACGCGCCCACCGCGCCGCGTTTGCCCTGCCCCGTCACGGCTGCTCTGATGGGTGGCCGTGACGGCAGTCAATGCGGCCCAAGCGGTCGAAGCGGTGTTCAGGATCGAGTCCGCGCGGATCATCGCCGGTGTCGCCCGGATCGTGCGGGACGTCGGCATCGCCGAGGAGCTCGCCCAGGACGCCCTCGTCGCCGCTCTCGAACAGTGGCCGCAGACCGGTGTGCCCGACCGGCCCGGCGCCTGGCTCATGGCCACCGCCAAGCACCGCGCGATCGACCTCGTCCGCCGCAAGGAGACGTACGCGCGCAAACTGGCGGAAGTCGGCCGGAGCCTGGAGGACGCCCCGCCGCCGCCCGAACCGGCGGACCCCGAGGACATCGACGACGACCTGCTGCGCCTGATCTTCACCTCCTGCCACCCGGTGCTGGCCACCGAGGCCCGCATCGCGCTCACCCTGCGCCTGATGGGCGGGCTCACCACCCAGGAGATCGCCCGCGCCTTCCTCACCTCCGAGGCGACCGTCGCCCAGCGCATCGTCCGGGCGAAGCGCACCCTGGCCAAGGCCGGGGTGCCCTTCGAAGTCCCGTACGGCGCCGACCGCGAGGCCCGGCTCTCCTCGGTCCTGGAGGTCATCTACCTCGTCTTCAACGAGGGCTACGCAGCCACCACCGGCGACGATCTCGTCCGCCCCGCCCTGTGCGAGGACGCCCTGCGCCTCGCCCGCGTCCTCACCGGCCTGATGCCCGAGGAGCCCGAGGTGCACGGCCTCGCCGCGCTCCTGGAGTTCCAGGCGTCCCGGACGGCCACCCGCACCGGACCCGACGGGGAGCCGGTGCTGCTGGCCGACCAGAACCGGGCCCGGTGGAACCGCATGCTCATCGCCCGCGGCGCCCGCGCCATGGCCCGCGCCGGCAGCGGCCCCTACTCCCTCCAGGCCGCGATCGCCGGCTGCCACGCCGCCGCCGTCCGCTACGAGGACACGGACTGGCCGAGGATCGCCGCACTGTACGGGCGGCTCGTCCTGCTGGTCCCGTCACCGGTGGTCGAGCTCAACCGGGCGGTCGCCGTCTCCATGGCCGAGGGACCGCAGGCGGCGCTGCCGCTGGTCGACGCGCTCGCCGACGAACCGGCTCTGCGCGCCTACCACTTGCTGCCCAGTGTGCGGGGGGACCTGCTGGAGCGCCTCGGCCGGCCGCAGGAGGCCCGCGCGGAGTTCGAGCGGGCGGCCTCCCTCACCCGCAACGCGCAGGAGCGCACCCTCCTCCTGCGCCGCGCGGCCCGCCTCTGAACCCGGCCCGGTCAGCACCGGCGGGCGTACGCGGCCACGTCCAGCGGGGTCCCCTCGGGCCGCCGCGGCGGGGGCAGGGCGACGGGCCCGCCGAAGCCGCCGGAGCGGGCGACGTTCTGGACCGTCCGGCGCAGCGCCTCCTGGAAGTCGGTCATCGTCCCGCGGGCCGCCGGGGTGTCGACGTAGAGGGAGTTCATGTGCAGCCCCTCCGCGTCCCGGTGGAACCACGAACAGGCACCGTTCGCGCGCGCCGACCACACGTGGGTGGCGGGCTGCCACTCGTCGTGGCGTTCGGCGCCGGGGCACCTGCGCATGTCGATGTACGAGAAGAAGTTCACCGGGTACGGCCAGGAGCGGGCGGCGAACTCCTCGGGCGCCAGCAGCTCCCAGGCCCGGACGAACGGCACGTCGACGTGGGAGATCATCTCGGTGAAGCCGGCCCGGATCCCCGCCATCACCTGGGCGAAGTCCCGGCCGGGCGAGGCGTCGAACTCGATGGGCATGGTGTTGACGAACCATCCCACCGAATGCGCCCAGGCTCCCCGGCCGCGCTCGCTGACCGGCATGAGGCCCCGGTAGACGCCGGGCCCGCCGGCCTCGCGCAGGCACACGGCGACGGACCCGAGCACCCCCATGAACGGCTTGCCGCCGACCGCCACGCAGGTCTTCTCGAACACCTCGGCCTCGGCCGCGTCCAGCAGCATCGAGCCCTCGTTGACGATCGGGTACATCCGGTCCGGCTCGACACCGAGGTCGAGCGGGAACTTGGGGAAGAAATCGCCGCCCCGCGCGATGAACTCCTTCCAGTAGCCCAGACGTTCGTCCTCCGCGTCGATGGAGAGGTAGCGGCGCCGCTGCTCGTCGGCGAAGTCCAGGTAGCTGGGGGCGGGCGGCAGTTCGACGCCCTCACCGCCGCACAGGCCCTCGTACGCGGTCAGGACGTCGCGGGCGACGATCGGCATCGACATGCCGTCGCACACGATGTGGTCGAAGGCGAGGTAGACCGTCGCCGAGTCCTCGCGGACCACCGCGCCCATGATGAACAGCGGCCAGGAGAGCGTGTCGATGCTCCGCTTGAACCGATCGACGAGGAACTCGCGCAGCAGGTCGGCCGTCTCGAAGGTGCCCACCTGCTCGGGGTCGAGGGCGAGTTCGGCGGGGTCGAAGGGCTCGCACGCCAGCTCCCCGGCCAGCCGGCGGAACGCGCACCGCAGGACCTCGTGCCGCTGCACGAAGGACAACAGCGCCTGCGCCAGAGCCCGTTCGTCCAGCGGGCCGGTCACTTCGAAGGTGACCGCCACCCAGGACGCGACGGGGTCGTCGGCGGCCCGGCTCTCCTCGGCGACGGTGAAGTGCTTGTCCTGGTTGAAGGACGCCTTCCTGCTCGCCGGGTCACCCGCGCCACCGGCCTCCGCCGCCGCCGTGGACCTGAGCCGCCACTCGACCACCCGGCCGGGAGCCACGTGGTGCATCTCCAGAGGAAACTGCCGCATTCCGTCATCCCTTCGCCCCCGAGTCAACCCCCAGGCGCCTAACGACCCCCGGCCCGGGGAAGTGACGGAATCAGTCGGGGTCGGAAGACCGGGGGCGGGAGACGGGGGGCGGGAGACCGGGGGCGGGAGAGGGGAGGCGGGAGCTCCGGGGCCATCGCCGCCGGGGTCCGGGCCCTCGTGTGGCGAGCGGTGAGCCGGGGGCGAGGACGCTACTCGGTGTGCAGGGCCGCCGCGATGGTCATCCGGGCCGCCGACCGGGCCGGGACCAGGGCGCCCAGGACGGCGATCGCGACTCCCGCCAGCAGCATCGCGGCCAGCTGCGGCGCGTGCCACACGTCCTTCATCGACTCGGGGAAGTCGACCACGCCGACGTTGTCGACGACCAGCCGGTGGGCCGCGACGCCGAGGGGGATGCCCAGCAGACCCCCGGCCACGCCGAGCCCGGCGACCGAGGTCACCGTCATGGCCACCACCTGCCGGGGTGTCATCCCGATGGACTTGAGCATGCCGAGGTCCCGGCGGCGCTCGCGGGTGTTGAGGAGCACGGTGTTGAAGACGCCGAGCGCGGCGACGACCGTCAGCAGGACCGTGAACACGGTCGAGAATCCGACGACCGTGGTGGTGGCCGCGTTCTGGGAGGTCCCCACCGTCGCGCTGAGCCCGGGATCGGCCGCCTCGACCGCCGCCGCGTAGGCCCGGGCGTCGGTGCCGGGAGCCAGCCGTACCGCGTACTCGACGGCTCGGGCGTCCGGCACGAGCTCCTCGTAGGTCGGCCAGCCGGCCTGCAGGGCGCGGGCGTCGCCCGAGACGAGTTGCCCCACGACGGTCACGGGGACCTGGGCACCGTTCAGTTGCAGGGTGACCCGGTCGCCGAGCCCCAGTCCGCGCTCGGTCAGGAACGCGGGTCCGGCCGCGATCTCCCCGGCCCCGTCCGGCATGCGGCCCTTGGCGAGGGTGAAGGCGTAGGCGGGGCCGTCCCCCCGGTAGAAGTCGGCGAAGGCGGGCTGGGTCTGCCCGCCCAGGCTGACCTGGGCCAGCCCACGGGCCCGTACGCTCTTCACGCCGGGCAGGGACCGCAGCCGTTCCTCGATCTGGGCGTCGCTGAGCCGGGGACCGGGCCGGCGGTGGTCCGCCTGCACGCTCACCGCGGGGCCGCCGTCACCTCGGCCGGCGTTGCCGAGCGCGAGCATCGTAGTGGTCAGCCCGGTCGCGAGGGTCACGGTGGTGACCCCGAGGACGATGGCCGCCATGGTCAGCAGGGTGCGGCCGGGGCGGGCGAACGGCTGGCCCAGGCCCAGGCTGACCGGGCGCGGCAGCGGGACGGACGCCAGCATGCGCTGGACGCGCAGTCCGCGCCCGGTGCGGGGGGCCCCGCCCGCGCTGATCGCCCGGGCCGCCGACATCCGGTGCGCCCGCAGCGCGGGGACCAGCGCCGCGAGCAGGACGAGGGCGGGCATCCCCAGCAGGCAGACGGCGGGCACCCACGGGGCTACGCCGAGGGACGCCCGGCCCGTTTCGATGCCGGAGAAGGCGACCTTCAGGATGGGCTCGGCCAGCGCGCTGCCGAGCAGGGTGCCGAGGGCGGAGCCGACGACGGCGGGTACGGACATCATCGTCAGGTAGACCGCGACCACCTGGTTCGGGGTGAAGCCGAGGGACTTGAGCACGCCGATGTGCCGGTAGCCGGAGACGACCGCTCCGCTGACCACGTTCCCGACGATCAGGACGGACACGAGGAGGCCGAGGACGCCGAAGAGCGTCATGAAGGGGAGGTAGGCGTCCGCCAGGGCTGAGAAGGCCTGCTTCAGGGTCAGGTGGGTCTGCGTGCTGGTCAGGGATCCCTCGGGCAGGCCGGCCGTGGCCGCGGCCAGTGCCGAGCTCAGCCGGGCTTTCGTGGACGGGTCCGTGAACCGGTAGAGCATCTGGGCGCTGGACGGATGCAGTGCGGCCATCTGTTCGGGTGAGACCCAGGCGCCGGCGGACTGGCTCATGCTGGCGGCGAACCCGACGACGGTCAGCTCCGGTCCGCCGGGGGAGGCCAGCTTCGTGCCCAGCAGCTCCGGGTAGGGCGAGCCGTTGTAGGACCAGTTGACGACGATCTCGCCGGGAGCCGTGGCCCACCGCCCGTGCAGGATCTCGACGCGGTCCACCGGGCCCGCCGGGTCGGCGCGGCCCACCACGGTGAGTGCGCCGGCCGGGTTCCCGAGCCAGCCGTCGGGCACCTCCACGACCGTCCGGGCGAACGGCCCCGCGGCGGCCTCCACACCGGGCCGCCCGGCGGTTTCCGCCAGCTGCTGCGTCGAGACCTTCGCGGTGTCGAAGACCGCCACGGTGTGCGCGCCGCGCTGGGCGGCGTACGCGGTGTCGAAGGGACCCGAGGTCGCGGCGAGCAGGGCCAGTGCGAGCAGGACGGTCGTGGTGGAGCAGAGCACGACGAGCCCGATGACGACGGTCTGGAGACGGCGGCGCTTGACCGCCGCGCGCGAGGCCCGCCACACGGCGCTCATGCCGTCGCCTCCAGGGCGCTCTCGCGGGCGACCCGGCCGTCGGCGACCTCGACCAGGCGGCTGGCGCACCGCGTGGCCAACTGCGGGTCGTGCGTGACGATCAGCAGGGTCTGGCCGATCTGGTTGAGGTCGATGAGCAGGTCCATCACCTGCTCACCGGAACGGCTGTCGAGGGCTCCGGTCGGCTCGTCGGCCAGCAGCAGGGCCGGACGGTTCATCAACGCCCTTGCCACCGCCACCCGTTGGCGTTCTCCGCCGCTGAGCGTCGCCGGATAGCTGTTCCGGCGGTCGGCGACGCCGAGTTCGTCGAGGAGCTCCAGGGCGCGGCGGCGCGCCTGCCGGGCCGAGGTGCCGGTCAGCTGGGCGGCCAAGGCCACGTTGTCCAGGGCCGGCAGATCGTCGATGAGGTTGAAGAACTGGAAGATCATGCCGATGTTGCGGCGCCGGAACAGCGCCAGGCCGGTCTCGCCGAGCTTCCCCAGGTCCTGGCCCCGCACCTCGACGGTGCCCGAGGTCGGCCGGTCCAGGCCGGCCACCATGTTGAGCAGGGTGGACTTGCCGCAGCCGGAGGGGCCCATCACGGCCACCGCGTCGCCGGCCCGGATCTCCAGCGACAGGCCGTCGAGGGCCCGCGCGTCGCCGTACTCCTTGTACACGCCGTCCAGCCGTACGACGACCTGCCGCGTACTGTCGTGAGGGATTGTCATGACCCGAACCTAAGGCGGCGTCCGCGTACGGGGCGTCAGCCCCCGGATGTAACCGGCCGGGCAGGTCATCCTGGGGATGTACGCGACCCGTCCGGCAGAATGACACCAGGTCGCGGGGGATGGGGAGTCAGGATGGCGTTGATCATCGCCGTGGTCGCGGCCTGTGTGTCCGCGGCCGTGGCCGGCGGGCTGGGCGTGGCGCTGCTGCGCGCCCGGCGCGGCCACCGGGCGGCGATCGGGGAGCGCGGCTGGCTCCTGGAACGGGAGCGGGAGAGCGCGGCCCGTACCGCCGTGGACGCCGAACGGGCCAGGATCGCGGCAGAGCTCCACGACATCGTCAGCCACAACGTGAGCCTGATGGTGGTCCAGGCCGGGGCCGCCCGTGAGGTGCTCACCACCCTGCCCGAGGAGGCCGCGGCGGCGATGGGCGCCGTGGAGACGGCCGGGCGCAACACGATGACCGAGCTGCGGCACCTGCTGGGCCTGCTCGCGCCCGCCCAGGACGGCGAGGACGAGCCGTACGGCGGCGGGGCCGGGGGTGGGGCCGGGGACGGGGCCGGCCCGGGGGCAGCGACGTCGTCCGCCCGGTCGTCACCGCAGCCGGCAGCTCAGCTGTCACCGCAGCCGGGCCTCGGCAGGCTGAGCCCGCTGATCGACAGATTCGCCTTCGCCGGGCTGCCGGTGGAGGTGCGGATATCCGGGGACCCGCGCCCGCTCCCGGCCGGGATCGACGTCACGGCGTACCGGATCATCCAGGAGGCGCTGACGAACGCGCTCAAACACGGAGACGGAGGCAGGACCCAGGTGACCGTGCGGTACGCGGAACACGCGTTGCGGGTGGAGGTGCTCAACGGCGGCCCCAGCGTGCTGGGTCCGCCGGGGGAGCGGCGACCGGACCGGCCCTCGCCGAAGGCGGACGGCACCGGGCGCGGCCTGCTCGGCCTGCGCGAGCGCGTCGCCGTCTACGGCGGGGACCTCGACGCGCGCCGCCGCCTCGGCGGCGGCTACCGGGTGCGCGCCCGCCTCCCCCTGGACCGGCCGTGAGCACGCCCCCGGACCCGGCGCCCCCCGTGCCGGCGCCCCGCGTGGTGATCGCCGACGACCAGGACCTCGTCCGCACCGGCTTCCGGCTGATCCTGACGGCGCGCGGGATCGACGTGGTCGGCGTGGCCGCCGACGGGGTGGAGGCCGTCGCGGCGGTGCGCCGGCTGCGCCCCGACGTCGTCCTGCTCGACATCCGCATGCCGAACATGGACGGCCTGCAAGCCGCCCGGCGCATCCTCGCCGAAGTCCCCGGCTGCCGGGTGATCATGCTGACCACCTTCGACCTCGACCAGTACGTGTACGCCGCCCTCGCGGCCGGCGCCAGCGGCTTCCTGCTCAAGGACGTCACCCCCGAACACCTCGCGGCCGCGGTGCGCCTTGTCAGTACGGGCGACGCGCTGCTCTCCCCCTCGATCACCCGCCGCCTGGTGGAACGCTGCGCCCCGGCGGCGTCCGGGCCGGACCGCAGCACGACGGCGGCCGCCCACCAGGAGCTGGCGGCGCTGACCCCGCGCGAACGTGAGGTGCTGACCCTGATGGGGCACGGCCGCTCCAACGCCGAACTGGCGCGGGAGCTGACGCTCAGCGAGGCCACCGTGAAGACACATGTGGCCCGCATCTTCGCCAAGTTGTCGTTGCGCGACCGGGCCCAGGCCGTGGTCCTCGCCTACGAGACGGGCCTGGTGACCCCGGGCGCGGTCACGTCCTCGTCCCGTTCGGTACGCCAGGAGCCCGCGGGGTGACCGGATCACCCCCGCTGTCACGGCCGGGCTTCGGTCCGCGTCGCGGCGGCGGCCGTGGTCAGGGCCTCGGCCATGGCCGTGGCCAGGGGCGTCGCATGGTGGCGCCGGGGCAGGACCAGGCCGATGTGACGGGCCGGGCGCGGGGGTTCGACGGGGATGACGGCCAAGCCCGGGGCCGGGGACAGCGAGACGTGCGGAACCAGGGAGACGCCCACGCCCGCCGCGACCAGCGTCTGGGCGAAGAAGTAGTCGGTGGTGGAGGCGGCCACCCGCAGGTCGAAGCCGGCCAGCCGCGCGTAGCGGCGTAGGAAGGCCTCCGTCTTGAGGCAGCCCAGCACCCACCGGTCGTCGGAGAGCTCGGCCAGGGCGATCGAGGGGCGGTCGGCGAGGCGGTGGCCGCGCGGCAGGGCCAGCCACAGCGGATCCTCCATCAGCGACACCCAGTCGAGCCCCGGCCGCTCGCCCGGACGCACGGGCGGCGGCCCGTCGAAGTGGTAGGCCAGCGCGAGGTCGGCCGCGCCGCCGCGCACCATCGGCACGGCGTCCTCCGGCTCGCACTCCCGCACCGTCAGCTCCACCTCCGGATGCGCGCCCACGAACCGCGCCAGCGCCGCGGGCAGCAGGTGCCGGCCGCCACTGGTGAACGTGGCGAGCGTGAGGCGCGGGCGCTCCGCCGTGAGCCGGTCGATGGCGTGGCGCACCTGGTCCAGCTCGGCGGATATCGCCTCCGCCGCCTCCACCAGCAGCCGGCCCGGCTCGGTGAGCGTGACCCCGCGCGTACTGCGCACCGCCACCGGGTGGCCGAGCGTGCGCTCCAGCGCCGCGACGTGCTGGGACACGGCCGAAGGGGTCAGGAGCAGCGCCCCGGCCGCCTTGTTGAAGCTGCCGTGCTCGGCGACCGCCCGCAGGACGCGCAGCCGTTGCACATCGATCATCGGTCTTCCCTCATGCCCGTTCAGCGGCTCACCGTACCGACGGGGACGATACAGCGGCAGTGACCGGAGCCGACGTGGGGCGGGCGGGCGCGGACCACGACCAGGTCCTGGAGATCAGCGAGGAACCGGATCAAGGGAGCCACCGTCTGAGACCCCGTGTGGATGAAACGAAGAATCCTGACGATCCTGTTCGCCCTGCTCGCGACCCAGGTGGGCGCCCTGGCCAACCCCGCCTACGCCTGCGGGTGCGGGGCCATGGTCACCGACGCCCGGTCCCGGATCGGCGTCGACCGCGAGACGTCCGTCGTGCGCTGGGACGGCCGCATCGAACAGATCGTCATGCGGTTCACCGTCGGCGGGGACGCGCCACGGGCCGCCTGGATCATGCCCGTGCCGGGGCGCGCGACCGTCGAGCTGGGTGACGGCCGCATGTTCGGCGAGCTGCGGGACCTGACCCGGCCCGAGCGCAGGACGCGCCACTACTTCTGGCCGCGCGACGGCGACTGGCCCTTCTCGTCCAGCATGAGCGACGGCGCCGGCGCCGCCCCCCTGGCCCCCGGCGCACCGGCCGTCGGGGTCGTCGGCCGCGAACAGCTCGGCGACTTCGACGTGGCACGCCTGACCGCCACCGACCCGGACGCCCTGAAGGGCTGGCTGGAGAGCAACGGATTCACGCTGTCCGACCGGCTCGCCACCGAGGTCAAGCCGTACGTGGACCAGAAGTGGGAGTACGTGGCGGTACGCCTCGCCCCCCGACAGGAGGGCAAGGTGCTGCGCGGCGAACTGGACCCGCTGAAGATCCGCTTCGAGAGCGACCGGCTCGTCTACCCGATGCGGCTCTCCCGGATGGCGAAGACCCCGCAGTCGCTCGGCCTGTACGTGCTGGCCGACCACCGCATGGAGCCCGCCACCCGGATCGGCGGTTCCGCGCCGAGGGTGACCTTCGCCGGCACCATCGCCCCGGACCACGGCCCGCTCGCCGACCTGGCGGGCGGCGCACCGGTGTTCCTCACGGCCATCGACCAGGAGTTCCCGGAGCCCGGCCGCATCGACGGCGACCACGAACTGCGCGCCACCGCCAAGGACACCCCCTACCGCCGGGCGGTCTACCGCAATGAACTGCTCACCGTCGCGGGCGGCGTCCCGGTCTGGCTCCTGACGGTGGCGGCCGTCCTGGTGGGCCTGGCGGCGTCGGCGTTCGCGCTGCTGCGCAGCCGTCGTCTGCGGGCCGCCGCCCGCACCGGCACGGCCTGAGCCGTGCGGGCCCCGGCCCGAGGGCCGGGGCCCGCAGGTCCGCCCGCTCAGAGGCGGGCGGGCGGCTGGGTCCGCCAGAACGCGCACTGGTGGTCCGCCCCGAACGAGGTGACCGTACGGGTCGCCACCGGATCGAGGGTGAGGACCGTACCGGCGTCGGCGTCGGCGCCGGCCGCCGGCCACGGGGTCTGACCCGCGACGGCGGGGACGCCGAAGCGTGCGAAGGCGGCCCAGTAGCGCTTCATCCGGTTCCCCAGCGCCACCTGCACCGGGGTCAGCGGGCGATCGCCCATGGTGAAGTCGTGCAGATAGGCCAGCTCGGCACTGTGCGCGTTCGACTCGTCCAGGCCCGGCACCTGCGCCCCCGCCAGCGTGGGCGACTGCGGGTCGTCGAACTCGTAGACGTACGTCGGCACTTGGGACGCGAAGAGCTGCGCCGTCCACGCCGTGTGGCAGGCGAAGGTCGAGTCCGTCAGCACGGCCGACAGCGCCAGATACGGCGAGCCGTGGTCCACGACCGGATAGCGGGCGAGCACCTCCGGTCCCGCCGCCCCGTACCCGGCCAGGACCTGCGCCGCGTACTGCTCCGCCGTCAGGTGAGGCTGCGTCAGGGCGACGAAGAACCGGGCCTCCGCACGGGTGCTCCCGATCAGGACCGGCACCTTGTTCCACGCGCCGCTCCCGATGGCCCGCGCGGGCTCGACCGGCAGCAGCCCGTCACCGGACGCCGGGCCCGAGGTGGGCAGCGTACGGGCCGCCTCGACCAGCGCCGCTCCCGAGGCGGCGCGCAGACAGCCGGCGACCTCGGCGGGCGCGCTGCACCCCGCCCCCGAGGCGAAGGCGCGGGCCTGCGCCTCGGCCGCCGCGCTGTCCGGCGTACGCAGCAAGGTGCACGGGCCGCTCTGCAGCACGGCCCGGTGGAACAGACCCGCGGCCGAAGGGGCGGCCAGCAGCGCGCAGACCGAACCGCTGCCCGCCGACTGCCCGGACACCGTGACGCTGCCCGGATCCCCGCCGAAGGCGTCGATGTTCTCCCGGGCCCACCGCAGCGCCGCCAGCTGGTCCATCAGCCCGAAGGACCCGGAGTCCCCCTCACCCTGTCGGCGCAGCTCCGGCAGGTCCAGATAACCCAGCTGCCCCAGACGGTAGTTGATGCTCACCACGACGCTCCCGGTGAGATCGGCCATGGTGCGCCCGCCGAACTGGGTGCCCGTTCCCTGGCTGTACGCGCCCCCGTGCATCCAGAAGATCACCGGGAGCCGGGCTCCGGGGCGGACGCCGCGGGGCCGGTACACGTCGAGGTACAGACAGTCCTCGCTGACGGCCCCCGGATCGCTCAGGCCGAACGGCGAGAACTGCAGGCACGCGGGCGCCTGCCGGGAGGCCTCCCGCGTCCCGTGCCACCGGGGCGGCCGCTGAGGCGCCCGTAGCCGGGCCTCCCCGACCGGGGGAGCGGCGTAGGGGATGCCGAGGAACTCCTGCGCCCCGTCCCGCGACTGCCCGCGCAGGGCGCCCTGGGCGACGGTGACCACCGGGCGCGGTGATCCGCCGGACGGTGACGCCGCCGCCGGTAGGGCCGAGGTGAGCAGGGCCGCCAGCACGAGGGCCGCGCCGAGCAGGACGCCCGGCCGGCGGTTCATGGGCGGAGCCCGGAGATCAGGGCAGAGGTCACGGCGTGGTCGGCCGGGCCGGTGTTCCAGTCGGCGTTCATCGGGCTGACGGCGATCCGGCCGGCGCTCACGGCCTCCACGTCGCCGCCCTTGGCCGCGGGCCGCAGGTCCACCTTCACGGCGACCTTCCAGGTGCCGTCGCCCGCGTCGGTGAAGTCCGGTTCGAGGAGGGTCTGCGGGTCCTGGAACGTCGCGGCCACCCCGGCGGCCGTGCCCTTGCCGTCGGCGCCGACGACGGGGTGGTTGACGTTCAGGCCGACGCCCTGAGGCAGCAGCGGACCCGACCGGGCCCGCACGCGCAGCCGGTCGATCAGCTTGACCGCGAAGTCGAGGGTGGGGCCCATGGCGTTGACCGTCGTGACCGGGTCGGGTGCGGCGACGCCCCCGGTGCTCAGCGCGATGGCGGGCACGCCGTGCTCCAGCGCGGCGACGGCGCCGCCGACCGTACCGGAGTGGGTGGCGAGCCCGGCGATGTTCGGGCCGAAGTTGGTGCCGGAGACGACCAGGTCGGGGGCGCGGCCGGCGAAGACCTCGGCCAGGCCGAAGGCGACGGAGTCGCCCGGAGTGCCGTCGACGGCCCAGACCTTCGGCTCGGGGTGCTTCACCGTGATCGTGGGGGCGCTCATCATCTTCGTACCCGTGCCGCTCTGGTTGGTGAGCGGGGCGACGATCGTGACGTCGTGTCCGGCGGCGGTCAGGCGCTCGAACGCCTTGCGGATGCCCGGCGCGTTGTAGCCGTCGTCGTTGGTGAGCAGGATCCGCAACGGGCCGTCCGGCGCGGGGGCCGGAGCGGGCGCGGTCTGCGGGGCGGCGGCGAGGGCGGGCGCCGTGCCGGCCAGGGCCGGGGTACACAGCATCAGGGCGGCCAGCGGCAGAACTCGCTTGCGTCTCACGGGGGACTCCTTCGGAGGGAGGGACGGGGCGGTGGGGCGGTGGGGCGGTGGCGCTGAGCGGGGGTGGCGAGGGTGAGCCGGGGTGGTGACCGGCGGGCGCGCGACCCTCGGCGCGCGCCCGCCGGAGTTCAGGCCGGGGCGGGGCCCGGGCCCGGGCGACGGCCCCGGCGAAGGGATCAGCGCACGCTGCGGATCGGGAGGATGGCGAGCGCGCCGATCAGGGAGAGGGCGCCGCCCACCAGGAAGAGCGGGGTGTAGCCGCCCAGGGCGGTGACGACGGCCGAGGCGACGAAGGGGGCGATGATCTGCGGGCCCGCGTTGGCGATGTTGAGGACGCCCATGTCCCGGGCGGCGTCCTCGGCCCGGGGGAGGACCAGGGTGACGAGCGCGGTGTCCACGGCCATGAAACAGCCGAAGGCGAGTCCGTTCAGCGCGCTGAAGACGAGCATGCCGGTCCAGGTCGGGCTGACCACCGGAACCACCATGACGAGCCCGGCCAGGGCGGCCGACACGCCGACGAACACCTTGCGGCGGTTCCAGCGGTCGGACAGCAGGCCGCCCAGCACGGTGGAGAGGGCCATCGCGACCATGGACACCGGAGTGAGGACCGCCATCGCGGCGGGCGGGGCGAGGCCGGCCGGCAGCGCGATGTGGTCGTCGAGGATGTACAGCTGGTAGCCGACGACGGAGAAGTAGCCGAGGACCATCAGCGCCCGGCCGATGAAGGCCCACCGGAAGTCGTGGTGGGCCAGGGCCGAGAGGAAGACGGCCAGCTGGGCGCGCGTGGGTCTGGCCGGCGCGTCGGCCGCGGGCCCGGTGCGCGGGACGTCGCGGCAGAAGCCGGTGAGCAGGAGGGCCGCCCCGGCGACGATCGCGCCGAAGACGAGGTAGCCGGTGCGCAGGTGCGCCACGGTCTGCGAGGCGACGAGTACCCCTACGGTGCCGCCGATGGGCAGCCCGAGCCCGACCAGCGCCGACGCGGTGCCGCGGCGGACCACGGGTATCCGGTCGGGCACGATCGCGGTGACCGCTGCCTGGTAGACGTTCATGGTGGCCTGAATCAGACACCACCCGATGCCGACGAGCAGCGCGGTGCTGACGCTGCCGAGAAAGGCGAGGCAGGCGAGCGAGGCGAGGGCTCCGCCCAGGATCCAGGGGTTGCGGCGACCGCTGCGGTCGGAGAGGGCGCCGGCGATGGGGTTGAAGGCGGTGGCGAAGATCGCGCTGATTCCACCGATCAGGCCCAGGACGGCGACCTTGTCGTCGGGAGCGACGGCGGCGATCTGCGTGGGCAGCAGAACCGAGCCGACGCCCATGTAGAGCGCCATCATGGCGGAGTTGGCCACCAGCAGCAGGGGCAGGAGCCCGCGCTGGCGGGGCGTTCCCGCTGGTGTGGGGACGGGGGTATCGACGGCTTCGTGCGTGGCCATGACGACTCCTCGGGGGACGGAGCGGGGAGGTGGCGTGCGTAGGGGAGAGGGGCGCCCCGAAAGCGGGCGCGGGGCGGCGAAATCACCGGAGGACGCGGCAGACGGACGCGGTGTACATCACGCTGTTACACGTGTCACCAAGTGCGTTGGAGACTGTGTAGCATCCATTTCCAGCCGCCGCCAAGGGCTGGAGCGGGTCGTTGTGCAGATCGTGACCGATTGCGGTGTGGTGGGCTGCCAGGACGTGTAACCCATCCGCGGCTGCCAAAATATCGCTGGTGATTGACGATCGCTAAAATCGCGCAATAATCTCGCTGTCGGCGTGCATCCCGTGCGCGACAGGCAGGAAGGAACGGCTCATGCCCCACACTCCAGGCCGGGAACAGCCAGTCGTGGAACTGCCCGCAGGGCGCCTGCGCGGCGCGATCGAGGGGGGAGTCGCCGTCTTCCGGGCCGTGCCCTACGCCGCGCCGCCCGTCGGCGACCTGCGCTGGAGGCCCGCACGGCCCCACGCCGGCTGGGGCGGCACGCGGGACGCCACCGCCGACGGCCTCAGCGCCCCGCAGATGTACCAGGAAGGCGGCGACCCGGTGCTGGGCGGACACGGCTCGCCCCCCTTCGACGAGGACTGCCTGACCCTCAACGTCTGGACGCCCGCCACCGACGACGCCCGCCGCCCGGTCCTCGTCTGGATCCACGGCGGCGGCTTCGTCTCGGGCTCCGGCTCCCTGCCCGGCTACTCGGGCGAGACCTTCGCGCGTAACGGCGACCTCGTCGTCGTGAGCGTCAACTACCGCATCGGGCCGCTGGGTTACCTCTACCTGGGCGAGGAAGAGGAAGACGGTGACGGCAAGGGCGCGGGTCAGCGTCAAGGCGAAGGCGCGCCCGCCGCCCCCGGGGGCAACTTCTGGCTCACCGACCAGCTCACCGCCCTGCACTGGGTCAAGGAGAACATCGCCTCCTTCGGCGGCGACCCGGAGTGCATCACCGTCGCCGGGCAGTCGGGCGGCGCGGTGTCCACGGCCGCCCTCGCCGGACATCCGCGGGCCCAGGGCCTGATCCGGCGCGTGATCCTGCAGAGCCCGCCCTTCGGCCTGGACCTTCCCGGCCCCGACGCCTGCCGGGAGCGCACCGCCGCCTACCTGGAACTGGCCGGCGCCAAGGACGCGGCGCACCTGCGCGCCCTGCCCTGGCAGCAGCTGATCGGGGCGGGCGCCGGGCTGTTCGCGCGGACCATGCGGTGGGGGTACTGGCCGACGCCCTTCCTGCCGGTGATCGACGGCGTCACCCTGGAGCGGCATCCGGCGCAGGCCCTGCTGCACGGAGCGGCGAAGGGCATCGACGTCATGATCGGCTGGACGCGCGAAGAGGCCAATTTCGGCTTCGCCCTCGATGAGGGATACGCCTCTGCCACCCGGGAGCAGGTGACCGACCGGATCGCGGAGACCTTCGGGGCCGAGGCCGCCGCGGACGTGTATGCGGCCTACGAGCACGCCCGGCCCGGCGCCCGTCCCGCGGACGTGCTCATGGACCTCATCACGGACGAGCTCTTCCGCGTCCCCGCCGTCCGGCTGGCCGAGGCCAGGGCCGAGTCGGGTCGCCCCGTGTGGGCCTACCAGTTCGACCTGCCCACCCCCGCGTACGAGGGCAGGCTCGCCGCGGCGCACTGCCTTGAGCTGCCCTTCGTCTTCGACAACTTCGACCAGTGGTCACACGCGCCCTTCCTGGCCGGGCTCGATCCCGCCGTCCGCGACGGCCTCGCGCACACCATGCACCAGGCGTGGATCGCCTTCGTCCGCACCGGCGACCCGAACCACCCGCAGATGCCGCACTGGCGGCCGTACGACCCGCAGGAGCGCACCACGATGCGCTTCGACGCGGTCGTGAGCGCCCTCGGTGACCTCGCGGGCGCCTCCCGGATCCTGCACGGGGCCGCCCCCACGTCCGTGCAGCCCTCCGCTCCCTTGATCTAACTCGTGTAACCTGACAGGAAGGAGCAAGCCCCACCAGAAGGAGCGTCGAGGGACGTCATGGCCAAAGACACACACGTCCCCGCATCCGTCACCAGCGCCGACGTGGCCCGCCTCGCCGGGGTTTCGCGCGCCACGGTGTCCTTCGTCCTGAACGACACGCAGGGCCACCGGGTCAGTGCGGGCACCCGGGCCCGGGTGCTCGACGCGGCCAAACAGCTCGGTTACGTACCGCACGCCGCGGCCCGGTCCCTGCGCGCCGGCCGCAGCAACCTCGTCCTGATGCCCGCGTCGGTCTCCGCGATCGGCCGCCTCGTCAGCGACTGGACGGACGACCTGCACAGCGAGCTCGACCAGCTCGGCTACACGGCCGTACTCCACGCGGGCCGCTTCGCAGACCCCCTCGACGCCGCCCGGGCCTGGGCCGAACTGCGCCCCGTGGCCGTCATCGCCCTGGACGGCGACCGCTTCACCGCCCAGGCGGCCGACGTGCTGGGCCGCGCCGGGGTGCGCGGCCTGCTCGCCTTCGCGGCGCACCCGGTCGAGGGCGTGTACACGGTCGGCTTCGACCACGCCCGGATCGGCGCCACCGCGGCCGAGCACCTCATCGCACGCGGCCGGACCCGCATCGGCGTGGTCATCCCGCAGGAGCGGGGCCTCGGTACCCTCGCCCGGCCCCGCCTCGCCGGCGCCGAGTCGGTCGCGGCCCGGCACATGGCGACCGTCACCCCCGTGGAACTGGCCTATACGCGCGAGTCCGCGACCGCTCTCGCGCGGCGCTGGCGGAGCCTCGGCCTGGACGCCGTCTTCACCTACAACGACGAGTACGCCGCTCTCCTGCTCCACGCGCTCCAGGCGGAGGGTATCGCCGTACCGGACGAGGTCGCCCTCGTCGGCTGCGACGACCTCGTCCTCGCCGCTCTCCAGCAGCCCCCGCTCACCACGGTCCGGCTGGACATGCCGTCGGCCGCGCAGATCGCGCAGGCCCTGCACGAGCTGATCGAGACCGGCAAGGCCGCGCCGGTGCCGTCGGTGGAACCGGTCCTGGTCGAGCGCGAGACCACCTGACGGCCGGGCCTCTCGGCCCTTCCCGTTCACTGCCCGCAGCCGTGTGCTGAGAAGGGAACGCGGGGGCGCGGCCTGGCCGCGCCCCCGGGACGGAACGAGCACCGGGGGACGGGAGGTCAGGCCTGCGCGCCGAGGTGCCGGGCCAGGAAGGCGACGCTCTCCTCGACGATCGGCACGATCTCCGGGGCGCCGAGGAAGATGTGGTCCGCGTCCACCACGGGCCGCAGGGTGACCTCGCCCCCGGCGCCGCTCAGGGCCGTGGCCAGGATCTCGCTCTGGCTGTACGGGACGAGGCCGTCCCGGGTGCCGTGGACCAGCAGGAACGGCGGCGGATTCGAGCCTTCCGTGTAGGTCACCGGGCTCGCGGCCCGCGCCAGGTCCGGGCGTTCGGCCGCGTCGGCGCCGAGCAGGGCCTCGTACGGGTTGGGGAAGTCCGCGCCGCCGGGCATCTGCGGCATGGGGTGCTCGGCGGCGGCGACCACGTCGGAGATGCCGTACCAGTCGACGACCGCCAGGACCCCGGTGTCGCCGGAGCCGACCCCCTGCGTGCCCTCCAGGGCCGCGCCGTCCCGGCTGCCGGGGCCGACGAGCCCGGCGAGCGCGGCCAGGTGCCCGCCCGCGGACTCGCCCCAGACGCCGATCCGGTCGGGGTCGACGCCGAACACGTCGGCGAACCTGCGGACGTAGCGGATCGCGGCCTTGACGTCGTGCAGCTGGGCGGGGAAGGGCGCTTCGAGACTGTGCCGGTAGTCGATGGAGACGAGGGCGAGCCCGGCGGCCAGTACCGCCCCGTGGAGCAGCGCGGCGGGCACGGTCGGCGGCGGGTAGCGGCGGTCGCCCTCCAGCCAGCCGCCGCCGTGGATCCAGACGACCGCGGGGAAGGGCCCGTCGCCCGCCGGTGTCCGGACGTCGAGCAGGCGGGGGCGGTAGCCGGGCGTGGTGGCGTAGGTGACGCCGTCGAAGCGGCGCACGCCGTCGGTGTCCGTCACGGGGGGTACGGGGGACTGGTACGGCGGGGGCGGCCACGTCATGTCGGCGATGTCGAATGCGGCCGGAGGAGATTGCGTCATTGCGGCCCTTCCAATTCTGCGGGTGGGCGGATGGGGTCCAGGGGGCACGGGGTCGGCTTGGGGCGGGCTTCGGGTCGTTTGTCCGGAATGCTTGCGCGAGTCGCCTGAGGCGGCGGCGTAGCGTGTTACACGTGTAATCACGACTCTAGCGATGCATTTCCGCTGACCACAACCCCAGGATCGGTTCGGCTTTCGCATCGGCTACACGAGCCACCCCAGCGGTCGCGCCGCCTTCCCTCTCCGGGAGCACGTCATGCTCACTACCACCGGCAGTCCCGCGATTCCCGCGGTCCGCAGCTTCGTCCACTGGGTCGCCGACCCCATCGCCGCGAGCGTTCCCCAGGTCAGGGCCCGTGTGCGCCGCACGCTCGACGCGTGGGGAGTCCCCGTCGACGCGGCGGACGTCCTCCTGCTGGCCGTCAGCGAGCTCGTCGGCAACGTCGTGCGGCACGCGGGCGGCGGCCGGATGCGCGTCGGCGTGGCCGCCGGCGGCGGCTGGCTCCGGCTGGAGGTCGCAGACCGGGGCGCCGGCCCACCGCGGCCGCCCCGTCCCCGCGCGGAGGTGGACCCGGACTCCGAGGCGGGGCGCGGACTGCTGCTCGTGCAGCTGCTGGCGGCCGAGCTGGGCGGCGAACTCTCGGTCGTCGCCCACGCGTCCGGCACGTCGGTCCGGGTGTGCATCCCCGAGGCCTGAAGAGGACCGCCGAGCGCCCGCACGGGGAGCGGACCGGCCCTGAACCGCCCGGGAGGGGGCTCGATATGATCGCGACCGCGTACAACGGAAGGCGATCATGTCCGACAGCCCCCTCAGGCCCAGCTCGTTGATCAACACGGTCTACGGGGCGTTCCTCCGCCGTGTCGGAGGCTGGATCTCCATCGCGGACCTGATCACGCTGATGGGGGAGCTGGACGTCGACGGCCCGGCGGTGCGCTCGGCGATCTCACGCCTCAAGAAGCGCGGCGTCCTCGAACCGGAGCGCCGCGGCGCCACCGGCTACCGGCTCAGCCCCGCCGTCCACCCCGTCTTCGACGAGGGCGACCGGCGCATCTTCGCCAGCCTGGAGCCCGCCGACCTCGCGGACGGCTGGGCCATGGCGGTCTTCTCCGTGCCGGAGTCCGAGCGTTCCCACCGCTACCAGCTGCGTACCCGCCTGACCTGGCTCGGCTTCGGCAACATCGCCCCCGGCGTGTGGCTCGCCCCGGGCCGGTTGCTCGACGACGCGCGCGGCATGCTGGTCCGGCTCGGGCTCAGCGACTACGTCCACCTGTTCGCCGCCGACTACGCCGCGTTCAGCGACCTGCCCGAGACGGTGAGCTCGTGGTGGGACTTCCCGGCGATCCAGGCGCAGTACGCGGTCTTCACCGACGCCTACGCGCCCGTCGCGGCCCGCATGGCGGCGCAGTCGGCCCTCGACCCGGCGGAGGCGTTCCGCCACTACGTGCCGATGCTCACCCAGTGGCGCCGCCTGCCGTACCTGGACCCGGGCCTGCCGACCGAACTGCTCCCGGCGGACTGGAACGCGGTCGCGGCCCGCCAGGTCTTCCAGCAGCTCCACGCCGTCCTGCTGGAGCCCAGCCTGCGCCACGTCCAGGACGTCACGGGCCTCTCGCCCACCCCGTAGGGGCGGTGCCCGACCCTCTCTACGGTGCGCCCTCCCCTGCCCGGGCGAGGGCCAGCACCCCCGCGCAGATCAGGGCGACGCCCAGCAGCTGGGGCAGCAACCACCAGTCCGAGCGCAGGTGTTCCTCGTAGAGGATCACGCCCAGCGCGATGCTGACACCGGCGTCGCCGAGGGTCAGCGCGGGCTGCGAGGCGACCAAGGGGCCGCCCTGCATGGCGTGTTCGAGCAGCAGCAGGGCGCAGATGCCGCTCGCGCCGAAGGCGTACGTCTCCCACGTCGTCAGGAAGCCGCCGAGGCCCTCGTCGTCGAGGACGTGCACGGCGGACTTCATCAGGGCGGCGGTGAGCGCGTAGCAGACGGCGGTGGCGGCGCCGAGGCAGCCGGCCCGCGAGCGGCCGGGGGGACGGCGCAGCCCGGCCGCGGCCAAGGCGGCGACGGCCACCGCACACGCGGCCAGGGCCACCCCCCACCGGGCGGGCGGCACGTCCGTACGGTTGCCCACGGGCGAGGCGGCCACCAGCGCGATCCCGAGCCCCGCCACCACCGCGGCCACGGCGAGCCACAACGCCCCCGGCAGCCGCTGCCGCGCCAGCAGCGAGGCGATGAGCAGGGCGAGCGGCAGCTCCAGTACGAACAGCGGCTGTACGAGGGCCAGCGCGCCCGTGGCCAGCGCCGCGGCCTGTCCCGCCCCGGCCGCGATCACGGCCAGGATCCCGCCCAGCCACAGCGGCCGCCGCAGCAGGTCGAGGACCAGGCTGAAGCGGAATCCGCCGCTCTGCGGCACGGTGAGGGCGGCCCGCCGCTGGAGCACGGTGGCGAGCGCGTTGCTGAACGCGGCGAACAGTGCGAAGAGGACCGGCAAGGCGACGCCCATGCCGCGATCCTCACCGTGCCCGCCGCCCGTCCGCGCCACGACACCGGGCCGCGGCCGTCGCACCCGCCGCATTCCCCCGTCCGGCCGCGCGGAGGGGCGTACCGGGCCTGCCCGACCCCCTGCGCCCCCCTCAGGACGCGGCCCGCGTCCGTCCCGCGGCCCGGCGCAGGGCGAGCTCCGCCAGGGCCTCGGGGGCACCGCTCTGGCCGCGGATGCCGGGGAAGGCGTTGATGTCCACGATCAGGGGGGTGCCGCCGACGGTGTCGATGACGTCCACGCCGTAGACGTCCAGCGCGAACACCACGCCCACCTCGCGCACCAGAGCGGCCCAGCCGGAGGGCAGTTCACCGAGGGCCGGCGGCCGGGTGGGGCCGCACCCCTCGGGCGCCAGCTCGGAGCGGCGCAGTGCCGAGAAGACCCGGTCGCCGATCGCCCACAGCTTGTGGTCCCAGCCGCTGTTCGGCGCGTACTCCTGCACCACCACCGGCTCCTGCGGCCAGGCCAGCGCCAGCTCCCGCACCGCCTGTGCGTCGTCGGCGCGGGCGACCAGGTCGCCGCGGTGGCTGCGCCGGCTCTTGACGACGACGGGGGAGGGGACCGAGGCCCCGCGGGCGTAGGCCGAGAGCGAGGCGTACGTCCGCGTGGCGGCGAAGGGCAGCCCGGCCCGCAGGGCGAGCGCGGCCATCTCGGTGCGGTCCTGGCACAGTGCGGTGGCCGCCGCGGAGTTCACCACGGGCACGCCCCGCCGCTCCAGTTCCCGCGCGAGGTCCAGCGCCTGCGGGGTCCGGGCCTTCAGCAGGTACACATCGGCCGGCCGTAGGCAGGCGTCCCCGGGCGCGGCCGGGTCGACCGCTTCGACGACGTGCTCCGCGGCCAGCAGCGCGGTGGTGGCCGCCAGCACCGGATGACCGGGCTCCGGGGTGATCAGGCCGATCCTCATGCGCTCTCACCCGTCCCGGCCGAAGCCTGCGCCGGAGCCGAGGCCTGCGCCGGAGCCGAGGCCTGCGCCGGGATCGACACGGGCAGCGCGAACGGGCGCGCCGCGGGCACCGGTGGCGCGGCCGGGCCGGCCCCCGCCCCCGCCTTCGCCAGCCCCAGCACCGCCCGGGCCACCCGCGCCGCCGCGTCCGGTACCTGACGGAAGCTCGGGAAGTCGTTCACGTCGACGACCACCGGCCCGTCGGGGCCCAGCAGTACGTCCACCCCGTACAGGTCCAGCCCGTACACCGCCCCGACCTGCGCGGCGATCGCCGCCACCTCGGCCGACAGCGGTACGCGGCGCTCCCGTACCGAGGGGTCCGGGTGCAGGGGGGAGCAGCGCTCGGTGGCGAACAGCTCCCCGCCGACCGCGTACACCTTGATGTCGGTGCCCGAGTTGGGCACGTAGGGCTGGGCGATGAGCATGCCCTCGCCGGCGAGCACGGGGAGCAGCGCCTCCAGCCGCTCCGGCGCGGGCACCAGGTGCACGGCCCGTCCCGAGCTGCCGTCGGCGGGCTTGACGACGAGCGGGTACTGCGCCGCCGGTATCTCCCTGAGCAACTCGGGGCGGGCCACCGCGTACGTCGGCGGCAGGGGCAGCCCCCGGCTGCGGCCGATGGCGGCGGCCAGCGCCTTGTCCCGTACGCCGCGGATGGACCGGGCGTCGTTGACCGTGGTCATCCCGGCCGAGGCCGCGGCCTCGAGCAGGGTCAGGCCCGGACCGCCGGAGACCGTCTTGAGCACCCATGCGTCGTGCGCGCCCGCGTCGACGGCCTCGGTCATGCGCAGCAACGAACCGCCCGGGTGCACCACGTCCACCTGGTGTCCCCACGCGGTCAGCTGCCCGATCACCTCGTTCGGCATGCCGTCGTGGCGGTAGTGCTCCTCCACCAGGAAGCAGAGCTTCATGGACCTTCCCCATATTCCCCGGACGTCCGCCGATTCCGTCCGGCGAGTTGTGACGTCACAGGATGGCATGGACCGCAATGTGATGATCGGTCCGCCTGTTCGGATCGCGTCCGAAGAAACCCGGATGTGAACGGGGGTGGGGGCTGCTAGGTTCAGCCCGTGCCGAAGCTGAATCAGATCATCGCAGTGGAAAAGGGCGTCAAGTCCAAGTCCCTCCAGGAGCTCACGCAGGCTCACCACGACGTCCAGAAGCCCGCCCTGCTGGCCGGTATCTCCCGGACCTACCAGCCCAAGGACGAGGAGGGCGAGCAACTGCCGCCCGAGTCCACGCGGGTGCAGATCAAGGCCGAGGACGTGCTGCGGGCGACGGCGGGGACGCTGACGCGACTGTTCGACGTGACGGCCACCAAGGACTGGGCGAACCGCACCGCGGCCGCCGACGTCGTGGTGGAGGGAACGGTCCTGCTGGCGCAGGTGCCCGTGCCCTACCTCCTCTTCCTGGAGAAGCAGCTCACGGACATGCACACCTTCGTCCGGAAGCTGCCGGTGCTCGACGCCTCCGAATCCTGGAACCTGGACCCGTCCACGGACTCCTGGAAGACGGACCCGGTGCGCACGATCCGCACCAAGAAGGTGCCGCGCAACCACGTCAAGGCCGAGGCCACCGACAAGCACCCGGCGCAGGTCGAGGTCTACTACGAGGACGTTCCGGTCGGCTACTGGACCACCGTGAAGTTCTCCGGCGCGCTGCCCGCCCGGCGGGTCAACGAGCTCCTCGACCGCGTGGAGAAGCTCCAGCAGGCCGTCAAGTTCGCCCGCGAGGAGGCCAACAGCACCGAGGTCACCGACCAGCGGGTCGGCGACGCGGTGTTCGGCTACCTGTTCAGGTAGCCCCGACGACTCCCCCTGTATGTCTGCAGGGGGTGCGCGAGAGCGCAAGCTGAAACTGATGTTGAAGCTGAACAGGGGTGTCAGTTGGGGGTTCGAATCCCTCCCCCGGCACAGCGTGCCGGGGTGGCCCAAGCCGGTAGAGGCGGCCCCTCAATCTCAGATTCTCGCTCCAGTCTCAGTATTCGCCGCCGAACACCGGATCGACCGAGCGTGGACGATCATCGATGGATGGGGGTTCAAGTCCCCTCTGCGCCTCTTCTCGTGGCGCGGTAGTTCAAAGGTAGAACACGTCGATCTCAGAATGATCCGCGACTCTTCAACGTGCCGGTGTGCGCAATTGGGTGGCACACAGGAGCCCGGGAGCTGGATATGCTCCCGGGCTCCGTCACGTGCCGCTCCCGTCTCGCCCGGCGCCGCGGCCTCAGGTCACAGCCGCGGCCTGCGGTCAGACCGGTACGGACACGAACGTCCTGCCCGCCTCGTTCTCGACGAGGATCGCCTTGACGTCCGCCTGGTCCACGGCCGCCGAACCGTCCAGCGCCGCGCCCTTGCCCTTGCCGTTCTCCTGGCCGACGACCCAGCTGCCCGCGGTGGTGCGCGTACCGTCCTTGGACAGGACGACCAGCCGGCACCGCTCGCCGGCCGGCAGGCCGGTGACCGCCGCGTGGAGCCGCACCCACTTCGTCGCCGGCGTCATCTGTACGGTCATCCGCGTGCCCGTGGCCACATCGGCGGCGGAGAGCAGCTTGGTCCCCTCGGCCGGCGGCGAAGGCTGCGCCGAAGCCGTCGGGGACGGCGGCGGCAGGGCGACGGCCCCCGCGTCATCCGTGCCCAGCCGCGTGCCCGCCCAGAACACCGCCGCGAGCGAGGCCGCGATGGCCAGCCCCGCGAGCCCCGCGCGCCGGCGCCTGGCACCGGCCAGCTCCCCGCGCATCTGCCGCAGGGTCCGCTGGAGCATCAGGTCGCCGCCCGGCGGCGGTCCGTCGAGGAACGCCTCCTCGGGCACCTCGCCCAACGCCGCTTCCATCTCGCGCAACGCGCCCAGCTCCTCCCGGCACCGCACGCATCCGTTCACGTGCTCCTCGACCCGGCGGACCTCCTCGTCGGTCAGGACGCCGAGCACGTACGGGCCGAGCAGTTCCTCCTCGTGCCGCTGCCGGTTCATGCCACCACCTCGCGCAGTCCGGCGGGCTGCTGGGGCGGCCTGCCCGGTCGTTTGCCTTCTCTGGACAGGCTGTCCCTGAAACCGTCGTCCTTGAAAACGTCCCGCAGGGCCTTGAGCGCGTAGTGCGAACGCGATTTGACGGTACCCGCGGGAATGCCGAGGCTGTCGGCCGCTTCCGCGACGCTGAGCTGGCGGTAGTACAACTCCTTGAGGACGTCACGGTGTTCCTGGGACAGCCGGTCGAGGGCGCCCAGGACCGTCATGGTGTCCACCACGGAGTCGGCGTGGTCCTCCTCCACCGGCGGCGGGGCCGAGGCCCCGGAGACCTCCGGCGGCCGGGCGGCCCTGGCCCGGTACCGGTCGGTGATGATGTTGCGGGCCACGGTGAGCAGCCAGCCGCGCACCGAGCCCTTCCCGTTGACCAGGACCTCCGAATGCCGCCAGGCCCGGATGAGGGTCTCCTGGACGACGTCCTCGGCGGCGGCCCGGTCCCCGGTCAGCCGGGTGGCGTACGCGAGCAGGGCGTGACCGTGCTCCTCGTGGACCGACTTGATCAGCGCCTCATCGGTCGAGCCCCGCCGAGCGCGGGGCCACAGTGGTCCGGCCATCTCACCCTCTCCGTCCCTCTCCGTCTTCCACGCTTACGTGGTGCGGTCGGAACACGCCCACGGGCCGGGAACGGTTCATGTGACCTGGGTCACACGGGGCTCAGGTCCGGCAGTGGCGGCCGCGGGCAGCGCGTGGTGGACCGGCCGGGGGACCCCGAACAGCCCCAGCTGGCCCGGACACCGGTGTCGTCGCCGGCCGTGTGGGCGACTGCGTCGCCCGGCCCGCGCCGGCCACGGTGCCCGGGCGCCGCAGGACCCCCGGGGGAGCCGCAGGGGGCCGACAAGGGTTTTCCCCGTATCCAGTTCATCCGCGTGTTGCCTACTGTCTGCCCACCGGCGATCTTTCCCCGGCTGAACGGACCACACGCCAACCCCACATGGCGTGAGTGCCGAACCGCCCGGAGGACCGCCGGGACCGCCGTTGCCCTGCCCCGCCGTCGAGGCCGGGGCAACGTGGCGCGCGGCGGCGGCCGGGACGAGTTCGACCAGCTCGCTCCCGGCCCCGCAGCCGCCGGTACCTCCCACACTGCACCGACCGGCCGCTCCGGCCTGCCCGGAAACGGCCCGCGAAAGGGAACACCGTGCACGCATCCAGACGTAGGCTCATATCCGTGGTGGCCATGTCGGTCACCCTGCTCGCCGGTTCCGCGACCGCCTCCGTGGCCCTGGCCACCGAGACCCCCGCCGCGGCCCCCGCCGCCACGGTCGCCCCCACCGCCCCGGTCGAGAACCTCATCGTCGGATACAAGTCCTCGGCCTCCGAGGCGAGCTCCAACAGCGCGGCCGCCGACGACGCCAGCGCCAAGGGCAAGAAGGCCGGCAAGAAGGCGAAGTTCGACCGCCGCCTCGGCACCGGAGCCGCCCTGGTCAGCCTCGGCGGCACCGTCGCCCCCGCCGACGCGGCCGACGTGATGGCCCAGTTCCGTGCCGACCCGGACGTCGCCTACGTCGAGCCGGACTCCCGCGCCTACCCCACGGCCATCACCCCGAACGACACCGAGTACGCCAAGCAGTGGGACCTCTTCGAGCCCACCGCCGGCATGAACGTCCCCGCCGCCTGGGACAAGACCACCGGCTCCGGCGTCACCGTCGCCGTGATCGACACCGGCTACGTCGCCCACTCGGACCTCGCCGCGAACATCGTCGCGGGCTACGACTTCATCGCCAGCTCCACCGCCGCCCGTGACGGCAACGGCCGCGACAACAACCCCGCCGACCAGGGCGACTGGAGCGCCGCCGGCGAGTGCGGCACCGGCTCCACCGCCAGCAACTCCTCCTGGCACGGCACCCACGTGGCCGGCACCATCGCCGCCGCCACCAACAACGCCAAGGGCGTCGCCGGCATCGCGTACGGCGCGAAGATCCAGCCCGTCCGCGTGCTCGGCAAGTGCGGCGGTGCCACCTCGGACATCGTCGACGCCATCACCTGGGCCTCGGGCGGCACCGTCACCGGCGTCCCGGCCAACGCCACCCCGGCCAAGGTCATCAACATGAGCCTCGGCGGCGCGGGTGCCTGCACCGCGACCTACCAGAACGCCATCAACGCCGCCGTGGCCCGCGGGACGACCGTCGTGGTCGCCGCCGGCAACAGCAACTCCGACGCGGCCGGCTTCTCGCCCGCCAGCTGCAACAACGTGATCAACGTCGCCGCCAGCAACCGCGCCGGCGACCGCTCGTACTACTCCAACTACGGCGCGATCATCGACGTCGCCGCCCCGGGCGGTGAGACCCGCCGCGCCACCGACACGCCCGGCACCGTCACCACCCCCGAGAACGCGATCCTCTCCACGCTGAACGCCGGCACCACCACCCCGGGCGCCGAGCTCTACAAGCCCTACCAGGGCACCAGCATGGCCGCCCCGCACGTCGCGGGCCTCGCCGCCCTGCTGAAGTCGGCGAACTCCGCGCTGACCCCGGCGCAGATCGAGTCCGCGATCAAGGACAACGCCCGCCCGCTGGCCGGCACCTGCACCGGCGGCTGCGGCACCGGTCTCGCCGACGCCGCCGCGACCGTCGCCGCGGTGACCTCCACCCCGCCCACCGCGGGTTTCGAGAACACCACGGACTTCGCCATCGGTGACAACACCACCGTGGAGAGCCCGATCACCGTCAGCGGGGTGACCGGCAACGCCCCGGCCACCCTCAAGGTGGGCGTGAACATCGTGCACACCTACATCGGTGACCTCAAGGTCGACCTGGTCGCCCCGGACGGCACCGTCTACACCGTGCACAACCGCTCGGGCGGCAGCGCCGACAACATCAGCCAGGTCTACACCGTCGACGCCTCCACCGAGGTCGCCAACGGCACCTGGAAGCTGCGCGTGAACGACAACGCCGGCGGCGACACCGGCAAGATCGACTCCTGGAACCTGACCTTCTAGTCAGCGCTCGGGAGCCGGCCCCCGGTCCGGCCGCCACGCCGGCCTGACGGGGCGATAGTACGGACCAACCAGCCCGTCGGACCTGCCGATACACCGCGTATCGGCAGGCCCGGCGGGTTTTCCGGTCACGTGACTGATTTCTGCGTCACAATCAGGGTCCGCCCGCCATCCGACCTCGTATTGTCGCCTCTCACAGGAAAGGCACAGGAGCTGGGGACCGAGAGGCTGGTGGCTGTGCGTGGTGGCGGCGACGGGGCACGCTGACACAAGTGTCGCAAGTGTCGGACACGGTGAACTCATCAAGGCGGTCGACCGCGCGCTGACCGCGCACGGCCGGGCCCTGCTCACCGGACCCGCCGGAGCGGGCAAGACCGAGGTGGTCCGAGCCGTCGCGGCAGCGGCCGAATCCCGCCGCGAGGCCGTGCTGCGCCTCGCCCCGGAGGCGGCCGACCAGTGGATACCCGAGGCCTCCGCCGCGGCCCTCCTCGCCTCCGTGCCCAGCGCCGCCCTGGAGGAGCTCTCCGGCCCCCAGCGCACCGCCATCGCCCTGCTGCGCCGCGAGGCCGACGCCCCCCGCGCCGGCCGCGACCACATCGCGCTGCGCCTCGCCGTCGTCGAGGTACTGCGGTCGCTCGCCGCCCGCCAGCCCGTCCTGCTCGTCCTGGACAACGCCCAGTGGCTCGACGCCGAGAGCACCGACCTGCTCCGCTTCGCCCTGCGTCTGACCCCGCCCCACGTACGGGTCCTGGTCGCCGAATGCGTCCAGGGCGGAGGCCCGGTGGGCGAGCCCCTCTGCGGCCCCGGCGTCCCGGTCGTACGAGTGCCCCCGCTCGGCGCCGACGAGGTCGCCGAACTCCTCGTCCGCCACGGCCTGCCCGCCCGCCTCGCCGGCCGCATCCACCAAGCCAGCGGCGGCAATCCGCGCCTCGCCCTGGCGCTCGGCCACTCCCTGGCCGAAGCCGCCGAGGCCCGTGACTGCAGCGCCCACCACGCCGACCCCCTGCCCGTCTCCGGCCAGGCCCGCGAGGTCGCCCGCCGGCTCCTCGCCGGGGCCTCCGCGCCGTGCCGCCGCACCCTGCTGCTCGCCGCCCTCGCGGCCCGCCCCACCATCTCCCTGCTGCGCCGGGCCGGCCGCCCCGACGCCGAGGCGGAGCTGGCCGAGGCGGAACGAGCGGCGCTGGTCAGGGTCGGGGAGGACGGCCGGGTGGAGTTCACCGCGGGCGCCCTGCCCACGGCGCTGGCCGCCGACGCCGGCTGGCCGGAACGCGCCGCCGGGCACGCGGCCCTGGCCGAAGCCGTCGACGACCAGGTCCAGGCCGTACGCCACCGCGCGCTCGCCGTGGACACCCCCGACCAGTGGCTCGCCGCGGAGATCACCGAGGCCGCCGAGGTCTGCCGCCGCCGCGGCCAGCGGGCGCTGGCCGCCGAACTGGGGCTGCTCGCCGCCGAACGTACGCCGTCCTGGCTGGCCGGCGAGGAACTCGCCCGCCTGGTCACGGCCGCCGAGGACGCCGGCTGGGCCGGCCGCGCCGACCTCGCGCGCCGCGCCGCCAGCGCCGTACTGGCCCGCGACGCCTCGCCCGCCGACCGGGTGCGGGTCCGTCTCGCCGTGATCGACGCGGCCGGACAGGCCCTCGGCGCGCTCGACGAGACCTTCGCCTGCGCCATGGCCGAGGCCGCCGGGGACCCCGCGCTCCAGGCCGCCGTCCAGCTGCGGATCGCCACCAAGCACAACCTCAGCGACGGCGACCCCGTCCGCTCCCGGGACGCCGCGGCCCGGGCGGGGGCCCTCGCCGCCCTCGGAGGCGACCAGGTCGCCGAGGCCATGGCCCTGACGGTACGGGCCCGCATGGGCCGCATCCTCGGTGACCCCGGCGCCGAGGCCATCCTCGCCGAGGCCCTCGCCCTGCCCGCCCCCGAGGTGCCGCTCGGCATGCGCAACGCGCCCCAGTACCTCGCGGTCCGGCACGCCCTCTTCGACGACAGCCTGGAGGACGCCCGCCGGCAGCTGATGGTCCTGCTGCCCGCCGTCCAGAGCACCGGCTCCGCCGAGGACGTCTTCGAGGTCCTGCGCAGCCTCACCGAGGTGGAACTGCGCAGCGGCCGCTGCGAGGCGGCCTCCGCCCGCGCCCGCCGCGCCCTGGAGCTGACGATCGAGGCGGGCCTCTCACCGGGCCCCGCCTGGTACGTCGCCGCGATGGCGGAGGCCATGGGCGGCAGCTTCGCGCGCGCCGCCGGCTACGCCCGGCGCGGGATCCAGGCCTCGCAGGAAGAACACGACCAGGTCTTCCTGTCCCGTAGCCTGCACGCCCTCGGCCTCGTGGAACTGGCTACGGGAGAGGCGACGAAGGCCGTCGCCACCCTGCGCCGCGTCGCCGAGCTGGAGGCCGCCCAGAAGGTGGTGGACCCCTCGATCCTGCGCTGGCACGGGGAGCTCGCCGAGGCCCTGGTCGCCGCGGACGAACCGGGCGAAGCCAGCGAACTGATCGACTCCGTCCGTCGGGTGGCCGTCGGCCTCGGCCGCACCGGGGTGGTCGCGGCGCTCGACCGGGCCCGCGGACTGTGCCTGTCCGCGCGGGGCGACGCCGACGCGGCCGTCCACCTGCTCGAGACCACGGCGCAGCGTTTCGACGCCCTCCAGCTGCCGCTGGAACGCGGCCGTACGCTGCTCGCCCTCGCCCGGGTGGAGCGCCGCCGCCGGCGCCGCGCACCCGCCCGCGACGCGCTCCGAGCGGCGGCCGAGGTGTTCGGCCGGGCCGGAGCCGTCCCCTGGGCGGAGCTCGCCAGGGAACCGGCTCAGGGAGAGGCGGGCGTCGCCACGGGCGGACCTCAGGTGTCCGCGGCCTCGACCCTGACCGAGGCCGAGACCCGCCTGGCGCTGCTGGTCAGCCGGGGCGCCAGCAACCAGGAGGCCGCGGCGAAGCTGTTCCTCAGCGTCAAGACGGTGGAGGCGCGGCTGACCCGGATCTACCAGAAGCTGGACGTACGCTCACGGGCCCAGCTGGCCGCCGCGCTCAACGCCCGCTGACGCCGGCTGACACCGGCTGTCCGGCCGCTGAACCTCCGCCCGCCGTCCGCCGGTTCAGCAGCCGAGGTTGTTCCCCGGGGTCACGCCCAGCAGCTGCGTGAAGCTCTGATAGGCCGAGATCCGGCTCTGGACCTGGGCGGGGTTCCCGCCGTTGCACTCCAGGGCCCCGTTGATGGAGCGGATGGTCTCGCCGAAGCCCGCGCCGTTCACCATGGCGGCGTGGGCGGTCATGGTGCCCGGGCCGTTCTGGGTGTTCCAGTACCACAGGGCCGTCTTCATGGCGACGGCCGGATCCCGCTCGACCAGGTAGGGGTCGGCGAGGAGGTTGATGCCGAGGGCGTCACCGGCCGCCTTGTAGTTGAAGTTCCAGCTCAGCTGGATGGGGCCGCGCCCGTAGTACGCGGCCTGGCCCGCGGGGCAGCCGTAGGGCTGGGCCGCGTCGCAGTAGTGCGGGTAGTTGGCGGTGTTCTGCTCGACGATGTGCACGAGGCCGCCCGTCTCGTGGGAGACGTTCGCGAGGAAGGCGGCGGCCTCGCGCCGCCGCACGGTGTCGTCGCCGGTCTTGGCGAAGGCGGGGTAGGCGGACAGCGCCGACACCAGGCCGTTGTAGGTGTAGAAGGGGTTCCGGTTCGGGAACATCCGGTCGAACTGGGCTTCGGAGACCACAAAACCGGAGGGGTCGACGGGGCCGGGGTCCGGTTCCTGGCCCCCGCCCCCGCAGGCGCCCTGGTCCGACCAGACGCCCCACTGCCCCGTGGTGCCGGGCGTCTCGCCCTGGGTCCACCACTTGGCCTGCCAGTTGTGTCCGCCGTACGAGGCGTTCATGCCGTTCGTGTAGACGGCCGACGAGGCCCAGGGGCCCGCGCAGGCGGCCGCCGCGGCGGGGGAGGAGGGGAGGGCGATGGCGAGGCCGGCCGTGAGGGCCGCGGCGGCCACCAGGGGGAGGGCGCGGCGGCGAAGTGCACGTATCACGTAACTACTCCTTCAGTGGGGGGAGTTGCCGTGGGGGCAACGCTGCCCACTGAAGCGAAAATGGTCTGGACCTGTCAAGGTCTAGACCAAAGGAAAAGCCCCCGTGCCACGCCTGACGCGTGGCACCGGGGCGCAGTCGAGCCGGTCAGCTGCCCTGGGAGAGGTTGCCCGAGAGGATCGGGATGTTGCTGGCGATGTGCGAGAGGGAGTCGTCGCCCTTCGCCTGGGTGGAGTTCTCGGCGCACTGCTGGTTCTGCGGGTTGGCCAGCACGTTGACGTCCTGGACGCCGATGTTGGCGATGACCGCGAACAGCGACTGGGCGTTCACCTTGGCCGGCAGGCCGATGCAGAGCTTGTTGAGGGAGCCCTGGACGGCGCTGAGCTGAGGGCTCATGTTGCCCTCGGTCTCCTGGTTGCCGTAGATCTGCGCGGCGCCGTTCCCGTTGACGGTGTTGACGCCGTTGTCGTTGCCGATCGCCATCGCCGGGGTGGCAACTGCGGCGCCGGCACCGAGCATGGAGGCGGTGACGGCGGCGGTGGCCATGAACTTCTTGAACATGTGGAGGATCCTTCTGTCGCACTGTCGCATGGGATGGCTGCCCTCGGCGGGACGCGCTGATCAACTGCTGACAGTGCGAGGGGTTATCCTCCGTCACCCGGGTGGCTCAATGCCGCGGTCCCGCCGCCGCGGCGGCGAGACCGAGTCTGCTCGTACTGCGAAGCGCTCTCGCGGTGTGCCGGAAGTCCCGTGGGTCAGCCGGTCTTGCGGCGGACCTTCTTGTTCTTGCCGCCGGGGCCGCTGCTGGAGCCCTGGACCTTCGCCCGGCTCTGGTGCGACTGCTGGGACTGCGCGTTCGCGGCGTTGCGCTCGAGCGCCTCCCGGAACTTGCGCTTGGCCGCGTCGGCCGGGGATTCGTCCTGCGGGGTGTCTGTTTCGTCAGCCATTTGTCCTCCTGGGGTGATCAAGCCGTTTCAGTCTGTCAGGTGACGTCGCTGCTGACCAGCGCGTTCCCGGGCGTCCCAAGGAGGGCTTTGAGAGGTCATAAGCTTTGATTATGACGTCATAAGGTGAAACCGGGTGCCGGGTTAGGCTTACCTTCGTTTAGGGTTCCCTTGATCCGTCCTGCCGTCGCTCGAAGGGAAACCCTGCCATGCCTCGCCCTCTCCGGGTAGCAATCGTCGGTGCCGGCCCCGCCGGTATCTATGCCGCCGACGCGCTGCTGAAGTCCGAGGCCGCCGCCGAGCCCGGTGTCTCCATCGACCTCTTCGAGCGGATGCCCGCACCCTTCGGGCTGATCCGGTACGGCGTCGCCCCCGACCACCCGCGGATCAAGGGCATCATCACCGCCCTGCACCAGGTGCTCGACAAGCCGCAGGTCCGCCTCTTCGGCAACGTCGACTACCCGAACGACATCAGCCTCGACGAGCTGCACTCCTTCTACGACGCCGTGATCTTCTCCACGGGGGCCACGGCCGACCGCGCGCTCACCATCCCCGGCGTCGAGCTGGACGGATCCTACGGCGCCGCCGACTTCGTGTCCTGGTACGACGGGCACCCGGACGTCCCGCGCACCTGGCCGCTGGAGGCCGAGAAGGTCGCCGTGCTCGGCGTCGGCAACGTGGCGCTCGACGTCGCCCGCATCCTCGCGAAGACGGCCGACGAGCTGCTGACGACCGAGATCCCGCCGAACGTCTACGAGGGTCTCAAGGCCAACAAGGCCCTGGAGGTGCACGTCTTCGGGCGCCGCGGTCCGGCCCAGGCCAAGTTCAGCCCCATGGAGCTGCGCGAACTGGACCACTCGCCCAACATCGAGGTCATCGTCAACCCCGAGGACATCGACTACGACGAGGGTTCCATAGCCACGCGCCGCTCCAACAAGCAGGCCGACATGGTCGCCAAGACCCTGGAGAACTGGGCGATCCGGGACATCGGCGAGCGGCCGCACAAGCTGTTCCTGCACTTCTTCGAGTCGCCCGTCGAGGTGCTCGGCGAGGACGGCAAGGTGGTCGGTCTGCGCACCGAGCGCACCGAGCTCGACGGCACCGGCAACGTCAAGGGCACCGGCCAGTTCACCGACTGGGACGTTCAGTCCGTCTACCGGGCGGTGGGTTACCTCTCGGACGAGCTGCCGAAGCTCCCCTGGGACGTGGCCTCGGGCACGGTTCCGGACGAGGGCGGCCGCGTGATGGAAGCCGGTGCCCACCTGCAGTCGACGTACGTGACCGGCTGGATCCGGCGCGGACCGGTCGGCCTGATCGGCCACACCAAGGGTGACGCGAACGAGACCGTCGCGAACCTGCTGGCCGACCACGCGGACGGCCGCCTGAGCACGCCCGACGCTCCGGCGCCCGAGGCGGTCGAGGCCTTCCTCGGCGAGCGCGGCGTCCGTTACACGACGTGGGAGGGCTGGCACCGGCTGGACGCGGCCGAGAAGGCCCTGGGCGAGCCCCAGGGCCGCGAGCGCGTGAAGATCGTCGAGCGCGAGGACATGCTGGAGGCGAGCGGCGCGTAGGGCTCGGGCCCGCGTACGAAGCTTGGGGGAGCGGGGCTGGGGCTCAGGAGCCCTGGCCCCGCTCCAGCACACCGCGCAGGAAAGCCGCCTGTCCGGCGTGCTGGAGGTCGTCGGCCAGCACGCTGACGAGCCGTACGCCGAGGGTGACGGGCGGGTCCCAGCGCTCGTCGACCACCCGGTCCAGGTCGGCGGCGGCCAGCGACCGGACGAACCCCATGGTCTGTTCGTGCACGGCGTCGAAGTACCCCAGCAGCAGCTCGCCCGAGTCGACGCGGACGGCGGCGACTTCCCGCGCCGAGTGCCCGTACCCGGTGGCCTCGGCCGGCAGCGGCAGGGCGAACCGGTCCGCCCAGCCCCCGGACCGCCACACCTGTTCGAGGCCGCCCGCGTCGGCGATGTGGTCGTCCTGGATCCGGGTCAGGTGCCAGATCAGCCAGGTGATCGAATTCGCGCCCGGATCGGTGCGCGCGTTCAGCCGATCCGCCGGGAGGCCGTCCACGACCTCGTGCACGGCCTCCGCGATGCGTCCGAACCCGTCGGAGATGACGTCCGTAGCCTTCATGCACCCACCATGCAAGGCCGGGCGCCCCGCCCGCCGCGAGACACGCGGCGGGCGGGCGGAGGAAGCGGTGGCGGGGAGCGGTGCCGGGGGAGCCGGGCGGCTCAGCGGCCGGCGTCGGCCGTCACGGTCGTGTCGGCCTTGGGGGCCTCGTCCGCCTTCTCGGCCTCGTCCGCTTTCTCGGCCTGTGTGGCTCCGTGCGCGGCCCCGGCGGGAGCGGACGCCGCCGTCACGGTGCCGTGTCCGCCCCGCAGCCCGATCCAGCTGATCACCGCGACCAGCGCGAAGGCCACGGCCCCGATCCCGAAGGTGAGGGTGAACCCGGACTCCGCAGGCAGCGGGGGGACTCCCGCCGGCAGGTGCTCGATGGTCCGGGAGGCGAGGATCGTGGTGACGATGGCGCTGCCGATCGCACTGCCCGTCGAGCGGGAGATCGAGTTGATGCCGTTGGCGATGCCGCTCTGGTGGTGCGGGACGCTGGCCATGATGACGGCCGGCATGGCGGCGTAGCCGAAGCTGACGGCCGCGCCGACGACCAGCCCCGCGCCGATCACCGAGATGCTGTGCTGGTGGTCCAGGACGAGCCAGCCGAAGCCGACCGCGCCGAGCGCGGCGGCCAGGCCCAGTGCGACGCGCGGACCGCGGTGACGCACGATCTGGCCGCCGATGGGGGAGGCGAGCAGCGAGACGATGGCGCCGGGCAGCAGGAACTGCACGGAGGCGCGCAGGATCGACGCGTCGAAGCCGTAGCCGGTGAGCGCCTCGGGCATCTGGACGAGGTACGAGACGCCCAGGAAGTTCGCGAACATGCCGAAGCCGACGAGGATGCCGGCCAGGTTGGCCATGAGCACCGGCCGGTGGACGAACATCCGCATGTCGACGAGGGGCTCGCGGACCTTGAGCTCGGTCAGCACCCAGACGGCGGTCATGACGGCGGCGCCGGCGAAGCTGCCCAGGGTGCGGCCGGAGGTCCAGCCCCACTCGTGGCCCTGGGAGATCGGCAGCAGGAGCAGCAGCAGGGCGATGCCGAGGGTCAGCGCGCCGAGGAAGTCGGTGCGGCCGCCCGTCTTGTGGCGGGTCGCGGGGACCAGGAAGACCACGGCGAGCAGGGCGAGGGCCGCGAAGCCGGTCGCCATCCAGAACGCGTTGCGGTAGTCCGCGCCGGACCCGGAGGTGAGCAGCCCGGTCGCGACCAGCGCGAGGCCGCTGCCGAATGCGAGCGTGCCGCTGACCAGCGCCATCGCGCCCGGAAGCTTCTGCGGCCGGACCTCTTCGCGCAGGACCGAGAGGGCCAGCGGGAAGATCGCCGTGGCGGCTCCCTGGAGCACCCGGCCCAGGATCAGCAGCGGAAGCGACGAGGCCAGCGCGGCGATGACCGAGCCGGCGACCATCACGCCGAGGACGGCGACCAGGGTGGGCTTCTTGCCGTGCTGGTCACCGAAGCGGCCGAGGAGCGGGGTGAAGACGGCCGCCGACAGGAGCGTGGCGGTGGTCACCCAGCTCACATTCGCGGTCGAGGTGCCGAGGTCGTCGCGGATGAGGCCGAGGATCGGGACCGGGAGGGTCTGCATCATCGACACGACCATGGCGGCCAGGCTCAGGGCGAAGACGATGACCGTCTCGTTCCTGTGCCCGGAGGCCGGGGCTGCGGCGGAGGAGGGGGTGCTCATGGGTGGCGGGACCTAACGCAGATGTTTGAAGTCATCAAGTAACTCCGTCGACGGTAGACCTCAATAGTTAAGATGGTCAAGTAAACAATTGATAATATGAAGCAAGCTGAGTACGCTCCCGGTATGAGCGACACCGCCACGCCCGCCCCCACCAAACTCCAGCTCCTGGAGCTCCTCGCCGCCATCGGCACCGCCCAATGGCGCGAGTTCGCGGCGGCCGCCGCCCAGTACGGGCTCACCTCCACCCAGGCCAGGGTCCTGGCCCAGCTCGACGGCCCCGTGCCCATGCGCGGCCTCGCCACCCTGCTCGTCTGCGACGCCTCGAACGTGACCGGCATCGTCGACCGCCTGGAGGCCAGGGAACTGGTGCGACGCGAGCCCGCCCCCGCCGACCGCCGCGTCAAGAACGTCGTGGCCACGGACGCCGGCCGTGAGGTCATCCGCCGCGTACGGCAGGAGATGCAGGCGATGCAGGGCGCACTGGACACGCTCGACGAGACCGAGAGCGCCACGCTCTACGCCCTGCTGGCCCGGCTGCGCCCTTCGATGGAGAAGCACTAGCCTCGGGCTGCATGAGCACCCTTCAGACGATCAATGACATACCCGTGCTGATGTGCGAGGCCGAGGGCGAGGTGATCGCGGGCGAACGCGAGGCCCTGGACTGCATCGGCGACGCCTCCTACCAGGGCGCCCACTGGGTCGTCATCCCCGTCGCGCGCTTCGACGAGGGGTTCTTCCGTCTGAGCAGCCGGGTGGCCGGCGAAATCATCCAGAAGTTCGCCCAGTACCGGGTGGGCCTCGTCGTCCTCGGGGACGTCTCCCGGCACACGGCGGACAGTCCGGCGCTGCGGGACTTCGTCCGCGAGTGCAACCGCGGACGCCAGACCTGGTTCCTCGCCGATGACGAGGAGCTGCGCGAGCGGCTGACCGGGGCGAAGGCGTGAGGGGTGAGGGCGTGAGCGGCGGGATCCGGATCCTGCGGGCGGCCGAGCGCCGCGCCGCCGCCTGGAAGAACGGCGGGGGAGTGACCCGGGAGATCGCGGCCCACCCCGAGGGCGCCGGCCCGGACGCGTTCCACTGGCGGGTGAGCCTCGCCGAGGTGGCGGCCGACGGGCCGTTCTCCGCCTTCCCGGGCATCGACCGCACCCTCACCCTCGCGGAAGGCGCGGGCATGGAGCTCACGGTGGGCGGCGTACGGCGCCTGGTCGACGAGCGGTTCGCACCCCAGGACTTCCCGGGTGACGAGCCGACCGACTGCCGGCTCCTCTCGGGTCCCGTCGTGAACTTCAACGTCATGTACCGCCGGGGCGCCGCTACGGCGCAGACCGCCGTCGTACGGGGCCGGGTCGGCCTCACCGCACCGCCCGGCGAGACCTTGCTGGTCGTCGCCCTCGACGGACCGGCCGTGCTCGAACCGCCGCACGGCCCGCCCCTCGCCCTGGACGCCTACGACGCGGTCCTGGCGACGGGCCCCTTCGCGGGTCTGGTCCGGACCGACGGGCGCGCGGCCGTCGTACGCCTGGTGTAGGGGTCAGCGGACGCCCAGCTTCACCCACTTCGCCGCGCTGGGCACGCCCTTCGCGTTGAGCAGGAAGAGCATGTAGTACCCGGGCGGGGCGTCGGCCGCGCCCGGGGGAGTGCGCAGCCCGATCGCGGAGCCGTGGATCCCCGTCAGCCGGAGCTCCAGATGGCGCTGGGTGGTGTTCACCGAATGCGTGACGGTCGTCGGCGCCAACAGCACGGCGCGCTTCACGTCAGCCGGCGTCGAGCTCGCCACCTCGAAGTCCGCGTCGTAGCGCAGCTCGCCCGCCGGCGCCCGGTCGAGCGCCGGCCGGGCGCCCCGGTGCAGGTAGGCGGGCTCGTAGAGCTCGATGCTGCCGTCCATCCCGTCGCCGATGTCGGGGTCGTTGGCGATCTGCTGGAGCTCGTCGCCGGTGACCATCATCCGGCCGTCGGGCAGGACCAGGGCGTTCGAGTGGTAGCCGCGGGGCAGCCGCTGGGCCGGCCCCAGCTTCCAGTGACCGCGCGCGTCGCGCAGCTCGATCTGCCGGTACTTCAGGTCGGCCTTCGGGTTGAACGGCCCGTGGCCGTAGTCCCGGGTGTCCAGGGCGCCGTTCACGGTGAGCAGCGTGCCGTCCGGCAGGATCAGGGTGTCGTCCTGGGTGCGGCCGAAGGCCCTGGGCTCCTCGATGCTCCAGCGGCCACCGGACAGCCGGTAGGTGAGCGGGTCGCGCGGATCGCCGCCGAGCACCAGGACGGAGTCCGGGCCGCGGAGGCCGGCCGGGAGCGGCACGGCCGAACCGTACCCCCGGAAGTCGGCGGGCCGCCGGGGCAGATCGGTGCGCACGTCCTTGACGGGGTCGAACAGCCACTGCTGGTCGGCGTCGCGGCCCAGCCCGTAGATCTTCCCGTCCCGCAGCGAGAACAGGTGCGGATAGTCGTTGCGGAAGGGGGCCTGCGACCGGAGCCGCTCCGGGGCGACGTCCAGCGGGATGTCGTACGGCCGCCAGGGCACGGGTCGTCCGAGCGCGGGGAAGCGCTCCACCACCGGGGTGGGCGTGCCCGTCCCGCGCTCGGACTGGCCGGACATGATGATCTGGCGGCCGTCCGCCCCGGTCACGACCGAGGGGTACCAGCGGCCCACGGACATGTCACGGTTGCGGAACCAGGTCTCGGTCCACGGGTCGAACACGAACGACAGCTTGGCGCCGCTTCCGCCCTTCCCGCCGACATTGCCGCCGAACACCCCCACCATGCCGTTGGGGAGGTAGGAGTGCCCGGCGCAGAAGAACGGCGCCGGGCGCGGCGCGTAGGTTCCGTCGGGCATCAGCACCACCGGCGGCGGCACGTTCTTGAAGGCCGCCGCCCCGGTCCCCCGGGCCGGGTCCCAGAGGGAGGCGCGGCCCGCGTTCGTCCGGCCGACCGTGTTCGTGGGACCGGTCTCCTTGGTGGGATCGGCCTGCACGCGCTCGAAGGAGAAGAGCAGCACCTTGCCCGTGGGCAGCAGGGCCACGTGGACACCGAAGTCCGGCGAGGGGAAGAACTGCGTGAACCTGCCGAACTCTGCTGCGTCCAAACGGGAGTTGGCCGTGCGCTGGGACTGCTCCAGCGAGGCCAGGCCCGCCGTGCGCTTCGCCTGCGGATACCCCTGGGTGCCCTGGGCCGCCTGCCGCAGCCGCGCGTGCGCCCGGGCGTGCTCCTCGCCCAGCACGGCGGCCTCGTCGGGCCGCGGCTGCGGTGCGGGCGCCGCCGCCGTGAGGGCGAGGACGGAGGTGATCACCCATGCCGACACTGCGGCGGACCGGCGGGCGCGGGACATGGAACTCCTCGGCTGAAGGGCGGGGCAATTTCCGCCGATATTATGAGAAAGCGGACCTTTTCTCGGGTGAATCGCTGCGGCCATAGAGGTGAGAGCGCGCCACCTCCACCCGCGCGCCGCCCGCCTGCAGCCGCCACTGGGCGCTATCCCTGTCGACGTGATCAAGTCGCTCCGTACCGGATTCACCGCAGCCGCCGTGACCGCGGCTCTCGTCGCGCTCACCCCCTCGGCCGTGGCCTTCGCCCCGGCCCCCGCAGCCAAGGCCCCCAACGACCAGGTGACCGTGGACGTCGCCTCCGTCAACGGATCGGGCTGCCGTCCGGGCAGCGCCGCCGTCGCCGTCGCACCGGACAACTCGGCCTTCACCGTCACCTACAGCGAGTACCTGGCCCAGGCCGGCGGCGGAGCCCCCGCCGTCGAAGGCCGCAAGAACTGTCAGCTCTCCCTCAACGTCCACGTCCCGCAGGGCTACACCTACGCCGTCGCCAAGGTCGACTACCGCGGCTTCGGCAGCTTGCAGGAGGGCGCGATCGGCACGCAGAAGGCCAGCTACTACTTCCAGGGCATGAGCCAGACCGCGTACCGCACCCACAAGTTCAACGGTGCGCTCGAAGACAACTGGCAGGCCACCGACACCACGGGCGTCGAGGCCCTGGCCTGGGCGCCCTGCGGCGAGCAGCGCTACTTCAACATCAACACCGAGCTGCGCGCCGAGGTCGGAACCTCCGACCCGTCCCAAACCAGCTTCATGGCGCTGGACTCGACCGACGGCAGCATCAACAGCGTGTACCACTTCTCCTGGAAGCAGTGCCCGGGCCGCTGATCGCAGCCGTTCCCGGCCGATCCGGCATCAGGCCGAGGCGCGCCGCACCAAGGACGTGGTGGTGATCACCGGGTCCGGAGCGGCGCGCTTCCGCTGTGCCCCGCCACCCCCGTCCAGGGTGGCCAGCAGCAGCCGCGCCATCAACCGCCCCATGCCCTCGATGTCCTGGCGCACCGTCGTCAGCGGCGGGTCAGCGGCCTGCGCGACCGGGTCGGCGTCGTCGAAGCCGACCACGGCCACCTCTGCGGGAACCGAGTGGCCGCGCTCGCGCAGCACCCGCAGCGCGCCCGTCGCCATCAGGTCGTTCGCCGCGAAGACGGCGTCGATCCCGGAGCCGGCCCCGCCGCGCGTCCGGCCGCCGCTCCCGCCGTGCCGGTCCAGCAGTTCGGCCATCGCACGGGCCCCGCCCGCCACGGTGAAGTCACCCAGGGCGACGAGCGCGGGATGGGTGTCCGCCAGTGCGTCCCGGTACCCGCTCAGCCGGTCGGCGGCGGAGGTCTGGTCGAGCGGCCCGGCGATGTGTGCGATCCGTGCGCGCCCCTGGGCCAGCAGGTACCGTACGGCCTCGCGTGCGCCGCCGCGGTTGTCGGCGTCCACGTACGCCACCGTCTCGTCCGGCTCCCCGCCGGGCCCGGTGGTCCAGCCCGGCCGGCCGCCGTAGACCGTGGGCAGGCCGATCCGGCGGGTGATGGCCGGCAGCGGATCGTCGGTGTGCAGGGAGAAGGCGAGCGCCCCGTCGACGTGGCCGCCCGCCAGATACCGCTCGATCCGCTCGTAGTCGCCCCGGTCCTCGACCAGCAGGAGCACCAACTGCATGTCGTGAGCGGTCAGTTCCTTGCTGATGCCGCGCACCTGCCGGGAGAAGAAGGGGTCGGAGAAGATCCGGGTCTCCGGCTCGGCGATGATCACCGCGACGGCGCCGGTGCGCCGGGTGACCAGCGCCCGGGCCGCGGGATTGGGCACGTAGGCCAGCTCCCTGACGGCCGTGCGCACCTTGTCCACCAGGTGCGGGCGCACCCCGTCGCCGCCGTTGACCACGCGGGAGGCGGTGGCCCGCGAAACGCCGGCTCGCGCCGCCACCGCTTCCAGCGTGGGGCGGTCCCCGGGGCGCTGTTCGGGCACGGCTGCTCCTCCTGGGTGTCCGGGGCGGGCGGCTGGCGCCGCGCCGGTCAGCAGGGTAACGCGTGCCGCCGGGAGCACGAGGGCGCTCCCGGCGGCACGGGCACCCGTCCGGCCGGCGGCAGGGCCCCCGTACGGCCGGCGCCCGGTTTCGGGTCCGCGGCGCCGGCCAGGACTGGTCAGTGACCGAAGTCGAACCAGTTGACGTTCACGAAGTCGGCGCCCTGGCCGCTGGTGAAGGTGAGGTACACGTCATGGGTTCCGGTCACGGGGGTGATGTTGGCCGGTACCGTCCGCCAGCTCTGCCAGCCCCCCGTGTTCGCCACGGAGAAGCTGCCGACCGGCGCGGAGGTCCGGCTGTCGAGGCGTACCTCGACCAGACCGCTCACCCCGCCCGCGGCCCCGGAGGCGACGCGCCCGTAGAACTGCCTGGCGGCCGTCCCGCCGAAGTCGACGCCCCGGAACAGGGCCCAGTCGCCGTTACCGAGCGCGGTGAGGTCCTGGCCGCCGCCGGTGTCCGCGGTGGTCTCCTTCGTCACCCCGGCCTGGGAGTCGTACGACTCCGCCTGGATCGCCGCGTACGCGTCGCGGTGGCCCGCCGGCGGCGTGGTGGGCGGGGGCGTGGTGGGCGGCGGGGTCGTGCCGCCAGCCGTCAGGACGGACACGTAGTCGACCACCATGGGATGGCCGGGCTCGGTCCCCGCGTCAGGCCCGCCGCCGAAGGCGTCCGGGAAGCCGCCGCCCATGGCGACGTTCAGGATGATGAAGTAGCCGTGGTTCGTCGCGTTGGTCCAGGTGGTGGCGTCCACCTGATCGGCCCGTACCGTATGGAAGTTGATCCCGTCGACGTAGAAGCGCATCTGCTCGACGGCGGTCGACCTGTCCCACTCCACGGCGTAGGTGTGGAAGCCGCCCTGGCAGCTGGTGCCGGGGCAGACCTGCTGGCCGCCTATGCCGGAGGTCTCGTTGCAGGGGCCACCCGGAGTCGTGCCGCAGTGCATCGTCGCCCAGACGTTGTTGATGCCCTGGACGTTCTCCAGGATGTCGAGCTCACCGATACCGGGCCAGTTCCACCAGTTGCCCCGGTAGGGGGCCCCGAGCATCCAGAACGCCGGCCAGTAGCCCTTGGCCGCGGGGCCCGTGACGTTCGGCATCTGGATACGGGCCTCGGTGCGCAGCTTCCCGCCCGGCGCCGGCTGGAAGTCCGACCGCCGGGTTTCCACGCGGCCCGAGGTCCACTGGCCGGCCGCGTCCCGGCGCGGGGTGATGCGCAGGTTGCCCGACCCGTCGAGGGAGACGTTGGCGGGGTCGGCGGTCATCGTCTCGATCTCGCCGGTGCCGAAACGGTCCGGTCCGCCGGGATAGCTCGTACCGGTCGTGTACTGCCAGTCGGCGGTGTTCACGCCGGAGCCCGCTGGGCCGTTGAACTCGTCCAGGAACACCTGGGACCAGCCGGCCGGGGTAGGGGGAGCCGTGGCGCCCGCGGGCAGGGTGACGGCCGCCGAGGCGGCCGCGACCAGGGCGACGGTGCTGAAGGCGGCCAGGACGGCCTGCCGGACGGACGGTCGTTTCCTACCGGATGTCTGACGCATGGGTGCCCTCTCTGAGGCGCCGTGAGGCGCGTTGCGGGGGGAAGAGCTGGCGGAACTCACCGCTTGAGAGCGCTCTCAAGCGGCTGCGCTGGACACTGTGCTCCCCGGCCCCACGGGCGTCAAGACTTCGAACCGGCAAGGTGCTTGCGGGTCAAGGAGGTTCATTCGTTGAACGCTCGACGCGGCCTGAGGCCGCACCGAGGGGCAGGCCGCACCTCACCCGTTGGGCCCAACGCGCGGAGCTCAATCGCGCGGAGCCCCATCGGGCGGACCGAGGACCTCCCGCGCGCCGGGCAGGTCGTGGACGGACGCCGCCTTCCCGGTCAAGGGCAGCAGCCCCGAGAGCGGGCACGGTACGGGGATCTCGTGGTCGACCTCCCACTCGCCGACCGCCTCCCCGCCGGGGCCCCGGCCGATGGTGCAGACGACGTACAGATTGCCCGCGCAGCCCCGGCAGAGCAGGGCCCGGTGGGCGCTCACGGCCGCCCCGCCGACGGATCCGCGGCGAGGGGGCCGCGGCGCGCACCGGTCTTCGTCCGAGTGGCGGGTACGCCGCGCGCTTGTAGCGTCATTGACGTCAGGAGTCCTGGTGACCCGACAGGACTTCGCAGGCCGGTTCGCGGATGCGGAAAACGTCCCGCCAGCGCGCCGAGCCGCACGTGTGCCGCCCGCGCCGACGCCGAGCCGGTGCGCCCCTCGCGAGGCGACCGGGCGCACGCGCAGCCCCCGTGAGAGAGGCCGTGCCGATGTCGAACGATGCCCCGATAGCGAGCCTGCTGCGTGTAGAGAGGGGCCATGCCGCCCCCGAGGAACTGGCCGCGCTCGCGGTCGTCATCGCGTGTTACGCGGCGCACCGGACGTCCGGAGACCGCGAGGGCGAACGCGGCGCCGACGCGCGGGCCGGAGCCGGGGCCGGCCGGCGCCGTGCCGTCCGGCCGGACGCCGGATGCTGGGCGGGCTGCTGGGCCTGCCGCTGAACCCCTTCCGCCGGCCGCGCACGCGGCCGGCGGAAGGGGCGGAGACGTGGTCATCCGCGGCGCAGCACCGTCGAGAGGACCTCGTGGAGGGCCGAGGCGGGATCCGCCACGGCGCCCTCCGAGCGCCAGGCCACGAACCCGTCCGGCCGTACGAGGACGGCGCCTTCGGGGCTCATCGCGTGCACCTCGCTCCAGTCGGGGCCGCCGGTCTGGATCAGGTCCGCGCCCGGGCCCGATCCGATGACGTAGGCGTCCAGCCGTACCGACAGCCGCTCCGCCGCCCGCTGGGCGGCCGCCCGCCACGGTGTCCCCGCGCCGCTGAGCAGCACGAAGGAGCGCTCGTAGAGGTCCAGGGTCGAGATCCGCTCGCCGGCCCTGGTCAGCCACATGTGCGGGGCCCGGGTGCCGGTGTCGCCCGTCAGCCGCAGCGTCTGGGGGATGACGGGCCGCTGCGGGTCGCCGCCCACCAGCGCACCCTGCGGGTAGCAGTAGCCCATGGCCGTGGTGAGGACCCCGCTGCCCGGTCCGCCGCCCAGGGTGGGCGGCGGCGCGTACCCCGGGTGGCTGTGCTCGGCCGAACGGGCCGAAGCCCGCTCGCTCGTGGCCCTGGCCACCGGCAGCCGCTCCGCCTCGTAGGTGTCGAGCAGTCCGATGCCGGCCGACCCGTCCAGTACCGCGGCGATCTTCCACGCCAGGTTGTGCGCGTCCTGGATGCCCGTGTTCGAGCCGAAGGCCCCGGTGGGGGACATCTCGTGGGCCGCGTCCCCCGCGAGGAACACCCGGCCTGACCCGTACCGCTGCGCCACCCGTTCGGCGGCATGCCACGGAGCTTTGCCGCCGACCTCCACGTCCAGGTCGGGTACGCCGATCGCCTCGCGGATCTGGTCCACGCACCGCTCGTCGGTGAAGTCCTCCAGGGTCTCGCCCCGGTCCGGGTGCCAGGGGGCGTGGAAGACCCACTGCGTCTCGTTGTCCACCGGCAGCAGCGCCCCGTCCGCGCCCGGGCGCATCAGGTAGCAGACGATGAACCGCAGGTCGCCCAGCACCTGGACCAGCCGCTGCGAGCGGAAGGTGATGCTCACGTTGTGGAACAGCTCCCCGTTACCCGACTGGGGGATCCGCAGCTGCTCCCTGACGGGGCTGCGCGGTCCGTCCGCCGCGATCAGGAAGTCGGCGCGCACCGTGGAGTGCTCGCCGCTCTCCCGGTCCTTCACCACGGCGCTCACCCCGGTCGCGTCCTGGTCGAAGCTCATCAGCTCGGTGGAGAACCGGACATCGGCGCCCTGCGCGCGGCTCTGCTCGGCCAGGACCGGCTCGATGTTGTTCTGGCTGCACAGACACCAGCCGGTCGGGCTGAAACGGGCCAGCGCCCCGGACGGGTCGACCGACTTGATCAGCCAGTTGTGATCGCCGTCGGTCAATGACCTGGCCTGCAGAATGCCCTGGTTGCCCTCCAGCACGGAAGCCGCCCGGCGGATCGCGCGCTCCGCCCCTGCGGTGCGGAACAGCTCCATCGTCCGGGCGTTGATGCCGCGGCCGCGCGGGTGCGCGGAAGTACCGGAGTGCTTCTCGACCAACAGGTGCCTCACTCCGTGGCGGCTCAGGAAAAGCGAGGTGGACAGACCCACGAGGGAGCCGCCCACGACGAGAACCGGTACGCGAACATCGGCGTTGTCTTCCATCAGCTGCGGGCTCCTGATTTCTGTGTGGGGGAGTGGACTCTTTATGCCCGCGATCGGAGATCAGGCCCAGTTGATTCGCCGGTTGTCACCCGCTTGATCCGGACATGTAGCGGTACGTCTCCACCCGGATGACGATGAGCGACAGCGGCGCCTCCGTCAGACGCGCCGGCCTGCCGTTCCGAGCGAGGCGGCCGCCGGCCCGGGCGGACGCCACCGGTGACGGACGAGGGGTCCGTACGCGATGGATCTCCACCCCCTCATGAAGGAGTGAGTAGATGACAACCACCCTGTCCGAACGGGTGTCGCAGTCAGCCTTCGACGGCTCCATGCTCCGGGTCGTCCTTCTGATGGACCTCCACGAGGGGACCCAGCAGCAGTTCTTCGAGGCGTACGAACAGCTCCGCCACGACATCGCGTCGGTCCCGGGCCACATCAGCGACCAGCTGTGCCAGTCCTTCGAGGACCCCTCGCAATGGCTCATCACCAGTGAGTGGGAGAGCGCGCCGCAGTACCTCGCATGGGTCAACAGCGAGCACCACGCCGAACAGGTCAAACCGCTGGGCAGGTGCGCGCGCAACATGCGCCCGCTCAAGTTCACCGTCCTGCGGGAGACCGGCCGCGGCTACGACCAGGCGGCCCGTCCGACCACGGCGCGCCTGCAGACCACCCCCCGGCTGGGCGCGGGCATCGTGCGCCACGCCCTCACCTTCACGGTCAAGCCGGGCAGCGAGCGCGACGTGGCGGCCATCCTGTCCAGCTACGCCTCCCCGGCCGCCCGGGTCGACGCCCGCACCCGCCTGTGCCGCACCTCGCTCTTCATGCACGGCAACCGGGTCGTACGGACGGTGGAGGTCCAAGGCGACCTGGTGACGGCCCTGCGCCACGTCTCGGAGCAGCCCGAAGTACGCGCGGTGGAGGAGGCGATCAACCCCTACCTCGAACAGGACCGGAACCTGAACGACCCCGAGTCGGCCCGGATGTTCTTCATGCGGGCCGCGCTCCCGGCGGTCCACCACATCGCCGCACCGGAGCCGGAGTCCGCCGACGTGCAGCGCCACGCGCTGTTCTACCCGGCCAAGGCCGGCTGCGGCCCGGCCCTCGCGAGGTTCCTGGCCCGCCGGGACGAGGCGGCCGCCGCACACCGCGGGGAGAACCCCGTCCGCAGCAGCAGCATCTTCCAGCGGGACGACATCGTCGTCCGCCTCATCGACGTGCGGGGCCCGCTGGACGCCGAGCCCGAGATCAGCTCCGGCGCCTTCGGCCCCCGCGCGGCGGCGGTGCTCGCCCGGCTGACGGCCGGTCCCGGCGGGCAGGCCCGCGCCGCACACCACACCATGACCCTGATCACCGACCGCCGGGCCCCCGCGCAGTCCTGATCCTCCCCGGTCCACCCCGAGCTCCACCCTGGGCCCCATCCACGTCCAGGCTCCCCACACGCCAGGAGGAACCCGCCATGACCAGACAGCGCCCACGCATCGTGGACCTCAGCGAGACGCCGCCCAACCGCCGGCGCGGCGGCGACCTGAGGGCCGTCCTCACCCCGACCTCGGTGGGTTCCACCAGCGGTTTCATGGGCCTGGCGATCATGGCCCCGGGGGAGTCGATCGCCGAGCACTACCACCCGTACTCCGAGGAGTTCGTGTACGTGGTCGCCGGCCGGCTGGAGGTCGATCTCGACGGTGAGGCCCACCCGCTGCGCACGGACCAGGGCCTCCTGGTCCCGCTCAACACGCGCCACCGGTTCCGCAACGTCGGCGACACCGAAGCCCGCATGGTCTTCCACCTCGGCCCGCTCGCCCCGCGACCCGAGCTCGGCCACGTCGACACCGAGCAGGCCCCGCACCCGGAGAGCACCGCCTGGGAGCAGCCCCCGGACCGAACCGGAGCGGTCTCGTGACCCCCCGGCGGGTGGCCGTCACCGGAGTCGGCGTCGTCGCGCCCGGCGGGATCGGCGTCCGCGACTTCTGGGACCTGCTCTCCAACGGCCGTACGGCGACACGCGGCATCAGCCTGTTCGACCCGGCGGGATTCCGCTCCCGGATAGCCGCGGAGGTCGACTTCGACCCCGCCGCGCACGGCCTCGGCGAGGACGAGGTGGCCCGGGCGGACCGGTACATCCAGTTCGCCCTGGTCGCCGCCCGCGAAGCCGTGCGCGACTCCGGACTCGACCTCACCACGGACGAGGCCTGGCGGACCGGCGTCTCCCTCGGCACGGCCGTCGGCGGCACCACCCGTCTGGAGCACGACTACGTGGCCGTGAGCCAGTCCGGCGCCTGGTGGGACGTGGACCACAAACTTGCGGGCCCGCACCTGCACCGGGCGTTCACGCCCGCCACCCTCGCCTCCGCCGTCGCGGAGCAGACGGGAGCGCGCGGACCGGTCCAGACCGTCTCCACCGGCTGCACCTCGGGACTCGACGCCATCGGGTACGCCGTCCACTCCATCGCGGAGGGCCGGATGGACGTGTGCATCGCGGGCGCCTCCGACTCACCCATATCGCCGATCACGGTGGCCTGCTTCGACGCCATCAAGGCGACCTCGCCCAACAACGACGACCCGGCCCACGCCTCCCGGCCGTTCGACGCCGACCGGGACGGTTTCGTCCTTGGCGAGGGCGGCGCCGTCCTCGTGCTCGAAGAGCTGGAACACGCCCGCGCCCGCGGTGCGACCGTCTACTGCGAGATCGGCGGCTACGCCACCTTCGGCAACGCCCACCACATGACCGGGCTGACCGCCGAGGGCCTGGAGATGGCCCGCGCGATCGAAACCGCGCTCGCCCAGGCCGGGATCGCCGCCGACGAGATCGACTACGTCAACGCGCACGGCTCCGGCACCAAGCAGAACGACCGCCACGAGACAGCGGCGGTCAAGCGGGTCCTGGGCGACCACGCCTACAAGACGCCGATGACCTCCATCAAATCCATGGTGGGGCACTCCCTCGGCGCCATCGGGGCGATCGAACTGGCGGCCTGCGTACTCGCCATGACGCACCAGGTGGTCCCGCCGACCGCGAACTACGAGACGCCGGACCCCGAGTGCGACCTGGACTACGTCCCGCGCGTAGCCCGGCCCCGCAAGCTGCGCAGCGTGCTCTCGGTGGGCAGCGGGTTCGGCGGCTTCCAGTCCGCCGTCGTCATGACCATGCCGAAGGAGGCGGTCGCGTGACCAGCCGTCCGGTCATCACGGGCATCGGGGTCGTCGCGCCCAACGGCGTCGGCGCCGACGCCTTCTGGAAGGCGACCCAGTCCGGCCTCAGCGTGCTGGACCGCGTCACCCGAGCGGGGTGCGAGCATCTGCCGCTGCGCGTCGCCGGGGAGGTCCGGGGCTTCGACCCGGGCGCCAGGGTCGAGGACCGCTTCCTCGTCCAGACCGACCGCTTCACCCACCACGCCCTCGCCGCGGCCGACCTCGCCCTGGAGGACGCCCGGCTCGGCCGGGCCGACTACGAGGGCGATCCCTTCTCCGTGGGCGTCGTCACCGCGGCCGGCTCCGGCGGCGGCGAGTTCGGCCAGCGCGAGCTCCAGCACCTCTGGGAGCAGGGCCCCCGCTTCGTGGGCCCCTACCAGTCGATCGCCTGGTTCTACGCCGCGAGCACCGGCCAGATCTCCATCCGGCGGGGGCTGAAGGGCCCCTGCGGGGTGGTGGCCAGTGACGAGGCGGGCGGGCTGGACGCCTTCGCCCACGCCGCCCGGGCGATCCGCCAGGGCAGCCGGGCGATGCTGGCCGGGGCCACGGAGGCACCCCTCGCGCCGTACTCCATCGTCTGCCAGCTGGAGTACGAGGGACTGAGCACCAGTGAGGACCCGGAGCGCGCCTACCGGCCCTTCACCGACAAGGCCTGCGGGTACGTCCCCGCCGAGGGCGGCGCGATGTTCGTCGTGGAGGACGAGGCCCAGGCCGGCCGCCGCGGCGCCACCGTACGCGCCGTACTCGCCGGCCACGCCGCGACCTTCACCGGCACCCGGCGCCCCGACGAGTCCGGCGAAGGCCTGGCCCACGCCATCCGCGGGGCGCTGCGGGAAGCCGGCTGCGCCCCCGAGGAGATCGACGTGGTCTTCGCCGACGCCCTCGGGACCGTGCAGGCGGACGCCGCCGAGGCGGCCGCCCTCGCCGACGCCCTCGGCGACCACGCACGCAAGGTGCCGGTCACGGCGCCCAAGTCCGGTACCGGCAGGGCCTACTGCGCGGCGTCGGCGCTCGACACCGCGGCCGCGGTACTGGCGCTGGAGCACGGCGTCATCCCGCCGACCCCGAACGTCTTCGAGGTGTGCCACGACCTCGACGTCGTGACCGGCGGCGCCCGCCCCGCGGAGCTGCGCACCGCGCTCGTACTGAGCCGCGGCCGGATGGGATCGAACTCCGCGCTGGTCCTGCGCAAGGGCTCCTCGGCGAGGACCGCGTAGGGCCGTGGTGCGACGGGACCGTGCGGTCCCTTCGCAGGAACCGACAGGAAGGGAGAAACCGTCGTGTCCGACCGACTGACCTTGGAGGAGCTGGCGGTACTGATGAAGACCGCCGGCATCACCGTCGACCCCACCGAACTGGCGCAGCGCCCGGACCGCGCCTTCGACGAGTACGGCCTCGATTCGCTGGGCCTGCTCGGCATCGTCGGTGAGCTGGAGCGAACGCACGGACGGGCCCTGCCCGCCGACGCCGACCGCTGCAAGACCCCCGCAGAATTCCTCGACCTCGTCAACGACAGCCTGATGACCGGAGCCTGACATGCCTGGACACACCGAGAACGAGATCACCGTCAACGCGCCCGTGGACCTCGTGTGGGAGATGACCAACGACCTCCCGAGCTGGCCGGACCTCTTCAGCGAGTACGCGTCGCTGGAGATCCTCGAACAGAAGGGCGACACCACCCGGTTCCGCCTGACCATGCACCCCGACGAGAACGGCAAGGTGTGGAGCTGGGTCTCGGAGCGCACCGTCGACCGCGCGGGTCTCTCGGTCCGCGCCCGGCGGGTGGAGACGGGCCCGTTCGCGCACATGGACATCCACTGGCAGTACTTCAAGGTGCCCGGTGGCACCCGGATGAAGTGGACCCAGGACTTCGCGATGAAGCCGGACGCGCCCGTGGACGACGCGTGGATGACCGACAACATCAACCGCAACTCCCCGATCCAGATGGCCCTCATCCGGGACAAGATCGAGCAGCGCGAGCGCGAGAGCCGCACTCCCGCCGTCAGCCGTCTCTGAAACGAAAGGCAGCAAAGGATGCACCGCGCTCTCATCGTGGCCCGCATGGCGCCGGGATCGGCTCCCGACATCGCCGAGCTCTTCGCGAGCTCGGACGCGGGTGAACTGCCGCAGCTGGTCGGGGTCACGAGCCGCAGCCTGTTCCAGTTCGGCGACGTCTACATGCACCTGATCGAGTCGGACCGGCCACCCGGCCCCGCCATCGCACAGGTCACCGACCACCCGGAGTTCCGCGACCTCAGCGACCGGCTCACCGCCTACATCAGCCCGCACAACCCGGACACCTGGCGCAGCCCGAAGGACGCGATGGCCCACGAGTTCTACCGCTGGGAGCACCCCGGCGCGAAGTGACCCGGCGGCCCGGACGGGACCCGCACACCGGCGTGTGCGGGTCCCGCCGCACGTGGCCGCCCAGCCCCGAGAGACGCAGAGAGCAGGAGACCCATGAACCCGAGCGACACCGACCTCTTCCCGGCTGATCCGGCCCGCCCGCACGACGTCCCCCACGCCCGGAGCTCCCTGCGCGTCCTCGTCCTGTCCGGGTCCTCCCGCACCGGCTCGGTCAACGCCCGGCTCGCGTCCCTGGCCGCCGCCCTGGTGTCCCGGGCCGGCGCCGTCGCGGACGCCGCGACGATCGCCGACTTCCCCATGCCCCCGTACGACGGCGACGCGGAGGCCGACGACGGCCTGCCGAAGGGGGCCCTCGCCCTGTGCGAGCGGATCGGGGCCGCGCAGGCGCTGGTCATCGCCTCGCCCGAGTACAACGCCTCCGTGCCGGGCGTACTGAAGAACGCCATCGACTGGGTCTCCCGCTACCGGCCCCAGCCCTTCAAGGACAAGCAGAGCCTGCTGCTCTCGGCCTCGCCCTCGATGGTGGGCGGCAACCGCGGGCTCTGGGCCCTGCGCGTCCCGCTGGAACACCTCGGTGCCCGCGTCTACCCCGACATGTTCAGCCTGGCGGGCGCCCACCACGCCTTCGCCGACGACGGCACCCTCGCCGACCGGGGCCTGTCCGAGCGGCTGGGCTCGACGATCGGCTCCTTCCTCGACCTCGCCGAGGCGGACACCCGCTACCTGTGCCTGCAGCGCCGCTGGTACGAGTTCCTGGGCGACCGCACCGATGCGCCGGTGACCGCGCGGGCCCAGGACTGATCATCATCGGCCACAGGGCGTGAGCTATGCGTGAGCTATGTTTGAGCGCGAGTGACATGAGTAAGGAGACACCGGTGTCATCGGGCCAGCAGGCACGCGCGCAGGCGGCTGCGATCAAGCCGAGCGGCCAGTCGCCCCAGGAGGTCCGTCCTCCGGCCGACCGGCTCCTCGCGCTCTTCGACGGCCGCCGCCTGTCACCGGGTCAGCGCCGGATCGCCCAGTACCTGATCGACCACCTCACCGAGGCCGCGTTCCTCTCGATCACCGAGCTCGCCGAACGGGTCGGCGTGAGCCAGCCCTCCGTGACCCGCTTCGCCGCCTCCCTCGGATTCAGCGGCTACCCCGCCCTGCGCGACGTGCTCCAGCCGATCGCGCTGAGCGCCGTGGCCGGCGCCACGGACACCCGCGAGCAGATCCGCCGCAACGAGCTCCAGGCCGCCGTCGACGCGGAGATCCAGAACCTGGAGAACGTACGCCGGCTGCTCGCCGACACCAACCAGGTGCTGGACATCGGCCGCGAGCTGGCCGCCTCGGTGCCGTTGACCGTGCTCGGACTGCGCATCTCGGTCTCCCTGGCGGAGTACTTCGCGTACGCGGCCCGGCGGATCCACCCCGACGTGCGCCTGGTGACCCGCGGCGGCAGCGTGGCCTTCGACGCCCTGCTCCAGTCCCGGGCCGCCGGCGGGACCTGGGTGCTGGCCTTCGCCATGCCGCGGCACGCCAAGGAGACGCTTTCGGCCATTCGGGCCGCCCGCAGTACGGGGCTGCGCGTGGTCCTGATCACCGATCCCACCCTGGGGCCGCTGGTGGACGAGGCGGACGTGGCGCTGACGGCGGGGACCGGGTCCCGGTTGGTGTTCGACTCGTACGCGGCGCCCGGGATGCTGTCCGCGGCCCTGCTCCAGGCGATGGCCGACGCGGACCCGGAGCGGACCCAGGCCCGCCTGGAGGATTACGAGCACGTCGCCGACCAACACGGCTTCTTCTTGTAGGCGCGCGGCGCCCGCCTCCACCAGGGGATATTCAGCCATCGAGGTGCATGAAATTTTTCATACTCTTGCGTACTCGACGGTATATATGTTTACTGGCGACGGCGCTCCGGATCCACCAGATGCCAAGGAGGACCCCACGTCTTCCTGAACGGACGCCCGGTACGGCGAACCTCCTCACGCCGCGACCGGGTGCCGAGTCCAGGCCCTCGGATCCCGCAGAGCGCCCATGGCGGCCTCGGTCAACCCCTGGGCCGAGGCCGCCCCCCAGGAACGTCTCGATCAGAGCTTCGACACCCTCGGAAGTGACGAGAATGCCCCAGACGGCCACCATCACGCGCAGCCCGGACTGGCCCATGCAGGTCAAGGCCCCCGGGACTCACGACTGGGAGCGCACGGCCACCCGCTGGCTGCGCGACCTGCTCCCGGCCCGCTACGGCGGCTACCTGACGCTGACCCGCCACCACGCGCTCCTGGCCCGGCACGTACAGCTCCAGCTCCAGCACGAGATGCGCGCCGTACGGGCGGCCCTGCAGACCAGCCGGGCCGAGCTGCCCATGATGGGCATAGCGGAGTCGGTGATCGAGAACTCGATCCGGATGTACGCCGTGGAGCTGGAGCAGCTGGGGCGCCTGTCGCGCGGTGCGCGGCTCGTCTCGGACGCGCTCCTCGTGGGCACTCCCGCCCAGCGCAGGCGCTGACCCTCGACCCTCAGGCCCTCCCCGCCCCGGGCGCCTCTCAGGCGGGCTGCCAGGAGCGGAGCCGCGCGGCCACGTCGTAGACCGTGACGCGGAGCATGCGGATGTCGGTGATGAGGTCGCGCCACTGCTCGTAGGAGCCGTCCACCGCCTGGCCCGAGGCCTCGATGTAGGCCACGGCCACCCCGTAGGCGAAGTATTCGTTCGACTCGGGGAGCGGCCGGAGCAGGACGATGGCGTCGAGCAGCGCGGCCGCACGCCAGTAGGCGTCGGGGGTGTCCACTTCGAGGCTGGGCGTGTTCACCCGGTGCCGGGCGACGGCGGCGACCAGGGCGGAGTGGTCGGTCACCTCCACGTCCTTGAACAGCGCCTCCTGCCGCTCCAGCAGCCAGCGGTGATCGATGTGCAGTTCCACGCGTCCGAGTATCCCCGCCCGAGGCCCGGCCGTGTGGCTTTTCGGGTCGGGCGGGGACAGCGGGAGTCCTACGGCTTGGGCAGGGTGCAGCCGGGGCGGTTCAGGTCGATCACGTTCTTGGGGCCTATGCAGGGGACGATGATGTACGTCTCCTGGGCGTAGTTGATGCCCTGGCGGACCGTCACGTTGCCGCTCTGGTCGACCTCGCACGGGTTGTTCACGGTGCAGCGCGCGCCGTCCTCGTTGCCGGTGTTGTTGACGGCGACGACCTTGCCGGTGACCGCGTCGACGACCGGCGAGCCGGAGGTGCCGCCGATGGTGTTGCAGGACGAGGTGTAGCGGACCGAGTCCTTCCAGGTCCAGTCGCCCTCCTTGAGGAGGTAGGCGAACCCGTCGATGTTGCAGTTGTAGATCCGCTTCCAGTATCCGGAGACCACGCTGATCGCCGAACCCTGCGTCGGGCGCACGTCGTTCAGGGTCAGCGGGTTGATGCCGTACTGGCTCTGGATCTGGGCGTAGGTCTTCGTCAGCTGGTAGATCGAGATGTCGGTGTCGGTCATCGTCGCGTACGAGATTTTGCTGGCCCGCAGCGTCGCGACCTTGGAGCCGGCCGAGTTGAGCAGGGAGAACGAGCGGCTGGACCGCTGGTCCTTGACGACCTCTCCGGGCGCAGGGAAGCCCGACTCCAGGCAGTGCCCGTTGGACAGGACGAGGGCGAGGTCGTCCGGCTGGGAGCCGGGCGCGCGGACCACCGAGCCGGAGCAGTTGCTGAGGGCGACGGTGCCCGCGAAGTTGACCGCGGCGGTGGTGGCGGGGGTGGCGGTGGTGGCCGTGGCGTCGGATGCGGCGGGTGCCGTGGACGGGGTGGAGGCCGTGGGCGTGGTGGACCCGGTGGGCGCCGTGGGTGCGGCGAGGGCGGGGGTGACGGCCGCTCCCGTGAGGAGCAGGGAGAGTAAGGCGCCGACGAGAGGCTTGTTCATGTGGGGGTTCCCCTCTGATGACCATGCAACCGAAGATCCTCCGGTTGTCATGAGCATTGTTGGGACCCGAGCCCCAAGTCACAAGAGGGCCTGCCCGGTTGGGGCCGTCACCCGGGGAGGGGCCCCGGGCGGCGCCGAAGACTCGAAGATCTGACCCCCGCACGGGTGTTCCGCAGCGCGGGCTCCGCCTCCTACGGTCTGTCCAGCACCGTTGCGGCCCAGGAGGCAGAGTGAAGCGCGAGACCGACATCGACATCGACCGACTGGTGAAGGCGATGCACGCGGTCGAGGGGGCGGGGCGGCTCTTCGAGGAGGCGCTCGCCGTGTACGAGGCGCGCGGCCCCAGGCGGAGCAGCGACGACTTCAAGGTGGCCGGCGGCCCCGTCCAGACCTTGCAGGGCGCGGAGGAGATGGCCCTCGGGACCCGCAAGTTCCTCGCCGAACTGGCGCTGATCGTCGGCTACGCGAGCGCCGGCTTCGAGGACCGCGTGGCCGCGCGGTGGGCGGCGGCCCGGGCCGGTTTCACCGGCATCACCGGCGGCGGGGCCCGGATGGGCCGCCCGCTGCTCGACCCGACCCTGCGGGGGCTGCGGCTGCTGCTGGCCGTCGACCTCTTCGAGCCCGGCTTCAGGGCCGAGATCGAGGACGTCGTACGGGCCGAGCGGGCGACGTACCCCGACCCCGCCACGTTCCGCGTCCCGGCGACGGCCGAGGGTGCCGCCACCGTCGGCCGTACGCCCTGACCCCCCGGGGTGCCGGGCCGGGCCGGCCGGGCGAGGCTGGAGGCATGCATCATGCCCCGGTTGTCGTGCATCGGATCCTCCCGTCGGGGGGCCGCCAGGTCACCCTGCGGACCGCCAACACGGAGGAGTCCCTCGGCCTGGCCCGCTCGGACGAGGACGTGATCGAGTTCCTGCGGCGGGCCGGCATGCCGGACCCCGACGACGTGGTCCTCGGCGGCGCCGGGCTGGTGGAGTGGGACTCGGACCCCTCGCACGTCTACGAGGCGGACCCGCCCACCGACGACCTCCCCTGAGCCCGGGGGCCCGGGCCCGCGGACGCCCTGACTAGACTTCCCCGTGCGAACGGTCGCCTGGAGGGGGAGCGAAGTGAGCGAGTCCCAGTGGAGCCTGGAAGAGCACATAGAGGTGGACGCCGCGCCCGAGGAGGTCCACCGGGTGGTGTCGGACGTGCGGAACATGGGCCGCTGGAGTCCGGAGTGCCGACGGGTCTGGGTGCCCCGGCCGCCGGTCCGCACGGGAAGCCGCTTCGTCGGGTTCAACCGCAGCGGACTCTTCGTCTGGTTCACGGTGTGCCGGGTCACGGCCCTGCGCGCCCCGGCCGCTTCGCCCGACGGGTCCGGTGAGTTCACCTTCGACGTCGCCGTGTTCGGGCTCCCCATCGCCCGCTGGGGATACCGCTTCGAGCCGGCCGGCGAGGGCACCCGTGTCACGGAGGGCTGGCGCGACCTGCGCACCGGCCGCAGCGCCCGCCTGGCCGGCCTCCTCGGCTCGGTGTTCACCGGTACCAAGCCGGAGCGCCGCATCGAGGTGAACCGGGCCGGCATGCGCACCACCCTCGCCCGCCTGGCGGCCGACTTCGGGCGCGGCGCCGCCTGAGGTCCGAGGAGCCTGAGGTCCGAGGAGTCTGGGTCCAAGGGGCCTGAGGGGGCCCGCGAGGGAGCGGAGAGAAGGACTCCGCCCCCGTCGGCGGCCGATCGCCGCACTGCCGTACATTGGCCCACGACCCGCCGGGCCGGGCGGGCAAAAAGGGCGGATGCGGACAGGAGTGGGCAGGACATGGCGCGACGCGGACGGGCGGAAGCGGGTCGGGACGACACCTCCGCCGCGCCCGCGGTCCCGGCCTGCGAGATAGCCGCGGCGGCCGACGCCGGTCACGCGGCCCCCGGTTGGCTCCGCCTGGGCCGGGACGGCCGGCTGACCGCCTACGCGTCCTGCGCCGAAGGGCTGGTGCGCTGGACGGAGTCGGCGCCCGGCTCGGACGTATGGCGGGGACCGGACCTGTTCCCGGTGCAGGGATGGGCGGGCCGGTTCACGCTGACCCAGGATGCCGACGGGTTCGTCTGGTTCGCCGGAACCCGGCACCGGGAGGGGGCTCCCGGCGGCCGCGAGCTGATCGTCGCCGCCCAGTACCAGACCGGCCGCCCGCTCGGCGACTGGCGTGCGGTGGGCCAGCCCTTCCCGGAGCCCGCCCGGGAGGCCGGGGCGGCCCCCTCCCCGGCTCCGGAGGGAGACCCCGTGGTGCTCCCCGACGGCGCGGGTGCGCTCCACGTCGTCGCCACCCGGTTCGGGGCGGGCGTCCGCGGCCGGACCCGGGACGCGAAGGGCGTGTGGGGCGGCTGGACGGACTACCAGGGCCAATGGGTGCGCGGCGCCGTCGTCCCCCTGGTGACGGCCCACGGCCGGGCCGAGTTCCTCGCCCCCTTCCGGGGCGGGGCCTCGTACTGGAGCCAGGACGGGCCGGGAGGCGGCTTCAGGTGGCTCGGGCGCATGGAGGCCGACGCCGTCGAAGGGTCGTACAGCTCCTACGAGACGGGCCCCGGCACCGGTACCTACTTCTGGCGCCATCCGGCGGACGGCGGTGTCATCGCCTACCGCCCGCAGGCCCCCGCCGGGGCGCCGCCCGCCCTCATGCCGTTGGGCGGGGCGGGTGGCGTCGGCCCGGTGGGCGTGGCCCGTACGCGCATCAACGGCTACGACTGCACCGTCCTGTTGCAGCGGGGCGCCGAGGGGCATCCGGAAATCGCCGCCTACCCCACGCACGGTGAGCAGTACGGCGCCTGGTGGGCCCCCGTCGGCGAACGGTGCGCCGGGCTGCCGGCCATCGCCCTCGACGCCCGCGGCTCGGTCACGATCGCGATGCTCGACACGGACGGCGGGCTGCGGATCGCCCGTCAGGACCTCATGGACGCGGGCCTCGCCTTCGAGCCCTGGCGTCATGTGGGGTGACGTAGGTCACTGGACTCGCGGGTGTTCCGGCGGGTGAAGGTCCGCCGCCGCGCAGGGCACCCCGCATGGTCGGGGAGTTGGCGCGACCGGCCCGTTGCGGGCGTCCCCATTCATTCGCATACGTGAAGCTTTGAGGGCGTGAAGGGGCTGTGAATAGTTGCTCGCCGTCGAGCATTTGGCCTACGCTGCGCAGATCCTGTGAAGGTCGCATAAGTGTGCAGGGTCGTGGGTGGGCGGGGCTGAACGAGTGGGCGGGGTGCGGCAGGTGTCCGGAACAGGGGGCGGGTCCGGCGGCGTGCTGTGGCAATTCCCCGCGCTCCGGCAGAAATGTGACGATCGAGGAGTTTTCTGAGTGGCAGGTATGCCCCGCCTGAGCGTTGTGGTGCCTTTCCAGGACGTCGAGATGTACCTCCAGGAGTGCCTGGAGTCCATCGCCAGGCAGACGTTCCGGGACCTCGAAGTCATCATGGTCGACGACGGCTCGACCGACTCCTCGACCGCCATCGCCGCGGACTTCGCCCACCGGGACCCGCGTTTCCGGCTCCTGCGCCAGGAGCCGATGGGGCCGGGCCACGCCAGGAACGTCGGCATCCGCGCGGCTCATCCCCAGGCTGAGTTCCTCGCGTTCGTCGACGGCGACGACGTCATCCCCGAGTACGCCTACGAGTTGCTCGTACAGACCCTCGAAGCCTCCGGTTCCGACTTCGTGTCCGGCAACGTGCAGATGATGAACTCCACCAAGAGGTGGCAGTCCCCGCTGCACAAGGCCCCCATGCGCAGCAGCAAGCGCGGCACCCACATCACCAAGCTGCCCGACCTCATCTATGACCGAACGGTGTGGAACAAGGTGTTCCGGCGGTCCTTCTGGGACTACCACTACATCGCGTTCCCCGAGGGGGTCATGTACGAGGACTCCTGGGTCAACATGTTCGCCCACTTCCGCGCCGCCAAGGTCGACATCCTCACGGACATCGTCTACTTCTGGCGTCGGCGCGAGGGCGGCGCCGCGCCCTCCATCACCCAGCGGCACACCGAGTTCAGCAACCTCCGGGACCGGGTGGCCGCCGTCCAGTCGGTCAGCCGGTTCCTCGCCGGACACCGCGCCAGGTCCTACTCCGACCACAAGCGCAAGTACGACCTCGCCTGCCTGAAGTCGGACCTGATGCTGCACCTGAAGGTGCTCCCGGACGCCGACGAGGAATACCGCGAGGCCTTCATGCGGTGGGCGAACGAGTTCCTGGACGAGGCCGACGAGGACATCATCCAGGAGCTGCCGGCCGACGCCCGCGTCAAATGGCTGCTGGTGCGCGAGGGCCGGCTGAAGGAGCTCCTCGACGTCGTCGAGTTCGAGCGCAAGGGCGGGCCCATGCCCGTCCAGCGGCGTTTCCACCGCTACCTCAACTACCCCTATCTTGGCGACCGTTCCATCGGGCTCGACAAGAGCGCCTACCGGCTGGACAAGGAACTCTCGCTGCACGGCTCGCTGTCCGGCGCACGCTGGGACGACTCCGGTCAACTGACCCTCGAAGGGTCCGCGTACGTCCGCTTCATCAATGTGCACAAACGGCACATGTCGATGAAGGCGATCGCGCTGCGGAACAAGAAGCAGGGCCGGGTGGTCGTCGCCAAGGCGAAGACCACCTACTACCCGCAGGCCACCGAATACTCCCAGCAGAACCGCTACTGCTACGACTGGTCCGGATTCCAGGTCCGCTTCGACCCCGCCCGTCTCATGCGCAAGGGGGAGTGGGTCGAGGGCACCTGGGACGTGGCGGCCGGGGTCCTCAGCCGCGGGCTGTTCCGCTACAAGGGCATAGCCCGGGGCGGTGCGGGCAGCGCGGCGAATCCGCCCTACCGGTACGTGGAGAAGAACACGCGCGTCGTGCCGCTCTTCAGCCACGGAGTCCTCAAACTCCGGGTCGAGAGGGTGCGGTGCCGCATCACCCGGCACCGGATCGTAGATGATCACCTCGAACTCGGTGGTATCTACCTGGGCCCCCGGCTGCCCGAATGGGGGAAGTTCCGGGTGACCAGCATGACGGGTGCCGGCCGCCACGACTCCTGGGTCCACTTCAAGCCGGGCGGCGAGGGGTGGTTCACCTTCGTCACCCGCATCCCGGTCAAGGCGCTGGTGCCCGGGCATCGCACCAACTCCCCGGACGGCGTGCCACAGATCTGGAACACCGGCGCCAACGGCTGGAAGACCACCCTCCACGTCGAGGGCCGCAAGGCAGCCATCTACCCGGTCATGGCCGAGGACGCCGCCGACGGCCACTACCGGGTTCCGGCGGGGCTGCAGACCGCGACCAGGGACCGTGAGGTCTTCGTGCACCGCAACGGTTCCGGCTACGTCGTGCTGTTCGAGCGGGACACCCTGCCCATGGCCACCTCCGCCACATGGCGCGAGGACGGCTCCCTGGAAGTGTCCGTCGCCTACGCGGCGCAGGACTTGCTCGACGCGGCCGCCTTCGCCGCGGCGCACATCGTCGTACGCTCCCGCGCCCACGGCGCGGAACGTGTCGTCCCGATCACCTGGCAAGGAGAGCAGTTCCGCTTCGTCCTCACTCCCGCGGCGGTGCGCACCCTGGCCGGAGACATACCGCTGGCGGCCGGCCGCTGGGACTTCTTCCTGCGCCGCTACGATCCGTCCGCCGTCGCCGCTGAAGACCGGCCCAACGACCTCATGGTCAAGATGACGCAGGACCTGATCCCCACGCTCCCCAGGGACATGACCGCCCATGAGCGGCGCTACGAGCTCCAGTCGGAGGCGTACGACCGGCTGTCGCTGCTGGTCCACTCGGCGATGCCGGACGAGGCCCGCGGCCCGTACCGGCAGAAGCTGATGCGGACGAAGACCTACCCGGCCGCCCGTCGCAAGTCGCTGAAGCCGGCGGTGCTGTTCGACGCCTTCAAGGGCACCCAGTACTCCGACAGCCCGCGCGCCCTGCATGAGGAGATGGTCCGCCGGGGCGTGGACCTCGAACACCTGTGGGTGGTGCGCGACGACCAGGTCGCGGTGCCGCCCACGGCCCGCCCGGTCCGCATGTGGTCGCCCGACTGGTACGAGTCCCTGGCCCGGGCCCGGTACGTCGTCGCCAACAACCACCTGCCCGACTGGTTCGAGAAGCGGGACGGGCAGGTCGTCGTGCAGACCTGGCACGGCACCCCGCTCAAGAAGATCGGCCACGACATCGAAGCCGTGCACTTCGCGGACAAGCGGTACCTGGAGCGCGTGGACAAGGAGGTGCAGAACTGGGACATGCTGGTGTCTCCGAACAGCTTCAGCACCCCGATCCTCAAGCGGGCCTTCCGTTTCCCCGGCGAGATGGTCGAGAGCGGCTACCCGCGCAACGACGTCCTGCGCCGGGCGGACGGGCGGCGGGCGGCGGAAGTACGCCGCCGCATCGGCCTCCCGCAGGGCAAGAAGGTCATCCTGTACGCGCCGACCTGGCGCGACGACCAGTTCTACGCACCCGGCAAGTACAAGCTCGACTTCCGCATCGACCTCGACGACGCCCGGGCGCAGCTGCGGCACGACCACGTCCTGCTCGTGCGGCGCCACCCCAACGTGGTGGACCCCGTGCCCGGCGCCGGCGACGGCTTCGTCTTCGACGTGTCCGACTACCCGGACATGGCGGACCTCGCGCTGATCACCGATGTGATGATCACGGATTACTCCTCCCTGATGTTCGACTTCGTCAACACCGGACGGCCGATCCTCTTCTTCACGTACGACCTGGACCACTACCGCGACACCCTGCGCGGCTTCTACTTCGACTTCGAGCGGTCCGCGCCGGGCCCGCTGCTGTCCAACTCTCCCGAGCTGATCGCGGCGATCCGCACCATCGACGGGATCCAGCAGGCCTACGCGGCGCGCTACCGCTGGTTCCAGCAGGAGTTCTGCGATCTCGACGACGGTTACGCCGCGGCCCGGCTGGCCGACCGCATCCTGATCGCCGGAGGAGACCTCGACCCCGCGCGGGCGCAGGCACCGTCCGTCGGCGCGGCCGGTCGCCGTGCCGTGAGCCAGGATGGCTCCTGGCACGGACACACCCTTGATCAGATGCCGCGACAGCCGGTGAGACGAATGGATTCCGAACATGTCTAAGGCTGCGCAGGGCGCGCGCCGCATCTTCACGGGCGTCGACTCTTCGGGGGAGGTGCCCATTGAGTACCGGTTCGCTCACGCCAAGAACGGGAACCGGCATCTCGTCGTGGTCTTCGCCAATTTCACCGCGCCGGGCGAATACGGGATGTCCAACGGAGTCCTGGACAAGGTCCGGTCGAACATCCTGTGGATCCGCGATCTCTTTGACGGTGCGAACAGCTACTACCTGTGCAAGGGGATGGACTTCTCCATCGAAAGGTCCGTAGCGGGACTGATCGCGCGAGTTCTGAACGCTCTGTCCCTCACACCGGACGACTGCACCATGATCGGCAGTTCCAAGGGTGGGAGCGCGGCCCTTTTCTTCGGGTTGAAGTACGGCTGCAGGAACATCGTGACCAGCGTGCCGCAGTTCCTCATCGGATCGTACGTAACGGACGGCATCCCGGGTGCCGCCCATCTGATGATGGGCGAAGTGACGGAGCAAAAGGTACGCATCCTCGATGCGGTCCTCCCCGATCTGGTGCGCAGCGGGGCGAATCGCTCGGCCAACATCTATTTGATCTCATCGCCTCAAGATGACCAGTACCCCACCCAAGTCGAGCCGTTCCTGGGGCTGTTCCAGGGGTACGAGAATTTCAACTTCCTGTTCAACGACTCTTCCCTCGTCACCACACACAGCAACGTGGTGCCGCGCAATCTCCCCACTATCATGGGATTGCTCAACATCCTCGTCGAGGGAGTCGTTCCGCGGATGGGCGCAGTCCGTTTCGGCTATGAACAGCCGAGCCGCGACACGTCGGGCATTGACGGCTACCTGCAGGAGACCTCGCAGGTGAGGGGCGACTCGTTCCCCAGGCCGGCGGTCCTGACGCCGACTTCGGGCGATCGGATACCGGGCAACGCCGTCCGTTTCACCGGGACCGCACCCGTGAACGCGGTGCGCGTCAGCTTCTGGGAGGACGGCAAGTACCAGGGCGCCGCGCCCGTGGCCCCCGACGGCAGCTGGGTCTGGGACCGCGAACGGCCCTGGGGCAAGGGGCGGCACGTCATCAGGCTGTTCGCGGCGGACGCCCACAACTACCAGTCCGAGCGCACCGAAGTGGTCTTCACCGCCGTGGACGAGGAATCCGTGGCCGGGCTCGCCGCGCAGCCGGTGCAGCCGCTGATTCCGGCCCCGGTGCCGGCACCGGCCCCGCGCATCGTGCTCTCGGTGACCGCTCCCGCCGCCCACCAGCAGGTGCCGGGCCCCGGCGTGGGCTTCGCGGGCTACGCGCCCGGCGCCGCCCGCGTGGACTTCCAGGAGGGCGGCGTGAGCCTGGGGACGTGCGAGGTGCGGGCCGACGGCGCCTGGGTGTGGGAGCCGGGCTGGGCCTGGAACGAGGGCGACCACTTCGTCGAGGCCATCGCCGTGGACGCGGTCGGCAACGCGTCCCCGTGGGTGGCCGTCCCCTTCACCCTGGTGAACGCCTACCACGTGCCCACGCAGGGCGGTTATCTCAACCAGAGGTACTGACGCCGGGCGCAGGGGCCGTCGGCCCGGCCGCGGGACGGTTCACCCGCATCACCAGCGGCCGGTGGTCGGACGCCTTGGTGTCCACCACCTTGCAGGCGGTGCGGGGCAGCAGCGTGAACAGGTAGTCGATCTTCGAGCCGTCCTGGTGGGTGGGGTGCCCCACCCGGGAATCGCCCTTCTGGTCGCACTCGCGGTACGTCGTGTACGCCTCCGCCGGCCAGATCCACGCGGACGTGTTCCCGGTGCCCACCGGCGGCGGCGCGTTGAAGTCGCCGCCGAAGACCGTACGGGCGTCCGTCGCCGCCGAGGCGACCAGCGAGCTCAGCTGGTCGTCCCGGAAGTCCCACTCGGGGTGCTTGTCGTCGCTCTCCCGCAGCGAGATGTGCGCGTTGCACACCCGCAGCCCCTGGGCCGGGACCCGGGCGCACAGGATCCCGCGGTGCAGGCCCACCGTCGGCTGCTCGGTCGGGACCAGCTCCACGTCGGTGAGCCGGGAGGCGGCCAGCAGGCCGTAGCCGGCCCGGCCCTTTCCCTGCCCCGTGCAGTCGACGGGCGTGCCGCGCCCTGCCGCGTCCACGTCGGCGTACGGCTCGAAGACGCTGTGCCACTCCGTGCCCAGGCGCCGGGCCGAGGACAGCAGGTCGTCCGAGCACACCTCCTGGAGGAGCAGGACGCGTACGCCGAACTCCCCGGCCAGGGTGCGCAGCTGCTCGAACTTGTCCTTCGGGCTACCGGTTCCCTCGCAGCTCCACTGCCGGACCCCGCACATGTTCCAGGTCGCGACGGTGACCTCGTCCGGGTTCGCGGCGTCCGAGAGCGTGGCGGGCGCCTGCGTCGACGTACACGCCACCGAGGTCAACAGACTCAGCGTCGCCGCCGTGCGGCCGAACCGGCGACGGAGCGACCTGCGCCCGGCCCCTGTGTGCTTCTGCATCCCGACATCATTGAGTATGCGCCGGTCAGAACGGCAATCGGGACCGGTCACGGCTCCACCCGGGCCCGCCCGAGGGCTCCCGCGCGGGCCCCGCGCGGCGTCGACTAGGGTCTTCGTGACAGCACCCCGCGTACCGTACGCGCGACCCCGAGGAGAAGCCGTGACCGAGCCGGCGCCCACCGCACTGCAGCAGGAGATCGCCCGGGACCTCCTGGTGAGCGAGACCTTCGACGCGGAGCGCGAGATCGAGCGCCGGGTGGCCTTCCTCACCGAGCGGCTCACCTCGACCGGCCTGCGCTCCCTGGTCCTCGGCATCAGCGGCGGCGTCGACTCCACCACCGCCGGACGCCTGTGCCAGCTCGCCGTAGAACGGGCCCGTGCCGCGGGGCACGAGGCCGTCTTCTACGCCATGCGCCTGCCCTACGGCGTCCAGGCCGACGAGCACGACGCCCAGCTCGCCCTGTCCTTCATCCGCGCCGACCACGTCCTGACCGTCGACGTGAAGCCGGCGAGCGACGCCGCCCTCGCTGCCGCCGTCGCCGCCGGCGTGGCCTTCCGCGACGCACACCACCAGGACTTCGTCCAGGGCAACATCAAGGCCCGCCAGCGCATGATCGCGCAGTACGCGGTCGCCGGCGCGCACGACGGCCTGGTCGTCGGCACCGACCACGCCGCCGAGGCGGTCTCCGGCTTCTTCACCAAGTTCGGCGACGGCGCCGCCGACCTCGTCCCGCTGACCGGCCTGACCAAGCGCCGGGTGCGGGCGGTCGCGGACGCCCTGGGAGCCCCCGCCGAACTGGTGTGGAAGACCCCGACCGCCGACCTGGAGACCCTCGACCCGGGCAAGGCCGACGAGGACGCGCTCGGCGTCACGTACGACGACATCGACGACTTCCTGGAGGGCAAGCCGGTGGACGAGCGCGCCTTCGAGATCATCGCCCGCCGCTACCGGCTCACGGAGCACAAGCGGCAGCTGCCGATCGCGCCGTAGGCCTCACTCCGTGGGGCGGCGGAACAGGGCCGCCCAGAGGAAGGGCTCGCCGAACAGCGGGGAGTCCGACGGCTCGTCGCGCATCCGGCGCAGCTCGACCTCCGTGAGGTCGGAGAAGACGTGGCGCAACGACTCCGGGGTGTAGGCCAGACCGCCCTGGAGGCCCGACTCGCGGTAGAAGTCCGCGTCGGGCAGCTCGGAGCCCATCGCGCCGGCCGCGAAGCAGGTGAGGGCCAGATGGCCGCCCGGCGCGAGGACCCGGTCGAGGAGCGCGAGGTAGCTGACGCGGCGGTGCGGCGGGAGATGGTGGAAGCAGCCCGAGTCGAGGACCAGGTCGTACGGACCGCTCAGCGCGGTCGAGGTGAGGGCGAAGACGTCCCCGCAGTGGAAGCGGACGTCGGCCCCCGCCTCCCGCGCGCGTTCACCGGCCCACGCGATCGCCGCCGGTGACAGGTCCACGGCGTCCACCTCGAAGCCCAGGGAGGCCAGGTGCAGGGCGTTGCGGCCCGGTCCGCAACCGAGGTCGAGGGCGCGGCCCGGGGAGATCAGGCCCCGTTCGAGGTAGGAGTCCAGGGACTCGTCCGGCTTCGCCACGAAGAAGGGCACCGGCTTCGACCGGTCGGCGTAGAAGCCGTCCCACCAGTCGGCCCCACCGGCCGTCCAGCGGTCGGCCTGCGGCGCGAACAGGCCGTCCAGGAGGCTCAGTACGTCCTCCGTCGTACGGATGCTCCGGTCCACGTTCTGCTGCATCAAGTCCCCTTTCCCGAGGCTCCAATTCTATGGCCGTGCACCATAAAAGCCCAGGTCAGGGCCGGTGTCTGGTAGGTCTGGGAAGCCCTTTGCGGGCGCGGGAGCCGGGCGGTGGCCCACCTTCCCCGCGCCCGCGGTGGACGGCCGTCCCAGCCCTCCCCGAGGGCCTCCCCGGGGCCACTCAGGGCCGCCCCGAGGAGGGTTCTTGCTGGAGACGAGCGCAACTAGGGTGGGGCCGTGACGACGAACGCGGGTACGGGTGAGCGAGTGCTGTACGGGTGCATGGGGCTGGGCGGGAGCTGGGGGCCCGAGCCGTACGGGACCGCCGACATCGACGCCGCCGAGGCGGCCGTCAGCGCCGCCCTCGACAGCGGGATCACCGCCTTCGACCACGCCGACATCTACCGGCACGGCAAGGCCGAGGCGGTGTTCGGAGAGGTGCTGGCCCGGACCCCGGGACTGCGCACGCGCATCACGCTCCAGACCAAGTGCGGGATCCGGCTGGGCGACGGGACCCTCCCGGGGATGTACGACCTGCGGGGGCCGAGCATCAGGCGGCGCGTGGAGGAGAGCCTGACCCGGCTGCGGACCGATGTCATCGACGTGCTCCTGCTGCACCGTCCCGATCCCCTCGCCGACGTGGATTCCATCGCGTCGGCGCTGACCTCCCTGCACCGCGAAGGGCTCGTACGGAGCTTCGGCGTGTCCAACATGGGCGCGCCGCAGATCGCCCACCTCCAGGCCCGGCTCGACGTACCGCTGGTGGCGAACCAGCTGGAGATGAGCCTGTACAGCCGCGACTGGGTCGAGGCGGGGGTGCTGGTCAACACGCCCGAATTCGGGCGGGGCGGGTTCCCCTTCGGCACGCTGGAACACTGCCGCGACCACGGGATCCGGCTCCAGGCCTGGGGCGCGCTGGCGCAGGGCCGGTTCACCGGGCGCCAGCAGACCCCGGCCGAACAGGCCACCGCGGAACTGCTGGTACGGCTCGCCCGGAGCAAGGACACGACCCCCGAGACGGTCCTGCTGTGGTGGCTGATGCGCCACCCCGCCGCCATCGCGCCGGTCATCGGCACGGCCCGCCCCGACCGGATCCGCGCCTGCCGTGACGCCGCCCTGCGCGAACCCGACCTCACGCACGAGGAGTGGTACCAGCTGTGGATCACGGCCCGGGGAGTCCCGCTGCCCTGACCGCCGGCCTTGGGAGGGCGGGGGTTATCCCCACCGCGGGCTGACCGGCCCGCTGGATGGGGGCCCGGGGCGCGGTCAACGAGGCTTGCGCCATGACGACTTACTCGAAGAAGGCCCTCCTCCTCGCTCTCGCCACGGCCACCGTGGCCACCGGCCTGACCGCGGCGGCCGCACCGGCGTTCGCCGGGCCGACGAGGTCCGCGCCGCAGCTCACGTGGCATCCCTGCGCCAAGCCGGACGGGCCCGCCGCCCAGGAGTGCGCCGAGCTGCCCGTACCGCTGGACTACGAGCACCCCGACGGCCGCCAGCTCACCGTGGCCGTCTCCCGCATCCGCAGCGACCGCCCCGAGGCCCGGCGCGGCACGCTCGTCGTGATCCCGGGCGGCCCGGGCGGCTCCGGAGTGCAGCGCCTGAGCCAGAAGGGCGCGGCCCTGCAGCGGGAACTGGCCGGCGCGTACGACCTCGTCGCCCTCGATCCGCGCGGAGTGGGCGCCAGCACCACGGCCCGCTGCGCCCTCGATCCGCAGGACCGTTACCTGACCAGCCTGCGGTCCTGGCCGGGCCCGGACGGCGAGATCACCGAGAACGTGGCCCGCTCCCGGCGCATCGCCGAGGCGTGCGCCCGCAACGGCGGACCCGAGCTGCGCAGTTTCACCACCGCCAACCAGGTCCGCGACATGGACCGCTTCCGCGAGGCGCTCGGCGAGACGAAGATCTCCGCCTGGGGCATCTCCTACGGGACGTACGTGGGGGCCCTGTACGCGCAGAAGTACCCCCAGCGCACCGACCGCTGGGTGCTGGACAGCAGCGGCGACCCCGACCCGCGGCGCGTGGCCCGCGGCTGGCTGGCGAACATGGCGCCGGGCGTGGAGGAACGCTTCCCCGACTTCGCGCAGTGGGCGTCCCACCCCGACCGGGACCGGGACGGCCTGCGCGTGGCCGGGCGCGCGGAGGAGGTACGGCCGCTCGTCCTCTCCCTCGCCGCGCAACTGGACCGCGCGCCGAGGCAGTCGACGACCCCGGGCACGGCGCTGACCGGCAACGGTCTGCGCCAGGCCCTGCAGAACGCCCTCACCAGCGACCTCGCCTTCCCCTCCTTCGCCCGGCTGCTGCGGGCGGTCCAGGACCCGGCGGCGACCCCCGTACTCCCGCCGGAGCTCGCGCAGCCCATCCGCGACGAGGACGCCGCGCTCATGGTCGCGGTCATCTGCAACGACGTGGCGTGGCCGCGCACGCCCACGGCCTCGTACGAGCGCGCCGTCGAGGCGGACCGGGCCCGCTACCCCCTCACGGCCGGCATGCCGGTGAACGTCCTGCCCTGTGCCTTCTGGAAGAGCGGGCCGACGCAGAAGCCGACCCGCATCACCGACGACGGGCCGTCCAACATCCTCATGATCCAGAGCCGGCGGGATCCGGCGACCCCGCTGTTCGGGGGCCTGAAGATGCGCGAGGCGCTGGGGGACCGCGCCCGCCTGGTCACCGTCGAGCAGGGCGGTCACGGGATGTACGTCGGCAACGGGAACGCGTGCGGCAACCGCGCCGTCACCGAGTTCCTGACCACGGGCAGTCGTCCCGCGCAGGACTCGGGCTGCCCGAACTAGGGGGTGGTCTGGCCTCCAGGGCCTTTGAATCGTAGGGATATAGGCGGTTACACCCCGGTGAACATCTGTTACTGTGCCCGCGCTTGGTGTTCCTCCATCAATCCGTCCTCCCCTCGCAACGCCCTGCGCCCGAGGGGGCTGCGAGGTGTCCCGTACGTGCACAGCACTCCGTTCTCCCCCGCCGAGGCCAGATCCGCGCGAGCCCGTATGGGCTTGAGCGCGGACCAGGTGGCGCACTCCATGGCCGCCTGCGGCACCCCCGTGCCTCCCCACCTGGTCCTGGCCTGGGAGCAGGGCGCCCAGGCGCCCTGCGACCGGGAGCTGTTCGCCCTGGCCGACGTCCTGTGGTGCGAGGCGACGGCTCTGATGGGCATCGCACCGCGGACCCTCGCCGAGCACAGGCTGGCCCGCAAGCTCACCGTGGAGCGGCTCTCGTACCGCATCGGCATGGACCCGACCGAGTACCGCGAGGCCGAAGCGACGCGGCAATGGCACGGGGACTCCTGGCAGACCAGGGCGCTCGTGGAGGCGCTGGGGCTGTCCCTGCGCGAACTCATCGGCATCATGGGCCGCGTGGACGAGCTGGCGGACCACCTGCGATCGGCCGTGGACGGGCGGTGGAAGGCGTTCGTGGGCCCGGTCGCGGAGATCGTCGTGGTGGACGCGACCAGCGTGGGTGACGCGCTGCGCACGATGCACGGGGAGTTCTCGCAGTTCTCGCAGCGGTACATGGGACACCTGGTCGCACGCAACGACGACGCCCGGCTCAAGGAGGTCGCGGCGGAGCGGGCCGCGTATCTGCGCCGACTCGTCGACCACTTCTGGGAGTTGATCGGGGAGGAGGGGGAGGCCTCGCCCTTCCCCCTGGGCGGACGCTGACGACCCACCCCGCCGCCGTCCGCCTCAGCGGGGGACCTCTCCGAACTGGGGTTCTCCCGGGCCGTCTTCTCCCATCTCGTCCCAGTCGATCTCCATAGTGGTGCGGCTGGTGAACACGTTGAAGAGCAGGTTCAGCGTGATCGCCGTGACGGCGCCCAGCGTGATCCCGCTGTCGAGCACCGCCCGCAGGTCGTCCGGCATCCGGTCGAAGAACGGGGCGACCGTGCTCGGCAGCAGGGCGGCGCCCAGACTGACCGCCAGGATCAGGGTGTTGCGTTCCTCGCGCAGATCGGCCTTCCCCAGGATCTGGATGCCGACCGCGGCGACGATCCCGAACATGGCGATCGCCGCCCCGCCCAGCACCGGGTGCGGGACCGAGGCGACGAGGCTGCCCGCCTTCGGCAGCAGGCCCAGCACGACCATGAACACGCCGGCCGCGACGACCACGTACCGGCTCATCACCTTGGACATGCGCACGAGCCCGATGTTCTCGGCGAAGGCCACGTACGGGAAGGAGTTGAGGACGCCGCCGAGTACCGTCGCCACCCCGTCGGCGCGCAGAGCCCTGGCGACCGTGTCGGCGTCGACCTCCTTGCGGGTGATCTCGCCGATCGCGTAGACGTCGCCAGTGGTCTCCACCATGTTGATCAGGATGACGACGAGCATGGCGAGGATCGGCAGCAGCTCGAAGCGCGGCGTGCCGAAGTGGAACGGCGTGGTGATCCCGAACCAGCCGGTCTCCCGCACGGCGGTGAAATCGGCGTCGCCGAGGAGCCAGGCGACCGCCGTGCCGACGACGAGCCCGAGCAGGACGGCGAGGCTGCTGAGGAACGGCTTGCCGATCCGCGCCAGGGTCAGGATGAAGAGCAGGGTGCCCAGCGCGTAGGCGAGGTTCCGGGGATCCCCGTACGCGGGGGTGCCGAGCAGGTGCGCACCGCCCGCGGCGTCCTGGAGGGCCACCGGGATCAGCGTGATGCCGATGATCGTGAGGATCGTGCCGATGACCACCGGCGGGAAGTACTTCACCAGTCTGCTGAAGAGCGGGGCGAAGAGGAACGTGGCGATGCCCGCCGTGATCACGGCCCCGTAGACGACGAGGAGGCCGGCGGTGCCGCCGCCCGCCCCGGTGCCTATGGCGATCATGGGCGAGACGGCGGTGAAGGTGACGCCTTGGACCAGGGGCAGCCGGGCGCCGACCTTCCAGACGCCGAGGGCCTGGATGATCGAGGCGACGCCGCAGGTCAGGAGGTCCGCGTTGATGAGGTGGACGAGCTCCTGGCGGGACAGGCCGAGCGCGTTGCCGAGCAGGACCGGGACGATGACCGCCGCCGCGTAGAACGCGAGGACGTGCTGGAAGCCGTAGAGGGCGAGCCGCGGGAGCGGGAGCAGTTCGTCGACCGGGTGCGTCTCCCGGTGGGATGAACGGCGGGAGGACCGGGGGGAAGCCAGGGGGGAAGCCTGGGGGGAGGAGTGACGGGTGGACTGACGGGGATCGCGTGCCATCTCTGCCTTGCCTTCGCGAGGTAGGTGAGTGAGAGGGCCGCCGCCCTCCGGTCCTGGATGACAGGACGGGGGCAGGCCGGCTCATGCCGAGCCGACGTCGGGCGGTGTTGCCGACACACGTTGCTCCGCGCTACATGTTCCTGTCCCGGAGTGGCGGGACGTCCTTCGATCGCCGCAGCGGATCCGTCTTTGATCTTGGGATCCGAAGGGAAACTCGACCGAGGGCGCTCACCTTAGCCAAAGGCCGGGTTTCCTCGCGAGTAACCGTGGGCCCGACCCGGCGCACCGGCGAAAACGGCGCCCCCGGGCGACCCGTCATCGCGGCGGCCGCGCGCAACCCGTACGACGTAGCGTCCTCCCCGCAGTGACGGCGGGACCGGACCGCCTCCGCCCGCACCGGCGCCGGATCGCGGCCACCGCCCGGGTTCTGGGCGGCGCGGCCGCCGCCCCAGGGTGTCGCCCGGTCCCCCCTTCCCGGCCGTCCCGCCCCGCCGCGGTCGTGAATAACTACCCGTACTTGCGGGTACTGCGGCCGAATGGCGCCGGATTTGATAGTTCTGGACTGGTCCGGTGTGAGAATGCTGCGGGAAGGACACGGCATGTTCGATCTACTGCGCCCCGAGACGGTCGTGTGTCCCTTCTGCAAAGCCAGCGCGGCGGACGGCACAGTGCGCACCCTGCGGACCGGTACCCGCTCCCTCTCGGTGACCTGGCACATCCCCACCTGCCCGCACTACGCCGCCGACCGCATCCTCGCCGAGAACGACACCTGAGCGGCCGTCCCCTCGTCAGGCCGGGCTCGGCTCCGCCTCCCGGGCGGCCCGGCGGCGCCGTGCGTCCTCGTCGGTGTCCGCGTCGTAGGAGATCAGCTTCGGCAGGAGCGCCGCCAGCACCGCGACCGAGGCCACACAGGCGAGACCGCCGCTCCAGAACGCCGGCCGGGTACCGGTCCAGCCGGCCATGGTGCCCGCACGGACCTGGCCGAGCTGCGGGCCGACGCTGTACGAGAGCACCTCGATGCCCGCGAGCCGGCCGCGCAGCTCCTCGGGGATCGTCTGGTTCCAGATCGTGGCGCGGCCCAGCCCGCTCAGCATGTCACCCGCTCCCGCCACCGCGAGGCACAGCAGCACGAGCCAGATGCCCGTGGTCGCGCCGGCGCCCGCGATCGCCAGGCCCCACACCGCGGCCCCGGACACCACGAGCAGCCCGTGCCGCCGTACCCGGGACACCCAGCCGCTGGTCAGCCCCAGCACCAGTGAGCCCACCGCGCCCGCCGCGTACATCAATCCCAGTGCCCACACCGCGTCCAGCTCGTCCGCGAGGAAGGGGAAGATCGCGTTCGGGAAGGCGAAGAGCATCGCCGCCAGGTCGACGGCGTACGTACCGAGCAGCACCGGGCGGCTCCACGCGTAGCGCGCGCCCTCGGCGATCCCGCGCAGCGACGGGCGCTCCGCGCCCTTCACGGGCGGCGCCGGACTGAGCCGCAGGCACAGCAGCACGGAGACGAGGAAGCCGACGACCGTGACGGAGTAGGCCGATGCGTGGCCGGCGAACGCCACGACCAGACCGGCCAGCGCGGGACCCGCGATCGCTCCGGCCTGGTAGCGCAGCCCGTTGAGCGCGGCGGCCGCGGTCAGCTGGTCGTGCGGCACGATCCGCGCCATCAGCGAGTCCAGCGCCGGCCGCTGGAGCCCGGACAGCGCGGACACCCCGGCGGCCACCACGTACAGCGGCCACAGCAGCGGGCTCGGCAGCAGGGCGTTCACCAGCAGGACGAGGGCGAGCACCCCGAGCCCGGCTTCGGTCAGCAGGATCATGCGCCGCCGGTCGACCGCATCGGCCAGCGCACCTCCGTACAGGCCGAAGACCACCAGCGGGACCAGCTCCACGGCGCCCATCGCGCCGACGGCGAGGGGCGAGTCGGTCAGGTGCTTGATCTGGAGCGGCAGCGCGATCATCGCCATGAACGAGCCGAAGTACGTCACCGTCCCCTGGTAGAACAGCAGCCGGAAGTCGCGGCTGGACCGCCAGGGGGCGAGATCGGGCAGGACGGCGGCCCATCGGGAGGTGCTCACGAGGGGCCATCCTCGGTTCTCACCCCCGCCTCGGCAACGGATTTTCGCTGCCACCGGCGTCGCGCCCCGCCCGCCGGCCCCGTCCACCGGCACGCACCCGACGCCGCCCCGGACGGACGAATCCGCGGCCCGGGGCGTGGAAGCCCGGCCCCGCAGTGGCAGTCATGGGTCATGCCGCCGGTGTCCCCGTCCTTGCGTACGGCCGCGTCGTACGCCTGGCGCCTGCTGGTCGTCGCCGCCGCCGTCTACGCGGTCTTCGCCCTGCTCGGCCGCTTCCACGAGATCGCCGTGGCACTCTTCCTCGGCCTCGTCGTCGCGGCGCTGCTGGGCCCGCCCACCCGGCGGCTGGCGCGCGTACTGCCCCGGACGCTCGCGGTCGCCGTGTGCCTCATCGGCAGCGCGGCGCTGCTGCTGGGCGTGCTGACGCTGGTCGGCGAGGCGGTGGCCGGGGAGAGCACCACCTTGGTGCGGGAGTTCCGCCGGGGGCTGGACAGCATCGAGGCGTGGCTGGAACGGCCGCCCTTCCGGCTGAACCCGCAGGCACTCTCCGACGTCCAGTCCCGGGTCGGCGCGTACCTGTCCAGCCACCGCTCCACCCTGCTCAGCGAGGCGGTCAGCGGGGCCGGGCGCCTGGTCCACGTGCTCACCGTCCTGGCGCTCGCGCTGTTCTGCTCCGTCCTCTTCCTACACGGCGGCGACCGGCAGTGGGCGTGGTTCTGCGCGCAGCTGCCCGAAACGGCACGCGCCCGGGTGGCGATCGGCGGGCGGGCGGCCTGGCGCACCTTCACCGGCTACACCCACGGGATCGTCCTGGTCGCGGCGACGAACGCGGTCCTCGTGGGGGTGGCGCTGTACCTCCTGGGGGTCCCGCTGGCCGTGCCCCTGGCGCTGCTGGAGTTCTGCGCGGCCTTCGTCCCGCTCATCGGATCGCCGGTCGCGCTGGGCGTCGCCGCCGTGGTCGCGCTCGCCGGGAAGGGGCCGTTCGTCGCGGCCGTGGTGGTCGCGCTGATCGTGGTCATCGGCCAGATCGAGGGCCATCTGCTGCATCCGCTGGTGATGAGCCGGGCGGTTCGCCTGCACCCTCTGGTGGTGGCGATCTCGGTGGTCGCGGGCGCCATCGCCGCCGGAATGGTCGGCGCGGTGGTCGCGGTCCCCCTCGTCTCGGTGACCTGGTCGGTCCACACGGCCCTGCGAGGGGCCCGCCATCCTGCACAATCTTCGGATGAGCGATGAAGACCCCTACCTCTGGCTGGAAGACGTCACCGGCGAGAGCGCCCTCACCTGGGTCCGGGAGCGCAATGCCGAGACCGTGGCCGCGCTGACCGGTGCGCCCCGGTTCAAGGCGATCGAGCAGGAGGTGCGCGAGGTCCTGGACGACGACGGCAGGGTCCCGTACGTCACCCGCCGGGGACGCCACCTCTACAACTTCTGGCAGGACGCCGACCGCGTGCGCGGGGTGTGGCGCAGGACCACGCTCGACGAGTACCGCACGGACCGGCCGGCCTGGGAGGTGCTCCTGGACCTCGACGCGCTGGCGGAGGCCGAGGGGGAGAAGTGGGCCTGGGCGGGCAGCCGCGTCCTGGCCCCCGAGCACCGCCGCGCCCTGGTCCTGCTGTCGCGGGACGGCGCGGACGCCTGCGTGGTGCGCGAATTCGACCTGGAGACCCTGGAGTTCGTGGCGGACGGGTTCACGGTCGCGGAGGCCAAGACCCGGATCGGATGGATCGACGCCGACCGCGTCTGGATCGGTACGGACTTCGGCGCCGGCTCGATGTCCGGGTCGGGCTACCCGCTCCAGGTGCGCCGCTGGCGGCGCGGCACGCCGGTCGGGGACGCGGAGCTGGTCTACGAGGCCCGGCCGACGGACCTGTCCGCCTCCGGCTGGCACGACGACACCCCCGGCTTCGAGCGGGACTTCGTCCACCGGCAGATCGACTTCTGGAACCAGGAACTCTTCCTCCTCCGGCAAGGCGAAACCGGCGAAGCCGCCCCGCCGCTGAAGATCGACGTGCCGGGCGACGCGAGCGCCCACGTCTTTCGCAACTGGCTGACCGTCACCACCAAGTCTCCGTGGCTGGGCCACCCCTCGGGCACCCTCCTCGCCTTCGACTTCGACGCCTTCCTGGCGGGGGACCGGACGGCCGAGGTGCTGTTCGCCCCGGACGAGCGCACCGCGCTCGCCGGCTACAGCTGGACCCGCAACCACCTCATCCTCAGCACCAACGCCGACGTCTCCTCCCGCATGGAGCTCCTCACCCCCGGCCCGGACGGCTGGCGCCGCGCACCGCTGCCGGGGGTGCCGCCCCTGTCCACCGCCTCGGTCACCTGCACCGACCCGGACGTGAGCGACGAGTACTTCCACCACGTCTCCGGCTTCCTCCAGCCGTCCACCCTCTACCGGGGGACGGCCGGCGGGGACGGCGAGGGCGAGAGCGTCAAGCAGAGCCCGGCCCTGTTCGACACCGCCGGTCTCGCCGTCCGCCAGCACTTCGCGACCTCCGCGGACGGCACGAAGGTCCCGTACTTCGTCGTCGGGCCCGAGGACCGTCCGGGCCCCGGACCCACCCTCCTGTACGGGTACGGCGGCTTCGAGATCTCCATGGTGCCGCACTACAGCGCGGTCACCGGCCGCGCGTGGCTCGCGCGCGGCGGCACCTACGTCGTCGCGGGCATCCGGGGCGGGCACGAGTACGGGCCGGGCTGGCACAAGGCGGCCCTCGGCGCGAACCGGGTCCGCGCCTACGAGGACTTCGCCGCCGTCGCCCGCGACCTCGTGGCCCGGGACATCACCACCCCCGCCCAGCTGGGCATCGAGGGCGGCAGCAACGGCGGCCTCCTGATGGGTGCGATGCTCACCCGGGAACCGGAACTGTTCGGCGCGGTCGTCGCCCACGTGCCGCTGCTGGACATGCTCCGCTTCCACAAACTGCTGGCCGGCGCCAGCTGGATCGCCGAGTACGGGGATCCCGACGACCCCGCCGACCGGCCCCACCTGGAGGAGATCTCCCCCTACCACCGGATCCGGGCGGACGGGCCCCCGTATCCGCCCCTGCTCCTGCTCACCTCGACCCGTGACGACCGGGTCCACCCGGGCCACGCCCGCAAGATGGCCGCCCGACTGCGCGAGTTCGGGCATCCGGTGCTCTTCCACGAGCACCTGGGCGGCGGTCACGCGGGCGCCACCGACCACGGGCAGACCGCCTTCAACGAGGCGCTGGTCCACAGCTTCCTGTGGGAGCGGCTGACCCCGGCCACGTGACGGACGCGCGTGGCGGCCATCCGAACGGGGGATTCGGTGTGCCAGTCGCCCCGGCGCGGCGGGCCGTGATCCAGGATCGGCGGATGCAACCCCGGCCAGGGAGGACCCCATGAGCACGCCGATCGCGTCCACCGCCCCGTACTACGCCCGCTACCGGCCGCCGTACCCGGCGGAGCTCTACGAGCTGCTCGCGGACCGCTTCGCGCTCGACGGCTCCCAGACCGTACTGGACCTCGGTGCCGGGCCGGGCACGCTCGCGCTGGCCCTGGCACCGCTGGTCGACCAGGTGTACGCGGTCGACACGGAACCGGCCATGCTCGCCGAGGGGTGCAGGCTCGCCGGGGAGCGCGGCCGTCGTAACATCTCCTGGCTGACCGGCGACGCCGCGTGCATCCCCCGGCTGTGCCTCCCGCGGATCGACCTGTGCGTGATCGGCAGGGCCTTCCACCGGATGGACCGGGCCCGGGTACTGGCCGACCTGGACACGGCGCTGGCGCCGCGGGGAGGGCTCGTCGTCATCACGTCCCCGGCCGGCGAGGACGGCCCGCGCCCGCTCTGGTGCGCCCTCGTCGAGGAGGTGCGCGCGCGCTTCCTCGGGCCGGGGCACGGTGCGCGGTCCGCACCGGGCGCGGGCGGAGCGCCGGAGGACGCGGACGACGTGGACGACGTGGACGATGTCGACGACGAAGGGGACGCGGACGACATGTACGACCACCTCGCGAAGTCGCCGTTCTCCCGCGTCGAGACCATCGCGTGGGAGCAGCCCGTCCGCTACACCGTGGACCAGCTCGTCGGCCTCCAGTTCTCCTTCCCCCGCTCCAGCCCGGCCCGGCTCGGTGACCGGAAGGACGCCTTCGTCTCCGAGCTGCGCCGAGCCCTGCTGGACCACGACCCGCGGGGCAGCTACGCCCGGACCGTTCCCGTACGGGCCGCCCTCGCGACCAGGCCCCGCACCTGACCCGGTCAGCCGCCGAGCGCCGTGAGCAGCTCCCGCTCGCGCGCGGTGCTCAGGCCGGCCCGGCGGGGGCGCTCCAGCCCCTCGGCGCGCTCCCACCGCAGGGTGTCCTCCAGCAGCTGCGCGCGGGGGCGATGACGCAGCCCGGCCGCGAGCGCCGCGGCTCCGTCGCGCGCGGAGAAGCCCGCGTACCGGGGGTCCGGCATCCACATCGCCATCGACTCGGGACCCATGAACGGGCCGACGCCCTGATCGAGGAGCCACTGCGGTTCGGCGGTCGCGACCCGTCCGGTGTGGCCGCCCACCCGCCGTGACAGGTCCACCCACTCCTCGAAGGGGACGACGGGCCCCACGGCGTCGAAGGTCCCGGTGGTGCGCCGCCCCGCGAGGTCCAGCAGCCAGCCCGCGAGGTCCCGTACGTCGACCACCTGAGTCGGCAGGCCGGGCGAGCGCGGCACCAGCATGGGCTGGTCGACCTCACGGGCGGCGCGCGCCACCCAGTACCCCGAACGCCCGCTGTGGTCGCCCGGCCCGCCGATCAGGCCGGCGCGGGCGACGAGCAGCCGGTCTCCCACCGCCGCGCGCGCGGCCGCTTCGCAGGCGGCCTTGGCCTCGCCGTACGCGTCGCGCTCCACGTACGGCCGGTCGGTCGCCGGCAGCAGTGCGGCCGACTCGTCGGCGCCGACCGCCGCGTGGTCGGCGTAGGCGCTGACGGACGAGACGTAAGTCCAGTGCCGGGCCCGTCCCGCCAGGGCGGCGAGCGCCCCGCGGACGAAGGCGGGCTGCCACGACACCTCCACGACGGCATCCCAGTCGCGGTCCAGAAGGCCGGCGTAGGCGGACTCCTCCGCCCGGTCCGCGGCCACCAGGCGTGCGCCGGGGGCGACGTCACCGCTCTCGCCGCGCGCCAGACAGGTCACCTCGTGCCCGCGCGCCCGCGCCTGACGCGCGATCTCCCGGCCCAGCCAGGCGGTCCCGCCCAATATCAGAAGGTTCATCTCCCCACCCCAACACAGGGGTGGCGCACGGAGCCAGGCGGTTCGCGTTCGGCGAAGGAGGGCGGGTACCGACTCGCCTTGAACGGGCGGTCCTCTGCTCCGTCCGAGTTCACTTGGGCCGCCCTTTCGGCCGCAGTGCCGCGTACATGATCATCATGTTGGCCCCCCATCGTTTTAATGCCGCTATGCCACACAAGCGACGGACACGACCGACCAAGGCGTGGGGTGCCGTGGCCGCGGTGACGGGGGCCATGCTGGTCGTCGCCGCGGCGCCGGGCCGGGTGCCCGATGCGGACGCCTTCGAGCGGACCCCGGGAGGCCCGCCGCGGGAGGCGGCGGTCACCCTCCTGGTCGGGAGAATGCTGGACCAGGACGCCGAGGGCGGCGGGCGCCACGAGGGGGTCGGCGGGAGGTGCGCGACGCGCATGTTCCGGCCCGGCCTGTGCAGCGCCTGGCATGAGCAGCGCGTACGGGCCACCGCGCGCGGCGTGGGATCCGTACTGAAGGAGCCGTCCCTCGGCGACGCGGCGGACGCGGCGCGGGAGGAGGAGCGTCCCACGGACGCGGACGGGCCGTTGCAGATCACCCTCGGGGAGCCGGGGCGCCTGACCGACGTGACCGTACGCGACGCGCACGGGCGCCACCTGTCCGGTGAACTGGCCGCGCACAGCGAACGCTGGCTGAACACCGAGCCCCTGCGGGCGGGGGAGACGTACACCGTGCAGGTCGGCGCCCAGGACGCGGCAGGGACGCCGGTCGGTGTGACGATGGCGTTCCGGACCGCGCCGCCCGCGGACGGGGGCAGGCTGACGGTCGAGTTCGGGCCCGGCCCCGGTACGTACGGTGCGGGGGAGATCGTGACGGCCGCCCTCAGCCGGCCGGTGCCCGCCGACGACCTCCCGGCCCGCGCCCGGCTGGAGCAGGCACTCCAGGTGACCTCCGAGCCCCACGTCGAAGGCGCCTGGCACTGGGTCGACGACTCCACCCTGCACTTCAGGCCGCGCACGTACTGGCCCGCCCACACCGTGGTCCGCGTCCGCAGCGGTCTCGACGGGGTGGAGCTCGGGGACCACGACTACGGCGGCCCCTCCGACGACCTGCAGTTCACCATCGGGGACCGGATCGAGGCCGTCACGGACTCCGCCGCCCACCTGATGACCGTACGCCGCAACGGACGGGTCATCAGGACGATCCCCGTCACCACCGGCAAGGCGGGGTTCAGGACCCGCAGCGGCATCAAGGTCGTCCTGCGCAAGGAGCCCAAGGTCCGGATGCGGGGGGACTCCGTCGGCATCAAGCGCGGCACCAAGGAGTTCTACGACCTGCCGGTGCTCTACGCGACCCGCGTGACCTGGAGCGGCGAGTACATCCACGCCGCGCCCTGGTCGGTCGAGGCGCAGGGCGAGGAGAACGTCAGCCACGGCTGTACCGGCATGAGCACCGAGGACGCGGCCTGGTTCTTCGACACGGTCCGCGAAGGCGACATCGTGGAGGTGGTCAACAGCGGAGGGGCCAGGATGGACCCCTTCACCAACGGCTTCGGCGACTGGAACGTGGACTGGCGGAGCTGGCTGGCGGGCAGTGCCCTGAACGCCGTCGACGCGGCCCCGGAGACCTCACCGGCCGTCCCGTCCCGTCTCCACCCGATCACCTGACGGACCACCGGCATACGCTGGCCGGCGCGGAGTCCGGCCCGACCGGCGTCGGCCGCCGTCCACGTCGGCCCGGCCCTGGGCGGGGCCACACAACCCCCGGTGTGACTATGGCGGGTACGCACATGGGAATGGGCCGTGGGCGTCCCGCATGCTTCCCGCCATGACAAGCGGATTCCCTTCCTCGTCCCACGGGACAGCAGCCGCCGCGGGCACCGGCACCGACCTGGCGGGCCGTACCGCCCTGGTGACCGGCGCCGGCAGCGGCATCGGGCGGGCCTGCGCCGTCGCGCTCGCCGCCGCCGGGGCGCACGTACACGTGGTGGACGTGGACGGCGCCGCGGTCCGGTCCGTCGCCGAGGCGATCGGCGGCCGCGCCCACGTGGTGGACCTGGCGCAGGCGGAGCCCATCGGGGAGCTCCCCACCGCCATCGACATCCTCGTCAACAACGCCGGACTCCAGCACGTCGCCCCGCTGGCCGAGTTCCCGCCGGAGCGGTTCGAACTCCTCCAGCGGGTCATGGTCCACGCCCCCTTCCTCCTGCTCCGCCAGACCCTGCCGTACATGTGCGCACAGGGCTGGGGCCGCATCGTCAACATCTCCAGCGTGCACGGCCGGCGCGCGAGCGCGTTCAAGGCCGGCTATGTGACCGCGAAGCACGCCCTCGAAGGCCTGAGCAAGGTCGCGGCCATCGAAGGCGCCCCGCACGGCGTCACCAGCAACTGCGTCAATCCCGGCTACGTCCGCACACCGCTCGTGGAACGGCAGATCTCGGCCCAGGCGGCCGCGCACGGGATCGCGGCCGATCAGGTGGTCGCCGACGTCCTGCTCACCCGCTCCGCGGTCAAGCGGCTGATAGAGCCGCAAGAGGTCGCCGCCGCCGTCCTGTGGCTGTGCGGCCCGCACACCGGCTACGTCACGGGCGCATCGATCCCCCTGGACGGCGGCTGGAGCGCCGCCTGACCGGCGCCTGACCGCCGCCGAAGCCCCGAAGACCCGGCGGCGCGTCGGTCACAGGTCACAGGCTCGCGAAGAGGTCGTCGAGGGGGGCCGGAGCCTGCTCGCCGTCGAGGGCCTCGACGAGGAGGTGGCCGTAGCGGATCTTGCGGCCCTTCTTCGTGCCGAGGAAGCGCCGCAACTGCCGGTGCCGTGGGCGGCCGTGCTGTGCGGGCTGACGTACGAAGGTCTGCCAGGCACGGTGGTCGCCCTCGGTCCGGATGATCTCTTCCACCCGCGCCGTGCCCAGCGCGCGGATGAGCTCGTCCTCCAGATCCGACACGCACACGAAGACATCCCGGAGCGGCGCCCCCGCCCGCTCCAGACCGCGGTCGAAGAAGGGCCGCTCGCCCTCGTCGCACAGCCCCACCAGGCGCAGGCCGAGGCCGGGGGGACCGAGGAGGCCGGCGTAGCGGGCGATGCTCATCGCCCCGCCCATCGGCACCACGCACACCCCCTCGGCGGCCAGGTCCCGGCCGCGCCGGGCGGCCAGCGCCTCAACGGCCGCGAAGTCGCTGGGCCCTTCCAGCAGTACCGCCGTCCGCACCCCCAGCCGCTCGGCCAGGTCGCTCATCGGCCCGATGGGCCCGCCGGGCCCGGCGGCCGCCCGGTGCTTGATCTCGTCCTGGAACGCTCGCATGTCCGCCATGGAGCGAGTCTGCATCTCCACCGACGGCACGGCACGCGATTATCGGCGGCCCCGCCCGGAGGCCGGCGCCCGGAGGCCGCGCCTGGAAGCCCGCGCCCGACCGAAAAAAGGAAAGGCAAGGAGTTACGCACTCCTTGCCACTCTCAAGGTATAGCGCGCCGGGGGGCTTGCCGCAAGGCCCCGGTCGTGCCGCAGAATCGCCATTCGAAGCGAGGACTGCGCACTTATACGGGGTTTGTTGTGATGATTGACGTGATCATTGCCGGCGGTGGACCGACCGGACTGATGCTGGCCGCCGAGCTGCGGCTGCACGGTGTGGGCGTGGTCGTGCTGGAGAGGCTGACCGAGCCGACGCGGGAATCGCGCGGGCAGGGCCTGCACGCGCGCAGCGTCGAGGTGATGGACCAGCGCGGCCTGCTGGACCGGTTCCTCGCGGTGAGTGAGAAGTTCCAGGTCGGTGGCCTCTTCGGCGGCATCATGAAGCCGTGGCCGGACCGGTTGGACACGGCTCACCCGTACGGCCTCGCCACGCCCCAGCCGGTCACCGAACGGCTGCTGGGCGAGCGCGCGCTCGAACTCGGCGCCGAGATCCGGCGCGGCTGCGAAGTGGTCGGGCTGAGCCAGGACGAGGACGGGGTGGGCGTCGAGCTGGCGGACGGGACCCGGCTGCGCTCGCGCTACCTCGTCGGATGCGACGGCGGCCGCAGTCTGGTGCGCAAGCGGCTCGGCGTCGGTTTCCCCGGCGAGCCCGCCACGGTCGAAACGCTGCTGGGTGAGATGGCGGTGACCGAGGACCCGGCGACGGTCGCCGCCGCCGTCGAGGAAGTCCGCAAGACCCACCTGCGGTTCGGGCTGGCGCCCCTCGGTGACGGCATGTACCGCATCGTCGTGCCCGCGGACGGGGTGGCCGAGGACCGTGCGACCGCGCCGACCCTGGAGGAGTTCAAGCAGCAGCTGCGGGCCTGTGCCGGCACCGACTTCGGCGTGCACGCGCCGCGCTGGCTGTCCCGGTTCGGTGATGCCACCCGGCAGGCCGAGCGCTACCGGGTCGGCCGGGTGCTGCTCGCAGGCGACGCGGCGCACGTCCACCCGCCGACCGGCGGGCAGGGGCTCAACCTCGGCGTGCAGGACGCGTTCAACCTCGGCTGGAAGCTGGCCGCGGCGGTGGCCGGCTGGGCTCCGGAGGGACTGCTCGACAGCTACCACGCCGAACGGCACCCGGTGGGGGCCCGCGTACTGGACAACACCCGCGCGCAGATCACCCTGTTGGGGACCGACCCGGGCGCGGCTGCGCTGCGGGAGCTGTTCTCGAAGCTGATGGACTTCGAAGAGGTGAACCGGTACGTGACCGGGATGATCACCGCGGTCGAGGTCCGCTACGACTTCGGCGAGGGCCACGAACTCCTCGGCCGGCGGATGCGGGACGTGCAGTTGAAGCAGGGCCGTCTCTACGAGCGCATGCACGGCGGCCGCGGGCTGCTGCTCGACCAGACCGGCCGGCTGTCGGTGGAGGGCTGGGCGGACCGCGTCGACCACGTCGTCGACGTCAGCGAGGAACTGGACGTGCCCGCCGTGCTGCTGCGGCCGGACGGCCACGTGGCGTGGGCCGGTGAGGACCAGCAGGACCTGCTCGGCCACCTGCCGACGTGGTTCGGCGCGTCCACCGGCCGCTGAGACGGCCGCCGTGTCCTGCCCGGCCGGTCTCGGCCGGGCAGGACACGCGGGTGGCCGCTACGCGCTCGTCAGGACGACGAGCCGCTGGGTCGCCCGGGTCATCGCGACGTAGCGGTCGACGGCTCCTTCGACGCCCTCGCCGAACGACTCGGGGTCGATCAGGACGACCAGGTCGAACTCGAGCCCCTTCGACAGCCCGGGGGTCAGTGACCGTACGCGGGGCCGCGCGGCGAACGTGGCGTCGTCGAGGCCGCCCGCGGCGATGACGCAGGCGATCCCCTCGGCGTGCTCGGCGAGCCAGGTGTCGAGGACCGAGTCCAGGTCCGCGACGGATCCGTGGACGACGGGGATGCCGCTGCTACGGATGGAGGCCGGCACGTTGGCGTCCGGGAGCACGGCCCGGATGACCGGCTCGGCCTGCGCCATGACCTCTTGTGGCGTGCGGTAGTTGATGCTCAGGGAGGCCTGGCTGATCCGGTCGAACCCGACCCGCTGGAGCCGTTCCTGCCACGACTCGGTGAAACCGTGCCGGGCCTGGGCGCGGTCACCGACCAGGGTGAAGCTCTTCGACGGGCAGCGGAGCAGGAGCATCTGCCACTCGGCGTCGGTGAGTTCCTGGGCCTCGTCCACGACGATGTGCGCGAACGGGCCGGCGAGCGGGTCCCGTTCGGTGCTGGGAAGCGCGCTCTCGTCGATCAGGCTGTCCTGCAGGTCCCTGCCCCGCAGCATCGTCACGGCGCCCTCGCCGTCGGCGTCGGCCGCGAGCACGCTGTCGATGACGCCCGCCATGCGCTCGCGTTCGGCGGCGAGCGAGGCGTCGCGCCGGCGCTTGCGCGCGGATGCCTCCGGGTCGCCGAGGCGCTGGCGTGCCGCGTCCAGGAGCGGCAGGTCGGACACCGTCCAGGCCTGGGCGTCCGCGCGCTGGAGCCTGCGCACCTCGTCGCGGCTGAGCCAGGGGGCGCATCTGCGCAGGTATGCGGGTACCGACCAGAGATCTCCTACGAGGTCGGTCGGTTCGAGCATCGGCCACGCGCGGTCGAGGGCCGTGACCAGCTCCCTGTTCCGCCGCAGCGACCTGCGCAGCAGTTCCGGCGGGACCTCCTCGTCACCGTCGTGCTTGTCCAACAGGATCGCGACCAGCTCCTCCCAGATCTGCTCGCGCGCCTCGTTGTGGGCCGTGCCCGGCTCCGGTGCTCTGAACGCCGCGGCCCAGTCGTCGGCGCTCAGCCAGATGTCTGACCAGGGCGTCTCGACCGTCATCCCCCGCGTGGGCGGCTCCTCGTAGATGCCGACGGCCGGCTCGATGGCCTTCACCATGTCCGCGGACGACTTCAGGCGGGCCACCTCCGGATCGGCCTCGACCGCCGCCGCGGCTCCTTCGGCGACGAGGTCCCGCACGGTGCACGTCCGCACCCCCTCCTCTCCGAGGCTCGGCAGGACGTCGGCGACGTAGTCCAGGTAGGGCCGGTGCGGACCGACGAAGAGCACGCCGCCCCGACGGTGACCGAGGCGGGGATCGGAGTAGAGGAGGTGGGCGGTGCGGTGCAGGGCGACGACGGTCTTGCCCGTACCGGGGCCGCCGTCGACCACGAGGGCGCCGCGCGACCCCGCCCGGATGATCGCGTCCTGATCGGCCTGGATGGTGCCGAGCACGTCGCGCATCCGGGACGACCGGTCGCCGCCCAGGCTGGCGATGAAGGCCGACTGGTCGTCGAGCGTGGCATGCCCTTCGAGCCCGTCGGCGGTGAACACCTCGTCCCAGTAGTCGGTGATCCGGCCGCGGGTCCAGCGGTACCGGCGGCGGCTCGCCAGCCCCATCGGGTGGGCGTGGGTCGCCGCGAAGAACGGCTCGGCCGCGGGGGAGCGCCAGTCCAGCAGCAGGCGGCGTCCCGAGCTGTCGGTGAGACCGAGCCGTCCGATGTAGACGGGCTCGGGGTCCTGGGCGCTGACGATGCGCCCGAGACACAGGTCCAGACCGAAGCGGCGCAAGGCGCGCAGCCGACCGGTCAGCCGGTGGATCTCCGTGTCCCGGTCCATCGCCTCCCGGCCGATGCCGCCGGGCGCCCTGCGGGTGGCGTCGAGGCGCTCGGAGACCTCGGCGATGGCTTGCTCAAGGCTCTCCGCGATGGCCGCGAAGTGCCGCTCGTCGTCGTCGACCAGTGCGGGGTCGGCCTTGGGGGAGAGGTGGTCGGGAAGGTCGAACGCGCTGGTGGTGAGGGAGTTCATGTCGGTCAGTTCAGCTCCTGGGTCAGCTTCTCGCAGTCGGTCGGCACGCACACCGGCTCGACGTCCTCGCACGGTCCGTAAGTCCTCACCCGCACACGCATGTTGTGCATCCCCCGCTTCGCAGTCTCCGGCCTGGACGAGCGATTCTGCGGTACGGCCGGGGCCTTGCCGCAAGCCCCCCTGTGCGCTATAAGTTGAAAGTGGCAAGGGGTGACGTTTCCCCGCTTGCCCTTCTGGCCCGGTGTGTACGGGCATCCCTGTCGAGGCGTCACCGCCCTCCGTAGCGCGACTCTGCCCTCCGTATCACACATCTCCTTTTTTGCTGCGCGACGCAGTGATCTCGTGTAGTCTTCTGCGTAACGCAGTAACTGCACAACGCAGTAAATGCGCAACGCAGTCAACGACTCGGAGGAGACCCATGCTCACCGTCGCCGTCACCGGGGCCACCGGAGCCCAGGGTGGAGCCACCACCCGCAGCCTGCTCGCCGCCGGGCACCGCGTGCGCGCCCTCACTCGCCACCTCGGCTCGCCCGCCGCCGCCACCCTGCGCGAGCTCGGCGCCGACGTGCACTACGCCGACTTCGACGACCGCGCGTCCCTCGACGCCGCACTCACCGGCGCCGACTCCCTCTTCGCCGTCACCACATTCGATACCGGCACCGCAACCGAGACCCGGCACGGCAAGGACCTCGTCGACGCCGCGGTGGCCGCAGGCCTCGGGCACGTCGTCTTCACCTCTGCCGCTCACGCCGACCGCGACACCGGCGTGCCGCACTACGAGAGCAAGCGCCTGATCGAACGGCACCTCCGCGCCTGCGGCGTGCCGTGGACCGTGATCGCACCGGCGGCGTTCATGGACAACTACACCAGTGGCTGGACCCTCGACGGGCTGCGCGACGGTACGTTCGCCTGGCCCATGCCGGCCGGCTGCCCGCTCACCCTCATACCCGCCGAGGACATCGGCGCATTCGCCGCACTCGTCCTCCAGCGTCGCGACGACTTCGCCGGGCACCGCCTCGACATCGCTTCCGACGAGCGCACTCCCGGCGAGATGGCCGACATCCTCGCCGCCGCCATGGGCCGTCCCGTCTCCTGCGAGGAGGTGCCGCTCGCCTTCGTACGCACCCGGTCCACCGATCTGGCCGCCATGTTCGCGTACTTCACCAGCTCCGGCCTCGACGTCGACGTCGCGGCACTGCACCGCGAGTACCCCGAGGTCGGCTGGCAGAGCTTCGCCGACTGGGCGAACCGCCAGGACTGGCCGGCCCTCCTGCCCGCTGCCGCCGCGCAGCACGACGTCCCATGGCGAAGGTGACGGCGCTCTTCTCCACCCAGCCGAGTAGGAAGCGCCCGCCCGGCAGGGGGGAGGGCCGGCGCCGGGCGGTTGAGGAAATCGCTCATGGCTGCTCTCCGCTGAGGGTTCCGGGGCCAAGTGCGTGAACGCGGGCGTGGAAAGGAGCGCCAAGAAAAGCCTGACACTCCTACAGTCCCGTGCATCCGCAGGCCCCGCCGCACGGCGCGGCACGGCCTTGGCCGTCAGGTCGTGACCTGCGCGGGAGTGGCGGTGGCGGCCTCGCGGCCACCGCGTACGTGCACTGGCAGGGAGCGCTCGGCGAGCAGCAGGACGGACGCGCCTGCCAGGACCAGCACGGCCAGGACCGTCCACAGCTGCCAGGGCCCGGCCTCCAGCAGGAAGCCCAGCAGGAGCGGCGCGACGGTACGGCACAGTGACCAGGACAGCTGGTAGACCGACAGGTACCGGCCCCGCAGGTGGTCGGGTGCGGCCTGGACCGACAGGCTCTGCGCGGGGCCGGAGTGGACGAGCTCCCCGGCGGTGTAGAGCACCGCGACGGCCAGGACGGCGACGAAGGCGGTGGAACCGCTGGTGAGCCCGGGAAGGACGGCGAAGGCGGCGAAGGAGAGGGCGAAGACGACCGCGCCGAGCGCGGCGCCGCGCGTACGCCTTCCGCGCAGGGTCAGGCGGGCGACCGGCACGCCGAGCGCGGCGACGAGCGCGGTGTTGACCGCGAACACGGCCCCGGCGAGGACGTCGGGGATGCCGACCTCGCGGGTGAGGAAGACGGGCAGGGCCATGGCCTGGGCGGTGTAGCCGAAGGCGATGAGGAAATTGGCGGCGGTGATGAGCAGGTAGGGGCGGTCGGCGAGCACCGTCCGGAAGCCGTCCCCGCCCCCCTCCGGCGCGATCGCGCTCCTGCGGTGCGCCGGGACCCGGCCGACCAGGACCGCGGCGACGGCGAAGACCGAGGCCAGGGCCGCCGAGACGGCGATGAAGCCGGTACTGCCGCTGAAGGCGAGCATGCCGCCCGCCGCCAGGCTGCCCAGTCCCATGCCGGCATTGCGCAGACTGCGGTTCCAGGCCAGCAGCCGGTCGCGTTCGGTGCCTTCGGCGATGTCGCCGATCAGAGCCTGCTGGCTCGGGGAGGAGGCCCACATCCCCACCGCGACCACCAGCGCGACCGCGAGGAACGCGGGGTAGGAGTCGGCGAAGGGGTACGCGGCGAACCCGGCGGCCCGCAGCGCCAGCGCGCCGATGAACACGCGCCGGCCGCCGAACCGGTCGATGAGGACGCCCGTCACGGGCATGAACGCCAGCGCGCAGAGCCCGGCGGCCGTCAGGCCCGCCCCGACCGAGGTCAGCGACAGCCCGGTGAGCGAGTGGAGGAACAGCAGGGTCAAGGGCACGTAGATGCCGTCGCCCACCGAGTCGACCAGGCTGGCGGTGATGAAGCGCCGCCGGGTGCGTACGAGGGTCTCAGCCGAGGTCGAGCGCACCGCGTCCTCGCTTCAGCTCCGCGAACGCGTCCGTCCCCGCCAAGGTCCGCAGGGCCTGGAACAGCCGGACCGCGTCCCGGCCGCGGGGGATGGCGGTGAGGACCGGGCCGAAGAAGGCGGCGCCGTCCACGGTGACGACGGGCGTGCCCGCCTCCTCGCCGACCGCTTCCTGCGCAGCCAGGTGGCTCGCACGCAAGGCGGCGTCGAACTCGTCGCCGCACGCGGCTTTGGCCAGGGACGCCGGCAGGCCCACCTCGTCGAGGGCCCGGGTGATGACCGCGTCGTAGTCCTTGTTCCGCTCGCCGTGGATGCGGGTGCCGAGTGCGGTGTAGAGGTCGCGCAGGACCGCGTTGCCGTGGAGCGCTTCGGCGGCCGCGCACACCCGTGCGGGGCCCCAGGCGCGGTCGTTGAACTCGCGGTACCAGGGCTCGACTTCGCGGTACTCGTTGAGCATGGACAGGCTCATGATCCGGAAACGCAGATCGATCGTCTGGAGTCGTTCGACCTCCAGCAGCCACCGGGAGGTGGTCCAGGCGTAGGGGCAGGCGGGGTCGAAGAAGCAGTCGACTCGCGGCGGCTGCTGGGCAGCACGGTTATCTTCCATGGAAGGCATTCTATCTTCCGTGGAAGATAGAATGGAAGCCATGGAACCCGAACACGATGAGATCGCCGCCATCGCCGCACAGTGGGAACACGAGCGCCCCGACCTCGATGCGACACCGATGCTCGTCATCGGCCGCCTCTTCAGGCTCACGGACACGCTCGACCGGCGCCTGCGCCCGCCGTTCGCCGCCGCCGGACTGGGCAACGGCGACTTCGACGTGCTCGCCGCGCTGCGCCGCGCCGGAGCGCCCTACACGCTCTCCGCGGGCGAACTCAGCCGCACCGTGCTCGTCACCACCGGCGCGGTCACCAAGCGGGTCGACCGGCTCCGGGCCCGCGGCCTGGTCGCCAAGGCCGTCGATGACACCGACTCACGCGGACGCGTCATCACCCTCACCCCCGAGGGCGTCGCACTGACCGACGAACTCATCGCCGTCCACCTGGGCAACCAGCGCAGGCTCCTCGCCGGGCTCGGCGACGACGAGCGGACGCAACTGGCGCACCTGCTCGCGCGACTGGCCGCGACCCTGGCCGAGGGCGACGAGGAGGAGTCCTGGTGAGCGACCCGCGGCACACCGGGCGGACGTCCCGCGCGCCGGGTCACTCACCGCGCCAGATCCTGCGGTAGGCCTCCTGGTAGCCCCGCGGGTCCCAGGACGTGGCACCGCCGCTGTTCGCGGCCGTCACCACGTGAACGGGCGCGACGTAACCGCTGGCGGGGCGGCCGGCGAAGGCCCGGTTGAACTCGTCGACGATCTGCCAGCCCTGCTGGGTCAGGGGTTCGGGGACGGTGGCGGCTTGGAAACCACGGCTGTTGATGCGCTGGAAGGCGGAGGGATCACCGTCGCCCGCACCGATGTTGAAGGGCGGTCCCCCGCCGGGGCGCCCCGCGGCGCGCAACGACGGGGCGGCGTCGGCGAAGTAGAGGTCGTTGATCGCCACGGAGTGGGTCCACCGGTCCCGGAAGCGGGACACCAGGGCGGAGACCCGCTGCGGGGTGCGCTGACTGGCGTCCGGGATGGGGATGTTCTCGGTCGCCAGCACCGTCACCGCGGGGCAGGCCGCGAGCCGCCGCTTGATCAGCGCGGCCTTGTCGCGGGCGAACGGGATGGAGTCGTCGGTGAAGACGACGACCCCGGCGTGGCCGTCGGACCCGGCGACGACCCAGTCCGCGCTGACCCCCGCGACCTCCTCCACCCTCGTGGTGACGTTGGTGAAGAGCCGCGGACTCGTGCTCGGACCGGGGGAACCGACCGCGTGCCAGCCGATCAGGGGGATGCCCGCGGCCTGCGCCCGCGCCGTCTGCCGCGCCGTGAGCAGGGGATCGAAGCCGCCGACGACGATGCCGGAGGGCCTCAGGGTGACCGCCTGGCTGAGGGCGGCCTGGATGCCCGCCGGGGTGCCCTCGCCGTCGATCACCCGGACCCGCCAGCCGATGGCCGCCGCGGCGTCCCGGACGCCCTCGGCGACCCCGGCGACCCCGGGGTTGGTCATCGTCTGGGCGACGTACACGATCGTCTTGCCGGCGACGGCCTCGGGGCCGGTCGTGGGGCCGTTCCAGGAGAGGTCCGTGCGCTCGGCCGCCTCGACGGCCGCCTTCGCCCGCGCGAGGACGGCCGGGCAGCCGGCGGCCGAGGGTGAGGCCGCGGTGGAGGTGCGCGACGAGCCGCCTCCGCAGCCCGCGAGGAGGGTGCAGGCGGCCGCCCACAGGGCCGCGGCGGCGAGGACGCTGGTGCGGTTCGGGTACACGGTGCTCCTGACCGAAGTGCGCTGGCGGTCTATCGGGCTTCGGCCGCGGACGCCACCGACGGCCCGGGCGGTTCGTCGGGCGGGCGGCGGTCGGCCGTCGACCGTGTACGCAGGCGCCGCCTGGCCGCGTACCCGGCCAGGCCGACCGCCAGCAGCAACGTGCCCCCGTTGAACAGCGGAGTGGCCCAGAACCGGGCGCCGAGCTGGCCGATCCCGGCGAGACCGACGGCGAGCACGCTGACGGCCACGAGGGTCCCGAGCGCGTTGGCGCGCCCGGGCCTGATCGTGGTGGAGCCGAGCAGCGCGCCGACGAAGGCGGGCAGCAGGTAGTCCAGGCCGACACTGGGGTTGCCCACCTGCTGCTGCGCGGCGAGCAGCACCCCCGCGATGCCCACGACCAGGCCCGATCCGGCGAAGGCGTACACCGTGTACCGGCGGGTGGGGATGCCGATGATGCCGGCCGCGCGGGGGTTGGAGCCGACGACGTACAGGTAGCGGCCGAACGGCAGCCGCTCCAGCATCACCCACAGGACGACGACGACGGCGAGGACGTAGAACGCGGGCACCGGCAGGCCGAGGAACCGGCCGTCGTAGAGGGCGGTGAAGGAGGCTGGCAGGCCACCGGGGCCCGGCACGATCCGGCTGCCGTCGGTCAGCCATCCCGTGAAGGCGTACATGATGCTGCCGGTGCCGAGCGTCGCGATGAAGGAGTCGATCCGGGCGAACTCGACGACGACGCCGTTCAGGGCGCCGACCAGCGCCCCGCCGAGGACGACGGCGAGGCAGACGAGCGGCCAGGGCGTCCCCTCGCCCGCGACGAAGTGCATCACCAGGACGTGCGCCAGGCCCAGCCCGTAGCCGATGGATAGGTCGAACTTGCCGGTGACGACGGGGATCGTCGCACCGAGGGCGAGCAGGGCGGGGATCGACTGGTTGGACAGGATCGAGGACACGTTGTCCCGGGTGGGGAAGGTGTCAGGGAGGGCGACGGAGAAGACCAGGAAGAGCAGCCCGGTCAGCACCGGCAGCCCGTAGACCCCGATGACGTGCCCGCGCGGGAACCGGGCGCTCACCGGCCCCTCGCGCTTCCGGTAGCCGTGCTGCCGTTGGTCGTGTTTCCGGTGATCGCGGGCATGGCCGAGGCGGCGCGGGTGAGCCCGGCGGGCGTCAGGGCGGCGCCCGCCGGCTCGGCCGTCACCGCTCCCCGTACGAAGACCAGCGCGCGATGGCAGAGGTCCGCGACCTCGTCGAAGTCGGTGGACACGAGCAGCACCGCGAGGCCCTCCGCGGCCGCGTCGTCGATCAGCCGGTGGATCGCCGCCTTGGCGCCGACGTCCACGCTCGCCGTCGGCTCTTCGAGGATCAGCAGGCGCAGCCGCCCGCGGAGCGCGCGGCCGAGGAGGACCTTCTGCTGATGTCCCCCCGACAGGGTGGCCAGGGGCACCTCGCCGTCGCGGGGGCGCACCGAGAACCGCTCGATCAGGGCGGCGGCCTCCCGCCGTTCGCGCCGCGGACCGAGCCAGCGCCAGGGGGGCACGCCGGCCGCCCGCGGGTTGGCCAGCAGGTTCTCCCGGACCGTCAGATCGGGGGCGCAGCCCTCCTCCTGACGGTTGGCGGGCACGAAGCCGACTCCCCGGCCGAGGGCGGCGGCCACGCTGCGCGGGTGGTACGGCAGCCCGCCGAGCAGGGCCCGCCCGCCGAGCGGCGGCAGCGCGCCGGCGAGGGCGCGGCCCAGGTGCATGTGGCCGGCGCCGGTCAGCCCGACCATGCCGAGGATCTCCCCGGGCGCCAGGTCCAGGCTGACGGGCCCGGTGCGCCGCGTCGTCACGGCGTCGAGCCTCAGTACGGGCGGACGGCCCGCGGGTACGGCGGTGGCGGGCCCGTGGCGGGCCGGTACGCCGCCCGCGATGTCGCGGACCAGGCGGTCGGGTCCGTACCCGGCGAGCGGGCCGCCGCTGACCAGGCGGCCGTCGCGCAGGACCGCGAACGCGTCGGCGACCCGGTACACCTCGTCGAGCCGGTGGCTGACGTAGACGATGCCGTGCCCGCGGTCGCGCAGCGCGTGCAGCACGCCGAAGAGCCGGGCGCAGTCCGCGGCGGGGAGCGTGGCGGTGGGCTCGTCGAGTACGAACAGTTCCGCCCGGCGTGCGAGTGCCCGGGCGATGGCCACCAGGGAACGCTCGGCGGGCGCGAGGTCCGTGATCCGGGCGGCGGGCTCCAGGTGTCCGGCGACGATCCGCAGGGCCTCGGCGCAGCGTTCGCGGGTCTGCCGCCAGGAGATCAGGCCGTGGCGGCGCGGGTAGCCCGTCCCCAGGGCGATGTTCTCGGCGACCGTCATCCACTCGACCAGGCCGAGGTCCTGGTGGATGAAGGACATCTTCCCGCGGGCGGCTTCGGATCCGAGCGGGTGGCCGGCGACCGTCACCTCGCCCTCGTCGGCCGGGAGCACCCCGGCGAGCACCTTGACGAGCGTGGACTTCCCGGCGCCGTTGGGGCCGAGGAGGGCGAGCACGCTGCCGCGGTGGACGTCGAGGCTGACCGCGTCCAGCGCGACGGTGCCGCCGAACCGCTTGCCGAGACCGCGCATCCGCACGAGCGGTTCCCCGCCGCGGCTCCGGGGCGGGCGGCTCGTCGAGGTGTCGGAAGGGTCATGGGCGTCATGCACGGACGTCTCCGGGGCCGACCTCGGTTCCCCCTCTCGGGAGGGCGGGACAGGGAGGATGCTACTGGCAGCCAGGGGGCAAACACGGTTAGAGCGGTGCTTACGCCGCGTCCAGGGCGCATTCGGCCCAGATCACCTTTCCGCGGGGGGTGTAGCGGGTGCCCCAGGCCTGGGCCAGCTGGGCGACGAGGAACAGGCCCCGGCCGCCCTCGTCCGTGGTGGCGGCCCGCCGCAGGTGCGGGGCGGTGCTGCTGCCGTCGGAGACCTCGCAGATCAGGGCGCGGTCGTGGATCAGGCGCACCTGGATCGGCTCGGCGCCGTAGCGGACGGCGTTGGTGACCAGCTCGCTGAGCAGCAGCTCGGCGGCGAAGGAGAGCTCCTCCAGCCCCCATCGGGTCAACTGCCGGGTGACGGCGGCGCGGATGTCGCAGACCCGGGCGGGATCGGCGGGCAGGTCCCATGCGGCGATTCGGTCGGCGGGCAGGCTGCGGGTGCGGGCGACGAGCAGGGCGACGTCGTCGCGGGGGTGCTCGGGCGCCATGGCGTCCATGACCGCCCGGCACGTGTCCTCGGCGCTGCGGCCGGCGTGGGCCAGGGCGCCGCGCAGCCGGTCGAGGGCGACGTCGATGTCGCGGTGGCGGTCCTCGACGAGCCCGTCGGTGAAGAGGACGAGCGTGCTGTCCTCGGGGAGCTCGATCTCGGCCGTCCCGAAGGGCAGGCCGCCCAGGCCCAGCGGGGGCCCGGCGGGCAGATCCGCGAAGCTCACGGTGCCGTCGGGCCGGACCACGGCGGGGGGCACGTGGCCGGCCCGGGCCATGGTGCACCGCCGCGTGGTGGGGTCGTAGATGACGCAGAGGCAGGTGGCACCGGCGATGCCGGTGCTGCCCGTGGCGGGGTCGTCGCCCTCCTCCCGGTCCAGGCGCACCAGGAGGTTGTCGAGGTGGGTGAGGAGCTCGTCCGGGGCGAGGTCCAGTTCGGCGAAGTTCCGCGCGGCGGTCCGCAGCCGTCCCATGGTGGCGGCTGCGTGCAGGCCGTGGCCGACCACGTCGCCGACGAGGAGGGCGACCCGGGCGCCGGACAGCGGGATGACGTCGAACCAGTCGCCGCCCACCCCGGTCTCGGCGGGCAGGTAGCGGTGGGCGACCTCCACGGCCCCCTGCTCGGGCAGGCCGCGCGGCAGCAGGCTGCGCTGAAGGGTCAGGGCCAGGGTGTGCTCGCGGGTGTAGCGGCGGGCGTTGTCGATGCACAGGGCGGCGCGGGTCGCGAGCTCCTGGGCCAGGCGGCAGTCGTCGTCCCCGTAGGGGGTGGGATCCTGCGAGCGGTAGAAGCTCGCGATGCCCAACAGGACGCCGCGCGCGAGCAGCGGGACGGCGATGACGGAGTGCAGGCCGTGCGCGAGGAGCCGCTGGGCCTGCTCGGGGTCTTGCGCCGTCCAGCCCGCCGCGGAGGCCAGTTCGGGTTCCAGGACGGCCTGCCCGCCGGTCAGGCAGCGCTCCTGCGGGGTCCCGGGACGAAGCTCCACGGGGTGTCCGGCCGGGTGGAGGGGGCCGTCGTCCCGGACGCCGTGGACCACCGTGCGGTGCAGCCCGGTTCCGGGATCGGCGGGCTCGTCGCCGCGCAGGACGGCTTCGGGCAGGTCGACGGTGACGTAGTCGGCCAGGGCAGGCACGGCCGTCTCGGCGAGCTCCCGGGCGGTACGGGTGACGTCCAGGGTGGTGCCGATGCGGGTGCTGGCCTCGGCCAGCAGCTCCAGGCGGCGTCGCGCCGCGATGGCGTACTTCCCGACCTCCGGCTCGCCCAGCAGCACCAGGCCGCGGTACGTGCCGGGCGCGGGCCGGGCGTCGGGCGCGGGTCCGGCGGGCGGCGGCCCCGCGGGGGCGGGCCCGGCGGCGGCGGTGGGGGCGGGGTGGGAACGTCCGGAGTGCGCGGGCCCGGGCCGTGGCGCTACGGAGAGGTGGTGGACCGGCGGGGTGTCGCCGCTGAGGACGGCTTCGACGACCATGCCCCGCACACCGGACCGGCTCGTGACCGGGCGGCTCAGCAAGACGGCCTCCCGGCCGTGCGGGAGGGCCACGCCGACGGCTGCCCGCCGGGACGCGGAGATCAACGCGGTCGCCGTCTCCTTGAGGATCGTCTGCTCGTACGGGTCCAGCTCCAGGTCGATCAGCTCGTCCAGCTCGTCCGGCCCGGCCGCCCCGTGGTGGTGTCCGTCCAGCCCACCGTCGCCCGCGCGGGCACGCCGTTCGGCATCGAGGTACGTGCGCAGCAGTCCGCGCTCGCGCGCCGAGCTCTCCTCCACCAGCCGCCGCTCGATGGTCCGGGCCGCCCGGCGCAGCAGGACGGACAGGGCCGGCCGCTCGTAGGCGTGCGGGTACCCGAAGCAGAGCACGCCCACGATGTGCCCGCTGAGCTGGTCGCGGATGGGGACGGCGCAGCAGGCGTTGCGCTGGGCGCGTTCGGCGAAGTGTTCCGCGCCGAAGACCCGGATGGGGCCCCGTTCGGCCAGCGCGAGACCGATGCCGTTGGTCCCGGCGAACCGCTCGGCGAAGACGAAGCCGGGCACGCTCTGGATGGGGGCCAGGGTGCGGGCCAGGGAGGGCTCGCCGAAGCGGCGTTGGAGCACCATGCCGGTCGCGTCGGCCACCGAGATGTTCATCTGGCTGCCGGAGAACCGGGACTGCAACTGGTCGAGGACGGGCCGGGCGGCCCGCACGAGCCGGCTGTCCGGATCGAAGTCGTCCCGGTAGGGCAGCTCGGTCTGGTCCGGGGACAGGCCCAGCAGCCGGCAGCGCTGCCAGGAGTCCAGGATGGGACCCCGTACCCCGTTCCCGGCCGCCTCGCCCCCCAGGAACCGCTCACGGGAGCGTGCGGGGCCGATCTGCTCTCCCGTGACCCCCATCTGCATCACTTCCCTTGCCGGTGCGCCGTCGGGCGTACCGGATGATCGCTCCGGGCCGAGTGGTTCCGGGGCCGTGCGCCAAAAGTTGAAACGGCGCCTTTTGAGTATATTCCTGGCTATTTGCCGCTTCACAGGAGAGCGGCCGGATTGACCGGCGATCCCGTTCCGCCGGGAACGTTGAGGGGCGTCACCACGATCATGAACTCGTAGCGTCCCGCCTGCGCGCACGCGGCGGACAGCGCCTCCAGGTCCAGGTTGTCCAGCAGGGGCACCCCCATCGCCGTGACGGCGAGGGCGTGCACGGGGGAGTGCAGGCCCTCCACCGGGGAGGGCCGGACGTCGCTGTCCCCGTCGGCGCCGAGCAGGCTGATCCCCCGCGCGGCCAGCAGCGGCAGCGCGTCGACGTGGAGGCCCGCGCTGGCGGCGTCGACGTCCCACGGCCCCCGCTCGCGGCGGCGCCGGAACCGGCCGGAGCGCACGAGCACCGCGCACCCGTCGTCGATCCCGACGCCGAGCGAGCGCTCCGCGTCGATGACGTCACGGGCGCGGACCGCGTGGCCCGGTTCCAGCCAGTCGGCCCCGAGAACGGCGGGCAGGTCGAGGAGCACGCCCTTGGTGACGAGCGGTCCGAGGGCCGCCACCGAGCCGAAGCGGGCGCCGCCGGCCCCGATGACCTCGCGGGCCGGGTGCCCCTCGTACAGCTGCCCCCGGTAGGCGACGTGGGAGAGCGCGTCGAGGTGGCTGACGGCCTTGCCGTGGTAGTCGACGGCGAGGAAGTCCTTGTGCGTGGCCGGTTCCGACGGCTCCACATCGCCGAGGTCGGACATGTAGTGGAGGGCCGGCTTGGTGTTGTCGGGGCCGGGCAGGGTGTTCCACGGCAGCCCCAGGGGCACCACCGTGCCGTCCCTGACCAGGGCCGCGGCCCGGCGCACGTGGTCCGGGGTGACCCGGTTCCAGGCGCCCCGGTCGGCGGCGGGCCAGCGGCCCCACGTACGGACCGAGGCGAAGAGGGCGTCGAACTCCTCGCGGGAGACCCGGGGAGCCTGCGGGGGGTCGGTACTCATGGTGGGCGGCGCTCCGGACGACTCGAGGGCGGTGGGGCGGTGGGGCGGTGGGGCGGTGGTGCGGTGGTGCGGTGGGGACGGTGGTGCGGTGGGGACGGTGGCGCGGTGGGATGGTGGTGTGCGGTGGTGCGGGGCGGGGTGTCCCGCCGCCTTCCGCATGCCTACCCGGTCCGGCCCGAGGCAGGACGCTCCTCGTCGGCCGATGCGCCGATGAGTGGCGGCCGTACGCCCGGGCGATGCAGGCTTGACCCATGAGAGCGCCCGTGCGCTCGCCCCCGGGACCGGGAGCCGGCGGCCACCACAAGGTCCTCTTCGCCCTCGCGGAGTGCGTGCCCTTCGCGATCGCGCTGCTGGTACTCCTCATCGAGCTCACGCCCGTCCACTTCGTGTACACCGGCCCGCTGCTGGTCGCCACACCCGCGCTGGCGGCAGTGACGATGGGGCCCCGGGGCACCCTCGCGGCGGCCGGGGTGGCCGTCGCGGTCAGCGTGGTCACCGCCACCCATAACGAGGCCTGGGGCGGACAGCAGGTCTACACGAACTTCCTCGCCCTCTTCCTGGTCTCGGCGGCGAGCTTCGTGACGAGCCGCACCGTCCGCACGCGCCGGGAGAACGAGCTCAACCAGGTCCGCCGGATCGCCGCGGCGGCCCAGGAGGTCCTGCTGCGGCCCGTGCCGGACCGGCTCGGTCCCGTACGGGCGGCCAGCATGTACCTGGCGGCCGAGACGGGCGCGCAGATCGGCGGTGACCTGTACGACGCGGTCCAGACCCGGTACGGGGTCCGGGTGATCGTCGGGGACGTCCGGGGCAAGGGGCTGCCCGCCGTACGGGCCGCCGCGGTCGTGCTCGGCGCGTTCCGGGAGTCCGTGCACTACGAGGAGGACCTGGTGGAGGTCGTGAACCACTGCGGTGCGGCCCTGCGGCGGGACGCCGCCGTCGCGCGGGAGAGTGTGGTCGCGGGCGCCGACGCGGACTTGGCGGGCGGCGAGAACGCCCTCCTGGAGGGCTTCGTCACCGCACTCGTCGCCCAGATCCCGGACGGCCACGAGATCGAGGTGATCAACCGGGGCCATCCCCCGCCGCTGCTGCTGCGCGACGGCACCGTCCGGGCCCTGGCGCCCACCTCTCCGCTGCCGCCGCTCGGTCTGGAGGAGTTCATCAGCGGCCGCCCCGGGTGGACGGACACCTATCCCTTCGCCCCGGGGGACCGGCTGCTGCTGCACACCGACGGCGTCATCGAGGCCCGCGACGGCGACCACCGGTTCTTCGACCTGCCCACGGCCATGGCGACCCTGCGCGGGCACACCCGGCAGGCGTTCCTCGACGGTCTGCGCCAAGAGCTCGTCCGCCACACGCAGGGCGCCCTGGCGGACGACGTGGCGGTCATCGTCGTCGACCGGACGCAGGACGAGGCGCCGCGCTGACGACCGGACCCGGGCCTCCGACCCGACCGGGCCTCCGTCAAGGGCCGACGGGGAGCAGGGTCCCTCCCGTCAGGCGCAGCAGTTCATCGGCGGTGGTGGGAAAGACGGTGCGGGGAGTTCCGGCGGCGGCCCAGAGGCGGGGGTATTCCGTCAGGGCCGCGTCGACCACCGTGGGAAGCGGCCGGGGGTGGCCGACGGGGGACACGCCGCCGATCGCCTGCCCGGTGGCCTCGCGCACCTGTTCCGGGGTGGCGCGCCGGAGCCTGCCGCGGCCCCACCGGGCGGCGAGCGCCGTCGCGTCCACCTTGTGCCGGCCGCTGGTCAGGACCAGGACGGGCTCGTCGTCGGAGAGGAACACGAGGCTGTTGGCGATCGCGCCCACCTCGCATCCCAGGGCCGCGGCGGCCTCGGCGGCCGTGCGCGTCGACTCCGTGAGTTCGCGTACCTCGCCCGTGATGCCGGCCGCGGCGAGGGCGCGCGCTACCTCCATGCTGCGAGCGGGCAGTGCCGTGCCTTCCTGGGGCGCCATGTGACTCCTTCGTGCAAAGTGGCACCAGTGTGCGTTCCATAGACGGAACGTTCTGTTTGTGGAACGATAGATCCCCTCGGGGCGTGCGAGCAACCGCCCCCGGCGAGGAGAAGGAACACCATGGATCTGGCCGCCCGCGTCGGCTTGCGCGTGCGGGAGTTGCGCGAAGTGCAGGGGATGTCCCTGTCCGAACTGGCTCGCAGGTCCAGCATCGGCAAGGGGACGCTCTCCGAGCTGGAAGGCGGTCGGCGCAACCCCACTCTGGAGACGCTCTACGCCCTGACGACGGCGCTCGGGGTGCCTCTGAGCGCTGCGCTGCTCGACCTCGCGTCCCCCGCCACGATCTCCGGTGACGCCGTGGACGCCGTCCTCATCGAGCGGTTCGAGGCCGACGACGCGGTCTCGGAGACCTACCGGGTCCGCATCCGCGGGGGGACGAGGCAGGAGTCCGCCGCGCACACCGCCGGCACGACGGAGCACCTCGTCGTCCTCGCCGGCACCGCACGCGCCGGCGCGCTGTCCGCGCCCGTCCTGATCCGCCCCGGCATGCACGGAAGTTGGCCGGCCGACGTCCCGCACCTGTACGAGGCGCCCTCCGGAGACGTCGAGGCCCTCCTGATCGTGCGCTACCCACAGTGACGAAGACCGGGCTGCGGCGGGCAGATCTCGGATCGTGGGATACCGGTTGCCCGTCGCGAGAAGGGGTGGCAACAATCGGCCGGGTGAGCGAGATAGATCAGAAGTTACGCAGAGCAACCTCGGCCCCCGCCGTTCTGGCGGGCCTGATCGCGGTGCTGGTGGGGGTCACCAGTTCCGCGGCGATCGTCTTCACCGCCGCCCAGGCGGCCGGTGCCGGGCCGCGGGAGCTCACCTCCTGGATGCTGGCCCTCGGGGTCGGCATGGGGGTCACCTGTATCGGTCTGTCCCTGCGGTACAAGGCCCCGGTCGTCACCGCCTGGTCCACTCCCGGGGCCGCGCTCCTGGTGTCCGGGCTCGACGGGGTGACGATGGCTCAGGCCGTCGGCGCCTTCCTGGTCTCCGCCGCGCTGATCGTGCTCAGCGGGCTCACGGGCTGGTTCGAGCGCGTGATGGGACGCATCCCCGTGCCGCTCGCGTCGGGTCTGCTCGCCGGGGTGCTCGTACAGTTCGGCACCGGACTGTTCGCCCGCATGGACGGCCACTTCGCCGTCGTGTTCTCCATGTTCGCGGTCTATCTCCTCGGCCGGCGGCTGCTGCCCCGCTACGCGATCATCGCGGCGCTCGCCGCAGGCGTCGCGGTCGCGGCCGTGCAGGGCTCGCTGCAGCCGGGCCGGATCCGCTTCGCCTTCGCCGAACCGGTCTTCACCGCCCCCGCGTTCTCCCTGCAGGTGATCGTCAGCGTCGCGCTGCCGCTGTTCGTCGTGACGATGGCCTCCCAGAACCTGCCGGGCGTCGCGGTCCTGCGCGGCGACGGCTACGACCGGGTGCCGGTGTCGCCGCTGATCACCTGGACCGGCGTCACCAACCTGCTGCTCGCGCCGTTCGGATGCTTCGGGCTGAACCTCGCGGCCATCACGGCGGCCATCTGCACGGGCCGCGAAGCACACGAGGACCCGGAGCGACGCTACCTGGCCGGAGTCTGGGCGGGGCTGTTCTACCTGGCCGTGGGCGTCTTCGGCGGAACGGTCGGCTCCCTGCTGACCGCCCTGCCCACCGCCCTCATCCTCGGAATCGCCGGGCTCGGACTGCTGGGCACCATAGGGAACTCGCTGACCTCGGCGCTGTCGGACGAGGCTGCGCGGGAGGCCGCGGTCGTCACCTTCCTGGCGACCGCGTCCGGGGTGACGCTGCTCGGCGTGGGCTCCGCGTTCTGGGGACTGCTCGCCGGGGCGCTGACCCTCGCGGTGACGCGCTGGCGCCGCACACCGCGCAGGACGGGAGCGCACCGCCGCGGCCGGCTGCCCGCGCCGTCCCGCACCGGGCAGGCCGAGGTCAGGCCGTTCGGCACCGGGCCGGCCGACGCCAGCCCGCCCGGCACCACGCAGGCCGGCGCACCCGAGTTTCCCGCCGCACCACCCGCGCCCTCCGTCCTCGCCCACGCGCAGGCCTCAACTCCCCGTCCCACACGGTGAGATGGCCTTCGAAAGGACTGGACCGGACCGGGCAACGCACTTGTAAGGTGAACTGACATGCGCGACATACACGGCATTCCCCTCCTTCTTATCCGCCGCGCCGAGGGCCTCTAGGGCTCGACCTCCTCGGCGCGGGGTCCGGCCATGCGCCACACAGTCGGCCCGCAGCCGCGACGATCCACAGAGGACATCTCCCCATGAACTCCACCCCCTCCGTTCAGCGTGCCCCCGGCTTCCCGGTCCAGGCGCCCTCCGGTATGCCGTTCGAGCGGTACCAGCCCTTCCGGGCCATCGACCTGCCCGACCGCACCTGGCCCGGCAAGACCCTCACCAAGGCGCCCCAGTGGTGCGCGGTCGACCTGCGCGACGGCAACCAGGCCCTGATCGACCCCATGGGCGCGGACCGCAAGCTGCGCATGTTCGAACTGCTCGTCTCGATGGGCTACAAGGAGATCGAGGTCGGCTTCCCCTCGGCGAGCCAGACCGACTTCGACTTCATCCGGCAGCTCATCGAAGAGGACCGGATCCCCGACGACGTCGCCATCCAGGTCCTGGTACCCACCCGCGCCCACCTCATCGAGCGCACCTTCGAGGCGGTGCGCGGCGCCCGGCACGCCATCATCCACCTCTACAACTCCACGTCGACCCTCCAGCGCCGCGTCGTGTTCGGCATGGACCGCGACCAGGTCACCGCCCTGGCCGTGCGCGGGGCGCAGCTGTGCGCCGATCTCGCCGGGCGGATGACGGACACCGGGATCGGCTTCCAGTACTCGCCGGAGTCGTACACCGGCACCGAGCTGGAGTACGCCGCCGAGATCTGCAACGCGGTCATCGGCGTGTGGCAGCCGACGACGGACCGCAAGGTCATCGTCAACCTCCCGGCCACCGTGGAGATGGCCACGCCCAACGTGTACGCCGATTCCATCGAGTGGATGCACCGTCACCTGGACCGGCGCGACGCGGTCGTGCTGTCGGTGCACCCGCACAACGACCGCGGCACGGCCGTGGCCGCCGCCGAGCTGGGCTACCTGGCCGGCGCCGACCGCATCGAGGGCTGCCTGTTCGGCAACGGGGAGCGGACCGGCAACGTCTGTCTGGTCACCCTGGGCCTGAACCTCTTCAGTCAGGGCATCGACCCGATGATCGACTTCTCCGACATCGACGAGATCCGCCGCACGGTCGAATTCTGCAACCAGCTTCCCGTGCACCCGCGCCACCCGTACGGCGGCGACATGGTCTACACGGCCTTCTCCGGATCCCACCAGGACGCCATCAAGAAGGGCCTGGAGGCGCTGGAGCGATCGGCCGCCGCCGCGGACACCCCCGTGGAGGGCTTCGGCTGGGCGGTACCGTACCTGCCCATCGACCCCAAGGACGTCGGCCGCAGCTACGAGGCCGTCATCCGGGTCAACTCCCAGTCGGGCAAGGGCGGCATCGCCCACGTCATGAAGACCGAGCACAAGCTGAACCTGCCGCGCGGTCTGCAGATCGAGTTCTCGCAGGCCGTCCAGAACCGTACGGACGACCAGGGCGGGGAGGTCTCGCCCGCGCAGATGTGGGAGGCCTTCGTCGAGGAGTACCTGCCGGTCGACTCCCCGGAGGCGGGCGCCGTGGGCGGCGCGGTGGCGCCGTGGGGCCGGATGTCGCTGCTGTCCCACCAGTCGGCCGCCGTCATCGACGAGAAGAACTCCTTCTCGGTGGAGGTGCTGCTCGACGGGGAGAAGAAGACCCTGGACGGGGTCGGCAACGGCCCCATCGACGCCTTCGTCTCCGCGCTCGGCGCCCTGGGCATCGAGGTCCGGGTCGGGGACTTCCAGGAGCACGCGATGTCCACGGGTGGTGACGCCCGCGCCGCCGCGTATGTGGAGGCCTCGGTCGAAGGCCGGACCTTCTGGGGGGTGGGCCTCGACTCGAGCATCGTGACGGCCTCCTTGAAGGCGGTCGTCTCGGCGGTCAACCGGGGCTTTCGCGACCGCGCCTGAGGTGTGACCACCGCGGGGCCGTTCCGCCGGGACGGCCCCGCGCCATGACCGCCTCATGAGGCGGAGAGGGAAGTACGGAGGAGGACAGATGGATCTGCGCGTGCTCACCGAGCCGCAGCGGGGGGCCGACTATCCGACCCTGCTGCGCGTCGCCCGCCGGGCCGAGGACCTCGGCTACGACGGGTTCTTCCGCTCGGACCACTACGTGAAGGTGGCCCCCGGCGACGCCCTGCCCGGTCCCACCGACGCCTGGATCACCCTGGCCGGACTCGCCCGCGAGACGAGCCGGATCACCCTGGGCACCATGATGACGGCGAGCACCTTCCGGCTGCCCGGAGTCCTCGCCGTACAGGTCGCGCAGGTGGACCAGATGTCGGGCGGCCGGATCGAACTCGGCCTGGGTGCCGGCTGGTTCGAGCGCGAGCACCTGGCGTACGGCATCCCCTTCCCGGCTGCGCGCTTCGGCCGGCTGGAGGAGCAGCTGGAGATCCTCACCGGGATGTGGGACACCCCCGTGGGCAAGACCTTCCACCACGAGGGGCGCCACTACCGGCTGGTGGACTGCCCGGCGCTGCCCAAGCCGGTGCGGGGGCGGGTGCCCGTACTGATCGGCGGCCGCGGAGCCGTACGGACCCCGGCCCTGGCCGCCCGGTTCGCCGACGAGTTCAACGTGCCCTTCGCCACGCCGGACGACACCCGCGCCCAGTTCCGGCGCGTGCGGGAAGCGGCCGAGGAGGCCGGCCGCGACCCGGACGGGCTGGTGTACTCGGCCGCGCTCACCGTGTGCGTCGGGCGCGACGAGGCCGAGGTCACGCGGCGGGCCGGTGCGATCGGCCGGGACCCGCGGGAGCTGCGGGAGACGGGACTCGCGGGGACCCCTGACGAGGTGATCAGCACCCTGGAGCGGTACCGGGCGGCCGGTGCGTCGAGGATCTACCTCCAGCTCCTGGACCTGTCCGATCTCGCTCAGCTGGAGCTGATCGCCGACCGGGTGGCCGCCCGGCTGCCGTGAGCCCCCGGCGGATGTCTCAGCCCTTCGGCCGGGCTCGGGGAAGGCCGACCGCGATGGCCGCCGCGGCGGCCATGACCAGCGCGGCGTCCACGCCGACACCCAGCCGGGTACCGCCCAGGAGGGCCGACCCCACGGATTCGCCGGCGCGTTCCAGAGCAGCGGCCCTGTCGGCCGCGACCGCGCTCAGCACCGGGATGCCGATGGTGATCCCGATCTGCTGCGCACTGGTGACGAGCCCCGTGGCCAGGCCCTGTTCGTGGTCGCTCACGCTGGACGTGGCGTTGATGCCGTACGAGACCACCGCGGACATGTGTCCCACGGACGCGAGGAGCAGTGCGGTGAGGGCCAGGGGGACACCGCCGTGACCCGGCAGGAACACCAGGGCCGCCGTACCCGCCGACTGCAGCGCGAGCCCCGCGACCAGCGTGGTCCGGGCCCCCAGGACGGCGACGATCCGGGAGGCGGCCATGCCGGTGAGCGCGAGGACCACGCCCTGGCCGCCGAAGACGAGGCTGGTCTCGAAGCCGGAAAGGCCGAGCACCTGCTGGAGGTAGAGCGTGAGCAGGAAGATCACCGAGCTCATCATCGAGAAGGTGGCCAGCCCGCCGAGATTGCCGAGCGCGACGCTGGGGCGGCGCAGCATCTGGAGCGAGATCAGCGGTTCGGCGGCCCGGAACTCCACGGCCGCGAAGGCCACCAGCAGCAGGACGCCCAGGACCAGGGCGATGATCACCTCGGTCTCGCCGAAGCCCTGTTCGGCAGCGGTGGACAAGGCGTAGATGATGCTCAGCAGACCGCCCGTGACGGTGACCGCTCCGGGGACGTCGAGCTGGGGCCGCCTGGCGGGCCGGCTCTCGGCGAGCAGCACGGGGGCGGCGATCGCGAGCAGCGCGCCGGCGCCCGCGAGCAGGGACATGGTGGACCGCCAGCCCAGCCGGTCGGTCATCACACCGCCCAGGAGCATGCCGACGGTGAAGCCCAGTGACAGGACCGTGCCGTTGACGGCCAGCGCCCTGTTGCGCTGGGGGCCCTCCGGGAAGGTCGTGGTGAGCAGGGACATGCCCGCCGGTACGACGGCCGCGGCGCCGAAACCCTGCAGGGCGCGGGCGGCGAGGAACAGGGCGGGATTCCAGGCGGCCGCGGCGAGTACGGAGGCCAAGGTGAACAGGACGAGGCCAGCGATGAACAACCGCCGACGGCCGAAGAGGTCCGAGACGCGGCCGAAGAGCAGGAGGAATCCGCCCGACGGCAGGGCGAAGGCGGTGACGGCCCACTGGAGGTCGGCCTGTCCCATGCCGAGGTCCTCGCCGAGCACGGGAAGGGCCACGTTCAGGATGGAGAAGTCCAGCGCGATGATGAACTGCGCCGCGCACAGGAGCAGGAGCGTCACGGTCGCCCGGGCGGTCAGTCGGTCGTGGTCGCCGGGGGCGGCAGTGGCCCTGTCCGCCGCCTCCGCTTCGGTCGGAGTGCTTGTCATGATCACAGATTCCACGTACCCGGCGGCGGGTGGAAGTGGCTGCTTGTGCTGGTGGTGCCACCACCAGCCACCACACCGAGACCACCGGCGCCCGAAACGATGCCCGGTGGTGGCAACGAGGGGAGCCAGTAAGTGACATCGACTGTCCGGCCGGTGGTGCACCGGCCCGAGCTGAGCGATTTCCTGCGCAACCGGCGGGGCCGGATCACACCGGAGCAGGCGGGGCTGCCGTCGAGCGGCCGGCGGCGTACCCCCGGTTTGCGCCGGGAGGAGGTGGCCGTGCTCGCGGGAGTGGGGCCGTCCTGGTACCAGTGGCTCGAACAGGGGCGGGACATCGCGGTATCGCCGCAGGTCCTGGACTCGGTGGCGCGCGTCCTGCGGCTGGACGACACGGAGCGGCGCCACCTCTACGCCCTGGCGGGGGTGAACCCGCCCCTGCCCGACGCGGCGCCCGGAACCGCGTACTGCGAAGGGCTGCAACGGCTCATCGAGGCATGGGAACCCCGGCCCGCCACCATGCTCGACCGCCACTGGAACCACGTCGCGTGGAACGAGTCGGCGCGGCTCGCGCTCGGGTTACCGGGCGCGGACCGCAACTGCCTCGTGGGTTTCTTCCGTCACCAGGGGTTCCAGCCGGGCGGCGGCCGAGCCCGGTCGTGGAAGCAGATCGCACCGGCCGTGGTCGCCGCCTTCCGTGCCTCGGCCGCGGAGCGGCCCGACGACGAGGGCTTCCGGGAGGTGATCACGGAACTGCTCCGTACGAGCCCCGAGTTCGCCGAACTGTGGGCCCGTCAGGACGTCCGGGAACTCGGAGTGATCGTCAACGAGGTGGATCATCCGGTGGTGGGCGCGCTCAGCTTCGAGAGCAGCCAGCTTCGGCTTCCCGCCCGTCCGGACCTCACCGTGATGTTCTACAACCCGCTGACCGGAACGGATACTTCCGAGAAACTGGCGTGGCTTCTTTCGGGGCGAACGGAGTGAGCATGGTCACAGATTTCACCTGAACCGCTCGGCTTTCTTGTACGTGTTCACATGGCCGCCTGTATACCGTCCACTCCTTGGACAATCCGACTGCCCGTCAGAACCGCTTTGACCAGCTGAAATCCGAGATTCCGAACGTTCCGGGCGGAGACTTCTTGATCTGGTCAGCCGAAGATGGGAGTGTAAATGCATCCACCACGGACGTGCCTGTCCTTGAGTGACCGAACTCGTTCAGGCCGCTATTCGGAGGCCCACCCTCAGCCTCCTCTTCACTGGGTGCAGAACCCCGCACCGGATGTCGTGACTCGCAGTGCAACGGGGGAGTGTGATGCAGGACTTAGATATGTTCACGCCGGGACCGACCCATGTTCCGCTGGCTATCAGAATGGCGTCGATCGCACAGCTGACGCACCATCGGACCGCTGATTTCAAGAAACTCTACGAACGTATTCACGCCGGACTGCAGAACCTCTTCCGCACCAGCGGGCAGATTCTCATGCTTCCCGCGTCCGGTACCGGCGCGATGGAATCCGTCGTCGCCAACGTCGTGGCAGCCGGTGACACCGTCCTGGTCCTCGCCGCAGGCAAGTACGGCCTCCGCTGGGCGGAGCTCTGCCGGACCTATCAGGCCGACGTCCGGCTGCACCAGGTGCCCGACGGCGAGACCTTCGATCTTCGCGCCGTGGAGCGCGAGCTGGCGGCCCTGAGGCCGCGCCACCTGCTCCTCACGCACTGCGAGACCTCGACCGGGGCCGTGCACGACGTGCAGCGCCTCGCGGAACTGGGCCGGCGCTACGGCGCCACGGTCGTGGCGGACACCATGACCTCGATCGGTGTCGAACCGTTCCACATGGACGAGTGGGGCGTGGACTTCGCCCTCACCGCCTCGCACAAGGGCCTGATGAGCCCGCCGGGCGCCGCCTTCGTCGCCGTCGGTGAACGAGGCTGGGACGTGGTACGTCCGTCCCAGGGGTACTCGTACTGGAACTTCCACCTGCTGCGCGCCGCCGCTCTGGAGAGCACCGTCCCCAACACCCCGCCGAACGCGACACTGTTCGCCGTCGCGGCCGGGCTCGACCGTATCGAGGCCGAAGGGCTGGAGAACGTCTGGGAACGGCACGCGCACAGCGCCGCCGTGTGCCGGGCGGGTCTCGCGGCGCTCGGCCTGCCGATGCTGCCGCAGGGCAGAGCCTCGCATTCGCTCACCGCGGCGGTGCTGCCCGCTGACGGCCGCGCCGACGGCCTGGTGGAGGCCTTGCACGAACGCTTCGGCATCCGGGTCGCCGGAGGCCAGGGCAGCCTCAAGGGCAGGATCATCAGGATCGGTCACATCGGCTCGGTCTCCCCGCTCGACCTCCTGCCGGTGCTCACCGCTCTGGAGATGCTCCTCCTGGAACGCGGTGTCGTGAGCCAGCCGGGCCGTGCGTCGGCCGCCATGGCGGACGTGCTGTGGAGGCAACAAGGACGGCGCGCCGCCTGACACCAGCCGTTCTGCGGCTGTCCCGCGCCCCTTGAGCGCACTTGCTGGTCTTCCTTTCCCTTCCCTTTTCCGTTTTCCCTTCCCTCCCTTTCCCTTTCCTCGCGCGATCGCTCCGGCCGCGGCCGGGCGTGCCCGCGATCCTCGGCGTGCCCCGAAGCGCGCGCAGCCGGACGTCAGCCCGGCCGCGGGACGGCTCGACCTGCCGTCGCCCGCCGCCGGGCCCCGACCAACCCCCTTTGGAGACCTTGTGCTGAGCACCGAGACGCGTCGCTACGTCGGCGCGTACACCACCCTTCTCACGCCGTTCGACCCCTCCGGCGCCCTCGACGAGGAGGCCCTGCGCCGCCTGGTCGACTTCCAGATCGACAACGGCGTCACCCGGCTGTGTCCCAACGGCGTCACCGGCGAGGCGGCAGCCCTCACCGACGAGGAGAAGCTGCGCATCACCCGGATCTGCGTGGACCAGGCAGCCGGGCGCGCCATGGTCATCCCCGACATCGGCACGGAGAACCTGACCCGCACCCTGGAGCTGGCGAAGGAGGCCGAGAAGCTGGGCGCCGACGCCGTCCTCGCCTTCACCCCCTACCTGGACCCGCCCACCGAACGCGGTCTGGTGGCGTACTTCCGCAAGGTCGCCGACTCCGTCCGGATCCCGTTGATGATGCACAACCTGCCGGGCCGCACGACCGTCGACATCTCGCCGAACCAGGTGGCCGAACTCGCGAGCCACCCGAACATCATCGGGATGAAGGAGGGCAACCAGGACATCGTGCGCCTGCGCCGGGTGCTCCACCTGGTGCGCGACGCCGATTTCGTGGTGCTCGCCGGCAATGACTTCACCGCGCTGCCCACCCTGCTCCTCGGCGGGCACGGGCACATCTCGGTGGCGGCCAACGTCATGCCCCGCCAGAGCCGCTCGATCGTCGAGGCGGCACTCGCGGGCGACTTCGCCACCGCGCGCGACCTGTACCTCAAGTTCGCCGAGTTCTACCGCGGCATCTACTTCGCGACGAACCCGATCGCGCTCAAGACGGCGTTCTCCCTCGCCCACTTCGAGGTCGGCGATCCGCGTCTGCCGCTCACCCCGCTGCCCCAGGACCGTATCGGCGAGCTCGAAACGATCATGAAGGACTGCGAACTCCTCTGAGCCGGCGCACACCGCCTCCGCAGTCAGCCGAACCCCGAGAGGAAGAACAAGATGAACCCGTTGCTCGATGTGGCCGCCATGACCGAGGGCGTGTACGGCGGCGACGTCGTACGGTCGCTGCTCTACGCCGCCGCCGACAACCCGGGCAGCCGTGTCGTGCGCGTGGCCGTGGCCAGTGCGGAGCCCGGTAAGGGCGGCCAGGTGCACCACCACCCCAAGACCGACGAGACGTACTTCATCATCTCCGGCAACGCCGAACTGGAATTCGACGGTGAGCTGTACCAGCTCGCCCCGAGCTCCTGCGTCCGCATCCCGCGCGGCACGAAGCACCGGATCTCCAACACCGGCACGCAGACGCTGCGCTACCTCGCCTTCCACATCGGCGACGCCGACTTCGGCGGCGCGGTCGAGCACGTCAAGGCGGGCTGACCCTCGTGGACCTCGTGATCGCCGGAGCGGGAAAGGCGGGATCGCTCCACTACCGGGCCTACTCGCACCTCGCCCGCTCCGGCCGCCTGGACCGCGACCGCATCCAGTTCGTCGACCCGACCCGCAGGGCGGGGCCCGAGCTCGCCGCGCTGCTGCGGCGCGACGGGGTGGCCGAGAAGGTGGTGGCGGGGCGGGCGGAACTGACGCCCACGGCGCCGGAGTCGACCATCGTCGACCTCTGCCTGCCGAGCCGCACGCTGGCCCCGGCACTGCTGGAGTGGTGGCGTGCCGGCTACCGCAAGTTCGTCATCGAGAAGCCCTTCACGGTCCCGCCGGAACTCGTCGACGACGTCCGCCGCGTCCTGGAGACCTCTCAGGCCGTCCTGGTGCGCAACTACCTGCACTCCCAGGTGCACGCCGCGGTCCGGGACCTGATCGGCCTGTACGACCTCGACCCGGTCCTGTGCGTCACCAACTTCTCCAAGGACCGGCGGGCGGACAACCTGCGCGGCCGGGGCGCCTCGGGCACGGCGTCGCCGACGGTCTTCGAGGTCGAGATGCCGCACCAGCTCTACATCGGCACCGACCTGCTCGGAGAACCCGCCCAGGTGGAGTACGCCGAGGACCTCGACCCGATGACCGCGCCCGACGGGACCCCGCTGCGGCTCGGTGAAGGCGTCATCGTGGGCCGCGCGGCCCGTGGCGCGGCCTTCGTGCACTACTCCAACCTGCACTATCCGACCATCGTGCGGAGCCTGGACCTCTTCAGCCGCGACGGCCTGTCGATCCACGCCACCTACGCCCCCATCTGCGAGGAACTGGCCGACATCAAGGCCGGCGTCATGCTGTGCCGGGGCTCCACGGTCATCAGCAAGAAGCTCTTCACCTCCGACGACAACATGCTGGGGATGGTCTCGCACGCCTTCACCCGACTGTCGTCCGACGCCCCGGCCCCCGTCGACCTGGACGAGGTCCTGCGCAACTCCGCCCTCATCCGCTCGGCCGTGGACGAACCGGCCGGCCCGCGGCCGGCCCTCGGTTCGGCCCGCGGCGACGTCCTCCAGGGATGGGTCGCCGACTCCTTCAAGCTCGGGCTCGAAGCGGGCGTCGGGCAGGCCTTCCTGGCCTTCCTGGAACAGCGCCAGCGGGCCCGGCTCGCCGGCGTGCTGCCCGCCCTCGACCCGGCCTTCCACACCGCGACCCCGGCCCCCACCGCGCTCCGGCCCCCGGCCACCGGGCGGGAGCGGCTGACACGAGAGGTGCTCGTCCCATGACGATCAAGGTCCAAGGGCTGCTCCACGTGGCGATGGTGACCGAGGACATCGACCGGCTCACCGACTTCTACGTCGGCCTCACGGGCGCGGAGGTGGCCAAGCGGCTGGAGCTGACCACCCCCCGCTTCGCCGAGGGAGTCGGCGTGCCCGGCGCCACCGCCACCACCGTCCACCTGCGCATCCCCGGAGCGCAGACCGTCCTGGAACTCACCCAGTACGACCGTCACGTGCGTCCAGGGGACACCCGGGCACCGTCGAACACGACCGGCCTGCGCCACCTCGCCCTGGCCGTCGCCGACATCGCCGCCGCCGAGGCCGAACTGCGCGAGCGGCGGCTGGAGGTGGTCGGCGGCCCCGTCGAGGTGGACGCTCCGGCCGCCGCCCGCGGCGTGAAGTTCCTCTACTTCCGCGACCCCGACGGCAACCTCGTCGAGCTGATCGAACCGCCCCTGGCGCCAGGCGCCTGACCGGGGCCCGCGCCCGTATCCGTACCCATCGCGTCCCATCCCGACTGACGAGAAGGAACAACCGAGCATGTGGATCGCCCCCGTCCAGCGCACCGAGACAGACGGCCGCCTGGAGCTCTCCGTCGAGGTGTCCCACCAGGACGGCGCCGCGACCGACCGCCTCTGGTACCGCGTCGACCTGCGCCACGCCCCCTACCTGACCGACCTCATGGACCCCTTCCTGCTGGCCACGCTGTTCGTGGCCATGCGCAAGGGTGAGAACCTGCACGTCGACGGCCCGGTGTCGCAGACACTCCTGGAGAACCTGGAGGAGTTCCAGGCGGCCTGGGTGCAGTGGCGCCCCGAGCGCTACAGCGTCGTCGAGCTCTCCGCCGACCGGGAGGTCCCGGACCGCGCCGGCCCCGACACCCGCAGCGCCCTGCAGACCTTCTCCGGCGGCGTCGACAGCGCCTTCACGACGATCCGCCACGTCAAGAAGGCGGCCGGCCGCGGCTCGCTCGACCTGACCGGCGCCGTCATGGTGCACGGCTACGACATCCCGCTGGAGGAACGGGACGCCTACGACGCGCTGTACGCCCGCAGCGTGCCGCTGCTGGAGGGGGTCGGCGTCGAACTGCTGCCGGTCACCACGAACTTCCGCAAGCTGTGGCACAGCGACCTCTCCCACTGGGAGGACGCCTTCGCCACGGGCATGACCTCCGTACTGACCCTGTTCAGCGGCCGTTTCGAGCACGGCGTGATCGCCAGTTCGGAACCCTACGGTTCCCTCGTGCTGCCCTGGGGCTCCAACCCCATGACCGACTGGATGCTGTCCGGCGGCCGGATGCGCATGCACCACGACGCGACCGGCATCGAGCGCAGCGACAAGGTGGCCGGCCTCGCCAGGCTGTGGCCCGAGGGCGCGGACAACCTGCGGGTGTGCTGGCAGGGCGAGCAGAAGGACCGCAACTGCTGCCAGTGCGAGAAGTGCATCCGCACCATCCTCAACTTCAAGGTCAGCGACAGCCCGCTGCCGCCGTCCTTCCCGCACGACGTGACGCCCGAGCAGATCCGCAGCCTGCGCGGCCTCGCCGAGGCGCACATCAACCCGCTGCGCCAGATCCTCGCCACCGCCCGGCGCCGCGAGATCACCGCCGAGTGGGTCGCGGCGCTGGCCGACTGCATCGCCGCCAACGAGGACGAGCTCGCCCGGGGCATCAGCTACGAGGGCGGCTTCCCCCTGCTGGCCGCCGCGCGGGCCGAGCGGTGAGCGGGGCCCAGTACGCGGTCGTCGCCCGCTTCGACCTGAAGCCGGACGGGGTCGAGGCCTTCGACGCCCTCGCCCAGTGGCGGATCGCGCAGGCCGCCGCCAACGAGCCGGGGCTCGTCGGCTACGCGGTGCACCGCATCGACGGCGAGCCGCTGGCCCGCGTCTTCTACGAGATCTACCGCGACGAGGCCGCGTTCAGGGAGCACCGGGCCACGGAGCAGACGGCCGAGTTCGGCCGGCGCCACGTGCCCTTCGTCCAGGGGCCGCCCCGCATCGAGTTCATGAACGTGCTCCTGAGCGCGAACGGGCTCGCCCCCCGCCCCTGAGCCGTCACCGCCCGCCGGCCCCCGCACCCCTTCGGAGGAAGCCATGACCGCCCGCACCACCGTCTACCAGCCGCACCACACGGCCTTCAGCGTGGCCGACCTCGACGCGTCCAAGGCCTTCTACGGCTACTTCGGCTTCTCCCTCATCCTCGAGTGGACCAAGCAGGACAAGTCGCTGACCATCACCCACCTCCAGCAGGAGGGCAGCGGCTACGTGCTCGAACTCTTCCACTACGCCGACAACGCGGCCGCGCCCCGCCCGTCCTTCACGGTCGGCAACAACCTGCCGGAGGTGGGCGTGAAGCACCTCGGCTTCAGCGTCCCCGACCTGGCGGCGGCCCGTGAGGAGATCATCGCCGCCGGCATCGGCGAGGTCACGCAGATCGCCACGGGCCGCACCCTCGTCGACTACTTCTTCGTCATCGACCCGGACGGCATGTACCTGGAGTTCGTCAACGACTCCCGCGGCCTGGACCCGAGCGCGCCGCTCCTGCTCTCCGACGTGCAGAAGTAACGAAAGGACCACCCGACATGGCCGTCTCCTCCTTCATGGTGCCGCTCGGCACCCCCGCCCCGGACTTCTCGCTGCCCGCGCTCGACGGGGGCACGGTGAGCCTGGCCGACCACGCCGGGGCGCCCGCCCTGCTCGTGGCCTTCGTCTCCAACCACTGCCCGTTCGTGAAGCACCTGGAGAAGGCGCTCGGCGCCTTCGCCGAGGAGTTCCCGCAGCTCGCCGTCGTCGCCGTGTGCAGCAACGACACCTCCGTCGCCCCCGACGACGGACCGCAGGGACTGCGCGAGCAGGTCGCCCGTACCGGCTGGACCTTCCCGTACCTGATCGACGCCGACCAGTCGGTGGCGCGGGCCTACCGCGCGGCCTGCACCCCGGACTTCTTCCTGTACGGCCCCGACGGCACCCTCGTCTACCGCGGGTCGTTCGACGACTCGACCCCGGGCAACGGCCGGCCGGTGACGGGAGAGCGGCTGCGGGCAGCCGTCACCGACACGCTGGCCGGGCGGCCCGTACCCGAGCCGCACCACCCCAGCATGGGCTGCTCCGTGAAGTGGACGCCCGGAAACGAGCCGTCCTGACCATGAAGCCGAAGATTTCCGTGCTCGGCACCGGCTACCTCGGTGCCACCCACGCCGCCGGGCTCGCCGAGATGGGCTTCGAGGTCATCGGCCTGGACGTGGACGCCGAAAAGATCGCGACGCTGGCCCGCGGCGAGGTCCCCTTCCACGAACCCGGCCTCGGCGCGCTCATGCGGACCCACACGGCCTCGGGCCGGCTGCGCTTCACGACGGACTACGCACAGGCGGCGGCCTTCGCCGACATCCACTTCCTGGCCGTCGGAACCCCGCAGTCCGCCGATGACGGGGCCGCCGACCTGCGGTACGTCGACGCCGCGATCGACGCGCTGGCCCCCCACCTGACCCGGCCCTGCCTGGTCGTGGGCAAGTCCACGGTCCCGGTCGGCACGGCCGCCCGGCTCGTGGACCGGCTGGTGTCCCTCGCGCCGGCCGGGGGCACCGTCGACCTCGCCTGGAACCCGGAGTTCCTGCGCGAGGGGCACGCGGTGGACGACACGCTGCGCCCGGACCGCATCGTCGTGGGCGTGCGCTCCGACGTCGCGGAGAAGCTGCTGCGGGAGGTGTACGCGGGCATCGTGGAGCGGGGCACCCCGTTCCTCGTCACCGACCTCGCCACGGCGGAACTGGTCAAGACCGCCGCCAACTCCTTCCTCGCCACGAAGATCTCCTTCATCAACGCGATGGCGGAGCTCTGCGAGGCCACGGGAGCCGACGTCACCACCCTGGCCCGGGCGATCGGCCACGACGCCCGGATCGGGCACCGCTTCCTGAACGCCGGCGTCGGCTTCGGCGGCGGCTGCCTGCCCAAGGACGTCAGAGCCTTCCGGGCCAGGGCCCGCCAACTGGGGGGCGAGGGGGCGGCCGCCCTGCTGTCACAGGTGGACGCCATAAACCTCCGGGCCCGCGACAGGGTGCTGGACATGGCCCGCGACAGCCTCGGCGGCGAGCTGGCCGGCCGGCGGATCGCCGTCCTGGGCGCCGCCTTCAAACCGGACACGGACGACGTGCGCGACTCGCCGGCCCTCGAAGTCGCCGCGCGGGCGGCCCGCGCGGGAGCCGAGGTGGTCGTGTACGACCCGATGGCGGCCGGGGCGGGCGCCGCGGCCCGTCCCGAGCTGAACTTCGCCTCCTCGCTGGAGGCCGCCGTCACCGGCGCCGACCTGGTGATGCTGCTCACCGAGTGGGAGGAGTTCCGCCTCGCCGATCCGCGCCGGCTCGCCACGCTGGTGCGCGCCCCCCGGCTGGTCGACGGCCGCAACGCGCTGGACCACCAGGCGTGGGCGGCGGCGGGCTGGAGCGTGCGGGCACCCGGGCGGGTGCCGCTGGCCGGACAGATCCCGTTCGACGCACCCGAAGCCGCCTGATGTCCGCTTCGATCGCCGACCGCATGAACGGCCTGGCCCCCACGCTGCGCCACCGGGTCATCGTCGGCACGGTCGGACTCGCCCTGTTCTTCGACATGTTCGAGATCTTCATGTCGGGCGTGCTGGGCGCCGTGCTCAGCAGCCGGTTCGACCTCAGCCGCACCCAGACCTCCGCGGTGCTGGCGTCCGTCTTCGTCGGCATGTTCATCGGCGTACTGGTCACGGGACGGCTCGCGGACCGGTACGGACGGCGCCGGGTCATGCTGGGCGCCATCGCCGTCTACACCGTCTTCTCGGCGGTGGGCGCGGTCAGCCCCGACGTGTCGATGGTCATCGGCGCCCGCTTCCTGGCCGGGCTCGGCATCGGCCCGGTGCTGCCCCTGGCCGACTCCTACCTCAGTGACCTTCTCCCGGCCCGACACCGGGGCAGATACACCGCCTGGGCCTACACCATCGGGTTCATGGGGGTGCCCGCCGTGGGCCTGCTGGCCCGCTGGGTGGTGCCGCTCAGCCCGCTGGGCCTCGACGGGTGGCGCTGGCTCTTCCTCATCGGCTCGGCGGGCGGGCTCGTCGTCCTGGCGCTGCGCCGCACCCTGGTCGAGTCGCCCCGCTGGCTCGCCTCGGTGGGCCGGTTGGACGAAGCCGAGGCGACCCTCGGGCAGTTGGGCGACACCTCCGGTGCGAGCACCGGCCCTACGGCAGGCCCTGCGGCCGGGTCCGCGGACCACGAGGGCGCCGGCCCCGGACGGGCGCCGACCACGCGCGAGGCCCTGCGGGCCCTGATGCGGAGCCCCGTGTACCGGCGCCGCGTGGGCATGATGACGGTCTTCCACCTCATGCAGGCCTTCGGCGGCTACGGGTTCGGCACGATGGCCCCCCTCGTGCTGTCCGCCAAGGGCTACTCCATCGTCCACTCGCTGCTGTTCAGCGCGGTGACGTTCCTCGGGTACCCGCTCGGCTCGCTGCTCTCGCTGCCGCTCATCGAGCGGGTGGAGCGCAAGTACCTCATCGTGGGCGCGGCGCTGTCGATGGCGGCGTCCGGGCTCCTGTTCGGCAGCGCCGACAGCGAGGTCACCATCGTGCTGGCCGGCCTGTGCTACACGGCCGTCAGCAACGTCTTCTCGAACTCCTACCACGTCTACCAGGCCGAGATCTTCCCGACCGCGTTGCGCGTCACCGCGGTGAGCTGGACGTACTCCCTGTCCCGGATCACCACGGCCGCGATGCCCTTCCTCCTCGTGCCGGTGCTGGACGACTTCGGATCGGGGGTGCTCTTCGCCCTGGTCGCCGTGACGCTCGGCATCATCGCGCTCGACATCGGGCTGCTGGGCCCCGCGACGACCGGGCGGGCCCTGGAAGACGTCAACGAGTCCCTCGCCGACGCCCGCCCGGGCGCCGGCGCGGACCCGTACACGCCGGAATCCAAGAACAGTGACGGCCCGATTCCGGTGAAATAGAGGCCGCCTGACGAAATCGGGCAGGAATTCGGTTGACGCGACCAAAGACACATGATGAACTCGGGGATACCGGGAGGGCATCGCCCCCCGAGGATTCCTTTCAGGCTCCCTTTCCCCGTGCAGCGCTCCGTGTGCACCCATGAGCCTTTTAATTCCCGTGCGTTGAGCAACCGTGCGAATGGCCGCCGCTCGCGAACGTTCCCGTACGACTCCTCTCGAGAAAGCCGAGACATGGACCAGATCAGCGAGACCAAGAAATTCTCCCTCACCGCCGAAGAGCTGGAGAAGTTCCACCGGGACGGATACATCGGCCCGTTCGACCTCTACGAGAAGGACGAGATGGAGGCGAACCTCCAGGCTCTGCGTCCGAAGCTGCTGAACACCAAGAAGGCCATCTACGGCGGCGGAAAGGCGGTGTCCGGCAACACCAACCTGGCGAACTACGACCGGCACCTGGACGTCGACTTCCTCGCGGACCACATCACGCGGCCCGAGATCGTCGACCGCGTCTCCAGCATCCTGGGGCCGGACACCCTGTGCTGGCGCTCCGAGTTCTTCCCGAAGTACCCGGGCGACGAGGGCACCGACTGGCACCAGGCCGACAACTTCTCCAACGTCGCCGGGTCCAAGCACCCGCAGATCGTCTGGCCCGAGGACGCGGACTTCGGCGGGACCATCACCGTCTGGACCGCCTTCACCGACGCCAGCGTCGAGAACGGCTGCCTCCAGTTCATCCCGGGCTCCCACAAGACGATGAACTACGACGAGTCCAAGACCATGGACTACAACCCGGACGCCATCAACAGCACGGAGAAGAACGGCATCCGCCGCGGCTTCTTCGGCCACGACTACCGCCAGCTCCAGAAGGACCCCGACTGGAGCCCGGACGAGTCGAAGGCCGTCTCCCAGGTCATGCGCCAGGGCCAGTTCATCGTCTTCTGGTCGACGCTGATGCACGCCTCGCACCCGCACAGCGGCCTCACCGACCAGATGCGGCTGGGCTTCGCCGGCCGCTACCTGCCGACCTCCGTCAAGGTCTACCCGTACTCCACCGAGCTGGAGGAGTTCGGCGGCCAGGCCAGCCTCGCCCGCTTCGGCAACGTCCTGACCTCGGGCCGCGACACCTACGGGCACAACCGGTTCGTGGACAGCACGGTCAACGGCCACCCGTTCCGCACCAACTGAGAACAGAAAGGACGATCACGGTGTCGAACAACGCCCAGAGCACGCGTCCCGCGACCCAGGAAGAGCTGGAGCAGTGGGTCGTCACCACCTGCCGGGACCTCGGTCTCACCGTGGAGAAGGCCGACGACGACTTCTTCGAGGCCGGGGGGAACTCCCTGACCGCCATCCGCCTGATCTCCCAGGCGGACGAGACCTTCGGCGAGGACGTCCTGACCCCGGACGACCTCTTCGCCCGCAGCGCCGTCCGGGACATCGCCGCGTCGATCCTCCAGAACACCCAGGAGTGAGGGAGCCGGCCGTGCGGCCCGACAGCGACAGGTGGGCGCCGGTGCTCCGGCCCGCGGTGGGAAGCCCCCGGATCCGGTTGATCTGCTTCCCGTACGCGGGAGGCGGCCCCGACCTCTTCAGGAGCTGGGCGGGCGGCCTGGACGACGGAGTGGAACTGGTCGCTGTCAGGCTGCCCGGCCGGGGTCCCCGGCTGCGCGAGGCGATGTACGCGGACTGGGAGACCCTGATCGCGGACACCTTCGGCGCACTGCACTCGGGCGGCCTCCTCAGCGCTCCGCACGCCTTCTACGGACACAGCTTCGGGGGCCGCATCGCCTACGAGATGACCCGCCTGGCCGCGCGGACGCACCCCGGAGCCACCCGCAGACTGTTCGTCTCGGGCAGCCGCAGCCCCAACACCCCGCAGGCCCGCCCCTATCTGCACGAACTGCCGCACGAGGCCTACCTCGACGCGGTCCGCGCGATGGGCGGCACACCCGCCGAGATCCTGGACGACCAGGCCATGATGCGCCTGTTCATGCCCACGATGCGGGCCGACATGCGGCTGGCGGAGCTGTGGGACGACCGCCACGGCGCACCCGGTGTGGACGTCCCCGTCACCGCGCTCTACGGACGCGACGACCCCGTCGACGGACACGCCGGCATGCGCGACTGGGAGCGCTACACCAGCCGCGACTGCGAACTGGTGGAGATGCCGGGCGGCCACTTCTTCCTGGACACGCACCGGGAACGCCTGCTGGAAACGATCAACGCGAGGCTGGGGGGACCCTCATGACCACACTGCACCGCCCGACGGCCGCCGCCCTGGCGGCCCACCGGGCCCTCAACGAGGGCGCCACCACGTCCTACCCCGAACGCTCCGTCAAGGAACTGTTCGAGGCCCAGGCGGCCCGGCGCCCCGCCGCCACCGCCCTCGTCCACCCCGGCGGCCGCCTCTCCTACCGGGCACTGGACGGGCTCGCCAACGACCTCGCCGCGAAGATGGAAGACGCCGGTGTCCGCCCCGGCGACACCGTCATGGTCCTCATCGCCCGCTCGGCCGAGCTGATCATCGCCCTGCTGGCCGCGGCCAAGTGCGGCGCCGCCTACCTCCCCGCCGACGCGTCCTGGCCGGACGACCGGCTGAGCACCCTGCTGGCCCGCACCGGTGCCACCCGCGTCCTCACCCGCGCCGCCGACACCGCCGCCGTCGGCGCCCGGCTGCCCGGCCACACCGTCGTCCCGGTCGAGCTGGACCTGTTGGCACCGCGGCGGGAGTCGCCGTCGTACCGGGGCTCCGCCGACGACATCGCCTACATCAACTTCACCTCCGGCTCCACCGGCACCCCCAAGGGCGTCCCCGTACGGAACCGGGGCATCGTCCGCCTCGTCCACGACGCCCGCTACGCGCGGCTGGACGAGGACACCGTCCTGCTCCAGCTCGCACCGGCCTCCTTCGACGCGGCGACCTTCGAGATCTGGGGCGCCCTGCTGGCCGGCGGCACCTGCGTGCTGTACCCGGACTCCTTCATCCGCCTCGGCCGGCTGCGCCGCGTCCTGACCGAGCACCGGGTGAGCGTCCTCTTCCTCACCACCGCGCTCTTCAACACCATCGTCGACGAGGCCCCCGACACCCTCGACACCGTCACCACGATCCTGACCGGCGGCGAGGCCCACTCCCTGACCCACATGGCCACCGCCCTGCGCGTCTTCGGCCCCGACCGGATCGTCAGCGTCTACGGGCCCACCGAGTGCACCACCTTCGCCACCTACCACCCGGTCCGCACCCTCCACCCGGACGAGTCCAGCCTCCCCATCGGGCGGCCCATCCAGAACACCCGCGCCTACGTGGTCCACGAGGGCAGGCTGTGCGAACCGGGGGAGACCGGCGAGGTCCTGCTCGCCGGACCCGGACTCTCCCCGGGCTACCTCGGGCTGCCGCAGACCAACGCCCGCCAGTTCGTCGAGGCCGACATCGACGGGGTCCGCGAACGGCTCTACCGCACCGGCGACCGCGCCCGCCTCTCGGAGCGGGGCCATCTCGTCTTCCAGGGCCGACTGGACGACCAGGTCAAGATCAACGGCTTCCGCATCGAACTGGGCGAGATCGCCTACCACTTGGACGCGCATCCCGCCGTACGCCAGAGCTTCGTCACCACCCGGCCGAACGCGCAGGGCGGACAGGAGCTCATCGCCTTCGCGGTACCCGACGCGGCGGACCGCGACCCCGAGGAGATCCGCGCGCACCTGCGCGGCATCCTGCCCGCCTACATGGTGCCGCCCGTCATCCGGCTGCGCGCCGAACTGCCCCTGACCGGCACGGGCAAGGTGGACCGGCGCGCCCTGCTCGCCACGCAGGACCCCCTCTCCCTCCCCGCAGGAGCCTCGTCATGAGCACCCCCCTCACCGGTCGGCAACCGGCCGACCGCGAACTGGCCCTGGAGTTCCCCTTCTTCGGTCCCGATCACGACGCCTTCCGCGCCCGGGTACGGGAGCGGCTCGCCGCCAGCGTGCTGCCCCGGGCCGAGGCCTGGGAGGAGCGGGGCGCCATCGCGGCCGACGCCTGGAAGGAGCTCGGCGCGGCCGGGCTCCTGGACGTCGGCCACACGGGCGAGGACTTCTTGCGCAGCGCCGTCCTGCTGGAGGAACTGGGCGCGACCGGCTACGCCGGCATCCGCGCCTCCATCGGCGTCCACGCGTACATGGCCCTCTCCTACGTCCTGATGTTCGGCAGCCCCGAGCAGCAGGCGGCCCACGTGCCCCCCGCCCACCGCGGCGAGCGCGTCACCGCCCTCGCCATCAGCGAGCCCGACGCGGGATCGGACCTGCGCGACCTCGCGACCCGCGCGGTGCCCCGCGGCCCCGGTGCCACCGCCGGCTTCGTGCTCGACGGACACAAGAGCTACGTGGCCAACGGCACCGGTGCGGGTCTGCTGGTCGTACTGGCCCGCACGCGCCCGCCCGCCCCGGACGCCGGGGCACAGCGGGGGCTGACCGGAGCGAGCATGCTGCTCGTCGACGCGGACAGCCCGGGCATCACGCGGCGCCCGCAGCCGATGGTGGGCTGGCGCGCCGCCGACATCGCCGAGATCACCTTCGAGGGGGTCGAGGTCCCGGCCGACGCCCTGCTCGGCCGGCGGGACCGCGCCCTGATGCAGCTGATGCGCGCCCTGGACTTCGAACGGCTGGTGGCGGGGCTGTTGGCGGTGGGCGGCGTACGGCACACCCTGGGCCTGCTCGACGGCCATGTCCGCGCCCGCCGGGTCAAGGGCGTACCCCTGGCCTCGCACCAGTCGGTACGGCACCGCCTCGGCGAGCTGTACGGGGAGTTCGACATGGTGCGCCGTTACGCCCACCACGCGGCCTGGCTGCACGCGAGGGGCCGCCTCGACACTCGTACGGCGTCAGTGCTGAAGCTGCGCTCCACCGAACTGGCCCTGTCGGCGGCTCAGGCGTGCGCCCAGTACCACGGGGCGCAGGGATATCTGGAGGGGTCCACCGTGGCGCGGCTGCACCGCGACGCGACGGCCGGCACGATCGCGGCGGGGGCCAGCGAGCTGATGCGCGACATGATCTTCGAGGCGAGCTGAGATGGCCCGGGAAAGCACCGCGCCCGCATCCGCCATACCCGGTGCGTCCGCCGGGTCCGTCACCGCCACCGCAGCCCCCGTGCCGTCGCCGTCGCCGTCGCCGACGCCGGAGCCGCCGCACGGCGGCGGCGCCCCGGGACCGGCACGACGCCGGGGCGTGGCCGTGGCCCTCGCGGTGACCGCCGTCCTCCCGGCCGCCGTCATCGTCGCCACCGTCGCGGGCCTGCCCGGTTCGGGAACGGCGGCGGGCAGCGGCAGCGAGGCGAAGCTCGGCGCCACCGGCCACTTCTTCCTCGCGGTCGTCGTGGTCCTGGCAGCGGCCCACCTCGGCGGAGCGCTCGCCCGGCGGCTCGGCCAGCCCGGCGTGATCGGCGAGATCCTGGCCGGCCTCGCCCTGGGACCGTCCCTGTTCGGCCATCTGGCTCCCGCGTCCATGGCCTGGCTGTTCCCCGCGAGCAGCCGCGGCCCCATGGAGGGACTGGCCCAACTGGGCCTGATCCTCTTCATGTTCGGCGTGGGCCAAGAGCTCGCCGGCATGCGCCTGCGCGGCGCCGCCACGCGGGCCCTGCTGGTGAGCCAGGCCTCGGTACTGGTGCCGTTCGCGCTCGGCGCGGTCGTCGCCGTACCGCTCTGCGAGCGGTACGCGGGACCGAACGGCAGCGGCGTCGCCTTCGTCCTGTTCATCGGCTGCGCCCTGAGCATCACCGCCTTCCCCGTCCTCGCCCGCATCCTGGCCGACCTCGGGATCTCGCGCACCGAACCGGGACGGCTCAGCCTGTTCGCGGCGGCGGTCGGAGACGGCGTCGGCTGGCTGGTCCTCGCGGCGATCCTGGCCGTGGCGCACGGCTCCGACCCCACCGTGCTGCTGCTCAACGGCCTGGTGGCCGTCGCGATGGCCGCGGTGTTCCTGGGCCCCGTCAAGCGGCTGCTGTCCCACTGGGCCGCACGCGAGCGCGGCGGGGCCGCGTCCGGCGTGCTCCTCGTCGGCGCCGTCACCGCGGCCGCCACCCTCACGGCCGCCATCGGCGTGCACCAGCTGATCGGCGCCCTGCTGGTCGGCCTGGCCTGGCCGGCCCGCGGGGCCGCGGTCGCGGAGCGGCTGACGAGTACGGCCAAGACCGTCCTGCTGCCGTTCTTCTTCTTCGGCTTCGGGCTGACGGCCGACCTGAGCGCACTGCACTGGGACGGCGCGACGGTCCTGGTCCTCCTCGCCCTCCTCACCCTGGCGGCCGTCGGCAAGATCGCCGGCCCCGGCCTGTGCGCCCGGCTCACCGGAATGCGAGGGCGGCCGGCGCTGGTTCTCGGCGTCCTGCTCAACGCCCGTGGCCTGACCGAGCTCATCGTCATCCAGATCGGCTACGACGCGGGGATCATCGACGCCCGGATGCTCGCCATCCTCACCCTCGTGGCGCTCGGCACCACCGTGATGACGAGCCCCCTGCTGCGCCTGCTCAAGGCCACCGGACCAGGCCGCCGCGACGGCGCCGAGCCGGTCCTCGCCGCACCGCCGCCCGGGGAGCTCGCGCCCCGCGGGTGAGCCGCGAGCGGCGGCCCGCCGCCCCCCTTCCTTCTGCCCAGACGTGCCGGCACCCCGGCACCGCACACCACGTTCCAGGAGTAGTAGTGAGATACGTCTTCGCCTCCGCCCTCGGCCAGGTCTCGGACGGCCTGCTGGCCAGTTACGCGACCTTGCCGGCGGACACCTACCTGCGGCACGACCGCTGCTTCCGCTTCCGTGCCTTCGGTGAGGCCAGGGTCAAGGGCGAGACCTTCCTGTGGGGCGAGGACTCCGCCTCCTTCTTCCAGAGCGAGCGGATCAACGGCTACGCCGGTGGTGTGGAGCGGCGGTTCGCGCCCCTGCCCGACGCCGCCCGTGCCTTCGCCGAGGCGCTGGTGAACTCCCCGGCCGCCCGCGCACTGGTCGCGGACGAGGAGTTCCGCATCGGGTGCCACCAGATCCGTATCACCGCCGACGACGAGCACACCGGCCTGCCCGCCCCGGAGGGCTTCCACCAGGACGGCTACGACCTGGTCGCGGTCACCTGCGTCGCCACCGAGAACGTCAGCGGCGGCATCTCCCTCGTCCGGGACAAGGACGGGGAGGAGGTCGTCGTCGAACGCACCATGGCCCCGGGCGAGGTGCTGTTCCTCGCCGACCGGGAGGTCGTGCACTACGTCAGCCCCATCACCCCGAAGATCCCCGGGCAGCCCGCCCACCGCGACGTCGTCGTCATCACCTTCAGCCTCGGGGGAGAGCACTGATGCCCGCAACCAGCCCCGTCGCCGCCGCCCCGGCCGGCCGGATCGCCACCTACACCATCCAGGAATGGCTCTTCGACCACGCCCAGGGCCGCTACGACCTGGACCTGGCCGAGAGCGGCGTACAGTTCCAGCACCTCCGCGACCTCCCCCTGGACGGCGCGTGGGAGCTGGACTACAGCCTCGACCGGGGGACCCCCGAGCTGCGGGCGCAGGTCACCGCCCTGTACGGCCTCACGGACGATGCCGCCCACGGGGACCGGGACGTGATGATCGCGCACGGCGCCCAGGAGGCCCTGTACCTCCTGTACCGCTCCCTGCTCTCGCCGGGTGACCACGTGGTGGCGACGGCCCCCGGCTGGCAGCAGGCATGGGAGGTGCCCGCGCACATCGGCTGCGAGGTCAGCGTCCTCGACCGGCGCCCCGGCACGCCCTTCGACACGGAGGCACTGGCCCGCGCGATCCGCCCCGAGACGCGCATCCTCATCCTCAACAGCCCCGGGAACCCCTCCGGTTGCTCGCTGACCGAGCAGGAGTGGGAGGGCGTGCTCCGCGTGGCCCGGGACCACGGCCTGTGGGTGGTCAACGACGAGGAGTACCTCCTCGACTTCTCCGCCTCGATCGTCCACCGCTACGAGCGGTCCGTCTCCGTCTCCGGCCTGTCCAAGGTCTACGGGCTGCCCGCCCTGCGCATCGGCTGGGCCGTGGCCCCCGCCGAGCTCATCGAGGGGATGGTCAACTACAAGCGCTACACCACGGTGTCCAACTCCCTGGCGTGGGAACGGGCGGCCACCCTGGTGCTCGCCGACCGCCAGCGGCACCTGTCCCGCTACCACGGGCTCGTGGAGCCCGGCCTGGCACAGCTGCGGCAGTTCGCCGACGCGCACCGGGACGTGGTGGAACTGGTCGAGCCGCACGGTACCCCCTTCGCCTGGTTCCACCTCAACTCCTCGATCACCTCTGCTGAGTTCGCCGAACGGCTGCTGGAGCGCCGGCGGATGCTCGTCATGCCCGCCGAGGTCTTCGGCGCCCGGCAAGGCCTGCGGATCAGCTTCGCCCGCCCCGACGAGGTACTGGTGGAGGGCCTGCGCCGGCTGTCGGCCGAGCTCGGAGACCTGGGGTGAACGAGCAGGCCTCCCGCCCGCGACCCGCGGGCGAGACGACCACGGCCCCCAGCGACGCTGCCCCTTCGGCCCCGTCGCGGGGCGGCCCGGCCCCGCGGGGCGTTGCCCTGCGCACCGATCTCGCGGCCGCCGCCCGGTACACCGTGCCGGTGGCGATGGGCTACCTCCCGCTCGGGGCCGCCTTCGGGCTCCTCCTGGTGAGCCACGGCCTGCCCTGGTACTGGGCGCCCACCACCGCGCTGGTGGTGTTCGCCGGATCGCTGGAGTTCCTCGCCGTCAGCATGATCACTTCGGGCCTCGGCCTGGCAGCCGTCGCGTTGACCACCCTCCTGGTCAACTTCCGGCACGTCTTCTACGGTCTGTCGTTCCCGCTGCACCTGCTGACCGGCCGGGCCCAGCGCGCGTACGGCGTCTTCGCACTCACCGACGAGACGTACTCGCTGCTCACCAGCTCGCCCGAGGCGGGCTCCAACGGCCGCCGCATCACCCTGATCCAGCTCCTCAGCCACGGCTACTGGGTGCTCGGCAGCCTCGCCGGGGCGCTCGCCTCGACGGCCCTGCCGGACAAGGTCGAGGGCGTGGAGTTCGCCCTCACCGCCCTGTTCGTCGTCCTCGCCTGGGACCACGCGCGCAAGCGGGTGAACGGCCGCCCGGTGGCCTACGGCCTGCTGGCCGCCGCCGTCGCCTGGGCGGTGGGGGGCGACCAGTTCCTCACCGTCGCCGTCGTCGTCTTCCTCGCCGTGCTGGCGCTCGACTTCTCGCTGAGGGGGCGCTCCCGTGCCTGACACCACGTACGTCCTCGGCGCCGTCCTGGTCATGTCAGCGGTGACCTACGCCCTGCGCGCCGCGCCGTTCCTCCTGCTCAAGAACGCCTCCCAGGCGCCGCTGCTCGGCTACCTCAGCACCGCGCTGCCGCCCGGGATCATGGTCATCCTCGTCGTCTACACCGTGCGCGGCGTCGACTTCGGCCGCTTCCCGTACGGCGTCCCCGCCCTCGCGGCCATCGCCGTCTGCGCCGGGCTCTACCAGTGGCGCGGCAGCCCCCTCCTCGCGATCGTGCTCGGCACCGGCACGTACATGGCGCTGAACCACCTCATGGTTTAGGCCGTCTCTTCCGGATCTTGCCGGGCCAACAAGATCCGAAAGAGGCGACCTAGGCCGGGCACCTCATACAAGCGAAAGGAAGCACCGGACCACATGCCCACTGACGTGGACTTCCCCCTGCCCTTCACCGCGCCGCGACCGACGCCCGACGCGGTCGAGCAAGCCCAGCGCCGGGGCGTGGACTGGGCCGTCGGGCACGGCCTGCTCCAGCCCACGGACGCCGCCATCGGGTACTTCATGGCCATGCGGCTGGCCGATGTGGCGACGGGCTTCTGCCCCAAGGCGGGCGGGCCCGACCTGGACGTGATGACCGACGTCATCACCTGGACCGCGGTCTGCGACGACTTCTTCGACGGACCGGCCGGGGACGACCCCGTCTTCGCCGCCGACGTCGTCCGGGCCCTGCTCTCGACGACCGCGCCCTACGGAGAGGCGGGAGCGCACCCGGCCGCCGCCCCACCGCCCGTCCCCGCCGGCGCCGAGGGCCTGGCCGGTGCCACAGCGGACCTGTGGCACCGGCTGCAGGCGCCCATGACCGAGCGGTGGCGCGAGCGGGCCGCCCGCAACTGGGCCCGCTTCCTGCGCTCCTTCCTCGCCGAGGCCGCCGCCCGCCGCTCCGGCACCGTCCCCGCCCTGCGCGACTACCTCGCCCTGCGCCGGGAGACCATGGCGATGTACGTGTACCTCGACGCCACGGAACGCACCGGCCGCTACGAGGTGCCGGAGCGGGTCCTCGCCGATCCGACGGTGCGCCGGCTGGCGGAACTCGAAATCGACATCCTCGCCCACTGCAACGACGTCCACTCCGTCGAGCACGAGGAGGCGCGCGGGGACACCCACAACCTCGTCCTCGTCCTGGAGGCCGCCGGCGGCCACGGCCGCGCGCGGGTGATCGAGGAGATACGCGGCAGGGTCGGCGGGCTCGCGCAGGAGTTCCAGCGCCTCGCCGCGGGGATACCCGCCCTCTGCGACCGTCTGTCCTGCGACCCGTACGAGCGCCTGAGCACCGAACGCCACCTCAGGGCCATGACCCGCCAGCTGCGGGTGACCTACGACTGGTCCCTCGCCACCCGACGCTACGCCGACCAGGCCCGCAGCGGCCGTCGGCCGGAGTACCTCGCCCACAGCGCCGCCGCCCCGCTCGGCGCCCTGCTGCCGGACCGGACCGGAGAGACGCACTGACCATGGCCGACACCCTCGCCCCCAGCCCCGTCCCCGCCCGCAGACTGCCGGGCGGCGTCCCGCTCCTGGGCCACGCGCTGCATCTGGTCCGCCGGCCCCTGGGGTTCGTGGAGGAACTGCGCGACCACGGACCGGTCGTCGTCTTCCGGATCGGCACCCGGCCCGCCTACATGGTCAGCACCGGGGAACTCCTCAAGGACATCCTCATCACTCACCAGAGCAAGTTCGAAAAGGGCGGCACCCTCTTCGACCAGGCCACCAAGCTGCTCGGCAACGGACTGGCGGCCTCCAACGGCGAATTGCACCTGCGCCAGCGCCGTTTGTCGCAGCCCGCCTTCCACCACGGCCGGATGAGCATCTACGCCCGCGCGGCGATCGAGTCGGTCGAGGCCGTCTCCGCGTCCTGGCGCGACGGCCAGGTGCGCGACGTGGGCCGCGAACTCAACGGCATGACCATGGAGATCCTCGCCCGGACGCTCTTCTCCCGCCTCACCCCCGAGGCGGCCGCCGAGATCCGGGCCACCCTGCCGGCGTTGGTCGCCGGCGTCGGACGCCGGGCCTTCCTGCCGGTCGACTTCGTCCACCGCCTCCCCCTGCCCGTGAACCGGCGCGAGGCGGCCGACCTGCGGAGGCTCTACGAGGTGGTGGACCGCATCATCGCCGACTACCGGGCCGGCGACCTGGACCAGGACGACCTGCTCTCGATGCTGATGCTGGCCCGCGACGAGCAGACCGGCGAGGGGATGAGCACCCAGCAGATCCACGACGAGATCCGTTCCATGATGGTCGCCGGGACGGAGACCTCGGCCACGCTGCTGCTGTGGGCCTTCCAGGTGCTCTCCACCCGGCCCGACGTCGAGCGCCGGGTCCACGCCGAGCTGGACGAGGTACTGGAGGGCCGGCCGGTGACCTACGCCGACCTGCCGCGGCTGCCCTACATGGGCCGGGTCATCCAGGAACTCCTTCGGATGTACCCGACCGGCTGGATCCTCACCCGCCGCGCCACCGCCGAGGTGGACCTCGGCGGGTACCGCGTACCCGAGGGCGCGGACGTGTTCTTCAGCCCGTACGCCCTGCACCGCGACCCCGAGCTCTTCCCCGAGCCCGACCGGTTCGACCCGGACCGCTGGCTCCCCGAGCGCGCCCGGTCCATCCCGCGCCACGCCTACCTGCCGTTCGGGGCGGGCGTACGCAAGTGCATCGGCGAGTCGCTCGCCTACGCCGAGATCACGATCGCCTTCGCCGCCCTGGCCGGGCGGTGGCGGCTGCGGTCCGTCACCGACGGCCCGACGCGTGCCGTGGCGCGTTCCACCCTGCGGCCGCAGGAGTCCCGCATGCGCCTGGAAGCCCGCCGCCCGCAGAGGACGGCGCCATGACGACGGCTGCGGCGCAGACCGCGTCGCCGCCCGCCGGTGGCCCGGCCGCCCCCACGACACCGGCCGCACCGGCTGCCCTGTCGCTCATGCTGGCGGAGGTGGAGGAGGGCCTGCGCGCCTTTCTCGCGGGCCAGGCCCACCGCAGGCCGGGCGGCCGGCTCAAGGGCGCCGGACCGGCCGAGGCCGTCGCGGAGCTCGTCGGCGCCGGCGGCAAGCGGCTGCGGCCCCGGTTCCTGCTCAGCGGATACCTGGCCGCCGGCGGCGAACCCGGCCGGGATCCGGTCCGGGCCGCCATGGCACTGGAACTGCTGCACGCCGCGGCCCTCATCCACGACGACGTCATGGACGACGCGGACCGCCGCCGCTCGCGGCCGACCGTCCACGCGCGGCACGCGGACGTCCACCGCGCGAACGGCTGGTTCGGTGAGTCCCGCCGCTACGGCGAATCGGTGGCGATCCTCGCCGGGGACCTCGCCTGGGCGTACGCCGACCACCTGATGGCGGGACTGCCCGCGGCGGTGGCCGCGCACTGGTTCGAGCTCAAGGCCGAACTGATCGAGGGCCAGGCCCTGGACGTGGCCGCGGCGGCCGAGCTGCTGCCCGATGCCGAACTGGCCCGGTACATCGCGGTGGTGAAGTCCGGCCGCTACACCATCCACCGCCCCCTGGTGCTCGGCGCCCTGCTGGCCGGCCGCACCGACCTCACCGGTGCCTTCGAACAGTACGGTGAGGCACTGGGGGAGGCCTTCCAGCTGCGCGACGACCTCATCGACGCCTTCGGTGACGGCCGCGCCAGCGGCAAGCCGGCGGGCCAGGACTTCGGGCACGGCAAGATGACGCTGCTGCTCTCCCTGGCCATGAGGTCGGACCCCGCGATCCGGACCCTGGTCGAACGCGGCGAGAGCGGAATGCTGCGCGAACGCCTCTCCGGCAGCGCCGTCCACGCCGACGTCGAGGCGCGCATCGCCCACCTCGTCGCCCGGGCCGACGCCGCCCTCACCGCGGCGGAGCTGTCCCCGCGGTGGCGGGCCGAACTGCGCGCCGCCGCCCGGGCGGCGGCGTACCGCTCGAGCTGACCTGCGAGGAGTGAAGTTGACACCGTCGGCGCCCGCGCACTACCTTCCCATGTGCTTGAGGGCATGAAACATCCATTCCCTCAAGCATCCGCGCCGCCCGGGGCGGCGCCCCCGTCAGGAAGGGCCACCGCATGACCCCCGCCCAGCACGCAGCGGCCGTCGCGGCCGAGGCCGCCCGCTTCCACGCCACGGTCTCGGCGGCAGACCTCGCCACCCCGGTGCCGACCTGCCCCGGCTGGACCCTGGCCGACCTCACGCAGCACGTCGGCAGCGTGCACCGCTGGTTCAGCGAGCTGCTGCGCCGGCGCGTCCAGCAGCCCCCGGCCGCCCGTGAGGTGGACCTGCGCCTGCCCGAGCACCCCGGCGGCCTCCCGGACTGGCTGGCCGCGGGCGCGGCGGAGGCGGCCGAGGTGTTCGCCGCCACCGATCTGGACGCACCGATGTGGGCCTGGGGGGTCGACCAGCACGCCCGGTTCTGGGTCCGGCGCATGCTCTGCGAGACCCTCGTCCACCGGGTAGACGCCCAGCTCGCGCTCGGGCTCTCGCCGCACGTCGACCGCGCGCTGGCCCTCGACGGCATCGACGAGTTCCTCACGAACCTGCCGTTCGCGACGCCCTTCGCACCGCTGACCGCCCAACTGCGCGCTCCCGACCGGACGATCCGCTTCAGCTGCACGGACGGGGACGGGGACGGGGATGGGCTCGGGGGCCGCGGCGGCGGCGACTGGCTGGTCCGCTTGCGGCCCGACGGCTTCGCCCTGGAAGCCGACCGCGCCGGGGCCCGTACGGCGGACGCCACGGTCCGGGGAACGGCTGCGGACCTCCTGCTGCTCCTCTACGGCCGGCGCGAGCGCCACAGCGACGCCTTCGACCGGCACGGCGACATGGACCTGCTCGACCACTGGTTCGCCCACTCGGCCTTCTAGGGGCGGACCACCGGGGGCGCGGGAACGCGTTCGAGGACTCCGCCCGCGAAGACGTCGTAGAGGGGGAGGGTCTCCAGGTGGACGTAGCCGATGTGGCAGTCGCAGACGGCCAGGGGACAGGGGCGGGGGGCCAGCGCCGCGCGGTAGGAGCCGTCGTAGAGGTTGCCGAGCTCCGTGCGGACGAAGTGGCAGCGGCGGACCGTGCCCTCGCCGTCCACGGAGATGACCGACTCGCCCGTGCGGCACGGCAGCCCGGCCGAGCGGTGCGGGCGGCGGCTGTACGCGAAGAGCGGGTCCACGGCCGACCACGCGTCCGCCTCGGCATCGGTGTAGGTGTGGCCCTCGGCGGCGTTGGCCCAGAGGTAGACGTGGCCGGGCAGGTCCGCGCGCAGCCGGCGCGCGTGCGGCAGGTTCTCGGGCAGGCCCACGATGCCCACGCTGTGGCGGATGCCCCGGTCGGCCAGCTCCCCGAGCTTCGAGAGGAAGCGTGCGTAGGGGGTCTGGCCGGGGTGGTAGGTGCACCACAGGGCCAGGGTGTCCGCGTCTGCCGCCGCGAGCCAGTCGGTCCGGCAGCTGAGGTTGGTCTGGATGGCGACGCGCGCGACGTGTGGCTGGTGCGAGAGGTCCACCAGCGCGCGGCGGTACCAGGAGCGGACCAGGCCCTCGCCCCACGGGGTGAAGAGCAGGGAGAGCCGGTCACCGGTCTGCGCCGCCGCCCAGGCCGTGAACCGGTCCAGGGCAGCGCGGTCGGCGCGCAGCTGGGCGGGAGTGTCGCGGCGCTTGGCGAAGGGGCAGTAGGGGCAGTCGTAGTCGCAGGAGGCGAGCGGTCCGCGGTACAGGATCGTCAGGTCCACGGCGGCTACTTCGGGGCGTAGGCGGCCATGGCGGCCCGGACGGCGGGTGAGAAGAGCGCCGGGCCGAGGGCGTCGGAGTGGGCGAGGCCCTCCGGGCTCAGACGCAGCCACTCGCCCCGCGTCCCGGCTCCTTCGAGCCAGCCGCGGGCGGCGAAGTCGGCGAGCTCGACGGGGAAGTCCTCGTACGGGCCTGCGCCGAAGCGTTCGCGGTACTCGGCGAGCGGCATGCCCCGGGCCTGGAGGAGGGACTGGAGGAGGTGGCGGCGGCGCGCCTCGCCGCCGTCCATCTCCCAGCCGCGGTCGGCGCGGCCGAAGTCCTCGGTGGCCGTGTAGTCGTCGATGATCGTCCGGATCTCGCCCATGTCGACCGCGTAGTCGAAGGAGTAGTGCAGGGCGGAGGTGTAGGAGCGGGCGCCGCAGCCGAGGCCGATCATGCCGTCCGTCTGGCAGGCGTGGTCCTCGGGCCCCTGCGGGGCGGTGCCGGCCCGGCGGAACATGCGCATCGACACCTGCTCGTAGCCGTGGGCGAGGAGGTGGTCGCGGCCCCGGCGGTAGAGGTCCAGGCGCTGCTCGTCCCACTCGGTGGCTGTGTGCGCCGTGCGTCGCCGGGCGAGGCCGGTGAGCGGGCGCTTGTACAGCGGGTAGAGGTACAGCTCCTCGGGCTCCCAGGCGAGGGCGGCGTCCAGGGAGGTGCGCCAGGTGGCGGGGGTCTGGCCGTCGATGCCGTAGATGAGGTCGATGTTGAGGACCGGGATGCGGGCCGCGCGGATCCGGCCGAGCGCGGCCTCGACGTCGGAGCGGCGCTGCGGGCGCACCGCGGCCCGTGCCTCCGCGTCGACGAAGCTCTGCACGCCGATGCTGAGGCGGGTGGCGCCGCGCTCGGCGAGGACCGCGAGCCGGTCGGCGGTCGCGGTGGACGGCGAGGTCTCGACGGAGAGGGGCACGGAGCGCAGGTCCGCGCCCATGCGCCGCTCGGCGACGTCGCAGAGCCGGGTCAGCTCGTCGGCGGTGAGGAAGGTCGGTGTACCGCCGCCGAACGCGGCATTGGCGAAGCGCACCGGACCGTCGTCGCCGAGGGCCTCGCGGACGGCGTCCGCCTGGCGCTCCAGGGCGTCGAGGTAGCGGCCGGTGAGGCCGTCGGGCGCGCCGATGCGGGTGAAGAGGTTGCAGAAGCCGCAGCGGACCTCGCAGAAGGGTATGTGGAGGTAGAGGGAGAGCGCGCTCTTGTCCTCGCCGCGCCACAGGTCGCGCAGGGCGGGCCGGGCGGGCAGCGGGCGGTACGCGGTCTTGTGGGGGTAGGCGTAGACGTAGCTCTGGTACGGGCGGACGTCGAGACCGGCGGCCGCGGCGGCGACGCCGGTCGTGTCCGCGGTGGTGGTAGCGCTCATGCGGACGGCTCCAGGAAGAAGTGGGCATAGGGGACGGTCCACACGGCCTCGTGGGCGAGGCGGTGGCCGGTGTAGCCGTCGTCGCCGTAGGTCGTGCCGTGGTCGGAGCAGACGACGGCGAAGCAGCGGCGGCGCGAGCTCATCGCGGCGAAGAGGCGGCCGATGTGGCGGTCGACGTACTCCAGGGCGGCGGCGTGGGTGGCGAGGCCGTCCCCGGCCTCCCGGGTGGCGCCGGGCAGGTGGAACCAGTTGGGCTGGTGCAGCGCGGACACGTTGAGGAAGAGGAACAGCCGCTGCTCCGCGGGGAGGGACCCGATGACCCGCTCGGCCCGGTCGACCTGCGCCTCGAAGGAGGTGGGGGACGCCACGCCGAACTCGGGCTCCCAGTGGCTCTCCTGGAACATCGAAGGGAGTACGTCTCCCAGCGCGCCCTGCTTGTTGAAGAAGCCGACGCCGCCGACGCACACCGTGCGGTACCCGGCCGAGGCCAGAGCCGAGACGAGGTCGGGGGTGTCGAAGACGTAGGTGCGGCCGGCCGTGCTCTCGCTGCCCGCGAAGCGCGCGGCGAACAGCCTCGGGTGCGGACCGGGCCCCGCCGGCGTGGGCAGGAACCCGGCGAACATCGCCTGGTGCGAGGCGTAGGTGAAACTGCCGGGGGCGTGCCGCTTCTCCCAGGCGCCACCGGGCAGGTGCCGGGCGAGGTGCGGGATGCGTCCGGCGGCGGCCAGCTCGGCGGCGACGTCGTGGCGCAGGGTGTCCAGGGTGAGCAGGAGCAGGTCGTCGCGGCCGACGACCTCGTTCATGTCGGGCCCGGTCTCAGGCTGGTGCACGGTGGTGGTTCCTCGGGTGGTGGTGCTCGTGTGTGCGGCGGCGTACGTAGGGGAGCGCGGCGGCGACTTGGGCCGCGTAGGTGTCGAGGCCCTCGGCTCCGCCGCCCGGCAGGCCGGTCAGGCCCGGCAGCAGGTCCCCGAAGGCGTTGACCTCGGCGACGGCGAACCGCCGCCAGCCGACGGCGGGCAGCAGGTCGACGCCGACGCAGAGGGTGCCGGGGAAGCAGGCCGCGGCCCGTTCGCAGACGTCCAGGGCCTCGGCCCAGCGGGGCCCCGCGGCCTCGACCACGGCCGACAGGTCGCCGCGCTGCCCGCCGAGGTGGAGATTGGTCATGGGCGAGCGGCTGGTGCGGACCACGGCGTGGGTGGCCCTCCCGGCCACGACGACCACGCGCAGGTCCGCCGCGCGGCCCGCCAAGGAGGCCTTGGGCCACCAGCGTTCGACGTGCAGTCCGTCCGGGGCGAGTGCGTCGACCAGCGCGGCGGTCTCCCGCTCGCTCGTGAGGCGGCGCACCCGCAGGGAGTTGTACAGACGTCCGTCCTCGGACGTCTCGACCGAGGTGACGGCCCGGATGCGGCCCCGCCCTGCCGTCTCGACGGCGACGACGCCGGACGCGGAGGAGCCGTGCGCGAGCTTCACGAACGCGCGGGGCATGCCGTGCGCGTCCATCAGGGCGCGTACGTCCTCCCAGCCGCGCACCGGTGTGCCGCCGCCGGAGGTCGGGGAACGGGGTACCGGGACTCCGGCGGTGTCCAGCGTCCGGTGGCAGTGCCGTTTGTCGAAGAGGACCGCCAGCTCGTCGGGGTCGTCGAGACGCACGCCGCCGGTCAGGCTCCGTACCGCCGCGGTGAACCGCGCGTACCAGCGGGCGCCGCCCTCCACGCGGGTCGCGTCCTCCAGGCCGCGCAGGGCCCGGTCCACCTCGGTGTTCTCGCCGGGCGAGTCGAGGCGTACGAGCTCGTCGGGGGCGAACGCCGCACCGCCCTCGCGCAGGACCGAGGTCCAGGGCACGACGCGGGGCGCGGGCAGGCCGGCGCCGCGGACGGCCCGGGTGAACAGGGCGACGCGGCGGTTCTCCGGGTTGCCGACGACGGCCCAGCGCGGGGGCGGGTGCTCGGTCACGGCCGCCGCGCTATTCGCCGACGGCGACGAAACGCCAGACGCGGCCGTCCCACTCGTCCTCGTCGGCGTGGCCCGGGTCGAGGTCCAGCCGTACGCCTGCGCTCTCCAGGGTGTCCTGGAAGCGCTGCCTGAGCGGATCGCTGAGGTAGTTGTGGTGCAGGTCCAGGGCGGCGAGGTGGGTGAGGGGCTGGCCGCCGAGGAGGGCGGAGCCGCCCTCGTCCGTGAGGACGCCCATGGACAGGTCGAGGGTCTCCAGCCGGGCCACGACGGGTGCGGCGGCCACGGCGGCGGCGATCTCGTCCTGGATGTCGCTGTTGCGCAGGCCCAGGTGACGCAGGCTCGGCAGGCGGTCGCCGGCGAGGATCGGTTCCACGTCGGTCAGCGCGCAGTCCCCGCCGTATTCGGCGGTGCCGAGCCAGAGGTCGAGGTGGTGCAGGGCGGGCAGGTCGCTGGCGGCGACGTTGCGCACGGCTCGGGCGGGCATGCCGCCGGTCTGGACGACGAGGGAGCGCAGCCGCCGGTGGCTGAACGGCGGGATGACGAGACCGCTGCCGCCGCGGACGCCGAACTCCTCCAGGTCGGGGAAGCCGTCGAGGAGCGGGCCGACGTCGCCCTGGGTGATCCAGGAGATCTCGCACTCCTCGGACTCCATGTCCCCGAGGAACAGGGCCCGCAGGGCCGGCAGCCGGGGGCGGGCGTCGAGGATCGCGGCGATGATCTCCTGGGGGCCCCTGTCGTACGCGTCCTCCCAGGCACCGACGACTATGGCGCGGACGCGGGTGGTGTCGACGGCCGCGGTGAAACGGGCGAACGCCGCGGGCCAGGCCTCCTCCGCGTCATAGGTGTCGCTGGAGATCCGCCACGCGACGGCGTCCGCCTCGGGCAGGCCTTCCAGCCCCTTGGCGTCGTCGGCCGCCGGAAAGTCGAAGACGGGCAGTCCGTACGACTCCCGCAGATGGCTCGCGTAACTCATGGTCCCCGCCGTCTCTCGCCTGTCTCGTCCGGTGCTCTGTCCGGAGTGCCGCGTCGATGTGCCGCGTCCGATGTGCCTGCAAGTTGTAGCAAGCGGCACTGACAACGCACGAGGCAGGGGCGGGTGGAGGGCCGTTGTCAGAGCCCGGCCGTAACGTCGGAAGGGACGCGGCGCACCGGGCGGCGCGGGGGAAGGGGACACACATGTACCGGCAGGGGGACGTGCTCATCGTGCCGCTCGAGGAATCGGCGGTGCCGTGCCATGCGGTGGACGCGCCGTCGGAACCGCGGGACGGGCGCGGGCGGTTGGTCCTGGCGCTGGGCGAGGTGACCGGGCACGCGCACGCCGTGCTCGGACCGGGCCGACTGGTCCGTGAGGCGGGACCGTTGGCGCCCCTGCTGTTGCACCTGCCCGACGGGGGACGGGTGGTGCACGAGGAGCATGCCGCGATACCCCTCCCCAAGGGCTGGTACCGGGTGGTGCGCCAGCGGGAGTACGTGCCGGGCTCGGTGCGGATCGTGGCGGACTGAGCGAGGCGGGCGCCTGGTGACAGGGCCGGAGGAGGGGGAGCGGGATGCGGAGGCCGGAGGTGAGGGAAGTGCTGGAAGTGACGGAAGTACGGGAAGCGATGCAGGAGACGGAAGCGCTGGACGCGGGGCATGTGGCGAACGCGGCGCATGCGGCGGACGCGGTGCACGGGGTCGACGGGTGGCGGGCGGTGGCGGCGGCGACCGGACCCGCGGACCGGGAGGCGGCGGAGGCGGGCGTGCGTCTGGCCTACCGCGCAGCGGGGCTGGCCGTACCCGACCGCATCGTGTGGGCGGACTCGCCGCGGGCAGCAGTGGGCCTGCTGGGGGATCCGGACGGCCCGTGGGGGACGCACGTGCGGGGCCGCAGCGTGCGGGCGGAGGTCCGCAGCGCGCCGTGGGCGGCCGAGCGTGCCCGCTCGCACGAGCGGCTGGGTCCCCAGGGCTGGGGCCGCAGATGGGCCCTGACGGGTGCCCGGCTCTGGGAGAACACCGAGCGGCTGGCCGGTCGTATCCGTACCGGGCTCGTGGAGCAGCTGGCGCAGGACACCGCGCAGGAGGCCGAGGTCCGGCTGCTGCTCCTGGACGCCGTACTGGGCCAGCACGACGCGCCGTGGCTGTGCGCGTTCGACACAGGGGAGCGGGCGCCGCTGGCGGGGCTCGCCGCGGTGGCCCGCTCGGCGGGCTGGTGGTGGCCGTACGAGCGGCTGGCCGTGGTGTGCGAGCGCCCGGTGGAGCTGCACCGGGACGAGGCGGGCCGGCTGGACCGCGGTGACGGCCCGGCCCTCGCGTTCCCGGACGGCTTCGCGCTGCACGCGTGGCGCGGGATGCCGGTGCCGGCGGATTTCCTGGCCGCACTGGAGGGCCTGACGCCCGAGCGCATCCGGGAAGAGGAGAACGCGGAGCTGCGCCGGGTGATGCTGGAGCACTACGGCTACGAGCGCTACCTCACCGCGTCGGGTGCCGAGCCGGTGCACCGGGACGGGACCGGCGTGCTGTGGCGGATACCGCTGCCGGACGATGAGGACGTCGTCATGGTGGAGGTGGTCAACTCCACGCCGGAGCCGGACGGTACGAGCCGCACGTACTGGCTGCGGGTGCCGCCGCAGACGCGGACCGCGCGGGAGGGGGTGGCATGGACCTTCGGCCTCGGCGCGCAGGCGTACGCGCCCGTCCTGGAGACCTGACGCGAGCGCCCCTCACCTCCGGCGCGGGATCGGCGTGTTCCGTCCGAGGAGCAGACCGAGGACGACCATGGCCAGGCCCAGGCCGAAGTGCAGCCAGTTGTCAGGGGTGTTGACGGGGATGAAGTTCGCGTCCGTGCCACGGTCGACGAGGAGCCCGTACAGCCACAGCACCAGGTAGACGACTCCGCCGCCGATCAGGTAAGCGCGCGCCGGGCCCGGGGCGCGCGACATCGCGATGCCGGCGAGGCCGAAGAGCAGGTGCACGATGTTGTGCAGGACCGAGACCTGGAACAGCCCGAACAGCTCCGCTCCCGAGTCGTGCCCGGCGAAGGTCATGGAGTCGTAGCCGGTGGTCGGGCCCGGGATCATGCCCAGCACCCCGGCCAGCAGGAACGCCACCCCGACCAGCAGGGCGGCCCATTGCACCAGCGATCCCGGACCGGCTGCGCGACGGCTGCGAGAGGACATGGCGAGCCTCCTTCGCTCAGAGACGTCCCCCCGGGACCGGCTGCCCGGACCCCGTCCCCCCGCGCATACCCCCGTTTCCGGCCGCAATGCCCGGTCGCCCCGCAGGAGCGCCGTACGGCCCCGTACCGGCCTCGGTACCGGCGGCCGGGGCGTGTCGGTGCTGGTCGCCGCCCCCGCGGTCCGGCACGGTGGGCGCGGTCGATGGCCGTCCGCCGCGACGGTGCCCGAGCACGCGAGGGGTTCGCATGACCGAGAACGGCATCTCCCGGGCCAGCCGCCGCGCGGTCCTCCTGGCCGCCGGATCGGCCGGGGTCGCCGCACTGGTGGCGGCCTGCGCCGGCCCGCCCCGTACCCCGGGGGCGGCAGGACAGCCCTCGGCCCCCGCGCTCCCGGCCACGACGCCGTCGGCCGGGAAGAGCGCGAGCACCCCGGCGTGCGCGCTCACCGCGGAGTCGGGCGCGGGCCCCTACTACCTGGACCTGGACCGGGTCCGCTCGGACATCAGGGAAGGCCGGGAGGGCGTACCGTTCCGGCTGGACCTGACCGTGGTGAGGGTGTCGGCCGGCTGCCGCCCGGTCGCGGGCGCCGCCGTCGACGTATGGCACGCCGACGCGTCGGGCACCTACTCCACCGGCGGGGACACCTTCCTGCGGGGCACCCAGATCACGGACGACGCCGGGCGGTGCACGTTCCGCACGATCGTCCCCGGCTGGTACCAGGGGCTGGCTCCGCACATCCACTTCAAGGTGCGCCCGGAGCCTCACACCGAGACGACCTCGCAGTTCTTCTTCCCCGAGGAACTCCTGGCGAAGGTGTACGCGCTCCAGCCCTACGCCCGCCGCCCCGCCCCGGACCACCCCAACACCCGCGACGACCGCTACCGGGCCTCCGGCGCCGCCATGACCCTGGCTCCCGTACCGGACGGCGACGGGTACCGGGCCGCGTACACCGTGGGCATCGCCTGAGCTCGGACGCAGGTCGGCTGAAACTCTCCCAAGGGGGATCAGACCGGTCGTACGGTCATGCCATGACGACAGCTGATGCCCGGGCCCTCATCTACCGCGTGGCCCGCCCCGAGGACACCAAGGCCATCGAGACCCTCGACGGCTCCTTCACCACCGCGACCGTCTTCCGGGTGACCGTGGCCGAGGAAGGTTTCACCCTGCACGAGGTCCCCGTCGACCCGCCCCTGCACAAGGTGTTCCCGGACGACGGACCCGACGAGGAGGATGCCGACGCGGACGACGAGGACTCCCGCACCTACGTCGCGGTCGGCGACGACGGACTGGCCGGCTTCGTGGCCCTCTCCTACGCCCCGTGGAACCGGCGGCTGACCATCGAGGACATCGAGGTCGCCCCTGCCCACCGGGGCCGGGGCGTCGGCCGCACCCTGATGGGGCACGCCGTCGACTACGCGCGCGAGCGCGGCGCCGGACACCTCTGGCTGGAGGTCACCAACATCAACGCCCCGGCCATCCACGCCTACCGGCGCATGGGCTTCGCCTTCTGCGGGCTCGACGCCTCGCTGTACGAGGGCACCGCCTCGGCCGGCGAACAGGCCCTCTACATGAGCATGCCCTGTCCCTGAGTCGCGAGCAGCCGGGCCCGTACCTCGTCGGGCCCGGCGCTCCCGCCCGCCGGCGCGAGCGTGACGCTGAGCAGCCAGTCCGCGGGGTGCGCCGGATCGGCAAGGGCCGGGGTCCCTTCCGTACCGGATGCCGCCGCCGGAGGCCCGTACCACTCGACGCGTGCGTCGAGCAGCCGGTCCCCGGCGGCCAGCCGCTGCGCGTACCACCGCTGGAACGGGCCCGTGCGCCACACCTGAAGCGGCACGGCCCGTTCCCCGCCGGTGCGGTGCACGCCCGGACCGATCCGGTCGAGAGCCGCCCGCACGGTCGCCTCCGCGCTGCGCGCCACGGGCACCCCCAGCGCCTCGGCGAAGTGCATCAGGTACTCCATGCGGTCGGCCTCCGGCGGCGCGCCGAGCACGGCCCGGCCCGAACCGCACCAGGCGCCCCACTTGATGTTCGAGACCAGTCCCGGTAGCCGGGTCATGTCCCGGGGTATGTAGAAGGCGATGACGTCCGAGAGCCGCATCGCCTCCTCCTCCCAGGAGATCTGCTCCGCGTACGCGGGATAGCGGCCGCCCGCCGACGGCTCGGGAACGAACACCACGAGGGTGCCGGGGCCCGCCCAGCCCTCCCGCAGCGCGGCGACGGCGGCCGGACGCCAGGACGGTTCGCGCGGATCGGTGGGGGTGGGGCCGCACAGGTAGACGGCGGCGCACCAGGCGGTGGGCGGTTGCTCGTCGACATGGACGATCACGACATCACAGGGCACGGGGACCTCCGGGCAGCGGGGGACGGGTGGCGAAGAAGTCGAGGACGGCCTCGTTGAAGGCGGCGGGCCGTTCCAGGAAGCCGAGATGACCGCAGTCGGGCAGCTCCAGGTGGCGGGCGGCGGGGACAGCCCGGGCGACCTCCAGGCCGAGCCGCACCGGCGCGAGGAGGTCGTCGGCGAAACCGATCACGAGGACCGGGGTCTCGATCGCCCGGTAGGCGGGCAGCCGGTCGTGGGTGAGCGGGCGGGTCCGGTGCCGGGACGAGCGGCCGGAAGGCGCGGAGAGCGCCGACCATTCGAACAGGTCCAGCCATTCCTCGGTGGCGGACTCGTCCGCCAGGGTCCTGGGGGAGAGGTTCTGGGTGAGGCTCATGAACGCCTCGTAGGCGGGTGGCAGCCGCAGGTGCGTCGCGCCGCGCTCCTCTTCCGCCCGGGCCATCGCCGTCCCCACCGCGTCGGGACGCCCCCGGGTCGCCACCAGGACGGCCTGGAGGGCGAGTTCCGGGGCCGTCAGCAGTAACTCCTGTACGGCCAACGCGCCGAACGAGTGGCCGACCAGCCGGCACGGCGGCAGGCCGAGCGACTCCACCGACTCCCGTACGAAGGCGGCGAGGCCGGTGGCCGTGAGCGGGTCCGCGCCCGGCCCGTCCGGATGGTCCAGGGTGATGGCCTGATATCCGGCCGCCGTCAGCGCCGCCACCTGGTGGTGTTCCCAGATGGTGCCGGAGCCGCCGCTGCCGGGAACCAGGACCACCGGCTCGCCCGTCCCGTGCACGGCGTGCCGCGCACGGGCCCGCGCGGCGTCGGACCCACTGCCGGACCCCGCGCCGGACCCACCGCCGATCCCCCCGGCCCGCCCGGAGCCGCTCATGCGCCGATCCGCGACAGAGCCGTCTCGACCCACGCCGGCCGGGCGGCGTCCAGCCCGCGCAGCGCCACATGGACCCACAGGAAGGAGGCGCGCGCGAGGACGTGCGCGCGCATCCCGGGCCGGACCTCGCCGCCCGCACGCCGGTACGCGTCCAGAAGCAGGTCCAGGACCGGCGGGCCTCCCGCGTAGAGCATGTCGACGAAGTCGACGGCCGGATCGTTGATCCCCGCGTTCCCCCAGTCCAGCAGCCCCGACAGGCGCGGCGGCCCCGCCGGGGTGCGCTCCACCAGGGTGTGCCCGGGATGGACGTCGCCGTGGACCACGACCATCCGGTCCGGCCACAGGCTGTCGTCGTCGAGCCAGGCGCGCCAGCGCCGGGTCCGCGCCGCCGAGAGCCGCAGCTCCCTGCGGGCCCGGGCCAGCCGGTCCGCCACCGCGGAGCGCAGCGCCTCGGGCGTGGGAGCCTCCAACGCGGGCAGTGCGTCGTGCGGGGTCCGGTGGACCTCGGCCAACGCCCGGGCCAGCGGCTCCAGATAGGCGTCCGGGGCGGCGAGCGGGTCGATGTCCCAGCCGTACACCAGCGTGCGCGGGTCCTCGGCTCCGGCCTGCGCCCCGGGCAGGTGGGGGTACGCGACCAGTCGCGGGGTCTGCAGCCGCCAGTTGGGCACCGCCACGGGCAGCCGGTCCCGTACGGCCGCCAGGACGGCGCCCTCGGTGGCCAGTTGCCGTGCGGCCTGAGGATGTCGTGGCCGGCGCAGGATCCAGGGGGAGCCGCCCGTGTCCATGATGTGCGTGACGTGGAAGTCCCAACCGGACTCGTCCGGGCGGGCCGTGGCCGGATCCAGCTCGACACCGAGCAGCTCGGAGGCGTACTGCGCCAACTCCACTGCATTCACTGTGAGGTCACCCCGTTCCGTCCGGTGCCCAGATGGCGGTCGCGGGTCGCGTTCCGGTCGACCTTGCCGGTGTGCGTCTGCTCCAGGGCGGTCACCGCGACGATCCGGCTGGGCACCAGGTGGGGCGGCGCGGTCAGCGTCAGCTGACCGCGGATCCTCGCCGCCACCTCGTCGGGCAGATGGTGCGGCACGGGGACGAAGAAGGCCGCGAGCGTGGTGTGGGTGGGCCCCTCGACCCGGGCGGCCGCCACGGCCGACACCCCCTCGCAGCGCCCGATCAGCGCCTCCACGTCCAGCAGGTCCACCCGGTGACCGCGGATCTTGACCTGGTGGTCGGAGCGCCCCCGGAAGACCAGCGCGCCGTCGGGGGCGGCGGTCACCAGGTCGCCGGTGCGGTACCAGCGGGTGCCGCCGGCCGTCGTGAAGCGGGCGGCCGTCGCCGCGGGGTCGTCGTGGTAGCCCAGGGCCAGGCCGTCACCGCTGACGCACAGCTCGCCGGTCGCGTCGATGCGCTGGCCGACGTGCGCCAGCGGGTACCCGATCGGCAGGTCCTCCCCGGTGTCCGGCAGGGGCGCGGCACCCGGTCCCGCGAGCGGGACGGCATGCGTGACCAGCGCCGTCTCCGTGGAGCCGTAGGTGTTCAGCAGGCGGATGCCGGCCGTGCGGTCGAGGCGGTTCCACCGCTCCAGCATGTCCGCCCGGACCGCCTCGCCACCGATCACCAGCGTCCGCAGGCAGGACGGCAGCGCACCGCGGCCCGGGCCCTGGTGCAGGAGGTCGCCGGTCAGGCTGTTCCAGAAGCCCGTCGGCAGGACCGCGACCGTGACCTCCTGGTCCGCGACCACCTGGGCGAACCGCTCGCGTGCCGCGTCGTCGATCACCAGGGTGGCCCCGGCCGTCAGGGTCGGCAGGATCTCCTCCAGGCTGGTGTCGCCGCCGGCCCCGTGGAAGTGGAGCACGACCGCGTCCGCGTCGATGCCGTACAGGCGGCGCAGCTCCGGGACCACCGCCGAGAGCGCCCGGTGCGGTACCACCACCCCCTTGGGCTCGCCGGTGGAGCCCGAGGTGAACAGCATGTACGCGGGGTCCTCGGCGCGCGCGGCGGGCAGCGCCGGCAGGGGGGCGGGCTCCCGGCCGGGGACCGGCGGGGGCGCCGGCGTCCAGCGCGGCCGGATCACCTTCTCCACCGGGGGCAGGTATCCGGAGTCCGCGGTGGCCACCGCCTCCCGGCAGCCGGCCCGCTCCACGAGGGCGGTCAGCCGCGCCGCCGGATGGCCGGCTTCGAGCGGTACGTACGACCGCCCGGCGGCCAGCACCCCCAGCAAGGCCGCGACATCGCGGGCCGCGTGGTGCACGACCACCCCGATCGGCGGCTGCGGACCGTCCGTGCGCGGCTCGACGGCCGCGGCCACCGCACGCGCCCAGTGGGCCAGCGTGCCGTACCCGATCACCAGGCCGTTGTCGACGACGGCCGGCCGGTCCGGATCCCGGCGGGCGACCGCGAAAAACGGCTCAAGTAAGGAAGGCGCGGAATGCATTGTCAATTCCCTTGTTCTGTCGGACGATTGAGGCATGCGTATCGTCATTGAACACGACGTGAAAATACCCATGCGTGACGGTGTCCTGCTGAGCGCCGATCTCTATCTCCCCGAGGGGTCTTCCGGTCCCTTTCCGGTGCTCATCCGGAGAACTCCCTACGGGAAATCCGGAAATCCCGGTGGCGCTTCGGTCGACGGCCTGCGCATGGTGCGCGCCGGATACGCCCTGCTGGTGCAGGACGTCCGCGGCCGATTCGGCTCCGGCGGTACGTTCGAGCCGTACTGGAACGAGGCCGCCGACGGCGCCGACACCGTGGCCTGGGCGGCCGCGCAGCCCTGGTGCGACGGCTCGGCAGGCCTGTTCGGACGCTCGTACGAAGGCATGTCCGCCCTGCTCGCGGCCACGAACGGGCCGCCCGCGCTGGGCGCGGTGGCCCCGCAGGTCGCCGGCTCCGGATTCGACGAGGGCTGGACGTACCAGGGCGGTGCGTTCCAGCTCGGATTCGTCCTCTACTGGGTGCTCTACGATCTGCTGCTCACCGGAGCCGGTCTGGATTCCGCAGCCGAACGGGAAGTCGCCGAAGCCGTCGACGGAATCGACGACCTCTACCGCGATCCCGGACGGGCCGCCGAACTCCTGGACCGACTGGCCCCCTATTACCGGGAATGGCTCGCCCATCCGTCCGGTCATCCGTACTGGCGCCGGTCCGCGCCGCGCGAATCGTACGCCGCGATAAAGGTGCCGGTGTTGAACATCACCGGTTGGTACGACATCTTCCTGGCGGGAGCGCTGGAGAATGCCACCGCGATCCCCGGCACCGAGCTGGTGGTCGGCCCGTGGTCCCACTGCGTCACCGGCGGCGTCTTCCCGCAGCGCCGCTACGGGCTCGCCGCCGACGAACAGCAGCTGGACGTCACCGGCCTGCACCTCGCCCACTTCGACCGTCACCTCAGGAGCCGGCCGCCCGCTCAGGAGAGCGCCCCGGTGCGGCTGTTCCTCACCGGCGCCGACCAGTGGCGCACCTTCCCCGCCTGGCCCGTCCCCGGCACCCGCCCGTACGTCCTCCACCTCGCCGGCCGCACCCTCACCGAGCGGCCGGGGGCCGCGGCGGCCGCGGCGGCTCCAGTGGCTCCAGTGGCTCCCGGGAGCGACGTCCTGCGCCACGACCCGGCCGACCCGGTCCCCACCACCGGCGGGGCCACCGCACTGCCGGGCCAGTTCACCGGCGCCGACTGCGGACCGCTCGACCAGCGGAAGGTGGAGCGGCGGCCCGACGTGCTGTGCTGGACCACCTCGCCGCTCGACGCCCCGCTCACCGTGATCGGCGAGGCCGAACTCGCCGTGTACGTCACCCCGGACGCCGCAGGCGCCGACGTGACCGGCAAGCTCGTCGACGTCCACCCGGACGGCCGGGCGGAGATCCTCACCGACGGCATCCGCCGCCTCGCCCCCGCACCCGCGACCCCGGCCCCTGCCGACGGTGACGGCGTGGTCGAGGTACGGGTGCGGCTGGGCGCGGTCGGCCACGTCTTCGAAGCGGGGCACCGCATCCGGCTGGAGATCGCCGCCAGCAACGCGCCCCGCTTCGACGTACACCCGAAGGTGGTCGCACACCACACCGTTCACCATGGCGGCGACCGTCCCTCACGCCTGCTGCTGTCGCGGCTCACCGACGCCTGAGCCGGCCGCCGACCGCACCGCGTCCGGGTGGAAGACCGAGAGGTCCGCGACCCGTTCGATCCGCCGCCCGGCCTCCCAGTGCGCGCGCCGCAGCCGGCGCAGCTGGGCCTTGGTCAGGCGGGTGCTGTGCTGCGGGATCGACCGCACCATGCGCGCCCGCTTGGCCGAGACCGGGTAGCGGTCGCGCACCCCGTACGGATCGTTCAGCAGGTGGTGGGCCGTGCCCGTGTGGAACGCGGCCTTGAGCAGCGCGTAGTACGCCGCCGCGCCCACCCCCTTGGCCTGCGCGCAGTGCACCAGCGTCCGGGAGGCCTCGAACAGCCGCCACACCACCGGCACGGCCGGCGTGGTGAACACGCCCGTCTCCTGGGCGATGCCCTCGCCCACCCCGTAGCGGAAATAGCTGCGCATGTTCGCGAAGCCGTGCTGGGCGTCGTGGAAGATCCGCGCCTGGGGCAGGTAGACCACCGGGATGCCGGCCAGCTGGAGCCGGAAGTCGAACTCCCGGTCCTCACACCAGTGGATCAGCTCGTCGAAGTGGTAGCCCCCGATGTGGTCGACGATCGCCCGGTTGTAGATGAGCGGTGGCGACAGCGCGCTGACGTAGTCGCCCTCGTCGAACTCCCGCACCCGGGCGGTGAGCTTGCTCAGCAGCCCGTCCGACTCGCCGTACACCACCTGGCCCTTGACCACCGGCTCGGTCAGCACGGCGCGCACCATCATGCGGACCACGCCCGGAGCAAAGGTGCAGTCGGAGTCCATGAGCAGCAGGTACTGGTTGGTGGTGGCCGCGGCCCCGGCGTTGTAGGCCGCGCCCAGATTGCCGACGTCCTCGATCTCGGTGACCGTCAGCGGCCTGGGGTGGTCCGCGATCAGCTTCTTGACCGCGTCGCTGGGCCCGTTGAGCGCCAGCACGATCTCGACGTCCTCGTCGATCGACTCGATGCACTCGGCGATCCGCAGATCATCGCGCAGGGCGATGATCACACTGGTCCGCGCGATGCCCTTGTCGACCGCTTCCTCGTCCACCGGCACGGTGGCCATCGAACTCTCCTCGCTGTGCGTGGAGCTGCGCTCCAAGGCGTTCTGGTTCACTGTGTGCTCACTGCGTCGGGTCCTTCAGCCGGATCGGCAGCGCGGCCAGAGCGCGCCGCGCGATGGCCTCGGCCTGCGCCCGGCCCGGGGCGTAAGCGATGACCCCGGCCAGCACGTCGGCCCCGCCGCTGTACGGCGGCAGCACGGTCCCGGGCTGCAGTTCCGTGCCCCAGAACACGTCGTGCACCCCGGCCCGGCGCGCCACGTCCCGGGGGTTTCCGACCCACTCCACGACTCCGCCGTCAGCGGGCACGAACCGCTGGACGGCAGCCGCCTGACGGGTGGGCACCAGCTCGGCCGGCTCCAGCGGCCGGCCCAGCGCGAGGCGGACCACGTTCGGCAGCGGATCCACGCCGGTGGCCAGCCGCATCACCTCGGTGGCGATCCGGGCGCCGGTCAGCCGGCAGGTGATCTCCAGTAGCACCACGCGGCCGTCGCGGGTCCGCAGGATGTCGGTGTTGATCACCGCCGGGTCCAGGCGCAGCGCCTCGGCGCCGCGCCGCACGGTCTCGGTGACCTCCGCGATCTGCTCCGGGGTGAGCCGGCTGGGCAGGGTGTCGCCCCCCTCGAAGAAGTACGGGGCGAACTCCTCCTTCTGCCCGTACTCCCGGTCCGCGAAGCCGATGGTGTGGAACACGCCGTCGACCATGAAGGCGGCCAGGGTGTGCTCGGTGCCCTCCAGGAACTCCTCGATGACGATCCGGCCGCCGGGGCTCAGCCGTAGTGCCTCCGCCGCACGCTCCCGTACGACATCGGCCGACTCCACCTTCATGACGCCCAGCGAACCGGTCTGGTCACTGGGTTTGATCACGGCCGGCAGGCCCACGTCGGCGACCGCCCGGACGGCCTCGACCACGCTCTCCGCGACCGCGTGCCGGGGCATCGGCAGCCCGGCCTTGCGCAGGATCGCCAGCCGGCGGTCCTTGAGCGTGCAGTCCAGGGCAGTCTCCAGAGGCAGCCCGGGGCAGCCGAAGCGCCGGGCCAGCGCGCTGATCACCGGCGGGTTGTCGGCGCCGAGCGAGAACACCCCGTCGAGCCGGTCGATACCGGCCGCCGCGAGCTCGGCCAGCACCGCCACCGCGTCGTCCGGGTCGCACACGAGGAGGGTGTCCGCGTGTGCCCGGACCCGGGCGGTGGGGCGGTCCGTGGCCACCACCACCTCCAGCCGCATGGCGCGCAGTTCGGCGAGCGAGTGGTCCATGCCGGAGCCGAGGCCGCAGACCAGCACCCGGTCAATCACGGCCGACCCCCGCCCCCGCCCCCGGCGACGCCCCGGGAACCGGTGCCGCTTCCGGCACCGGCACCGGCGCCGGTCCCGTGAGGCCGAGCACCTGGAACACCTCCGCGTACCCGGACCCGGCGGAGACGGCGCCCCGGTACCGGGCCAGCCCCCGGATGCCCTCGTCCCAGGCGGCGTGCCGCAGTTGCGAGCGGTAGCACCGCATCGCCTCGACCTTGGCGTCGATCTGCCCGCCGATCTCCTCGGCGTACTGGAACCGGGCCATCGGCGCCCACACCTCGTACCCCAGCACCAGCCGCGGCGCCGGCATCGGCTCCGCCCCGGCCTCCTGGAAGAAGGACGACTGCGCCATCCACAGCGCCTCGGTGGCCAGCTGGTGCACCATCCGGTGCTCCACGTCGTCGTCGTTGTCGTGCGGCAGGTACACGACCTGCGGCCGGACCTCCCGCAGGACCCGGACGAGATCCAGGTGGACCTCGCGCGTCAGCCGGAAGTCCCGCGAGGGCTGCTCGAAGCGGACCACGCGGTGCACGCCCAGCGCCTTGGCGGAGTCGTCGGTCTCGGCCGCGAACTCGGCGTCGGTCACCTCGTCGTCCAGCGCGCTGCGCTCGCGGCCGATGACGATGACCACGGTCACCCGGGCCCCGTCCCGCACGTGTTTGGCGATGGACCCGCCACATCCGATGACGTCGTCGTCCGGGTGCGGCGCCACCACGAGCACGTCCCGCACGCCGTTCATGCCGTTCACACCGGTCACCTCGGTCATCCCCGGGCCTCCGGGAGGAGACCGGCCCAGCCCGCCCAGCGGGCCGTCAGCGCCATGCCCTCGGCGAAGCCCACCGACGCCTCGAAGCCGAGCGCCTCCCGCGCGGCGTCGAACCGGGCCCGCGCCTCGGAGCGGTACAGCTCCAGCTCCCACGCGGGGACCGCGCCGCGCTCCGCGTCCGGCAGCGGGTCGCCGAGCCGCCGCACGGCCCGTACGGCGTCGAAGAAGGCACCCCAGGTCACCGGCTCACCGTGCCCGATGAGGAAGCGCCGGCCCGCCACCCCCTGCGCCACGACCGCCCGCAGCGCCGCTTCCACCACGTCGTCGACGTACACGGCGTTGCACGCGCCGCCGTCCTCACCGGTCGGGAGCTCCGCGAAGTCACCGGCCTCCCGCAGGAGCTGGGCGGTGGTCCACTGCCCGGCCCACGGCCCGTAGACCACGCCCGGCTGGAGGACGACCGTCTCCAGAGCGCCGTCACCGGCGGCCAGTACCGTCCGCTCGGCGGCCAGCTTCTGCTGCTCGTACTCGCGGTCCGCCGGGTCGGCCGGACGTGCCGGGGACTCCTCGGTCAGCTCGCCGGCGCCGGTCGCGTCGTACACGTCGATGGTGCTGAGGTGCACCACGCGCCGTACCCCGGCCCGCCGGGCGGCGGCCAGGACGTTCGCGGTCCCCTCGACGGTGGCCGCCCAGCGGGCGGACTCGTCGCCGTCGCTGCCGAAGGCGCAGTGCACCACGGTGTCGCAGCCGGCGAACGCCTCGGTCAGGCTCTCCACGTCCAGCAGGTCGCCGCACCGGAACTCGATCCGGTCCTGCGGCAGTACGGACAGTCGGGCCGCCCGCCCGAAGCCACGGACCACCGGCCGGACGTCCGCACCCGTGGTGAGGGCGAGCCGCTCGACGAGCCGGCCGCCGATGAACCCGCTCGCGCCGGTGACGGCGACCGTACGGCCGTCGAGCGCGGGTGAGGCCGTGTGCGCCCTGCCCGTCCAGGGCTGGGCCATGGGCCGTCGCACCGCCTCCCCGTAGCACTCCTGGATCAGTTCCACCACGCGTACTCCGTCGGCGGCGTCCGAGTGCGGCGCGGTGGCGCCGCGGCAGGCGGCGGCGAAGTTGCCGAGCTGCTCGGTGAACAGCAGCTCCCATTCGTCCTGGGCCGGGGCCACCGCATCGACGTCGCCGCGGTGCAGCTCCTTGCCGTCGGCGGTGATCAGCGTGCACTCACCGGCGGGGAAGTCGGTGCCGATGGTGACGGTCGCCTCGGTGCCCACGACCTTGCAGGAGATGCCGAGGTCGCGCAGCCGGCTGAACTCGGTGAAGACGTCGACGCCGGAGAACCGCAGGTGCGCCGAGGCGTCGGTCTCCACCCCGCCCAGCGAGTTGTCCTCGTACGACACGACCTCGACGTCCGGGCCGAGCCACCACAGCAGGGTGTCGAAGACGTGCGAGGCGGTGTCGGTGAGCACCCCGCCGCCCGCGAGCCGGCGGTCGAACATCGACCAGGAGACCGGCTCCCAGGCGTACGGGTGCCCCTCGGCCCATTCGACCCGGCGCACCTCGCCGAGCTCGCCGTCCCGGATCAGCCGGTGCACCCAGGCGTACGCGGGGAAGAGCCGGCGGGGGTGGGCCATGGCCAGCACGGTTCCGCGGTCGCGGGCGGCGGCGTCGGCGGCCGCGGCGAGCCGCGCGGCGTCGGCCACCGAGGTGGTCATGGGCTTTTCGAGCAGGACGTGCTTGCCGGCGGCGAGCAGCGGTTCGACCGTCTCGGCGTGCTTGGTGTGCGGGACGACGACCACGGCGGCGTCGAAGAGGTGCGCGACCTCGTCCGGATCGGTGGCCAGGACGACCTGGTCGGCGTCGGCGCCGCCCAGCTCGCGGTAGAGGGCGAGGGCGGCCTCGGCCTGGCGGATATCGCGGTCGACGAGGACGGTCAGCCGCACATCGCCCTTGAGAGGGGGCAGCGCGGGGATGTGGCAGCCGCGGGCGGCCGCGCCGCAGCCGATGATCGCGAGGCGCACGGGAGTCACGGCAGTCACGGGAGTCATGGAGTCTCCAGGGGTCGTTGCGGGGGCGGGGAGCAGAGGGAGGGGAGAGGGGGAGGGCGCGGGGAGGGGCGAAAGGGGGAAGGAGGAGGGGGAGTTCGGGACGACGCCCGGCTCACGGCGCGTGGTGCACCCAGACGTTCGGCTCGGCGTACGTCCCGTGCCCGTCGTCCGCCACCCGCAGCGGCACCAGCCCGCCCGGGAGCGGATAGTCGCCCGGACCGGGCAGCGGATGCCCGAGGGCCTCCTCCCAGCGGGCCACCGGCTGCCGGATGACCAGCGAGCGTTCGGCGATCCCGAGCTGACGGGCGCCGAGCTCCAGGTGGGTGCGCAGCCACGGGTCGAAGCAGCTGCCGTCGGGGCGGCGCCAGGCCGCGTACCGCTCGATCGGGATCAGCGGGTAGCGGGGCTTGCGGGTCGGCCGTACCGGGACGATCACCCCGCGCATGTTCCCGCGGGCGGCGGTCTGCCGTACGGCTGTGAGCAGTCGTTCGGCGTGGCCCGCGGCGCGGTGCTCGGGCGCGATGGAGACGGACAGCATGCACAGGGCGTCCGGCCGGTCCGGCGGGCCGTGGTCGACGGCCTCGACGAGCACGTCGTCGGTGCCGGCCGGCAGGCCCCCGGCCGTGCCGTCCCAGCGGACCGGTACCGCGTTGGCCGCCGCGGCCAGCCGGCCGTCCCCGTCCACCAGGCACAGCTGGAGGACGGGGTAGTGCTCGTACATGCCGTGCCACCGCCAGTTGCCCGGGGACTCCCAGCTCATGAACTCGGGCATGTTCGCCCCGGTCAGACGCTCCGTGTCGGGCCGCAGCCAGGGGTCCCGGGACAGGTCGGTGAGGGTGAGGGACACCGGCGGGTCAGCCCAGGAGACGGGTGTCGGCGCTGGCCCGCATCTCGCGGGACCGGCGCAGGTCGGTGGTGACGCAGACCCGCTTGAGCCAGCGGTCGGTGCCGTCGTAGCGGGCGGTGAAGGGCAGCCGGCCGTGCACGGCGCGGTGGTTGTCGATGAACAGCACGTCGCCCTCGTCGGCGACCACCTCCAGCATCGCGGCGTCGATCACCTTGAAGAGGGCCTCGTAGGCGCGCAGCGCGTCCGGGTCGTCGTCGGGGACGGAGGTGAAGTACGGGTCGAGGCGCATGTACGGGTCCAGGCGCGAGCCGTAGAGCAGCGGGACCAGCGGGCGTTCGTCGATCATCTTCTGGATGGTCGCGAAGCGGGCCGCCTCCTCCGCGGAGGCGATGGTGTTGTTCTTGGGCAGGTGCGACTCGTCGGGGGCGATGTAGTAGCGCGGTTCGAAGAGGAGGTCGATGTCCTCGGCGGAGAGGGAGGACAGGTCCAGCTCGCCGACGGTGGTGGGCACGTGGTCCGGATTGCGCAGCGCGCCGAGGATCAGGTAGTCGCTGCGGTACGGGTGGAACGCGTCCTCCGTGTGCCAGGTCAGCAGTTCCTTGCTGCCCATGCCGAGCTGGTCGTTCTCGTGCTGCCGGATGGGGAAGATGTCGTGGACGAGGTGGCCGTCCTGCTGGGTGGCCCAGCCGAACGGCTCGCCGAGCAGCGCCCCGTAGAGCATCAGCAGCAGTTCCTCGGCGAACTCCGGCCCGGGGCGGCTGCGGCCGCGCCAGTGGGCGGGCGTGGGGCCGATCCGGTCCTGGTCGAAGAGGTGCCCGCGGACGACGGCGTGGCCGTGCCGGTCGGCGAGCTGGAAGCCGCGCAGGAAGCGCTGGGTGCCCAGGGGCAGCCGGGACGCGAGCTGCGGGAGGTCGTGCAGCAGGGTGGGGTCGCCGAAGGAGGGGTAGGTGCGGGCGAGTTCCCGCGTGAGGTCGGCCGTCGCGGCCGCCTCGTCGGGGGTGAGGGTGTGGGCGAGGGTGCCAGTGGTGGCCGTGGTCTGGTCGGTGAGGTTCGACATGCCAACTCTCGTTCTGGGACGTGGGTGTGCTGCCTCGGGGTGGTCACCCGGGGCCCTCGGGGTACTGCCTTGGCGCTCGGCCTTGGCCGCTAGCTTGCGGCGCGGCGAGCGTGGAGCCTCTCGCTCAGGAGCCGGGGCGTCGGGAGCGAGAACAGTGCGCTCGCCCGCAGGCCGGCGGCGGCCGGGAAGCGCTCGCGCAGGCGCGCGAGCAGCCGCATGGCGAGCAGGGACTGCCCGCCGTGGTCGAAGAAGTTGTCGTCGGGCCCGAGCCGCGGCTGCGCGAGCACGTCCCGGAAGATCCCGAGCACCTCGTCCAGCGACTCGTCCAGCGCCGGGTCGAGCGCCTGCTCCCCTACCGGGTCCTGCCGGACCTGCGCCGGCGGCGTGCTCCCGGCTTCGCCGGCCCATCGGGCCAGGGTGCGCTTGTCCACCTTGCCGTGCGGGGTCTTGGGCAGGGCCGCCACCCGGTGCAGGACGTGCGGGACGGCCCAGTCGGGCAGGTCCGCCGCGAGCCGGGCGACCAGGGCGTCGCGGTCGGCGGCGGGGAGCCGGGGAGCCGTGCCCGGCGGCGGGGAGAGCGCCGGGTCGGCCGGGACGGTGAAGGCCCACAGGGCCGTGCCTGTGGCCGGGTCGGGAATGACCACGGCACGGTCCACGTCCGGGCTGTCGCACAGCGCGCGCTCCACGAGCGCCGGCTCCAGCCGGTGGCCGCGGATCTTGAGCTGGTCGTCCACCCGGCCGAGGAAGACGAGGTGGCCCGCTTCGTCGAACCGCCCCAGGTCTCCGGTCGCGTACGTCCGGGCGCCGGGCCGGCCGTCGTACGGGTCGGGAGCGAACCGCTGCCGCGTGGCCGCCTCGTCGTCCAGGAAGCCCCGCGCCACCAGCGGCCCGCCGATGTGGATCTCGCCCGTCTCGCCGGGCGGCACGGGGTGCCCGTCGCGGCGTACGGTCACCTGCACGTCCCGCAACGGCGTGCCCAGCGGCACCTCCACCGCGTCCGCGGGCAGCAGTCCGGTGTACAGGGTGGAGCTGACGGTGCACTCGGTGAGCCCGTAGACGTGGGCCAGCGCGGCCGGCTGGCGGCGCTGCCACGCCCGGTACGGCTCGGGGTCCATCCGCTCGCCGCCCACCACCACCGTCCGCAGCCCCGGCGGGGTGGTCAGCCCGCGCTCCTCCAACCAGCGGGCGTACTCCAGCCAGTACTGCGTGGACAGCTCCACCACGGTCGAACCCGTCGCCGCCATCAGCGCGTGCAGCTCCGCGGGCTCCAGCGGTTCGCTGTCCTCGCGGCACACCACCGCCGCGCCGGCGACCAGCGCCGGGAAGACCTCTTCGATCACCACGTCGAAGCCGAGCGAGGCGACCTGGAGCCAGCGGTCCCCCGAGGTCAGGGCGAGCCGCTCGGCGAGCGCCGTCGCGAACCGGCCCAGCGAGCCGCGCTCGACCACCGTGCCCTTGGGCCGGCCGGTGGAGCCGGAGGTGAACAGGACGTAGGCGACGTCGTGTTCCGGGTCGCGGTCCGTGCCCACGGCCCCGTCCCGGTGCGTCGTCATGTGTTCGTCCCGGCCGGGCTCCGCGCCGCGGTCCGGGCCCGGGCCGTGTTCCCGCTCCTCGTGCAGGTGCCGGGTCCATCCGGTGTCGCGCCCGTCCCGCCCGCCATCCGGTACGTACGCCCCGTCCGGCGCGTGCGTACCGTCGCCGGCCCACACCACCGCCGCGACCCGCCGGACCAGGTCGTCCCGGGCCGGCTGCGGCAGCCGGTCGTCGAGCACGGTGAAGCCGGCCCCGCTCTTGAGAGCCGCGACCATGCCCAGCACGGTCCCGGCCGGGTCGCCGAAGGCCAGGCCCACGATCGTCCCCGGCCCGGCGCCGCGCCCGGCGAAGGAGCCCGCCCACGTGTCGGTGAGCCGGTCCATCGCCCGGTACGTCAGCACGCCGCGCGCCGGGGTCACCAGCGCGGGCGCGTCCCCGTACGCCCGTACCGCACGCTCCCAGCCGTCCAGGAAGTCCACCGCCCCGGACACCGGGCCGGACGCCGCCGCCGCGGCCTGCGCGCTCATTGGCCGGCCCCGCGCCCGCGCAGGAACGCCGACAACTGCGCCAGCCCGGCCCGGAAGTCCGCCTCGCCGCCGCCGAAGCCCAGCCGGACGCCCTGCGGCACGCCGAAGGCGGTACCCGGCACCAGCAGCGTCCGGTGGCGTTCCAGCAGCTCCAGGCACAGCTCCTCCACCGCACCCGGCGCCGTCCCGGGCCGCTCCAGCGCGCGGAAGACCAGGAGCGCGCTCACGCCGCCCTCGGGCTCCCGCCAGCGCACCAGGTCCTCGTGCTCGGCCATCCATCCGCGCAGGTGGGCCAGATTGCGCCCGGCCTCGGCGGCGCGCAGCCCGATCAGCCGGTCCGCGGCCCGCATCGCCCGCTCGGCGACGAGCTCCACCAGCGGCGACAGGAACAGCGTGGTCCGGTCGCGCAGCGGGAAGGTGGCCCGCAGCAGCTCCGGTTCGGCGACGGCCCAGCCGACCCGCAGTCCGGGCAGGCCGAAGGTCTTGGAGAAGGTCCCGTAGGACACCGTCCGCAGCGTGGGCCCGTAGAGCGTGCCGGGGTCGGGCAGTGCCTCCCACCGGTGCGCGATCTCGGCGGTCGCCGCGTCCCACACCAGCACCGCTCCGGCCTCCGCGACCGTCGCCGCCAGGGCCTTGAGGCCCAGGGGCGAGAGCGTCGCCCCGCTCGGGTTGTGCGGGAAGTTGACGATCAGGGCGGCCGTCCCCGGCGTGACCAGCGAGCCCAGCACCTGCGGGTCGATCTCCCCGTCGCGCACGGCCGAAGCAGGCAGCACCGCCACCTCGCAGCCGGCCTCACGCGGGTAGTGGCCGAGCGAGTGGTAGATGCCCTCCTGGACGACCACCCGGTCGCCGGGCCGCAGCAGGGTGTTCAGGGTGAGGGAGATGGCCTCGCTGGATCCGTGGGTGACCAGGATCCGGTCGGCGTCCCCGGCGGCGTACCGGTCGGCGATCGCCCGGCGGATGCCGGCCCCGCCCTGGGAGACGCTGTCGTCCATGACGATCGCGTCGAGGTCTTCCTGGCCGATGCCGCACATCTCGCGTATCTCGGCGAAGGTGTACGGATGGACGCCGCTGGAGCTGATGTCGTACAGGCCGGGGCCCAGGTGCCGGCGGTACCACTCCTCCAGGACCGGAGGATCTTCCGGGATCGTCTCCCGCTGCGGACGCAGACTGCTCATGGCTGTGCAACTGTCCCTTCTCTACCCTTGACGGGTGTCCCGCCACCACCGCTGCCCGGATGCCGGGAGGGTGTCGATGGGGTCGTAGTAGTGGTACGAGCCGCTGTGGGCGTCCGGAGCCGCGGCCTCCAGCGGGGTCAGGTAGCTCTTGCTCCAGTGGGAGATGCCGAGGTCCCGGTCGTAGGCATCGGTCTGGTCCACCCACCGCTTGCCGGCGAACGGCACGTCGCACACGATGCGAGGGGTGGAGAACCCGGGCAGATAGCCCATGATCTGACGCTGGAGCAGCTGCGCCCGGTGCAGCGGGACGCGCCAGTGCTCGGCGTTGGGGATCATGTCGCACATGTAGAAGTAGTAGGGCGTCACGGCCGCGTGGTCGGTGAGCGCGAAGCAGAGGTCGAGCAGCTCGTGCGCGCTGTCGTTGACCCCGCGCATCAGCACCCCCTGGTTGCGTACGTCGCGCAGCCCGGCCGCCAGCAGGGCGTGGGCCGCACCGGCCACCAGCGGGGTCACCTGCTGGGCCGCGTTGGCGTGGGTGTGCAGGGCGACCTGCACGCCCCGGGCCCTGGCGGTCGCGGCGATCCGGGCGACGCCCTCCAGCACGGGGCCCGAAGACCAGTACTGCGGCAGCCCGATCAGCGCCTTGCTGGCCAGCCGGATGTCCCGGATGGAGTCGATCTCCAGCAGTCCCGACAGGAAGCTCTCCAGCCGGGGCCAGGGCAGGTTGGCCAGGTCGCCGCCGGACACCACGACGTCGCGGATGCCGGGGGTGCGGCGCAGGTGGTCGAGGATCCGCTCGGCCCGGTCGAGCGGCTTGAGGGTCAGCCTGTTCTTGGTCACCTGGGGGGTGGAGTTGCCGACCAGGTCCATCCGGGTGCAGTGCCCGCAGTACTGCGGGCAGGTGGAGAGCAGTTCCGCCAGCACCTTCGTCGGGTAGCGGTGGGTCAGTCCCTCGACCACCCACATGTCCTGCTCGTGCAGGGAGTCCCGGCTGGCCATCGGGTGCGAGGGCCATCGGGTGTGCCGGTCGGAGAACACCGGGAGCATGTAGCGGCGCACCGGGTCGTCGTAGAAGGCCTTCGTCAGCTCGCCCGGCCGGGAGCCGGCCACCTGCGGGGCGATCGTGTTGATCATCTGGGGCGGCAGCAGGACCGACATGGTCGCCCGGTACAGCCGGTCCTGCTCCCAGTCCGCGTAGAACTCCTCGTCGAGCAGGTCCCCGACGACGGCCCGCAGGCCCTTCGCGTCCTTCACGCAGTGGGCGCGCTGCCACTGGGCGTCGGCCCACTCCGCCTCGGTGACCTCCCGCCAGCCCGGGAACCGACGCCAGTCCGGCTCGACGAGTTCGCCGCGCCGGTACTCGTACACGCCTTCCGGCGGTTTTGATTCCGCTTGGCTGCGTGCTGTGTTCACCGCGTCGCCACCCATTCCCGTCCGTTTCGGCCGTATCGCCTGACGTGGACCGATCTTGCAGAGCTGCGGAGTTGTACACGAGGGGGGACCGTTGTACGGGGCGCCGACGGGGTGCACTCCTGTACAACAGAGGGGGGTGGTGGCCCCGGGCGACGGCGAACCGGAACGTGAAGGGCCGCCTTCCGGGGCGATGGCCGGGTTCGCACGAAACCGGTCGACACGACCGTTGTATGGCTCGATTTCCCGGATGCTCACTTGATCGAAATGTCAGTGGCATGTACCAATTTCCCATGTGGCCCCTTGCGGCGGTTGTACGCCGACCACGTCAACCGACGGAGGGTTGTACCGCCGCGCCCGCGATCAGCCAACAGCCGTTGCGTGGGCTTGTGATCGCGCGCTCAACCGAGATGATCGACTTCCCAGGGGGGAACATGGCCAGGCCAGAGCGGTTACTCGATCCCACGGCCGGACCGCTGGAGGAATTCGCCCATGCCCTGCGCGCCCTCAGGCGCCAGGTCGGCAATCCCTCCTACCGGATCATGGCGAAACGCGCCCACTACTCCGTCGCCACCCTCTCCGAGGCGGCCCGTGGTTTGCACATGCCATCGCTGAAAGTCACCCTCGCCTACGTGGCCGCCTGCGACGGCGACGCCGCCGCGTGGACCCGTCACTGGCACCGCGTCAGCAAGGAACTGGAAGCCCGCGGGGCCCCGTACGAGCCGGTCGGACGCCCTCGCGCGGTACCGGAGCCATCCGCGGCGGACAGGGGCCGCGTCCCCGGCCAGGCGGAGGCCCCGCGAGCCGAGCGCGCCGGCGCCGACGAGGGCCCCCTGTCCAGACGCGAAAGGGCGGAACTGCACCGGTTGCGCCGGGAGGTGGAGCAACTGAGACACGCCAACGAGGTGCTCAAGGCGGCCTCGGCGATCTTCGCGGCGGATCTGCGCCCCGATCTGCGCCCCCCGCTCCCCGCCCACCTCCACCCCGATCTGCGCGCCGAGCCGCGGCCGGGCCGTCGGCCCGATCTCCGTCAGGACGCCGGTGCGGAGCCCCGGCCGGATCTCCGCACAACCCGGTAGGTCGTGTACAACTCCCCTGATCGACAAGATCGGTTGGCGTAACCGGACGATTCGATCGACCTTTGGGGACTGACCATGCGTGTGCTCGGAGTCAACGGCTGGCCCGGCGCCAGCCACGACGGCGCTGCCTGCCTCGTCGTGGACGGCGAAGTGATCGCCCTGGCCGAGGAGGAGCGTTTCACCCGCAACAAGCACGCCTACGGCGAGGCGCCCCTCAACGCGGTCGCGTACTGCCTCGCCGAAGGAGGTCTCACCCTGGGCGACATAGACGTCGTCGCCCACGGGTGGGACCTTCCCAAGCTCTTCGCCGACCGCGGCCTGGACTGGTTCGCCGGCGAAGCCGACGCCCTGGAACACCTGCTGCCCAAGCAGCTGTTCCCGCGTACCCGCGACCCCCGGCTGACCTTCGTCAACCACCACCTGGCCCACGCGGCCAGCGCCTACCACCTCTCCGGCCGCGAACGGGGAGCGATCCTCGTCCTGGACGGCCAGGGAGAGGACGCGAGTACCACCCTCGCCGTCGGCATCAACGGCGAAATCAAGACATTGCGGGCCCATACGCCCGGCTGGTCGCTCGGCTATTTCTACGCCGCCGTCTGCGAGTACGCCGGCCTCGGCGCCGACGCCGCCGGAAAGATGATGGGCCTGGCCTCCTACGGGCGCCCCCAGGACCTCACCTTCGGCGGCGCCTTCACCTTCGCCGACGAGGACTTCAGCATCGGCGTGGTCCCCCCGGACCTGCGCTCCACCGGCACGACCGACGAGGAGACCGCCACCATCCGGCACTGGCTGGAGCACCTGGAGCGGACCCTCCCCGAGCCCCCCAACCGCTCCGTGCGCCGCTTCGACCCGCGCACCGGCCGCTTCACCAAGGTCACCGAGCGCGACCCCTTCGAGTACCGGGACACCGCCGCCACCGCCCAGGCCGCCCTCGAACAGGCCGTCATCGCACTGGTCCGGGGCCTGCTCCGGGAAACCGGCGAGAGCACCCTGATGATCGCGGGTGGCGTCGGCTTCAACGCCACCCTCAACGGCAAGCTGATGCGCCTGCCCGAGGTCGGCGACCTGTTCGTCCAGCCGCTCGCCGGCGACCAGGGCGTCAGCCTCGGCGCGGCCGTCCTGGTCGCCGCCCAGGAGGGCGACCGGATCCGCCCGATGTCCGGCTCGGTGGCCTGGGGCCCCCAGTGGTCCCCGGACAGCATCCGCCGGGTCCTGGACGCCTCCGGCACCGCCTACACCGAGCACGAGGACATCGCCACCGCCACCGCCGCGACCCTGGCCCGCGGCGGCGTCGTCGGCTGGTTCCAGGGCCGCGCCGAAGGGGGACCGCGCGCCCTCGGACACCGCAGCATGCTCGCCGTGCCCTCGCCCGAGAGCACCCGCGACCGGGTCAACGTCCGCATCAAGGACCGCGAGGCCTGGCGGCCGTTCGCCCCCAGCATGCAGGAGGAGGCCGCCCCCGCCCTCATCGGCACCGGCACCCCGCTCCCGTACATGATCGTCACGACTCCGGTCACCGAAGCCGGCGCCGAGGCCATGCCCGCCGTCGTGCACAGCGACCGCACCACCCGTCCGCAGACCGTCTCCCGCGAGACGGACCCGCTCTACCACCACCTGATCGGCGCGGTCGGCGGGCACACCGGGACCGCCGTCGTGCTCAACACCTCCTTCAACGGCCGCGACGAACCCGTCGTGTGCAGCCCCGGCGACGCCCTCGCCACCTTCCACCGGCTGCCCATGGACGCCCTCGCCCTCGGCCCCTTCCTTGTCAGCCGCCCCGCGGGCGCACTGGGTGAGGGAGGCCACGCGTGAGCGCCCCGGCCCGGCCGAAACCGCACTCCGCCGACGCGGGCGCCGATGCCTCAGTCGCCCCGGTCGCTCCGGACGGCGTACGCGCCCACCTCACCGACTGGATCGCCGAAGCCGTCCTCGAACCGGCCCCGGACCTCACCGCACCGCTGCGCGACCTCGGCGTCGACTCGCTCGACCTCATCCGCGTCGCCCGCCGCATCGAAGCCTCGTACGGCGTGCGCGTCCAGCTCCGCGAACTGTTCGTCGAGGACATGACCGTGGAGCACCTCGCCCGCCTGGTCACCGAACGGGCCGGCCGGCGCCACACGGGCGCCGCCCCCCTCGCGAAACCCGGCGCGGCACACGGCCCGGTGCTCCTGACACCCACCCAGGAGCAGGGCTGGGAGGAACAGACGGGCGGCCGCGCCCACTGGAACCAGTCGCTGCTCTTCACCACCCGCCCCGACCTCGATCCCGCGCTGCTCGCCGAAGCCGTACGGCGACTGGTCGCCGGCCACGCCTCGCTGCGTCTGGCCGTCGAGGCCCGGCCCGCCAAGCGCCCCCGGCAGACGGTCGCCGCCCTCACCCCGGACACCCCGATCGACGCCGTCCTCGACACCGTCGACGTCCGTGAACTCGACGACGCGGACCTCTCCGAGGCCGTCACCCTGCGCTGCGCGCTCGAACAGCGCTCCCTCGACCCGGAGGCCGGCCGCGTCACCCGCTTCGTGTGGTTCGACGCCGGCCCGGCCCGCCCTGGCCGGCTCCTGATCGCCGTCCACCAGCTGGCCTTCGACATGGTCTCCTGGTCCATCCTGATCGACGACCTGGAGCGGGTCTACGCCGCACTCGCAGCCGGTGAGGGCGGTGACGACGGCGACGGTGACGCCGTCCGCTGCGGCGAGGGGACCGGCTACCCGGAGTGGGCGCAGGCCCTCGCCGCGTACGCCCGTACTCCCGAGGCCGAGGCGGAGAGCGAGTGGTGGACGGAGGTGGCCCGCACCCCCGGCCAGATCCCGCTCGACCGGGTCCCCGCGCACGGCCACGGCGACGGCCCGGACGAGGGCCACGGCGGTGACCCCCGGGCGGTGAACACCGCCGCGACGGCCGAGACCCATGTCGCGGAATTCGGCACCGAGTTCACCGCGCGGCTCTTCGACGCGGCCCGCACGCACCGCTGCCACCCCGGCGACCTGCTGCTGCACGCCCTCGGCGAGGTGCTCGGCGCCTGGCAGGGCCAGGACGCGGTCCGGGTGGACGTCCTGCGGCACGGCCGCGAGGAGATCGTCGGCGACAGCGACCTGACCCGCACCACCGGCTGGTTCACCACCAGCGTCCCCGTCCGCCTCGACCTCACCCCGGGCACCCCCGCCGAACGCCTCGCCCGCACCGTCGGCCACCTCGCCGCCCTGCCCGGCGGGGGAGTGGGCCACGGGGCTCTGAGCCGGCACGGCCGGCCCCGGATCTCCGCTGCCCTGCGCGGCGCCCCGCCCAGCGACGTGTCGTTCGACTTCGAGGGCGACGACGCCGACGGACTCCCGCTCGGCACCCTGCTGCTCGACATCGCCGACGAGCCGGTCGGTGAGATCACCGGGCCCGACTGGGTGCGCCCCCACCTCATCGAGGTGATCGCCACCACCGACGCCGGGGCGCTGCGGGTCGAATGGTGGTACTCCACCACCCTGCACGATCCGGCCACCATCGGCCGGCTCGCCGCCGACCACCGCGCCGCGCTCACGGCGCTCGTCCGGCCCGCGGGCTGACGCCCGCCGGCCGACCCCCGTACAGAGCCCACCTACAGAACCCACGTACAGAATTCGAGAAGGCCCCCTCATGTCGCTCCTGCCCAGCGTGGTCGACCCCTTCTTCGCCATCGCCCGAGCGGACCCCGACCGGCCCGCGATCACCGACAACGGATACACCGTCGGCTACGGGCAACTCGCCCGCTGGGCCGGGGCGGTGGCCGACCTGGCCGCCACCCGCGCCCCCGGCCCCCAGCCACCCGTCGCCATCGCCACCCACCACAGCGCCCGGGACGTCGCCGCCATCCTCGGCGTGCTCGCGGCCGGCCGCGCATACGTGCCGGTGACCGAAGCGCCCGGCACGCACATGGACGACGCCCTGCGGGCACTGGGCTGCCGGGAGGCCGTCACCACCACCGACACCGGCCGGCTCCCCGCCGTCGACCGGCTGCTGCGGCCCAACTGGGGCGCCTCCCGCGCCCCGATCCGCGAGGCCGGCGAGCCCGTACGGGCCGACGATCCGGCGTACGTCCTGTTCACCTCCGGCTCCACCGGCGCACCCAAGGCCGCCGCCGTCCCGCACGGTGCGCTGCACGCGGTGATCCCGGAACTGCGCACCCGCTACGGGGTCGGCCCGGACACCGTCGCGCTGAACTTCCACCGCGCCGACGGCGACACCAGCCTGGAGGAGATCCTGCCCACGCTCTGCGCGGGCGGCCTCCTGGTCATCGACGAGGACAGCGAGACCATGCTCGGACCGCTGCTCACGGACGCCGAGATCACCCTGGTCAACCTGCCCGTCGACTACTGGCACACCTTCACCGGTCACCTGCTGGAACACGGCCTGCGCCTGCCCGACTCCCTCGACACCGTCGTCATCGGCGGCGAGGCGGTCCGCCCCGACATGCTCGAACGCTGGCACCGGCTCGGCGCCGACCGGGTCCGGCTGCTCAACACGTACGGCTCCACCGAGACCGCGCTCGTCACCCACAGCGTGCTGCTCGCCGGCCCCGGGGCCGCGGGACCCTTCGCGGACGGCGTCCCCATCGGGCACCCCCTGCCCACCGTGCGGCAGGCCGTCGTCCCCCGCGACGAGGAACCCGAGGGACCGGGGGAGCTGTTCCTCGCCGGCCCGCAGCTGGCCACCGGCTACGTCGACGACCCGGAACGCACCGCCGCCCGGTTCGTCGAAGCCGACTTCGGCGACGGCCCCGCCCGCTGGTACCGCACCGGCGACCTGGTGCGCGAGGGCGCCGGCGGCATGCTCGTCTTCCAGGGCCGCGCCGACCACCAGGTCAAGATCCGCGGCCACCGGGTGGACCTGCCGGACGTCGAACACCAGATCGGCCGCCTGCCCGGCGTCTCGGCCGTCGCCGCGGCCGAGCACACCAAGGGCGACCACAACGCACTCGTCGCCTTCGTGGTGTTCGCCCCGGACGCCGCCCCCGACGTACGGGCGCTGCGCGAGGAACTCAGGGCGTCCGTCCCCGCGTTCCTGGTGCCCGACCGCATCGTCGCGGTGCCCGCGCTCGCGCACACCCGCACCGGCAAGGTCGACCGCGCCGCGACCCGCGACCTCTTCCTCTGATCCGGCGCCGGGCCCCTCCCCGCCCGTGCCTTCGGCGCGGGAGCGCCCCCCACCCCCCCCCGCCCGCACCAGACCCCGTTCGCTGATCCGGCCCGACCGGCCGGACAGGACCAGGAGCCCCCGTGGCCAACAGACTGTTCGACGCCTCGGTGTCCCCCGAGGCCGTACCGGAAGCCGATAGCCGGGGCCCCTGGGCCTACCTGTGGTGGCTCGTGCGCATCCGGCCCGGGCCGCTGCTCCTCAGCGCCCTCCTCGGCGTGGCCTGGATGGTCCCGCTGGCCCTGCTGCCCCTGGTCATCGGCCGGGCCATCGACGTCGCCGGCCGGGCCGACGACCCGGCCGGCCTCTACGTGTGGGCCCTGGTCGCGCTCGGCCTCGGCATCCTCCAGGCGGTGGCCGGCGCCGGCCTGATCCAGGCCGCCGTCGGCGCCGAGATGCACGCCGTCTCGCACACCCACCGGGTACTGATGCGCCAGGTCACCCGGCTCGGAGCCACCCTGCGCGACAAGGCCCGCTCCGGGGACGTGGCCGCCTCCGCCGCCGCCGACGTGGAGAGCATCGGGCACGCCTTCGAGGTGGTAGGCCGGTCCGTGGGCGCCGTGGTCGCCGCCGTCCTCGTCGCCGTCGCGCTCACCGTCACCTCACCGGTCCTCGGCCTCGCCGTCCTCATCGGCGTACCCGCCGCCGTCCTCGGCATCGGACCCCTGCTGCGCCCGCTCCAGGAACGCGACGAGGAGCAGCGCGAACAGATGGGCATCGCCACCTCCCAGGCCGGCGACATCGTGGCCGGCCTGCGCATCCTGCGCGGCATCGGCGGCGAGGCCCGCTTCGCCGAACGCTTCCGCGCCACCAGCCAGCAGGTGCGCCGGGCGGGGGAGTCGGCGGGCCGGATGGAGGCGTGGCTCCAGGCCGCCGGGGTGTTCCTGCCCGGCCTGGTCACCGTCGGCATCGCCTGGCTCGGCGCCCGCCTGGCCCTGAACGGCACCATCACCCCCGGCGAGTTCGTCGCCTTCTACGGGGCCTCCGCCTTCCTCACCCTGCCCGTCAGCACCGCCACCGAGGCCGCCGAGACCCTCAGCCTCGCCAAGGTCGCGGCCGGCCGTGTCTGCACCCTGCTGCGCATCACCCCGCAGCCCGAGCAGCCCGCCTCCCCCCGGCCGCTCCCCGACGGCCCGCTCTCCCTCACCGACCAGGACAGCGGCGTCACCGCCGAGGCGGGCCTGCTCACCGTCATCGCCGCCCCCGCCGACCTGGCCGGGGAGCTCGCCGACCGCCTGACCCGCCACGGCGAGGAGCCGCGGCCCGCCTCCGTCCTCCTCGGCGGGGTCCCCCTCGACCGCGTCGACCTCGGCGAACTGCGCGCCCGCGTGCTGCGTTCCGGACCCGCCGACACCCTCTTCAGCGGGGCCGTGCGCGAGGAGCTGACCGCGGGCCTGGCCCGCTCGCGGGGCGCCCTGGACGACGCCCTGTTCGCCGCCGACGCCGCCGACGTCGTCGAGGCGCTGCCCGGCGGCCTGGACGAGTTACTCGGCGAGGGCGGCCGGGCCCTGTCCGGGGGCCAGCGCCAGCGCCTGGTGCTGGCCCGCGCGCTGCTCGCCGCCCCCGACGTCCTGGTCCTGGAGGACCCGACGGCCTCGGTCGACGCGCAGACCGAGGCCCGCGTGGTCCAGCGGGTGGCCGCGCTGCGGTCCGGGCGCACCACCGTGGTGTTCAGCGACAGCCCGCTGTGGCTGGGCGCCGCCGACCGCGTCCACCGGCTCGTCCCGGACGGCCGTCCCGCATCCAAGGAAGGAGCGCGCTCATGACGAGCACCGCGACCGCACCGGCCTCCACCCCAGCCCCCGCCGGCGCCACGGGCGCCGCGCCCGGCCGGCTGCCGCTGGCCGACCGGGGCGACGTACGCGCCTGGGTGCGCGCGTTCCTGCGCGGCAACGCGGGCGGGATCACCCTCACCCTGGTGCTCTTCGCCGCCGCTCTGGTGGCGAGCCTGACCGGGCCCCGCCTCCTCGGCCACCTCGTGGAGTCGGTCAAGGCGGGCACCACCACCGCCCGCGTCGACGTCCTCGCCCTGGCCTTCGTGGCCATCCTCGTCGTCCACGCGCTGCTGGCCCGCGCCGCCAAGGTGCAGGCCACGCTGCTCGGCGAACGCGTCCTCGCCCGTACCCGTGAGGGGTTCGTCCGCCGGGTCCTCGGGCTGCCGCTCGCCGAGGTGGAGGCCGTCTCCGCCGGCGACCTGCTCAGCCGCGCCACCACCGACGCCGACCGCCTGAGCGAGTCCATCCGGCAGGCCGTCCCGCGCATCGCGCTGGCCGCCGTCACGCTGGTCTTCACCTTCGCCGCCATCCTGCTCACCTCCCCGCTGCTGGCCCTCGGGCTGCTCGCAGGGGTGCCCTTCGCGGTCCTGTCGACCTGGTGGTACCGGCCCCGGGCGACCGCCGCGTACGAGCGGCTGCTCGCCCAGGAGGCCGACGTCCTCGCCGTCACCCACGAGACCAGCCGGGGCGCCGCCACCGTGGAGTCCCTCGGCCTCGGGCCCCGTCAGATCCGCCGGCACGGCGCCGCCGTCGACGCCGTGGTCCGCACCCGGCAGCGCACCACCTGGCTGCAGACCGTCTGGTTCCCCAGCCTCGACCTCGCCACCATGGTCCCGATGGCGCTCACCCTGCTGATCGGTGGACTCGCCTACCAGCGCGGCGCCGTCGGCCTCGGAGCGCTCACGGCCGTGGTGCTCTACGTCCAGGCCCTCGGCGAGCCCCTCAACGACCTGCTCACCTGGACCGACGAACTCCAGATCGGCAACGCGGCCCTGCGCCGCATCCTCGGCGTCGAACGGCTCCCGCGCGAGGAGCCCAAGCCCGTCGCCCCCACCCACGGCCACGCCATCCGCCTCGACGGCGTCGGATTCGGTTACGGGCCGGGGCGCGAGGTGCTCAGCGGCGTCGACCTCGAACTCGCCCCGGGCGAACGCCTCGCCGTGGTGGGCGCCTCCGGGGCCGGCAAGTCCACCCTGGGCAAGCTGCTCGCCGGCGTGCACCACCCCACCCGCGGCACCGTACGCATCGGCGGCGCCGACCTCACCGACCTGCCGGTCGGCCAACTGCGCCGCGAGGTGGTCCTGGTGACACAGGAGCAGCACGTCTTCAGCGGCACCCTGCGGGACAACCTCATGCTCGCCGACGAGGAGGACCGCCCGGACGAGGAGCTGTGGGCGGCGCTGCGGACCGTACTGCTCGGGGACTGGGCGCGGTCGCTGCCCGACGGCCTGGACAGCGAGATCGGCGCGGGCGCGGCCCCGGTGTCCCCGTCCGCCGCCCAGCAACTGGCCCTCGCCCGCCTGCTGCTGTCCGACCCGCACGCCCTCGTGCTGGACGAGGCCACCGCGCTGCTCGACTCCTCCGCCTCCCGGCAGGTCGAACGCTCGCTGGCCGCCCTGATCGAGGGGCGCACGGTGGTGTCCATCGTGCACCGCCTGGACTCGGTGCAGGAGGCCGACCGGATCGCGGTGATGGACCGCGGCCGGATCGTGGAGCTCGGAAGCCACCGCGAACTCCTGGCGAACGACGGAGCCTACGCCGCCCTGTGGCGGTCGTGGAGCTCGGTCCGCTGAGGCGCGCGCCGGTGCGCGTCCCCCGAAATCCGAGCCTGTCGGTGCCCGGCACACGTCGTCCGGAGTGGAAGGCTGGACGCGAACGGCACGGGCGCCGCCGAGGTGCCTGCCGGGAGAGGGCTGAAATTTCCGTGAGTCGCCAGATCGGCCTGTCAGAAGGTTGCCTCGACGCCCTTCAGCACCTGAAGGAGACACGGGAGGTCAATACCGTGATCCTTCGCCTGGAGGACGCCCCGAACGTGCTGGAGAAGGAGGTGGAGGGCAATCTGACGCACGAGGAACTGATCCAGGCCCTGCCCGGGAACCAGGCGCGCCTGGTCGTCCACGAGCTGTCCTTCGCGGCGCCGGACGGCGCCCGCAGGCACGAGCAGCTGCTGATCCTCTGGGTGCCGGCGGCCGCCGAGGAGCAGGAAGAGGCCTACACGGCCGGCTACACCGCCCTGAAGGAGCACCTCGTGGAGGTGCGCGTCCACCTCACGGCCCGACAGGCGGACCAGCTGGCCTACCGACGGCTCGTGGCCCTCGCCGGCTGACACGGCGGGACGCTTCCCTCGAACGGCCCTGTGTGGCACGGGCGAAGCGGGGAACACGACAGCAGCCGTGACGCCCACCGGGAGGCCTGTCGATGTCCTGCGCAACCGCTCCGATCGTTGTCCGCCTCGACTCGGCGCGGGGCCGTGTGCCGCTCCTCGCCCGTTTCTCGTACGACGACGGGGACCCGTACGTGGTGCGGGCGACGTTCTACGACGGCCCCACCGTCCTGGCCCGCTGGCACTTCGACCGGCAGATGCTCACCGAGGGACTCCACCACCCGGTGGGCGAGGGAGACGTCACCTTCGCCCCCCACCGGGCGGACGGCGCCGACGAGGTCCGCATCGCCCTGCGGGGGCTCGGAGCAGCAGGGCAGGAAGGCGCCGTCCTGTTCGTGGAGACCCGCGCGCTCACCCGCTTCCTGGAGCAGACGTACGCCGTCACCGCCGCGGGGGAGGAGTTCCTCGACCTCGACAGGCTCCTCGAGGAGTTCCTGGCCCGCTGACGGGCGCGGCCCTCCTCGTCCTCGGCACGTGACGCTGGGCCGTACGCGGGCTCCTGCTCCGCCGGAGGTTTCGCGGGGCGTGATCGCGGCAAGGCGCCACCTATGGTGCGAATCGGATACACGATGATGACCGAGCAGGCCGGACCGCGGGAACTGGTGTCCCACGTCGTGGGCGCGGAGAGGGCGGGATTCGACTTCTCCGTCATCTCCGACCACTTCTTCCCCTGGCTGGACTCGCAGGGCCACGCCCCCTACGCGTGGAGCGTCCTGGGCGCCGCCGCGCAGGCCACCTCCCGGATCCCGCTCATGACGTACGTGACCTGTCCGACCTTCCGCTACCACCCGGCGGTCGTCGCGCAGAAGGCGGCGACGATGCAGATCCTGTCCGGGGGCCGGTTCCGTCTGGGCCTGGGCTCGGGGGAGAACCTCAACGAACACGTCGTCGGAGCCGGCTGGCCGGCCGCCCCCGTACGCCTGGAGATGCTGGAGGAGGCCGTCGGCATCATCCGGCGCATGTTCGACGGGGAGAGCGTCAGCCACCACGGCGTCCACTTCGACGTCGAGAACGCCCTGCTCTGGGACCTCCCCGACCAGCCGCCCCCGATCGGCATCGCCGTCTCCGGGCCCCGCTCCTGCGAGCTCGCCGGCCGCTACGGCGATCTCGTGATCGCGACCGAGCCGAAGCGCGACCTCCTGCGGGAGTTCGACGCGCACGGCGGCTCGGGCAAGCCGCGCATCGGCCAGCTCCCCGTCTGCTACGACACCGACCGCGACGCCGCGGTCGCCCGAGCCCACGACCAGTTCCGCTGGGCGCTCGGCGGCTGGAAGGTGAACGCCGAGCTCCCCGGCCCCGGCGGATTCGAGCAGGCCGCGCAGCACGTACGGCCCGAGGACGTCGCCGAGGCCATCCCGTGCGGCGACGACGTGGACGCCTTCGTCGACGCCGTGCGCCCGTACGCGGAGGCGGGATTCACCGAGGTCGCCCTCGTCCAGGTCGGCGGCGAACGGCAGCAGCCCTTCCTGGAATGGGCCGAGGCCAAACTGCTGCCCGCCCTACGGGAGCTGTGAGGCCGCCGCCATGGACCGCGCCGCTCTCTTCGACGTCGACGGCACCCTCACGGACACCAACCACCTCCACGTCGTCTCCTGGTGGGAGGCGCTGCGCCAGGCCGGGCACGAGGTCCCCATGCACGCCATCCACCGGGCGATCGGCCTGCCCGGCGAAGACCTCCTCGACCACGTGCTGGGGGACGACCGGGACCGTACCGGCGACGACCGGCTCAGCACCGGCCACGACACCCTCTACGCCACCTACTTCGAGCGGATCCCCGCGCTGCACGCGGCCGCCGACCTCCTGCGCACCCTGTCGCGGGCGCAATGGAAGGTCCTGCTCGTCACCTCCGCCAAGGACCGGGAACTGAGCGCCCTGCGCCGGGCCCTGGACGCCGACGACGCCCTCACCGACACGGCGAGCTCCGAGGACGTCGAGCAGGGCAAGCCCGCGCCCGACCCGGTGCTCCACGCCCTCGGCATGGCTCAAGTGCCGCCCGAGCGCGCGGTGTTCGTGGGCGACAGCGTCTGGGACATGAAGGCCGCGGCCCGGGCCGGTGTCACCGGTGTCGGCCTGCTGTGCGGCGGAATCCCGCGCCGGGACCTGGAGGAGGCGGGGGCCGCGGCCGTCTACGCCGATCCGGCCGATCTCCTGGCCCGCCTCGGTGACAGCCCGTTCTCACGGCTCACCGCACCGGGCTGATCCCACCAGCCCGGGGCGGCAGCCGTACCCGCCCGCCGCAGCGCGGCCGCGCTGCGGCGGGGGAGCCCTGAAGCAGCGCGGGCGCGGGGTTAGGATCGGAGCATGCCGTGAAGGGAGCGGTGCGGAAGGGGATGATGTGCATGTGCCGCTGGCTCGCGTATTCGGGCTCGCCCATGCTCCTCGACGCCGTGCTCTACCGCCCGGAGCACTCGCTGATCAACCAGAGTCTCCATGCTCGTATGGGGGTCGAGACCACCAACGGGGACGGCTTCGGCATCGGCTGGTACAGCGCGGACGGCGACGGCACGCCGGCGGTCTTCCGCGACATCGGACCGGCCTGGAACAACCGCAACCTGCGCGAGCTCGCCGCGCACGTCCGCTCCCCCCTGTTCTTCGCCCACGTGCGTGCCTCGACGGGCTCGGCCGTCCAGCAGACCAACTGCCACCCGTTCCGCCACGGCCGCTGGCTGTGGATGCACAACGGGGCCATCGCCGACTTCCCCCGGTTGCAGCGTGACCTCTGCATGGCCGTGGACCCGGCGCTCTTCCCGGCCATCGAAGGGTCGACCGACTCCGAGGTGATGTTCTACCTGGCCGTCACCCTCGGCCTCGACCAGGACGTCCCGGGCGCCGTGGCCCGCATGGCGGGCCTGGTGGAGCACCTCGGCAAGGAACACGGCGTGCCGGATCCGCTCCAGATGACCGTGGCGGTCAGCGACGGTGAGCGGGTCTGGGCCTTCCGCTACTCCAGCCAGGGCAAGGCCCGGTCGCTCTTCTACAGCAGCCGCGCCGAGACCGTCCGCCACCTCCACCCGGAGGTGGACTACCTCCGCCAGATCTCCGACGACTCCCGCATCGTGGTCTCGGAGCCCTTGGGGGACCTGCCCGGCGTGTGGAACGAGCTTCCCGAGGCGAGCTACGCCGTGATCCCCTCCGGCCCGGACACGGACTACCTCCCCTTCATCCCGGAACTTCCCTGAGCGCAGGACCCTGCCAGGCCCTCCCTCCCCACCCCGCGTGAGCCTCCTTTTGAGGGGGTATGTGCCCTTGGGTGAGCCGAACGCGTGATCGATCACCCGGCCGACGGCGCGCCCGTCCGGGCCACCGGCCTCGATCGACGGAGGCACCTTGCGATGACACTGACCGCCCCCACCCCGGCCGCCGCCGATCGTGAAGGAGCGACCGGCACGTCCACCGCGCCGCGAGAGCGACACCCCGGCGAGGCCCCGACGCTGACCATGGGCGTCGAAGAGGAGTTCCTGCTGGTCGACCGCAGCAGCCGCGCCCCTGTGGGCCGCGGACCACGCGTCATCGAAGCCGCCTCGCGCACGCTCGGCCCCCTGGTGCAGCCAGAATTCTTCACCGCCCAGGTGGAGGTGTGCACCAGCCCCACCACGAGCCCCGCCGCGCTCCGGGCCGAGCTGGCCTGGCTGCGGGCCGAGGTGGTCCGGGCGGCGGCCGCCGAGGACTGCCTGGTGCTGGCGACCGGTACGGCCGTCACGGCGCCGGAGCGTCCCCTGACCATCACCCGCGACGAGCGCTACCACCGGATGGCTTCGCGCTTCGCGCCGGTCCTCGGCAACCGCGACTGGACGGTGTGCGGCTGCCACGTCCACATCGGGGTGGACGGCCGGGCGCAGGCCCTCGACCTCGCCAACCGGATGCGCCCGTGGCTGCCCGCGCTCCAGGCGCTCGCCGCCAATTCACCCTTCGACCGCGGCCGGGACACCGGCTACGCCAGCTGGCGCGCGGTGGCGCACGCCCAGTGGCCCACCGTGGGGCCCGCCCCGGTCCTCGACGAGGCGGCGTACGAGAGGGTCGCCGACGCGCTCGTACACAGCGGCACGGTCATGGACCGGCGGATGATCTACTGGTACGCCCGCCCCTCCGAGCACGTCCCGACTCTGGAGATCCGGGTCGCCGACGTGAACGCCCGCATCGACACCGTCGTCCTCCTGGCGGTCCTCGTACGGGGGCTCGCCGCCACCGTGCGCACGGAGGCGGCCGAGGGCGTCCCGGCCCCCGCGCCGGAGCGCTCCCGGCTGCGCGCGGCCCACCGCTGCGCTGCCGCGTACGGCCTGGACGGCTACGGCCTCGACCCGGTCAGCGGTTGCCTCGTACCGGCCTGGGACCTGCTCGCCCGGCTGCGCGACCGGGCGGCCCCGGGCCTCGCAGGCGCCGGCGACCTGGCCCTCGTGGACGCCCTCCTCGACCGCGTACGGGCCGAAGGCAACGGTGCGGCCCAGCAGCGGGCCGCACACCGACGGCACGGACGGCTCAGCGAGGTGGTGGACAGTCTGGCGGAAGCCGTGGCCGCAGCCTGACGGGGCCCGTTTGCCGCCGCGGGGGCCGGGCAGGCGCCCGAACACGCCCGGAACGCTGAGAGCCGAAGCGAGGGAACTCCGTGACCGTGACTCCCATGACCGTGACCCCCCTGACCGTAACTCCCCAGGCCACCACCGCACCGGAGCCCGAAGGCCCCGGGCCCACTCCGGAAAGGCCGGATCCGGTACCCCGCGATCCGGTGTCCCCGAGTCCCGGCCCCAAGCCCCATGACCCCCGTCCGGCCCCCCGCCGGCCCGCACCCGGCGAGCCGCCCCCGGTGCCGGAACCGCCCGACTGAACGGGCGAACCCGGTGCGCATCGCGGCCCGGCACGAGTTGCGGTGTGGCTGCCACGGAAACAGGGTGGACAGCACCGACTCCAGGAAGGAACCCGTCATGAGCAAGGCGAAGGGCAAGGCCAAGCAGGTCAAGGGCAAGATCAAGGAGAGCGCTGGCGGCGCCATGGACGACCAGCGCATGCAGGCGGAGGGCCGCGGCGAGCAGGTGACCGGCAAGGCCGAGGAGATGACGTCGAAGGCATCGGGCAAGGTCAAGAAGACCACCGGCACGTCGTGACCCCCGCCGCGACCTGACCGAAGCCAGTGCCCCGCCGGGCGGAAGCCCGGGCGGGGCACTCGTCATGGGGGCGGACGGCCCTAGGCCGTCTCTTTCGGATCTTGTCGGGCCCGTGTCGTCCGGCACCGCACCTCGCCGCGTTGTCGGGGCGCCCGAGTACGTCCAGTACTCGG